>JAOQAK010000064.1 GCA_025963635.1 Ferruginibacter sp.
ACGGCGTATGGTAGCGGTAAGGAGGTACCTGTCATTAAACTTGTAGTTAACCCTTGCCATTTGATAATTCAGTGCCTCCTGGTAAGCGCTGGAAGTTACAAATGCATTGGTGCCCTGGCCGAGATTAAT
Organism: Ferruginibacter sp.; assembly: GCA_025963635.1. GTDB lineage: Bacteria > Bacteroidota > Bacteroidia > Chitinophagales > Chitinophagaceae > Ferruginibacter. The sequence continues at coordinate 130 of JAOQAK010000064.1, forward strand.
ATAGCTGAGGTTAAGCCTTGAGAATATTCTTGCTTCAGCACCTGTGCTATTAAACTTCCTTTCTACCGCGCCATATAAAAGCGTGGCTGTAATGTCATGCCTTCTAAAAGCCTTTGTATAGGTAAGGATGTTATCAAAGGTGTAATCATAATAGGCCTGGTTATTTTTGAAGGCCTGCCCCTGCAAACTTGAGCCAAATATGCTGGAGAAGAAGCGATCTGAAGTACGGTAGTTGTTTCCGAAATTCAGGCGATAATTAAGTCCTTTCAGGAAGGGAAAATCAATGTCAGTGTAGATATTGGCAAAATAATAATTGTTCCTGTCATGATCATCCACGTAATACGTCTGAAAAGGATTTGGCACTAGTGTGTTGGTCGGACTTGGAATCAGGTTGCCGGCAGAATCGAACGGTACGTGCAAAGGAGAAGCCTGTATAACATTGCCAATAGCTGGCTCTGCACCGTCCTGGTTTACAAAGGCACCGGATGACACGATTCCGACTTTCCACCAGGTAAAAGGTTTGGTTTCCAGGTTAACACGAATTGATTTTCTTTTGAACTTATCGTTGATAATGAAACCTGACTGGTCAACAAAACCACCTGATAACAAATAACTGAAGCGGTCATTTCCCCCTGAAATTCCCAGCACGTTTTCTACGATCTTGCCTCTGTTCGTAGATGCATCCCACCAGTCAAAATTATTTGGCAGCAGGGTGCCGGCTGCAGTACGCATTGAAGGATCTACCGACTGGGCCACATTAAAAGAAGGATTTGGTTGCGTGTAGTCAGGAGCATTATAAGCTTTATCCCAGTTAGCATCCTTGATGTTTTGCAGGTATTGCTCAAGATTCATTGGCCTGAGATTTTTGGTAGGATTCTGAATGGAGTACGAACTTGAAAACGATATCCGCGGTTTTTGCATGTTGCGGCCCTTTCTTGTTGTAATTAAGATAACACCATTAGCAGCCTGTGCGCCGTATACAGCAGTGGAACTGGCATCTTTCAATACATCGATCGACGCTATATCATCGGGATTGATGGATGATAAAGACTGTGTATACTGGATCCCATCAAGAATGATCAATACACTCTGGTTACCGTTAAAAGTATTTTGTCCACGAATGTTGATCGGAGGTGTTCCACCCGCAGAAGTTGACAGCCCTACGTTTAGCCCGGGTACAGTTCCTTGCAAGAGTTGGCCGATATTTGTATTGGGAGATTCTTTCATCGCCTCCAGGTTTACGCTGGCTACAGCACCGGTTACATCTTTTTTGCGTTGAGTACCGTAACCTACTACCACCACTTCTCCGAGGGCTCTGTCTGACCTAATCAAAGCTACCTTGATAACACTTGATTTATCTGTTGAAAATTCCTGCGGCTGATATTCCGCGGTGGAGATTACCAGTGTAGAACCCGGCGCAGCCTGTATGGAAAAATTTCCATTTGCATCAGTTGCAACACCCCTGGTGGTTCCTTTAACGGTTACCGATGCCGACAAGGGCAAACCATTTTCATTGGTTACCTGGCCGGTAATTGTTTTTTGCTGCGCAAAAGTGACATTGGGTGCTACCACTAATAGTAGCATCAGTGCAACTACCAGGCTACCCGAAACTGATCTTACCCTGCCTTTTACGGCAGCGTAAAAAATCATTTTAATTTTTTCCGGATTCATTTTTTTCATAATTGTTGTTTTGGCGTTTTAATAATCTGATACAAGCGAATTGTTATTGCTGTGAATTGGTAGATATGTATTCATGTTTATAAGAATTTAAAGTTTTTGTGCTGGGATACAATCTGTACCATCCATTATAGTTTATATATCTGCAGGGCGTGCCCGCGCTAAGAGGCGATAAAGTGATTGGCCCTGTATTCTTCGATGTGGATGGTTTTGATTGGCCTGTTATGCTTGCAACAGGCAGGAGAAACATTCATATAGCAAAACGTTTTGAACTTAAGACAATACCTACAGAAAGCAATAGAATTATTAACACGAAGTACCACATTTGTTGCGGGTTTAACTGGTTCCATTACATCAAAATTTGGTTCAAACGTCTCAATCTGTTTCCGTGTTGAGTTGACTTGCCCGGAGCGAAATCATCATCGCTGTTTTATAATCCGGCCTTCCTTTTCACCGGCCTTTCGCTTTAATACTTTACGCACTGCGTCCACGATATGGCCGGCATCCAATCCATATTTTTTCATCAATTCTTTGGGCTTTCCACTTTCACTGTGAAGATCATTTATTGCTACATATTGCATCGGCACCGGATCGTGTTCTATCAGCACCTGGGCGATACTGTCTCCTAATCCGCCAAGACGGTTGTGTTCTTCTGCACTTACCACACACCTCGTTTTTGCTACTGATTTGATAATCGCCGCTTCATCAAGGGGTTTGATGGTGTGAATATTGATGATCTCAGCATTGATGCCCATTTCCGCCAACTGTTCTCCTGCAAGAATCGCTTGCCATACCAGGTGCCCGGTGGCAAAAATGCTTACATCCGTCCCTTCGTTCATCACCGATGCTTTACCAATTTCAAATACCTCGTCGGCCGCTGTAAAAACGGGAACCATGGTGCAACCAATTCGGAGGTACACCGGCCCTTGATATTCCGCGATGGCGATGGTGGCGGCTTTCGTTTGATTGTAGTCGCAGGGGTTAATCACTGTCATTCCCGGCAACATTTTCATCAGGCGAATGTCTTCCAGGATTTGGTGTACAGTCTCATCATCACCAGGCATCAGCCGATCATTTGCTGCACATATTTTTACATTCCTGTTACTAAAGGCGATACTCTGGCGTATCTGGTCGTACACATGGCCGGTGGAGAAATTTGCAAAGCTGCCTGTAAAGGGAATGGAGCCACCAATTGCCATATGGGCGGCTATTCGCATCATATTCGCTTCAGCAATGCCCACCTGCGTAAAACGTTCAGGAAAGGCATTGATAAAGGCTTCCATTTTAAGTGAACCCACCAGGCCGGAACAAAGCGCCACAACATTTTCATTCCGCCGCCCCGCTTCCAAAAGACCGTCGCCAAAACCCGAGCGGGTGTCTTTCTTTTCGGCAAACGTATATTTTTTCATCACTTAAGGTTAATTCTCTTATTGTTTGAAAGCACATCAGTGAATTATTTCGAACCATAAAATATCCCAATAACCAATACTGAAAGACATCCTACGTAATGCTGCTGTAAAAAGGAAGAATGAAGAATCATCCGTCCGTTAACGAGTGCTTGTATACCAAAAACTTTTTTGTAGAAAATACGTTCCCGTTTTTCATGGACACCCATGTCCCACACAAACCCTGGTTGAAGCGAAGATTTGTGTTTTTGCATACGCAATGCTGAAACACTGTTTCACCTCCTTTAATTTCGTGCAACCTTTAGCATTCGAATTGCCCGTCCCTACAGTAGTACCAACGAACTGCATGCAACTGGAGACGCTTCTTTTAGCAGCAGTTAAGCTGTTATATTTTAGTAAATTTAGTTGTCGTTAAAGAGGGGGCGCTTTCATATTGCAACCCGTATTGAAATTGATAGCATGAGAACCGTTACTGTGAATTGTGATACGAAGTACCTATTTAACCGGCGATTCGTATGTTCGAATTTGATCAAAACTTTGTCCGGACGTCTCAATTTTCTTTCGGCAAAAATATTAGTATAGATTTGGGGCATCGATGTTTTATTATTCAAGCTACTGATGAGAAAAAAGACCAGATATTGTTTGCTCATTCTCCTGGATTTCTTTTTGATTTCCTTCGCTGTAAAGGGCCAACTCTATAATTTCAAAAAATATCAAATTGAAAATGGCCTGTCATCGAATTTAACCACTTCTGTTATCCAGGATTCAAAGGGTTTTGTCTGGATAGGCACCAGGGAAGGGCTGAATCGTTTTGATGGTTACAACTTCAAGATATTTCGTCACAATCTCAGGGATTCAAATTCTTTGGCGAGCAGCATTATTAACTGTGTGTATGAAGACAGGAAGTTGAGGCTTTGGGTAGGTAGTGAAAAGGGCTTGCTGATATACAACCCGCTTACTGAAAATTTCACGCGGTTGAAGACTGCTGCCAAACTTGCCATCAGCGAAGCTCCCATCCGGGCCAGGTCGATTGTAATGGATGCCGAAGACAACCTTTGGTATATCGCCGGGGTAACCTTGTGTAAGTATAACACCATAGATTCAACGCTGGTTACTTTCGACCCCGATAAGTATTTTAATGCAAGTACAATCTGTGCGACAGGCAATAGTGTGTGGGTAGGAACCAGCACAGGCCTGCTGAAGCAGTACGACAAACAGTTGAAGTCATTCAGTTCTTTTGATGTGTTTAAATATTCATCACTGCAATCGAACGTCACACGGCAGATTCAAAAAATATTAGATCTCGGTAACGGAACGTTTTTAATCGGCACCTCCAATAACGGGGTAAAGCTTTTTGATCCGTTGAAAGCTTCAGTGAAAGATCTGCTTACCTACAACCCCGATCATTCCTTGATATATGTAAGAGATATTTTAAAAAGTTCGGAAGATGAATACTGGATTGCCACAGAATCGGGCTTCATCATTTACAATATAAAAAGCAGCAGTACAACCTATTTAAAAAGAGAATACAATAATCCATATTCATTATCTAACAACTCTATATGGACATTGTGTAAAGATAAAGAAGGAGGCATTTGGGTGGCTACCTACTCCGGTGGAATCAATTATTGCCCAGGAGCTAAAACGCCCTTCGAAATTTTGTCTGCCAGGGGCAATGCCAATTCGATCAGTGGCAATGTTGTACGTGAAATTTGCCAGGATCAATACGGCAACCTGTGGATCGGAACAGAAGATGCCGGTTTAAACAAATATGACCCCGTAGCCAAAAAATTTACTCATTTTAGCCCACTGGGCCGTAAGACGGACATTTCGTTTTTCAATGTACAGGGACTTTTACCTGTCGGCGATGAACTGTGGATTGGAACACTTTATCATGGCCTGGATGTGATGAATATACCAACAGGAAAAGTGATCCGTCATTACGGCCTGGGAACCGGTAAAAATGATTTGAAAAATGATTTTATCACCACCCTGTACCAAACCCGTTCTTCAGCCATTTTGGTAGGCACCTGGACGAGCTTATACATCTACAATAGGAAGGAGGATAATTTTATACCGGTGCCCAATTTAAATATCCAGGTACAATCTATTTTTGAAACGAAGGATGGCAGCATTTGGATTTGCTCTTTTGGCAATGGCATTTATTACTATGAACCATCTTCCGGAAAAGTTGAAAATTTCAGAAACGAAAACGGGAACAACAATTCCCTGGGCAGCAACCAGGTAAATGGAGTATTTGAAGACAACGATAACAATTTGTGGTTTGCAACGGAAGATGGCCTAAGCAAATATTTACCCGCTAAAAAAGGGTTTAAAACCTTTACCATCGATAACGGCCTGCCCAGCAATTTTGTGTTTAAGTTACTGAATGATGAAAAGAATAACCTGTGGATAAGCACTTCAAAAGGACTCGCCTGCCTGAATCCGAAAACAGAAAACATCAAGGTTTACACCACTGCCAATGGACTGTTAAGCGACCAGTTCAATTTTAACTCCGCTTACAAAGATGCTACAGGAAAACTATATTTCGGAACCGTAAACGGACTGGTAAGTTTTTATCCTTCCGGCTTTGAAGACAATTCGTTTATCCCGCCCGTTTATTTAACAGGGTTTGAAATTTTCAACCGGAAAGTTGAAATAGACAGTTTAACATCTCCCTTAAAAAGATCCATCACCTTTACCGATGCAGTTACTTTAAAACATGATCAATCTACCTTCAGCATTGAGTTTGCAGCGTTAAGCTATGCATCTCCCCAAACAACACAGTATGCTTATATTTTAGAGGGATTAGAAAAAGACTGGACCTACCTGAAAAAAAACAGGAGCGCTTATTATACAAATGTTGCACCGGGCACTTATACATTCAGAGTGAAAACGGTTAATAGCATTAATACCAAAAATGATAAGGAAACAAAGCTCATTATTAAAATTTTGCCACCTTTTTGGGCGAGTCCGCTTGCTTATATTTTCTACATTATTTGCAGCGTGTACCTGCTCTATTTTCTCGTAAGCAGTTATCAAAAAAGGATCATTAAAAAAAATGAAAGAAGAGAAGAATTAATGAAACATGAGAAAGAAAAAGAAATTTACCAGGCGAAGATTGACTTTTTTACGAACGTAGCGCATGAAATAAAAACACCCCTTACGCTGATAAAAGCGCCTTTGGAAAAACTAATACGGAGTGCCGACAATAAGCCGGAGGCGATCGATAACCTGGAATTGATGGAACGAAATACAAACCGCCTGATTGATCTTACCAATCAATTGCTCGACTTTCAAAGGGCAGAAATGAAACAGTATAGTCTCCATTTTGTGAGGTTAAACCTCTCCGCATTTATTGCTGACATTCACCGCAATTTTCTACCGCTGGCACAGGAAAAATATCTTACCTATTCAATTTCGTTTTTACCCCCCTTACTCTGTAGGGCATTTGATCCTGACGCCCTCAATAAGATTTTGAGCAATTTGTATAGCAATGCTGTTAAGTATGCAGCAAGTTTAGTATCGGTGCACGCCTCATTTACCGATACCTTGTTCTGTTTTGAAATTAAGAATGATGGTAACCTGATACCATTTGAACTAAAGGATAAAATATTCGAGCCTTTTTACCGGCTGGAGGAAACTGAAATGGAGGCAGGCACTGGCATAGGGCTAGCCATCAGTAAATCTCTAACTGAACTCTATAACGGAACTTTAGAATTGAAAGAAGATCATGATGGCTTGAATTATTTTTGTCTTACGCTACCGTTAATGGATCCGGAATGAGCAACATGCCAGTTAAATGCAAATGAAATTATAATGGAAACTACTATATTATTAGTTGATGATAATAAGGAAATACTAACATTTCTCTCAAAAGACTTACAGGAGGAGTATGTTGTATTCACTGCAAGGAACGGGAAAGAAGGTTTAAAAATAATTGAAGAGCATTCCATACAATTAATTATCAGCGATATTAAAATGCCGGCGATGAATGGATTTGAGTTTTGCAACCATTTAAAAACGAGTTTGAATTGCTCACACATACCCATTATTTTACTCACCGCTAAAAACACATTACAGTCCAAAATTGAAGGATTACAGGTTGGGGCAGATGCATACATAGAAAAGCCATTTTCACCGGAGCACCTGAAAGCTCAAATTAAAAACCTGCTGGCAAACCGAAATAAGATCAAGGAATATTTTGCCATTTCGCCGCTTGCCCATATGAGTTCAATGGCGTATTCAAAAGCAGATGAAGATTTTCTCGGCAGATTGAATGATTTTATATTTAGCAATATCGAAAACCCCGACCTTGATGTTGACCTATTGGCCAGGGTAATGAATATGAGCCGGCCAACGCTTTACCGGAAAATTAAAGAAATCTCAGACCTCACTCCCAGCGAATTGGTGAGTGTGGCAAGATTAAAAAAGGCTGCAGAGCTTTTGATCACCGGCGAATACAAAATTTTTGAAGTGGCCATCATGGCAGGATTCCATTCGCAGAGCAGTTTTGGCAAAGCTTTTTTGAAACAATTCAAAGTAACGCCCACCGAATTTCAACTTTTGAAAAAAAATAAAAATTCCGGTAAGTCTCCGAATGGTTGAGCCCATCATTGCCACTATAGGTGACGGATGAATATTCGCAAACATTGTCTCCACTAAAAAGTTCCGGGGAAATATCTTACGAGCACCTCATTGAGTATTTCTATCGTTAAAGGTTTATCAACAATATCCGACACTTCTGCCGACCTCATCGCCTTTACCTGATCCTGCAGATGTATAGAAGAAGAAATCATGATGATGACAGGCTTTTTGACAAATTTATCCTTGAGCTTTTTATACAGTTTGATAAAATCCCAGCCACCTTTTCCAGGCATGTTTTTATCCAGGAAAATGAGATCAGGAAAACAAAATTCCGTCTCTTGTGTTGTCATGCAATCACATCCTACGAGATAAGCCAACGCGTCTTCAACAGAAGTTTTTATCTCTACATGACTGGCACAACCTGCTTCTTTAATTACAATATTACTGAAACAGTTAGTTAAATTGTCATCATCAACTAATAATACACAGTTCAATTTGTGGTCCATTGGATTTGATTTACACTTATGACGGCCTTATATATTCTGAAGTAGTTATTGACCTTCAGAGCCACCTAAGCACGATGATGATATGTTTTCCGTTCTAGGCCGGAAATACATGTATGAATGTATCTACCCTATGTTCTACCAGGGCATCTTCCAGGTTGTTATAAAAATTTAACCATGCAGCCAGCTCTATTTTGGTTGCCAAACAAGATTGAACGAAATCAGGTGCTAAATAATTAATTTTGAGAATATCGGACAATTCATTTCTTAATTCCATTACCTTATTTTTGGAATACTGCAGCACCTCTTCAGGAATTTGAAAACAATTGTTTGAGCTTTCATCACCATAAATGGTAGATTGAGCCGTATGCCCGTCGCTTACAAAAAATTCCCCGGCTGCAATTTCAATCCTGCCATGCGGGAAAAAAGTTCCGTACTCGATTGCATAATTGGATTTCAATCCCAAAAACCCGCAATCAGTAATTTTTGTTAGTCGATTGCAATAAACAAATACTGCCGTTCCATTGGTCTGGTCTATCGATCCCGGGCAAATACCTGTCTCGATATTTTTCATCCACTCGCGCCTTAATATATAACGTAACATAACTTATGAGTTGAGCTGCTAAATTTTGCCGGAGTCGTCCAATGTTGTATTAGGATAACTGGTATCGCGGTGTGCACAGGTTACGGACTTGGAAGCCTGAGTCAGAAGCAATGCGTAAATTTACTATCAGAAAGTCAACCGTAAAACTACTGTCTTTATTCGTATCATAAGCTATTTACTTATAAACATTCTCTTATTTGATAATATCTGTTTGGTGATGTAACAGACGCTGCCTGCCGAAGTTTAACTGCTTACCGCTATCCTCAAATACGTATAATCTCTTCATGGTTTGGCGAAAATGCTGGAGATAAAGTGTAAAGACGTTATCCTTGAGTGTGGAAAATAGCAATGATATGGAACCAGGTATTGGTGAACAATGGTAGTTGAATAAAAAATTTTACCAATGTGCATTTTATAATATAAAGAAGCGGCTTGAAATGGCAGTTGTAGATATTACGCTGCTTAGACTAATAGTTTGCCTCAGCTATTGTTATTATTGTATTTGCAAGTTCATCGTTCACCCTGACATCACAGGATAAAGTATGCCTGGTGTAGGGGGAGTAGTTCTCTTTAATCTCTACCATACAAGTACCACAACTACCCATGCCACTGCATAATCCAAAACCAGGTAACGATAAATAATCTGCAATTAAAACCATCAGGCTGTGATATTCATTTCTGTACGTATGCACGGGGTATTCCTTTCCCAGGTAAACAAGCGTAAAAATAATTGTGTTCTTTTCGGAATTCATGCTATGTTTACAAAACTAATTTATTAATGTTGGGTGCAGATTTTCATAGAATGTCTCAACCAATGAGGCGACTTGTTAATATATACTAACTTCAATTGTTTTCAAAATGAGGTTTGATACAAGAAAATAGAAAATTGCCGATTCGTTGACCAATTGATTAAACTTCAGGTACTTTACAGATTATTCCAATGATCGTATAAATTTTCGTTGATTGCTGATGCTGTCCTATAAAATGATGAGAATATCCTGATCGACTGAACTTTTCTACCAGGTCCTGGTTCTCTGTTTCCTTTCTTTCCACCCTATTAAAAGATCATCTTCACAAGGGACATCTTGCAATGCAAAATCTTTTTATTGAGAAATTCATGCGTCATGCCTTGGTGAAGATTAAAAAGAATCAAATGCAATAAGTAAGTTTTTTTAAAAAAAACGGATGTAAAAACCGGCACTGTAAGCAAACAATAAATAAACAGCCATGCATTCAAAGCAATACACGAACCCTTTTTTCATCTTTTTCCTTACATTACCTACGGGCATAAGTCAGGGTTTTGTAACTGTGGCATTGCCCTACCTGCTTACACAAAATGGGTTTCCGGTTGCAGAAGCAGCCGCCATTATTGCTATTGGTTTTTCAGCCAATCTCTGGCGTTTTTTGTGGGGACCGGTAGTAGATATTTCACTCAGTTTGAAAAAATGGTTCTGGATAGGCTTACTTGTTTGTACCGCCTCACTCCTTTTACTTTGTTTCACTCCATTCAATGTGAAGGGAAAACTATTACTTACTATTATTGTATTTGCTTCCCAGGTGGCAGGCACTTTTATGTTACTGCCTGTTAATGGTTTCATGGCTAAGTGTATAGAAGAAAACAAAAAAGGCAAGGCTTCCGGCTGGTACCAGGCTGGTAGCCTGGTGGGTGTAGGTTTGGGTGGGGGTGCTGGCTTATGGCTTGCTACACATTATACTGTAGTGATAGCAGGAATTGTATTGTGTGCTGCATCAGTAGTATTTGCATTGGTAATTTTGTTGATAAAAGATGTTCCCCACGAAAAAGAAAAAACGCTTTTTCACGAAATAGCCGGAATGGGAAAAGACGTGTTTGCAATGATAAAAGTACCCGTCGCGTTATTTGTAATTATATTAATAATGATGCCTATCGGCACAGGTGCGGCCGCTAACTTATGGTCGGCTATTGCACAAGACTGGAAAACAGGTGCAGATACTGTTGCACTGGTTACGGGCATACTGAGTGGCCTGATCAGTGCGGCTGGTTGCATTGCTGGTGGCTTTATTATAGATAGATGGGGAAATTGGGTTGCCTATTTGGGGAGTGGTACATTATGTGCCCTGGTTACTTTCATAATGGCCATAATGCCCTTCCAGCCTGCTGTGTATATTGCCGGCGTTCTTACCTACACATTTGGCATTGGATTGATTAATGCGGCATTTACATCGGTAATACTATTTGCAATCGGCAAAAAGCATGTTGCAACCAAGTACTCACTGCTTGCATCCCTTGGAAACCTACCGGTTGTTTATATGACTGCTTTCGACGGCTGGGCGCATGATAAATACAATAGCAAATACATGCTTATGCTTGAAGCTATAACAGGTATTTTATTTGTGATTATTTTCATTATTATTTTAAGACAAATGATGAGGAAAAAATTAGTACCCGCAACAGTGGTCCATGTCTAAAAGGCCGCTACCCAAAGAATAATATCGAATCACTCTACTCATCGCCTCTCCAACACTACGTGCCTTACGGTACAGGTATTGAGAAACTTTCGCCGGGTTCATGGTTTGGCAAATTTGTTTATGCAATCAACTGAATTAGAAAAGAGTGGTAATACAATTTAGTATTTGCAAGTGAAACTGTAATTGCCATCAATCACCTGATCGTTAAAGAAATAGAACTTACCGCACCAGCATAATTGTACCTTTTAAATTAAACTCCTGCCCATCTTTGCAAACTACCTCCAGCACGTATAAAAAGGCTCCTGTTCCACTTTGCACGCCATTTACCATACCATCCCAGCCATGGGAGGGATCATTAACGGGTATGTTTTGTTTCTGAAATACGATTTGCCCCCATCGGTTGACGATGATGAGCCGCTTTACCTGTGCCAGGCCATACCCTTTTATATAAAAGCGGTCATTTAATCCGTCACCATTGGGTGAGAAAGCATTGGGAATATACAATTGTCCCTTGCCACAGAACACCGACACATTTACCTGGTCAGTGGCCTTACAGCCATAGATAGTTTCTACAGTTACATTGTACGTGATATTATTATCTGCTATAAACCGGGGATCAGGGCAGCTGATGCAGTTTAGCCCGGCAGCGGGGCTCCATAAATATTTATTTACCTCATTGGTATTTACCTGCGCAAGCAACTGTACAGGCGTACCGGATGCTACTTTTATATCCGTTCCGGCATTCACCAATGGGGGTTTACCTACTGCAACATCTACAAACCCCGTGTCGTTTTTGCAAACGTTGCCGCTATAAGCAATTACCCGGTAACGGGTGGTAATCAATGGCGAAGCGAAAGGTGCAGCAATGGCAGGATTAGTAAGACTTGCAGCAGGAGTCCATAGATACGCTGAGGCAACTGCATTGGCATGCAGCTGCACACTTTCACCAACGCATAGGGTATCGTTTTTGCTGACTGTGAGGCTTACCGGCTTGTCCACCTTTATGATAACGGTATCTTTTTGAGTACAGCTAAACTGGTTAGTAACCGTTACATAATAACTACTGGTAACCCCAGGTGTAGCCAATGGTGTTGCCGTATTTATGTTTTGTAAACTTACGGCCGGTGCCCATTGATATACCATCCCATCAAAGCTGCGCAGAAGCACACTGCCTCCACTGCAGATGGTGGTATCGGGCCCTGCATTGGGCAGGGGTAAGGGGTGGATGACTACTTGTTTTTGTACGCTAACCGTACAGCCGAATTGAGTGAGCAGGTCTAAACCAACAGTATAGTTGCCGGCGCTTGTGAAATTATAAGACATGGTATTATCCCGGGTGATAACACTGTTGTTCAACTTCCAGGTGTAAGAAGTTACCAGGTCCTGGGTTTGGATGAGCGCCCGGTACACCAATGTATTCTGCATACATTTCTCCACCTCGCCCAGTATGGAAGCTTTGATTTTTGTGTATATCCTGATTGTATCAGTGGCTACCATGGTGCCCGGGCAGCCATTAACCGTATTAGCCGTTAAACTGGCAATATATTTTCCGGGACTGTTATAAAAATGGGCCGGATCCCTGCTCGTTGAAGTTTGTCCATCCCCAAATTTCCACAGCCAGTCGGTATTGGCAAATTGCGATGTTGATAAATTGGTAAAACGTACGGTACCGGTATCACCGCAAATGATAGGGTTAATGATGCTAAAATCAGTTTTAATAGAATCAATGATCACCTGGCGGGAACTATCATCCGTACAGCCCTTATCAGTAGCAACTTTTAAATTAATCGTATATCGTCCCGCCGGGAAAAAATGATAATTAAAGACGGCGGTATTCGCTGTAATGTTGCCGTTTACACTCCATTCATACTGCACAATGGGATCATTGGCGTTTGCCGTAGCGGTGTAAGTTTTTATGCCGGTGGTACAGTGAATTCCTGCACCTGTAAAGGAAGTGACGGGATTATTGTAAATCTCAATGGCCCGGAGTTTTATGATCGTATCAGTACATCCATGTTGGGAGGTTACCACTAATTTAACATCGTAGATGCCTGCCTGTTGGTAGGTATGTACAGGATCTTTCAGGGATGAAGCGCTGTTATCTCCAAAGAACCATTCATACTTAACAATATTGAAACGGGAAGCGGTAAGATCGGTAAACTGTACCCTGGCGGTATCACCACAAAACTTTCCCTTGCGAATGCTGAACGCTGCTCTCACGGAATCAATAATTATATTTCTAAAAACCGAATCCGTGCACCCATTAACGGTAGTTACTTTTAATGAAAGACTGTGATTGCCTGCGTTGAAATTATATAACAGGTTGGGAGTATTGCTCCTTACAATGCCATCAACCCACCACTGATACTTTACAATATTGTCCACAGAACTGAAAACTCCGGCATAGGGATACAAACCCGGCGCACAATGAATACTATCCCCCTCAATTGAACAATGAGGCAGGTGAAATATTTTAATCGTATCAACATAGATGGTACTATCTACGCAACCATTAAGCGTTATGCCAAATAATTTTACCGTGTAATTGCCTTCTATGGTATAAGCATGTATGGTATCCCTGCCGTTAAAAATCGTACCATCACCAAAGTTCCAGCTATAACTTTGAATGGCGGCAAACTGTTTACTAAGATTGGTAAACCTAACCATACCACTATCACAAAACCTGGCAGGGTTTAATGAAAAGCCGGTAACAATAGAATCTACCGTTATTGCTTTTGAGACGGAGTAGTTACAGCCGTGGATGGTTTGTATATCAAGCGTAATGGTATGATTGCCTGGCACACGGTAATTATAATTTAAGTTAGGCGTGTTCGCGACGCTGTCCATATCGATCGTCCATTTGTATTTTGCAATCGCATCCACACTTGATATGGTGCTGATATATTGCAACGTAGTAGATGGCTTTAAGCACACAATGCTTTTTCCACTGATCGTTGCCGTAGGTAAATTATAAACTTTTATGGTATCAATCAATGTGGTGCTGTCTGTACAACCGTTCATTGTAGTGCCGACTAATTTAACGGTGTAATTGCCTGGACTTTTATAGGTATGCGATGTATCCCGTCCATTGAAAACAGCGCCATCACCAAACTTCCACAGGTAACTATTGACGACTCGATAGTGTTTCGTAAAATTGCTAAATGTTACCGTTCCGCTCCCGCAAAGCGCTGCAGGGATTAATGAAAAGGCACTAACGATTGAGTCGATTGTAATGGTTTTTGTGATGGAATAGGTACAACCGTTAATGGTTTTAATACCCAAAGTAATGGTATGATTGCCCGGCACCCGGTAATTATAATTTAAGTTAGGCGTGTTCGCTACGCTATCCGTATCGATCGTCCATTTATATTTTGCAATAGCATCTACACTTGATATGGCGCTGGTATATTGTAAATTGGTAACAGGCGTTAAGCATACAATAGACTTGCCGCTGATGATGGCTGTTGGCAAATTAAAAACCTTTATGGTGTCGATGAGAGTAGTGCTGTCTTTACACCCATTGGTGGTGACACCAAACAGCTTTACCGAATAATTACCGGGAGCCGGGTAAGAATGTGAAATATCGGGTACCAGGGAAGTAGCGCCATCTCCAAAACTCCATATGTAATTTGTAACCGCGGAAAAATGTTTGGTGAGATTGGTAAAGGATACGGTCCCGTTTCCGCAAAACCTCCCCGAATCGATCAAAAAATTAGCGGCAATGGAATCGATGACAATGTTTTTTGACACGGTATAATCGCAGCCATTTACCGTGCCGATATAAAAACTGAGCACATGATTTCCCGGGATACGATAGTTATAATTTAAATTCGCCGTATTGGCCACGCTGTCTCCATCTATCCTCCAAATGTATTTTATAATTGGGTCCGCACTTGTGATGGTGCTTGTATAATTTAATTTACCGGAGGGTGTTAAACATACAACACTATTACCGTTCAGTGTGGCACGCGGGCTTGCATTAACAGTGACCGCACTGAATTTTATTAACGAATCAATACATCCGTATTGTGATGTTGCCACCAACTTTACCTTGTATGTTCCCGGTCGGTTGTATAAATGTGAAGGGCTGGCAATCGTATCCGAACTGCCATCACCAAAAAACCATTTGTACTTTAAAGAAGAAAAAACAGGGGCGATACTAAAGTTGGTGAATTGTACAATACCACTATCACAGAATTTATTTTTATCATAAGTAAAGCTTGCCCTTGCAGAATCCACGAATACAGTATCGGTTGACTTTAATGTGAAAGGACAACCTTCCGGACTGGTAAGCACCACATTCGGCAAGTACTTACCGGCATTGATATAGGTGTGTGTTATTACCGAATCGACTTTGGTAGGATTTACAGGCGTACCATCATTGTAATCCCAGGAATAGGTGCTGATGAACGTGCCGGTTACCTTCATATTGATGGAATACGGTTTGCAGCCATCGCCGACCGCGGGCGTAAGCGTACCGATCGGGCCCCGTACCCTGATCATTTTAGAAATGGAATCTTTACACCCGTTGAGACCCGTTACCGTTAACGTTACCTTGTAAAATCCGGGAAGCGCATAGATATGGGGAGATGGATCTTTAAAGGTGCTACCCGTTCCGCCGTCACCAAAATCCCAAACATAGGAACTGGCATATTGCGAACTATCGCTAAATGGTATTGCAATGGGGGCACAGCGGGTGGTATCGCCTATTTTGAAATTGGCAATGGGTTTTACCAGCTTTATATAAGCAGTTTTGGTGGTACTGTCGAGGCAGCCGTTTTCATCCTTCACCACTAATTTAATATTGTAACTACCTTCTGTAGCATAGTTACGCACGCCGTAAAAACCGGTTGATGATGTACCATCGCCATAATACCAGGTGTACGTTGCATTGTATGCCGAAGAATAGTTAAAAAGAAATACTTTATAAGCGCCGCATTTCAAAGTGTCATAACTAAAAAAATCGGCATTGGGCTGATAGATCCTTACATAGTTGGGGCTGCTAATAGAAGCTGTACATCCGATGGAATCCGTTACAGTAAGTGAAACTGTATAAAAATTAAAATAGTTGTTGCCTTTATAATTATGGATGAGGGGAGTGTCCGACGTGTTATTGAATATCGGCGTGCCATCTCCAAAGTTCCACTGCCATTTAACAATGGGAATATTTGCATTCAGCCGGGTGGTATCTGTAAAAACTACCCGCTGGGGATTCAGGCAACTTGTAAACGGGGAAGCCATAAAGCCTGCCACTGGCCTCGCCGTTGTTAATGGAACAGGAACAGTCTTTGTTAAAGTGGATACACATCCGATGGAATCCGTTACCGTTAATATAACGCTATACGTGCGGGCATTGTATAAATGGTTGAATGGAGTATCAACCGTTGTATTAAAAACAGGCGAGCCGTCTCCGAATGTCCATCTCCGGTCAGTGATCGGGATGGTTCCGTTTTGTTGGGAAGAATCAGTAAATGTAATGGCCTGCGGTACGATGCAACTGGCATGCAGGAAAGCCCCAAAATTTGCGGAAGGGCCGTTTACACTAATGGGTATGGGATATTGTAATGAATCAAGGCAACCTAACTTATCCTGTATAATAAGCTTTACATAAAATACGCCCTTATTAGCATATACATGACCGGTATTTCCGTTAAGATACAATCCGAAACTATTAAAATATTGCGTATTGTTAATCACCTGTCTTACCGTGCCATCTCCAAAATCCCAGGTATAGGTTTGTATTTTGGATGAATCAATCCCCAATGGAAAGAATTTCACATTGCCGTTACTGCATATATCGGTGGCATCGGGGGTAAAGTTTGCTTTTTCATCAATGATGATGATACGTTTTCTGCCGGTATCAATCACATTCGTTAATGTATCCAACCTGGTGACTGTAACAATGTATACTTTCTGCGGCGGTGAATAAATGTGTGTTACCGGGTTTATTGGCAGGGTTGTGTACAACGGAGACCCGTCACCAAAATCCCAGCTTAACACAACTTTATTACTCACGGTATCGGTAAGGGTTACACTATATTTATCGGCACAACTTTTTCCAACTCCGAAGCCACCACCGCCACCACCTCCTCCTCCTCCTCCGCCGCCCCCTCCACTTCCATCATCATCACAAAGATCAATCACATCAACTTTCTTTGAGAGTGTGGTATAAGTACATTCCGCAGTTATGATGGTAAGTGTTGGATTAAAAGTGCCACCGATAGAATACACATGGTTAGATATTACGGTGCTTAGGGTATCATTGGAAGATCCATCGCCATAATTCCATACATAACTTATCACCGGAACGATTAAGTTGCTTACCTGTGCTGTAAATTTTACAGGCAAGGGCAAACAACCACCGGGAGGTACATACGTGAAGTTTACAACGGGCAAATAATTTCTTATATAATTATACGAAACTGTACTACCTGCACAACCCACCACCGTATCTCTGGCAGTAAGCGTTACCGTAAAATTTCCGAATGCCGTGTAAGTATGT
This sequence comes from Ferruginibacter sp., assembly GCA_025963635.1. Classification (GTDB taxonomy): domain Bacteria; phylum Bacteroidota; class Bacteroidia; order Chitinophagales; family Chitinophagaceae; genus Ferruginibacter. Next base: position 17,857 of record JAOQAK010000064.1, read on the forward strand.
GTCACAGGCAAAGTATCGTTTGAAACAAACGTAGTACCGTCGCCGAAACTCCAGGTAAATTGCAGGTCGGTTCCGGGTGAAGTTGTATTGAAAAATTTTATAGTAAAGGGTATTCCGCAACCATCCACTTTTCCAGGCGTAAAGCTTACGGAAGGGCCGCTTTTTACATGAACCATTTTCGCTGTGGTGTCTGCACATCCAAGGAGATCATACGCAATTAAACTCACCGAAACATCATTGGGTGTTGCAAATATGTGGGAAGTGGGTGAATTATTCTGAACAGCACCATTATCAGAAAAAACCCATTTTACGTTGTTGGGAGAAGGTGTAGCACTGCCGCTGAATTGTGTGGAAGCATTCGCACAAACTGTGTCGGGGGCCTGGATAAAATAAGGAGCAAGACCAGCGCCACTTTTTACGTGAATCATTTTCGTAATGGTATCGCTGCATCCCTGCGCAGTGTAGGCAATTAAGGATATCATATGATTGCCGGGCTGGGTAAAACTATGATTAGTGGGAGAATAGAACTGTATGGCGCCGTTATCACTAAAAATCCATTTTACATAATTAGGGGCAGGTGTAGCATTCCCGGCAAACACCGTCGGAACATTGATACAAACCGTATCAGGTGCTGTTATGAAGTACGGCGCAACATTGCCGATATATATTGTGGTGGTACTAGTGGAACTGCAACTATTACCTACTGATGCTGATAAGCTAACTGTATAGGCACCGGGTGCGTTATAAAAATGTGAAGGACTTTTCAGGTTGCTGGTACTGCCGTCTCCAAAATCCCATTTATATACATTTACAGGACTGCCCCCGGTAGTAGTATTGTTAAAAAATACGGTAGCCGTATTATTGCAACTGAATGCAGGCGTAGCGGCGAAAGATGCAACCGGTTTATTATATACATGGATATACTGAAATTTGGTAGCAGCAGCGCTTTCGCAGCCCCAGCTATTTTTTACAATAAGAGAAATATTATACAAACCCGGCGTACTAAAGGAAAAGGAAGGGTTTTTAATCGTACTCCCGCCTGCTCCAAAATCCCAGGTCCAATTATTAATGGTTCCGGTTGCTGTTGTGGATAAATCAGTAAAGGAAATATTGTGTGGAACACAACCGGCTGTATCGCTGGCTGCGAAATCGACCAATGGCTGCGGGTGAACAATCACGCTGTCGGTCTTCGTCTTAACTTCCCCATTCGAAAAAGTTGCCGTTAGGGTTACATAAAATTTTTGCGCATTCAAATAGTTAGTGCCCACCGTTGCCGCGCCATTGGATATGATGGTGCCGTTTCCGAGATTCCAATCCCTTCGCACAACAGTTCCACCTGTAGAAACATCTGTAAAATTTACCCCGCTTAAAGGAATACAACCGCTTCGGAAATTAATTGTAAAAGCAGCAGTAGTTTGCGCAGAGAGTGCTGAAACAAAGGCTGTAAAAAGAGTAAAAAATAAAATACACTTTCCCCAGGGAAAAGATGATAAACAGGTTTTATAAAATTTCCCCGCAGCAGTTATGGTAAAAAGCTTTATCAAATTATCTACAGTTTGTAATTTCCATGCGACAAACGCACAAATGGGTACGAATGAAACATGATTTTAAATAGAAAGAATGAGTGAACGATCGTGCATTCTTAACAACAGAAATAAATTAAACTGCTTTTTGGTCAAGTAGGTTCACGGCAGATAAATTCATAGCTATGCCTTGTTAAAACCAATAGAATCATTCTTTTTTTATAACTCCTTTAAAACTATTCATATTAACATTGCGGCCCTGGATAGTAAGTTTAATTCCCGGTGAAACTGTAAGGGAACCCGGACTTATAATTTTCAAGGCATTGCAACTCGCATCCTGAGTCAAAGTAACATCATGCATCACAACCGCGTTGGTAGTTAAGCCAGGCACATTAATACTCCAGGTAGCCGGACTGTTCCAGCTACCGGAATTTTTAGTATAAGCAGCGGCGGGAAGTGCGTGTGTTGCTTCGATTATCTTGGTATAACCCGTATCTTTTTTCCCCTGGTAAGTAACAAAAAAGCGATCAAACCCAACCGTTACTCCTTTTAATCCATATTTTGAAGCAACCGCGTTGGCTTCTTCGGTGGTATAAACCAGCCCAGCGTTTGCGGTGATATCCCGGGTTATATGATCGCTGTAGTAGCCATCCACCACTACCGTTATACTATCCAATTTAGCAACCGTAAAGAGATTTCCTCTGTCAACGATCCGGATACTATCCAACACCACTCCTGCAGCAAGGTCAATGTTAACAATTGCCTTATCAACAGCAACCAGGCCAGCGCCGTTAAAGCCCATCGCTACTGCTGTAATTTTACCGGAAGCTTCCTTTGGTATGCGGAAAAAAAATCTGCCATTGGTAGAGTCTCTTATATCGCTCCAAATATCATCATCCAGGGAAAGTGATTCATACGACACGAGGATATGGGTAAGATTATTTCCTTTTATGTCGAACCATACACTATCCCCAGGCAGGCGATGACTGTTTTTTAATGCCGGCTCAAACCGTACCGAATCGGTTGACAACACATTTGCGGGTCTTGGCACAGCGGCAAGGCTTGGAAGAAATGTATACTTTAATAATGGCGGTGCAAAATGTGCCTTGGTAAACCGGGAAAACGATGGATTGGAAACAGCCAGGGAAGGATTGTCCATTAACAAGTCGACTACTTTCGCCATCACTTCCGGCTTTTCGGTTACGCTGATGCCGTCTGCTGCCACGGGATATAAACGCTTATTACTATGGCTTATATTTATATTTGGGTAATCCTGCGAAAAATCACTGACAGCCTTGCCCGTTAAACCTCCCCTGCCACTGCTTAACGGTACCACCAGATCACTTTCCTCACCATTAAAGATCTCTTTTAAGCAATTGTCAACCGGGTCATCAGCACAGTTGCTGCCCATAGCCAAAAGGTATTTACGGATAGACAATATTTCTTGCCCGGCAAGGGCGATATAAAAAGTTCCATCGACTGAGTTTATCAAAAAGGCTTTCAAAAAGTCGATCCTTGATCCCGCACCAAATTTATAGCGTGTCATAATAGCGTGTTTGGGGATGTTTTCAGCCTTGCTGGAATTGCCATTAAGGACATCATTTATTGCCGATGCTGTTACCTGCAACTCAACAGCCCCGTTTATATCATCATTATAATGAGTTACCTGTTTGGTGAGCGGGTCTGTATACTCGTTCCCAATTAAAATCAATCGCCCAAAAAACTGTCCTACTTCAACCCCCGGGATTAGCTTTCTTTTATCCAGCACGAGGTTACCTGTCTGCGCACCGGAGTGTGGAGTGTTTAAGGTGATTAATTTATTTACGTCATTCCTGTAAACAACGCCATACTCGCCTTGCGTATACAACCTCGCGAAAATTCCACCCCTGCTATGGCCGACGAGGTCTACCTTGCCTGCGGAAAGGTAATTGCGTGCACAATCGTCTAATAATGCATCTATTCCATTCGGCACCCAGTATCTGTAAGTTGCCTGGGAATTGATAGCTTCAGGGTGGTCGGGGGAATTATGGAAGACGATGTTTACCTGGAAAGGATCATATAGCTTGCTGGTAACCAGATACTCTGCTAATTTTTGCATGGAGCCTTTATGAGACCACACCCCATGAACCATCAGTACCGGGGGATGATATACATTGATGTTTCCTTCAACCGAGGGTGGCAGGGCAATATCCACCGTATCCTGTACAACAAATTTAAAGGACACAAACTTTTTGTTATTGCCCTGGTAAACATAAGACGGGTGACGGAAAAGGTATATCACGCTATCATCGGTTCTGGAAATTTCTTTCAGGTACCCATATTCATCGGTATAATGGTTATTGGCCGTGCCGGGATAAAGCATTTCTACTTTTTTAGATCTAGGCCCCGATCCACTGTACACAATCAATGTACTGTTACTGCTGTCTGCTGCTACATTGATCGCAATGGGAGTACCATTGAGTTGTTTAAGCGGGTCGTTCGCCAGGCAAACAGGCAATTTCGGTGCATCTAATTCGTGGCCATCTACTACCGGCTGCGAAAGGTTGTAGACAGTAAAACTCGCTTCCAGCATCGACGCAATACCCGCCTCGGTGCAGACCCATGCGATACCGGCTTTGTCAAAGGTTATACCAGTTATATTATTGGAGGGTAGCTTACTGGATGCAACCGTGTACAGTGTATACGAAGCATCGTCGGTGTATGATGCAAAGGGCCCCCCTTTAAATTTTAAAAGGCCGGCGCTGGTACCAATGAATACTTCCCCTTTGGCATTGCTGGCGATTGCATGCTGATTGACAAAAGTACCTGCAGGCATAAACGAAGGAAATCCTATACAGGTCCATGGTCCCTGCGACCGCTTCACTGCAAATCCCCTGCTTGTGTTAAGACCAACCCAACCATTTCCATTTTTATCGAAGTGAATTGCAACGGGCCTTGCATTCCCATTGGTCCCTAACGGGAGAGGTGAGTTTGTTTCATCTATCGTTCCTAAGAATGTCCCCGCCAGGTTAAACCTGCTTATTCGGGATCCCTGGAACACCGGTAAGGCATTGTATGAAGCGCCTCCCAACCAAACCTCGTTGTTGACGGTATCGATCGCAACAGAAGGGCAAACCCTTGTACCGGCGGTTTGCGTGATGGGCGTGTTTTTGGTATAGGCTGGATAAGGCTGAAGCTCTGTGGGGATGGTATCAAATGTGATCATGGAAGGCGTTTTGAAGCCCAACCCACCCGGATTAACCAGGTAAAAAGGGTTGCCTCCCGGAGAAGTGATATCATGATAAGAATGAGCGCTCCATACTTTACCATTCTTATCCACCGCGATCCCCTGCGTCCTCCTGCTGGGCAATCCTCCTGACGATAAATTGAGAAGGCTGACCGCGTTGTAATGTGTACGGTTGGTAGGGATTTGAGCATCAAGGTATTCTACGCCACCATAGGCTGCTGCTGAATTAAATCCTTCATGCGCCACCCAGATCCCTTTCCCCTTGTCGGCAGCGATTTGTTTGATGTTGACCTTATTGAAATTGTCGGTAATAATTGCGATGGATTCCAGCCCTTTTGTGGCAATTTTAAAAACCCCTTTGCCATTTGTACCGGCCCAAACGCTATTATTTGAATCTACCGTAATACAGGTAAATGCCGTGCCCTGCCCATATATTTTAACAGCTACTTTGCCGGGAGTTTGAGAAACGGCAATAAATCCACACAAAGAAAAATAAAGAAAAAAGTAAAGTTTTCTCATGCAAAAAATTTTTGCGGTTTAGAATTTTTTTGGTAAAAACCCGGTTAAACACAAGAAAAAGGTTAAGCAAAAGGACGAACATGATAGTCAGTAGATGTAGCATGTTAGCTGGTAAAAACAAATGTGGAATATCAATTACGTTTTTAATAAGCAGCGTTTAAAAGAGAAATGAATTCTTTTCGAAGGCTGCCCGATATTTACCTTCCACGGGCGATATTCTTTGCAATTACTTTTTATATTTCCTGCATATCACATTTTTTCGAAAGGAAACCGTCACTTGTTTTTGAGTGTTCCTTTAAGACCATTCATATAGATCGCCTGCCCCTGGATGGATAGCTTAACACCAGGCGCAACGGTTACTGAACCAGGGTTGATAACCTGCAACGAGTTACATGTAGCATCCTGCGTTACCATAACAGCGTGCTTCACCACTACATTGCTATTTGACCCCGGAACCTCCCCGCTACTCCACACCCCGGGGCTGTTCCACGGACCGGGAATACCGGAATAGATCGGACCTGTGTTAATACATGATGGGCATAAATTGTATTTGAATACAATGCCGTTATCTGTCGCGAGCAATACCCTGGATGCCCTCGTGTCTACACAGATTGCTTTTACATTGTCTGATGGAAGTCCATCCGCTGTGGTGTATCTTTTATATAACCCGACGCTGTCTGGTTTAAGCACAGCATTGGCATTGACCGTGCCGTAAAACACGTATCCATTGGTGGTTCCGATATAAATATTCCCTTTAGCATCACCTGTTATTGCATTGTTATTAATGATGGTACCCGTTGGGAAAATAGCAGGAAAATTTACCTGGGTCCATCCATTCTTATAAACATAGATTCCTCCCGATGACATACCCACCCACCATTGTTTTCCAACTGTGTCATAGAAAATTGCTTTGGCGGTAAAGCCGGCAGGAAGCGTAGAATTTGTTTCATCAGCATAACCGATGAAAGCAGAATCCGCCGTTCTATACCGCAATATCTGGCTATGTCCAAAATTACTGGTGGCAAAAACCCATACCTCTGTTGCATTGCCGCCGATAGTTTGGCAAAACCCATTGCCGGGATCTACCCCCGTTACAATCTTTTTGAAATAATTCGGCGCAACCACCGGACTGCTCAACCCTCTCACTACTGCGCCGGCCCTTGATATTCCTGCTGTAAGATCTGCGAAGGTAGCCGCCCATACTCTTTTGTAGGTTTCCGTTGTAAGCGCATTGTTGATAAAAAGAGAGCGCACATTCCTCGTTGGTAATCCTTCGGTGGTACTGAACTGTGTAAAATTAAAACTGGTATCAGGAAAATAGTCGATACCCCCGTTAAGCGCCTGGGCGCCGGTTCTACCAAACTGCGCAATCCAAATACCACCATTCAGATCTGTTTTGATATCAGCCACATTGTGGTCCAATAAAACAGGCGCCTTTTTCCAGGTTTTTCCATCATATCGATACAGGCCATTATTTGCAGTACCGGCCCATACATATCCTCTTTGCCCTACCCCAATGGTGGTGAACTGGTTGGTTGAAAATACAGGCGTATTGGTTGAATTATAAATGGTATCAGCAAATACTCCTACCGCCTTCCATGCTTCAAGGATATTGGGTAAATCCGCATTCCAGCCCAGGATAGAAGCCGCATTGATGGAGGCTATTTTTGCAGCCTCAAATCCACTGTTGGGGGTAAGTATTTGTTCGGTGAAATAAGCCAGCTTCTCCGTTTTGGCAAAACCCATCGCAGTTACATTATAATTATAATTGTTCCCGTTGGTTGCGTTTCCACCCATCGTCAGCAAATAAAACCATTTGTTTAAAATTCCACTGTTCCTGTGTACCCCGCAAAAATCATTGACGGTTTTATCGGGAACAGGGCATCCTTCCAAAGAAACGTCCCGCCAGAAATGAGCTGTATCCTTGTAGGTATCGGGCTGCCCTTCAAGCCGCGGATTGGCCAAAGACCTTAAAGCTGTGTGCCCGGTTCTTGCTTCAATCTCTTCGCCAAATAACCACGGCTGTTTTAATTGCGGGATAATTACAGGTGTTGCAAAATTATCAATGCAAGCTGCCCAGATATCACTAAAGCCTTCATTCAATGCACCCGACTCCCTTTGATAAACAAGTCCTGCGGTTTTTTGGCAAACCGCATGACCCAATTCATGTCCGCAAATATCCAGTGATACAAAGGTTTTAAAACCGGCGGGTGCGCCGCTGCCATCGCCATAAAACATGGCCGATCCATTCCAAAATGCATTGTTATAATTGACGTCGAAATGAAAGTAACTTTTTACAATTCCATCAGCATTGTCATAACTTTTTCTTCCGTGAATGGTCCACCAATAATCCACTACCTGTTCAGCGCCCCAATGCACATCAAATGCGCCGTTTGTTGCAAGAACATCCGCGTATTCTGCTGCTGTCCAGTTATTGTCATCATCAATAAAATCATCTACTGCCGTAAAATCTGTGTTGTTGTTGATATTAAAAGTTTGAATGGCCGTATTGCTTCCCCTTCCAGTTTCGTGAAGCCTGTAGGAACCCGGTGAAGTTTTATCCGTCACAATGGTACGGGTGCTGCTATAAATCGTGGCTGCGCTTCCGGTAGCATTCGCCGTGGTGTTATTTGCACCGGGATAAACAATTGTTTTGCCTGGTGCCTTATTTGGTGGAAGGTTTTTTAATTCATTTTTTGCTTTGCCGATGCCGTTAACCTTTTCAGAACCGGTGCTGGTCGCATGTTTGATAATGGCATCCTGGAAAACTACTTTTCCGTTAATCGCATTTACATAAATATATGCCCGACTTAAAGGCTTTATCGCATATATATTAAACTTATAGGCAAGGCACATTTTTCCGATATCATTAAAAATATCTTCTACAATTACCAACTCTCCTTTTGGTTTTTGCCAATCAGGATCTGAGCCGCCGTTATGCTGCCATGCGAATTCCATCCCACCGGTAAAATCCATGGCCTTTTGTAAAGCGGCATCTTCCGTTAACGAAGGAATAGTTGTCAAGCTATCGCTTATAGAATAAAATTCCATTTGCATCATCAATACTTTGCCATCGCCACCTGCATTGTTGATAATGCCGTGTTCTACTTTAACGCCTTTATAGAATTGCTGTAATTTTTCCAGTTCAAAATTATTGTACAAGATGGAAGGCTGAACATATTGTAAGGCATCCGTTCCCGCTCTTAACTGAAGCTGTTCGGATAGCCATTGCTGAACATTGCTTTTTTGCAAGGCACGGTCGGCCGAAAATAGAATTGAACCCTGGCTGGGTATTTTATCATTTACTTCAATCTTGTAAAAAGACTGGACAGTGTTTATTTTTTGTGATTGCAACTTATCCTTCATCTTAAGAAGACCGGGCTGTGCTAATGCAGGAAGTGATAACAAAAGAAGCAGGGGGATACCAGCGAAAAAGCGGTTTACTATTACCACGGGTTACAATTTATACGGTTAGTTACAATTAATAGGTGGGCAACGGCATCCGTTTAAAGGCAGAGGATCAAAGGGTGTTTAGCAGAATATTGATTTGCAGTTATTAAATATACAGTCTTTCGGGTATACTTCTTATATAGTATTTTGCAGTAGTTAAAACTGGTGTACAAAAAATAAATATCCTGCATTTTAAAAGCCCTGCCATTGAGGATGGCGGGGCTTTTTATTTATCAAAAAATTTATTTGTAGAAATCTCTCCTGATTTATGATGAGGAACAAGTCACAATCCGTTTAGTATTTTAATGGAACGATTCATCGTTTAATAATACTTTGGTCATTTCATGAAAATGATTTTGCAACTGGTGCACACTGATGGGATGCATAACGTGCCTTCTTTCATCCCGGTACCATATTTCCATTTTTGAAAAATCGCCCTGTACCGGCAAAAAAATCCTGAATGCCCCTTTTAAATATTTAACGGATCCATCATCATGCGGTTCCTTATCAAATTTGAGATTTAGAAGCTGCTCCTCATCTAACGGAACCGGCATCAGCTGGCTGGTCTCATACCAAAATTCCTGGTCGCCGGTATCAACACAAACCTGCTTCTCATCTCCGTTCAGATCCGTTACTTCGCCAATGCGTTTGTCGCCGTCATTATCGGCTATTAAATAGTCCCCAATTTTAATTTCATGAAATTTTATCATATAGGTTGCTTTTTTGTAATGCCAATATAAGATTTTTTAAGAAAAGAATAGGAATGGCGGAAGGATAGTTGTTCATTGAAAGAATGATGCTTTATTCTTTTCCTCCTGCGCAATTAATCTCTGATAATCCGCGAACTATTTACACAAACTGGCAATCATTATTCTGCCCAGCTCATTACATAGCCTTCATTTTCTATGGAAAGCGCCTCCCTCGTTAACTGCAAGGGATGAAATGTGTCCACCATTACCGCTAGTTCATTGGTTTCCCTGGCACCGATACTCTTTTGTACGGCACCGGGATGTGGCCCATGCGGTATACCCGCCGGATGAAGGTTGATCATTCCACGGGTTACATGTTTACGGCTCATAAAATCGCCATCCACATAGTACAGCACTTCGTCGCTATCAATATTACTGTGGTTATAGGGAGCAGGAATAGCCTCCGGGTGATAATCAAACAAACGCGGAACAAATGAACAGACCACGAAATTATTTGCTTCAAAGGTCTGGTGAACGGGTGGCGGCTGGTGCACCCTGCCGGTAATCGGCTCAAAATCTTTAATGGAAAATGCAAAAGGATAACAATATCCATCCCAGCCAATCACATCAAAAGGATGGTGGCCGTAATGGATGCCGTACAATATCCCTTTCTTTTTAGTTTTGATAAGGAAATTCCCGGCAGCATCATTCGCCTGCAAGCCATGAGGGGGCCGGATATCCCTTTCGCAATAAGGGGAATGCTCGAGTAGCTGGCCATACTTACCCAGGTATTTTTTGGGGTAACGGATCGGACTAAATGATTCCACGATAAACAAGCGATTGGCCGCGGTTGCGAAATGAATTTGATAAATGGTACCTCGCGGTATCACTAAATAATCTCCGTACGCAAAATCCAGGTTGCCATACATGGTGTTTAATGTTCCGCTGCCTTCATGTATAAAAATCATTTCATCGGCGTCTGCATTTTTATAAAAATAATTTTCCATGCTTTGCTGCGGGGCAGCCAATACAATATGCAGGTCGTTGTTGACCAGTATGGGTTTACGACTAAGCAGGAAATCGCTTTCAGGTGCTATATTAAAACCTTCAAAACTCCGGTGCTGCAGCATTTTCTCTTCTGCGATAGTGGGCTGAATATTTATAGGTGTTTCGGTGTGAATAATTTGAGTGGGCGGATAATGATGGTATAGCAAAGAATAGTCGTTACTGAAACCTTCTGTTGAAAAAAGTTGTTCCGCATAAAGGCTTCCGTCCGGTTTACGGAATTGTGTGTGACGCTTATGTGGAATGCTTCCGAGGGTATGATAATGCGGCATAACAATAAGTTGAAAATATGAAAATTGAAGAATGCAATTCCCTAATTTGAAGATGTGATCACCTGGATTGGTATGAGCAGTATCGTGTGCTGTTTAGCCCAGTAGCCATTTGGTAGCATCTTCCAAAGAATAAAATACGAAATACTGAAGCCCCCTGTTAACGCACACTGTTTCCCAAAAATCACCTATTTCTTTAAATTTTTCAGATATCACTACGGCAATTTTGAAATCGGCAATTTCCGGGGGAAAATCATCTATATAATGCTGCACCAATTCAAAGTATGAAAATAATCCCGGCGGAAATTGCATTTCAGGTTCATTGATAAGTACTTTTTGTGGGGCATGTTTTATAATTTCGTCAAATATCAGTTGGCAGTGCTTAAATAAATCCTCTTTGGTTTGTAAAACTCCTTTTGAATCTATTAAAAGATATGCTTCACTATTTTGCGAAGTGACTTTTACATCTACCGGATAGTTCTGATCAGTGGTTTTGAAGCTACTCATGTTGAAAATTGATTAAGTCATTTCAAAGGCTACCGGGCTATTGTCACCATCCATGGACGGCATCACGCAACAGGTAAATCGCATGCAACCATCGCACACACCAGGTTACAATAAACTGCCTATATAAATTTAAAACTATTTATTCGAATCAACATGCAAACCGATAAATCCGTGCCAGAATAAAGAATTAACGATTAATTTTACCCCCCGGCTATTGTCAGCTTCAATATCGCCCGGGAACAAAAGCAATGGTACAAAGGGCAAGCTGATTTTACAACACTATTATGAAGGATTTTTTACGCAGCTACACCCCTGCATGGCTCAAGGTGATATCGAAGAAAACTTTGTTCCAGGCATACCGGCTTACCCAGGCGTTCTATCGCCTGCCCGTTGATAAATACGATTTCCAAACAACGGAACTCATTCGCAGGCACCTAAAGAAGAATTCCAATTGTATTGATATTGGCGCCAATCTTGGCCATATTTTAATGGAAATTGTTGCAGCAGCGCCACAAGGAAAACATTTCGCGTTTGAACCAATCCCCGATCTGTACAAGTCGCTGAAAAGAAGATTTGCAAAAAACACCACTGTTTATAATTTCGCCTTATCGTCAAAAAAAGGTTCGGCTACTTTCAATTATTATCCCGGGCGCCCGGCAGTAAGCGGCTTCCGCGAAAGAAATAGCCAGATTGGCCAGGAACCCGTTTTGCTTTCTGTTCAAATGGAAAAACTAGATGATCTCATCCCGGAAAGCTTAAAGATTGACCTGTTGAAAATCGATGTGGAAGGAGCAGAATACGAGGTGTTGCAGGGTGCTAAAAATATTTTAAAAAAGGATAAACCTATTGTGCTATTTGAATTCGGATTAGGCGCAGCAGATGTGTATGGTACTACCCCGGGGGAAATTTTTGAGCTGTTTGCTGAATGCGGACTGGCGCTATCCACCATTGAATATTTTAACGCTTCAAAAAAGCCATTTTCAAAGGAAGAATTCGATGGCCAGTTTTACAAAAATTACAATGTATTTTTTATCGCCTACGACGCCAGCAAATATTAAAATGTTCAACAGCTGAACTAGCAGCTAATAGTTCCATATATATAAGGAAACACCAGGGAGACGATATCAACGATTCATGCCTGGAGCATATTATTAAAAAACCCCCTATCTTACTAAAACCACATTCCCCTTCATTTGCACCACCTTGCCATCTTTTCCCATGCCTTTGATGACCCACACATAATTACCCACAGGTTGGTCTCTCCCATTTAGATTCCCATCCCATCCTTTCAAGCTCTTGATCGATTCAAACATCAGATTTCCAAATCTGTTATAGATCCGGAAAAAATCTGTAGCGGTAATGCCTACAGGATGCGGGCGAAAGATATCGTTCAGCCCATCGCCATTTGGAGAAAAAGCTGTCGGAAGGTTATATTTGATATTGTCAAAGACCGTAATAAATATTGTGTCTGTTGCCACGCAACCTGCAAAATCCGTTACCCTAACGGTAAGCCTCGTATCCTTTTGAAATATAGCCAAAGGATTAGCGATCGCCGGGTTATCCAGTGAACTTCCGGGAAACCATAAATAACTGACTCCCCCCGTTGCCTTTAACTGGTGTGGTACACCCTCAATGGCATTGGTATCATTACCTGCAAAAGCGGGTACGGGTGGTTGTACATTTACACGAACCGTATTAAAGCCTGATAAGCTACAGCGATCATACTTTACCGTGGCGGTAAGCATATAGGTTGTTGAGGCAATAGGCCTTACAATGGTTGTCGGAGAATTCACTTTATCAACTGCAGTGGCAGGGCTCCAGGCATAATTTACTGTGCTCCCGGATAAGTTCGATACACCTCCGTTTAGAACTGCGAAGGTTTGATCACAAATGGTAGTGTCCCGGCCGGCACTAACCACCGGAAGTTGGTATACAATGACAGTAACAGGTTGTATGTTGAAGCAGCCATTTTGGTCGGTTCCTTTTATAAAATATAGGCCATTCCCTGCTGTCGCAGGATTGGGCGATGAAACTGAAGCATCGGCATTTTGCCAATAGGTAAAATTCAGCCCGTGAGTAGAGCCGCTCGTTACTGCTGCAAGGGTTAAATCAACGGTTGACGGAAAACATACGGCACCAGGGTTAACTGTTTTTACGGTAGGATTCGGGTAAATAACCACGGTTACCTTGGCTGTGTCAGCACATGAAAAGCTGTTTACCCCAATCACTTCGAACATGCCACCAACCGTTATCGCACCAGGGTTAACGACAGGTATATTCCCCGTTGTCCAGCTGGAAGCCAGGCCTGTGGTTGAGTAAAATTTGGTTAGGTCAATTCCGTTGCCCGCACATGTTGTAAAATTTTGATCAGGGCCAAAATTTGGTTTAGGATTTACTATAACATCAACGAGTGCCGTATCCGCACATCCGGCATTATTACTGGCAATTAATTGATAAAGCCCGGAGAGGTTAACGGCCGCAGGTGTGCTAACAATATTTCCACCAAGGGTCCATACATTATTTAATGTATCCGAATTGAATTGTTTTGTTAGGTCCACCATATTGCCGGAGCAAGTCGTCACATTTTTATCGCTTGCAAGTATCGGCCTTGGCTTTATGGAAACATTTACCGTAGCAGTGTCTGGCAAACCACAGGAATTTGAAACGATCAGCCGGTAAATCCCAGTTTGTGTTACTGAAGATGGATCAGCGACAGCAAAAGAAGTTCCACCATCGGTACTGATCTGCCAATCATACGATGAACTTCCCTGGATAATTCCGGAAATAATAGCATCCCCGGTTATACCTGTTCCATTACAAATTGACGCAGATAACGGACCGTTAAATGCACTTTCAGGGATGCAGATATTAATCGACATGTCATCTAACCCAAAATCATTCCCAATAAGTACTGAAGCTGTGGAGATTACCTGCAGGTCAACGAGCGGTGTAGCAGCTGTAAAGCTACCGGTAACCTTTACCCAGGTGGGTGTATTACTGTATGCAACGGGGCCGGTGCTAACGACAATATTCCCATTTATTTTGAAGGAAATATTTGGTTCAGTCCCCGGCTTAGCATTCCCATTTGTTTTTGGAAGTAAATTAAGTACAAACGCAGATAATTCATACGTGGCACCCACGCACACAGGGATATTTTTCACCTGGTAGAAAACAGGGCTGTTGCCGATGGCGGTTGCTCCATTAACTGCCATAAAATATCCACCGTCCCCGGTATGATCTTTTCCCCTCCAGTCGCCTTTGATGCAATTGCCGCCATTATTATCACCAATATTTTTTATAATACTGTAAGTGAAATCCGGGAACAATCCCAGGATCTCAGCAGTATATTTATAATCTGAACAAGGAAGAGTCATGCCGATGCCTGAACAAACCCCAAAACCGTTGCCAATATTTCCTGCAGGATTGAAAGTATTAGTAGCTGAATAAGTACAGGCGGATGCTGCCTGATTAACAGTGATGAAGGGGGAACTGAACGTTCCTCTATCACCCAATATGTTTGGCCCCTTCCGCCCGGTACATTGAGCTTTTGAGATGTGACAATAAAATGTGCCTATAATAGTAAATATGATCAGGCAAGCCTTTTTCATTTCCTTTGTGGTTTAAAGAAGTAAGTCTACACGCAGGTATACAAAGGAAATGACGGATAAGTCAAATGCATTAATAATTTAAAACACGGAAACGTAGCAGTTAAGTCCTTTGTGGCAAATTGCTCATCGACTTTTAATGAAAATAGTTGTGGTTTAGATTAGCAAGTAATTTGAGGTAAGCAAATATATCATTGTTTTTAATACTTACCCTTATTACTAATATTTATGCTTTAATATTTAGTAACTATTTATTCACAAAAAAAAGGAAAGAGGCGATTCAGTATCGCCTGGCATAATTATTAATCGCTTTTGATAAAATCTTTCAAAGAAATGCCCGGTAGTTTTCAGTTATTTCTATTTTTAATAAGCTGGCTGATATTCTCATCAAACAATACGTTATTGCGGTGTTCTTTTTTAAATTATTATACTTTGACCAGGATTGGACTATTATCGGATACGCATCATTTTCTTGATGACGCTATTTTTCAACATTTTAAAACCTGTGATGAGATCTGGCATGCGGGTGATTTTGGCACAATGGAGATTGCCGAAAAGATTATCGAAGGATTCAATTTACCGGTATTGCCACAACCGGTCACTAAAGATGGCCTGACCTCCAGACCGACCATCTTTAGTGACCGGTTAAAAGGAGTTTATGGAAATATTGACGGGCCGGATATAAGGAAGATTTTTCCTGAACAGCTTGTGTTTATGTGCGAAGAAGTAAAAGTAATGATGCGACATATTGGTGGATATCCTCCCAAATACAATCCCATAACAAAAAAAGAAATACTTGCTCACCGGCCACAGCTGTTTATCAGCGGCCACTCACATATCCTAAAAGTGATGTATGATGAAAAGCTGGGCTGCCTTCATATGAACCCGGGAGCAGCCGGCAAACAGGGCTGGCATAAAGTCAGAACACTGCTGCGCTTTGTAATTGATGGAAAAGAAATGAAGAATTGTGAAGTGATTGAACTGATTTAGAAGGTGGAAGGTTCAAGGTTGAAGGTTATTGAATACTCAACTATCAACTTTCAACTTTCAACCTTCAACCTTCAACTTTCAACTGTTTAACTCCTACTCCACCCAATCTGCTATAAAAATATTAGTATCCCTTGTTCCGCCATTGTTCCTGTTGCTGCTGAAAACGATCTTTTTGCCATTGGGGCTAAACATTGGGAATGCATCAAATCCTTTGTCACGGCTGATCTTCTCTAACCCTTTCCCTTCCAGGTCAGTTAGGTACATATTAAACGGGAAACCGCGTTTGTATTCGTGGTTACTGCAAAAGACAATGTGTTTACCATCCGGGGTAAAATTAGGCGCCCAGTTTGCCTGCTCTAAAAATGTAATCTGATGCGCTGCTGATCCGTCTGCATTCGCAAGCCATACTTCCATATGCGTGGGTGCAACAAGGTTTTCCGCGAGCAGATCGCGGTAATCTTTTATTTCAGCTTCGGTGACAGGCCTGCTGGCTCTCCACAAAATTTTTGTACCATCAGGGCTAAACCAAGCTCCACCATCATACCCCAGCGTGTTGGTTACCTGTTTTATGTTGCTTCCGTCAATATCCATGGTATAAAGATCAAGGTCACCATTTCGCATAGACGTAAAAATGATCTTATCTCCCTGCGGAGAAATGGTGGCTTCCGCATCATATCCCTTTGTACTGGTGAGTCGCTTCACAATTTCCCCATTCTTACCCGCCTTGAAGATATCGAAGCTTTCATACACTGGCCAGATATATTTATTGCCATATTTGCTCCGGTCGGGCAAGGGCGGACAATCCTTGTCACCTAAATGCGTTGAGGCATATAAAACATGTTTTCCATCGGGGAAGAAAAAGCCGCAGGTAGTTCTTCCTGTACCAGTGCTCACGAGTTTCGGTTCAAATTTTTCACCCGGTATGGTCGGTATTTCCCCTATCCATTCCTGGTCGCAATTAATTCCTTCCTTTGAATTCTTTTTTTGGAAAACAATCCACTTCCCATCAAAACTAAAATATGCTTCGGCATTATCTCCACCAAAAGTTAATTGCCTTACGTTCGCAAAATGCGTTTCGCCCGGGAATAAAATAGTGTCCCCGTTTTGAAGTTCGGCAAATATCCCGGTGTTGGATTGCGTTTGATATTCATTGCGACTGAAACTGCTTTCAGTAGTAACCGGCCATGGGGCGGCAATCAAGGCAAACAACACATTAAAAAGAAGTAAATATTTATTCATCTCATATTTTATAGTGCTAAGATAGGATTCCAGGGAATAATTTATCAGTATTTTGTCAGCACAATCTATCATTAGCACCTATTTTTGCAGCTTATTTATGAGCGTTACTATGATGAGGCCCGTTGTTTATTTCATTTGCATACTATCTGTAATCGCAACCTCGTGTAGCAATAATGAAGTAAAAACCGATCATACCGGCGAAGACGAGGAAAGTCGGTTAAGATCGTTGGTGGCACAATACCCGGATTCGCTCTTGTTAAAAGAAAACCTCGTGCAATATTTCCGTGACAATGGTGATTATACCCGGGCCTTAAAAGAAACCAACCAGGTTTTAGAAACAGACACGTTGAATGCACGTTTTTTCAATATAAAAGGCACGTTATATTTCGAAAATGGTGATACAGCCAATGCAATCAGTGCGTTTGAAAAGGCGGTTTCAATTAACCCACTTCCTGAATACATTCTTTCATTAGGTTCTTTATATGCGCAAACAAAAAATCCGCTGGCATTAACTGTCGCTGATGAATTATTAAAATCTACCGTAGTAGATGCGCAGAAAAAAGCACTTTTTATCAAAGGGTTATATTTCAGTTACGCGGGAGATAAAATAAAAGCCATTGCTTTATTCAACGCCTGCCTTAAAATAGATTACCGGGATGTGCTGGCTTACAGGGAAAAAGCAATTTGCTTGTATGATCTAAACAAATATGCTACCGCGATTGACGAATTACAAAAAGCTGTAACCATACAGAATACTTTCGATGAAGGATATTATTGGCTGGGCAGGTGTTATGAAAAAATGGGTAACTCCAAAGCCGCGATTGATAGTTACCGGTTGGCACTGCAGATCGATCCGGATTATAGAGAAGCAAAAGATGCGTTGCAAAAGTTGGAAGCCGTCAATTAACTAATTTATACTATAAAGACAAGAAGAATAACAGTAGATCATAAACTATAAATCAAAAACAAATGCCCATTATCGCTCCATCACTTCTTGCTTCTAATTTTTTACAATTACAGGATGAATGTAATATGCTGAATAAAAGTGATGCAGACTGGTTTCATTTAGACATTATGGATGGGAGATTTGTTCCTAACATTAGTTTTGGCCCCATGCTGGTAGCGTTTTTCAGAAAGGCCACCAACAAGATTTGTGATGTGCATTTAATGATTGAAGAACCAGGCAACTACGCTGAAATGTTTAAAGCAGCAGGAGCAGATATTTTATCCGTACATATTGAAGCCTGCCCTAACCTGCACCGTAATATTCAGCAAATAAAAAGTCTTGGTATGAAGGCCGGCGTAGCCGTAAACCCACATACACCCGTGGAATTGCTAAAAGATATTTTGGGGGATATTGATCTTGTTAACCTGATGAGCGTAAACCCCGGCTTTGGCGGACAGTCATTTATCCCTTACACGCTTGTTAAAATAAGGCAATTGAGAGCCATGATCGATGACCGCTCCCTGGACGTTAAAATCGAGATTGACGGCGGTGTAACAGAAGAAAATGCGAAACAGATTATTGATGCCGGGGCCCATGTATTGGTTGCCGGAAGTTCAGTTTTTAAATCGGCCGATCCCATTGCCGCAATAGCAAGATTTAAAGCGCTTTAAGGGTGTCATACATCTGCTTTACTACTTCAGCAGATTGTTTCACCCAATTTTTTTCTTCTTTATTCCACTTGTATTTTTTTGAGATGATGCCTTCGAGCATTGCGTGTGCTTTCATCGCCTGGTCAGTGTTGTAGTAACAATTGATCCATCTTGCTTCCACTTTATCTTTAGCAGTCACGGAAACGCCTCCGCGATACCACTTGAAGCAGGTAGGTAGCCCAACAAAGGAAATAATCCCGGATTTTCTGTCTGCGTTGTCTTCTAAAAATTTAGCGTAAAAAAGCAGGCATTGTTCTGTTCTCAGTTTGATAGCACTGTCTGATTCTGCACTTACAGGCTTTACACGCCATTGATTATTGGCGCCGTAAAACGGATTATCTGCCGGGTTCTTTTCAGTTTTGCCGTCTGCACGGTATTCAACCTTTTTTTTATCCACCAAATTCACCAGGATCATTTGCGTCGGACCAAGTGAATCAATTTTGTACCTGGCCTTCGCTCCCTTATTGTATTCGATGCTGATCACCTTGTCCGCTTCATTGATGCTCCATTTGCCAAACCTGATTTTGTCACGGGGATTCTCCACAATTGATGCATCTTCAAAAAATGAAAAACCCCGATACGGTATTTCAAGTCCCTCCCCATCGCTGGAAAGAGCAGCGTCCTCGGCATCTTCTTTATTCTCCCAGTTTTGGCATAATAGCTTTTTGGTTTCAGTGGCATTTGATAGATCCTGCATTGAAGAGATCACAGTATCTTTCGTTGCAAGGCTGCCGGTGTCTTTTACAGATGAATTATTACATCCTGTTAGTATCCAAAAAAGAAAAGTGGTGAACAATAAATATGTTTTCATGGTTTATTTTTTGCAAAGTAAAGATAAGGCTACGGATCTTTGAAGGCAGAATTAATAAGAGAATAAAATATTTTACCTTCATTCAATGAGAGTACTTTCAGCCCTTGTATTATCCCTGCTTTTCATGTACAGCTCTGCCCAAAAGAAAACTGCTATTGTTAGCGGACGCCTTGTGGATGAAAATGAAAATCCCCTCCCAGGTGTATCTGTAATGATCCTTGGTAAATCAAACGGAATTGTTACAAATGACAGTGGCTATTTCAAGATGACCGTTCCGGCTGATAAATCTTTTGCATTAATTTTTACACATACCGGCTATGCAGAAACGCAGAAGAATTTTTACCTGAGTGAAAATGAAGAAGAAAAAATAACGCTGAAGCTTAACCGCCTTGGAAAAACTTTGGAAACCGTTGTAGTCAGTGATGAACGGGAACGAAAAGAAACAGGGCTCACTAAAATAAATCCTAAAAATGCATTGGTATTACCTGCAACGGTGGGCGGCATTGAAGGATTAATAAAAACCCTCGTAGGCAGCAACAATGAACTTACGGCCCAGTACAGTGTACGGGGAGGAAATTATGATGAAAACCTGATCTATGTAAACGACTTCGAGATATTCCGGCCATATCTTGTAAAGAGCGGCCAACAGGAAGGTTTGAGCTTTATCAATCCTGAAATGGCCAAAAACGTAAGCTTTTACAATGGAGGTTTCCAAGCGAAATATGGTGATAAAATGAGCAGTGTATTGGATATCCAATACAAAAAACCTAAGGCATTCGGCGGATCAGTTTATATCAGCCTGCTCGAGCAGGGATTTCATATTGAAGGATCTTCAAAAAAAGAAAAACTAACTTACCTTTTTGGCGTACGCAACAGGAGTAACCGTAACCTGCTGGGCAGCCAGGAAACAAAAGGAGCTTATATTCCCTCGTCAAACGATGTCCAGGGATACATTACTTACCAGCTGAGCGAAAAATTACAGTTGGAATTACTCACTAATTTTTCAGCTACAAAATTTACGCTCATCCCTGAATCTGCAAAAAAAACATCGTCTGTATTTTCACCTTTGTTTACAGCTAATCTTGGACTGGATATTTTTTTTGAGGGACAGGAAAGAGATGCTTATAAAACCGGTATGATCGGAATTAGTGTCGTCCACCAACCTAATAAAAATGTACGGTTGAAATGGATGCTTAGCCGTTTTCAAAATAAAGAAAATGAAAACATCGACATATCAGGCGCTTACCTTTTTGGAGATCGCGAT
This sequence comes from Ferruginibacter sp., assembly GCA_025963635.1. GTDB lineage: Bacteria > Bacteroidota > Bacteroidia > Chitinophagales > Chitinophagaceae > Ferruginibacter. Next base: position 38,670 of record JAOQAK010000064.1, read on the forward strand.
TTTGACAACAGCAGCAGTACATTCGGGCAGATTGTTAATCCATTGGGAGCAGGCTACTATCAAAATTATGGCCGCAACGAGCTGAATATAAAAGTTTGGAATGCAAGTTTAAAAGGCAGCCTGGACAAAGGAAAACATTTCTTTCAGTTTGGAACTACTTTTGAACAAACGACTATAGATGACAAGTTGTACGAATGGGAATACCAGGATAGCGCAGGTTTTTCCTTGCCTGTAAATACAGGGCGTTTAAATAGCTTCTTACAATCCAAAGCCAATCTTTCCATCCAGAAATATAGCGGGTACATACAGGACAATATCAGCCTGCACAATGAAAACCGGGACATTACCCTCCAGGGAGGTATTCGTTATAACTACAATTCGCTGAACAAAGAATTTTTTGTGAGCCCCCGTTTGCAGGTAAGCATTAAACCTGCGTGGGAAAAGGATGTGGTCTTCAAACTCGCAACAGGTTCTTATAATCAACCTCCGTTTTACAGGGAGTTAAGACGATACGACGGAACATTGAACCCGGAGGTTAGCTCGCAAAAAAGTTACCAGTTGGTGGCAGGGATGGATTATAATTTCAAAAATGGATACCAGCCATTCCGCATTACAACCGAAGCTTATTATAAAATCATGCGGGATGTGATACCTTATGACATAGATAATTTACGAATCCGTTATTTTGGAAATAACTCAGCCAAAGCGTATGCAATGGGAATTGAAACCAGGCTGTATACGGAACTGGTAAAGGACGCCGAAAGCTGGCTCAGCATTGGTCTTATGAACACGAAAGAAAATATTGAAGGCGATTATTTTTATCAATATAAAAACGCAGCCGGTGAAATCATCAATGCAAAAACCCCGGACCAGGTGCCGGCAGATAGTATCCGCAATGATGTAGGATGGGTGAGAAGGCCTACAGACCGGCTAATTACAATTGGATTGTTTTTGCAGGATTACCTCGCGAATAATAAAAATTTCAAAGTGCATTTAAACATGTTGTATGGAAGTAACATGCCGTTCAATATTCCTAATAGCGTTAAATACCGGAATGCCCTTATTATTGATCCATACATCAGGGTTGATATTGGGTTCAGCGCTTTATTGTTGAGCGAAAAAAATATGCGGAGAAGCCACAATCCGTTCAAAAGCTTTGACAATATCTGGGCAAGTTTTGAGATATTTAACCTGGTAGACAGGGCCAACACAATATCTTACCAATTGGTGAAAGATTTTTCAAATACAGTCTACAGCATTCCAAACAGGCTTACACCGCGATTGGTAAACTTCAAGATCGTAGCAAGATTTTAATAGACGGGTTCGATGGTATCAATACATCTTTATTATCCCTGTGAGAAGACAAAAAAATTGGACAAGCACAAAGCTTGTCCAATTTTAAATTTATTACTTCCCTTAAACTTACCTTAAAAATAACTCAAATTGGTTTTAGGCGTCAGGGTGAGCAAAGTTTCATACATCAGCCTGATGGTATTCTCCACATCACTTTTATGCAACATCTCAACGGTAGTATGCATATAACGCAGGGGGATAGAAACCAGTACAGAAGGGCAACCATCGTTGGCGTAAGCAAAAGAGTCTGTATCCGTGCCTGTGCTGCGGCTAACGGTATGCAACTGAACAGGAATTTTATTTTTTGCAGCTACTGCCTGCACTACATCTAACAACATATTGTGCACCGCCGGGCCAAAAGTGAGTGAAGGTCCTTTACCACAGGCTGTTTCGCCCTGTACCTGCTTATTGATCATCGGCGTGGTGGTATCATGTGTAACATCGGTAATAATCGCAACATTGGGTTTGATCCTGCGGGCGATCATCTCAGCGCCACGCAAACCGATTTCTTCCTGTACTGCATTTACTACATATAACGCAAAAGGTAATTTCTTTTTGTTTTGTTGTAATAACCTTGCCACTTCGGCAATCATAAATCCACCAATACGGTTGTCCAGTGCACGTCCGATAATATGATCATAGGCCAATTCTTCGTAGCCCTCTTCGTAAGTGGCTACGGCTCCGATATGCACACCCAATGCTTCCACTTCCTTTTTACTCCTTGCACCACAATCGAGAAAAAGGTTTTCTACTTTCGGCTGGGTTTCCTTGTCGGCATTCCCCATCCTTGTATGAATGGCCGGCCAGCCGAATACCGCTTTTACCGGACCTTTTTTACCATGGATCAATACCCGCATAGAGGGCGCTATCTGGTGATCTACACCGCCATTTCTTTTCAGGTAGATCAAACCATCCGAGTTGATATAATTCACAAACCAGCTAATTTCATCCGCATGTGCCTCAATTACTACTTTAAAAGGGGCAGTGGGATTAATAACTCCCACAGCGGTACCATAAGGATCTGTAAAAAAGGAATCAGTATAAGGCTTCACATACTCGAGCCACATCTTCTGGCCACTGCTTTCAAAACCGGTGGGCGAGGGATTATTGATATAATTTTTTAAAAAGGCATACGATTCGTCGGTAAGTATACTCTTCGGTGTTTTTGCTTTTGCCATTTAATTTTATTTTTTGCAAAATTAGCCAATTAATATCGGAAGATTGATGCTGGAAGGTTGATGCTGGAAGGTTGATGGTGGAAGGTTGGTGCCTGCTAGTTCCAGTCCTAAGCCCTTTGCCCTTTCCAATTGCCTTCACCTATAGCCATCTGCCTTCTGCCCTTTGCCTTTTGCCTTTCGCCGACTAATTAAGGCTTGCCAGCCCCGTCAACAGCGCTGAAAAAAACATCAGCCCATCTACAACGAAATAGTAAAAAATGTAACCCCTTTTTTGCATGGAGCGGTAATATACATATAGCGCAACGAATCCCGATACAACAAGTGCCGTTACCTGGTTGTTGGTAATATTATATGATCTCATTGCAAAACTTACCGACGCATATGCGATGAAAATAACCAGCATAAAAAAATGAAGCAACATTGGGCGGATATCCGTGGCGAGGCTTTGTAATCCACGGATCTTATCGATTGCGGCATCGCGTTTATCGAAAATGATACACAACATCAGCATGAATAAAAACCGGTTGATAAAAATGAGCAATGCCGCATGTCCCATTTCCCTGATTGAAATTTGCAGAGGGATAAGAATGGTTACAATTGTCCACGCCAACGCCAGGACAACTGTTTTTAAAAACCCTGCTTTTCTGAGAAAATGCAATTGTTTAAAAGGCATCAGCGGCAGTGCATACATCCCCAACAAAATAAAAGTGATAACAACATTGTACATCACCAGGTGAAGTCTGGAGAAACAAAAGACCATTCCTGTTATGGCTGCCAGGATCACCAGGAGTGCGCTCCTGCTTTTTTCAAGGAAAGGTATCAGCGAGATATTATTGCCAAAGGAAAACCTGCTAACCGTCCAGTAAATGTTATAGCCGCATAAAGTGGCAAAAAAAATAAATGCCAGCAAATATCCATTTACAGGGAGAGATAATAATTGCAATGTTTGGAGGCTGAGCGCCGAAGCACAAAAAGCAATAAAAATGGAATGAGACAGTATAAAATGAAACAGACGCTTCATTTATGGAAATACATAATACAGGGGTTCTGTAGTGATCACATTGCTCTTATTTTTCGCGAAGTCCTGCACATAAATCTCGAAAATTAATGTGTCAACCTTTGGACGGGGTTTGGCAGACCCACGCAATATATCGAATGTGTTGATGCGTATATCGGCCTGGAAATTTTTTGAGGCCACCGATTGGAGATCCGGTAAATAAAAAGAATCAAGGCGATTAATCAGGAGATTCTTGATAAAAATTTTGGAAGTATCCTTGCCGGTTTTGAAGCCCAGGTCACCCTCAAGATCTGTAACATTCAGGGTTATCAAGGGAATACCTGAACTGCCAATTATTACACCACTGCTTACCGTATTGGGACTAATCGATTTAAATTTCAGTTGTGGCGCAGAGGTATACTTATCCTTACCACAACTAACGGCAATTAAACTAATGATTAATATTATAATTGTGTTACGCATCTTTGTATATTATTTTTCAAATTTACTGATAGAAATTGAATACATCTGTTAAAAAAAGCACGTTACGGGATAAAATATTTACCGCCAATGACGAAAATTTCAATTCGTTGGCCGTTGAAGTTTTTCAATTTCAATATGAATGTAACGAGGTTTACCGGCAATATTGTGATACTTTAAAAATTGATGCCCAAAAAATCACCAGTATCACGCAAATTCCTTTTTTACCGATCCGTTTTTTTAAATCTCACCGCATAGTTACTACCGAATTTGAGCCGGCCCGCATATTTGAAAGTAGCGGCACTTCTCAAACGATCAATAGCAGGCATTACGTTAAAGATATCAGCCTTTATGAAGAAAGCTTCACAAATGCTTTCCGGCTATTTTACGGTGATCCGGCTGATTGGTGCATACTTGCATTACTTCCCTCTTACCTGGAAAGAAGTAGTTCCTCGCTGGTGATGATGGCGGAAAAACTGGTGCAGCAAAGCGGGCATCCGCAAGGAGGCTTTTACCTGAATGAATTGAAAAAATTACAAGCCACTTTACTGGACCTGGAAAAAAAGCAACAAAAAACACTGCTCCTGGGAGTAACCTTCGCCCTGCTGGATTTTGCAGAGCAATTTCCGACGCAGTTGCATTATACCACAATCATGGAAACGGGGGGCATGAAAGGACGCAGGGAAGAATTGGTGCGGGAGCAGGTACACGAAATTTTATGTACCAGCTTTCAGCTGAAACAGGTTCATTCAGAATACAGTATGACCGAACTACTTAGCCAGGCATACTCTGCGGGGAATGGCTTGTTCAATTGCCCGCCATGGATGAAAATTTTGCTGCGGCAAGAAGATGATCCGCTTACGATTCATATAACCGGTTCAGAAAGGGCGATCACCGGTGCGGTTAACATTGTCGATCTTGCCAATCTGTATTCATGCTCATTTATTGCTGCTGAGGATGCTGGTACATTGTATCCTAACGGCAGCTTTGAAATTTTGGGAAGATTAGATAATACGGATATAAGAGGATGCAGTCTGCTGACGCTATAAAATGCGGGCAATTTGAATTGAAAAATTTTGCACTGATCCGAATTGAAAAATTTCAAAGCATCACTAAAAAATAAACGGTTCCGGAATAACCGGAACCGCAGAACCACCTAACATGCACCTAAAAGAAACTATTTTGGAAGTAATACGTGATCAATCACATGTATTACGCCGTTACTTTGATTTACATCTTTTACCGTTACATAAGCAACTCCTCCCTTTTCATCTGTAACCGTAATGTTTTTGCCTTTCATTCCCAGTGTTAAATTTTCCCCTGCAACTGTTTTAACCATTGCCTCGCCATGACCAGCTTTAATTAAATTCATCATGTCCATTGCACTTAACCTGCCCGCAACAACATGATACGTTAAGATGGACGTTAAGGTTGCCTTGTTCTCGTCTTTTAATAAATTATTGACTGCGCCTGCAGGTAACAAATCAAAGGCAGCATTGGTAGGTGCAAATACGGTAAAAGGTCCTGCACCCTGCAAGGTTGACACCAGGCCTGCTGCTTTAACTGCAGCCACCAGGGTAGTATGATCTTTACTGTTCACCGCGTTGGATACAATGTCTTTTAAAGGATACATTGGAGCTCCGCCAACTTCAACTGTTTTTTCTTTAGATATTTTGTTCGCCTGTGCAAAAGTTGCCTTGGTAATGACTACCGTTAATGCCACCATTGCAATGAATTTAAATTTTTCCATTTGTAAGATTTAAGGTTTGTTGATTTTGTTTCATTGACCTACGATGGTTCATTGCCAATGGTTTTAAATCAAGCAAATAAATTCAATAAAAAAGTGATTGCATTCAACTTATTGGTTGAACAGGGAGGCAAAAAACAATAATGCCGGAAAATTTTCCGGCATTATAAAAAGAGTTCGAATCACCTGCCTATATTTCTCCCTTTACAAACATTGGCCCCTGTGGTGTTGGATTACCCTTTTCCTTTTCCAGCGTTACCGCAAAGGCTTCTACCTTGCCGAAAGTTTTCATTTTTTGTATCCTGTATTTATCGCCTTTTGTGGAAGTAACGATCATCCCACCATCTATCGGTTTGCCATCTACAATTGCCCACAACTGGTATTGTTTTCCTTGCGGGGCGTCGGGCAAATTACTTGCATCGATAAAGACCTCCCCCGTATTTTGCATCCAGAAAACCTTAGCAGCTGCATCGGGCGAAGCTTCTAATCCCTTCAAAGCAACGGGCACACTGTATTTGTTTTGCACAACACTCATTCCCTCTTCCATTATTTTATTTTGCTCTTCAATAGTTCCCAGCGTTTGCCTGGCGATCAGCAGGTCGCCATTTGCCCGGCTATACCTGCTGTAGGTAAAGATATTGAGCGCAATACTACCAAGCAGTAACAGCAGGCATGCAGCTGCTGCCATTTTCCAGAAAGTAGTCCGGTCGATAATTTTCGCACCAGCATTTGTAATGGGCGTGATGATGGCTGTTCTGCCGTTTTCGGTGGCATTGATATGAGCAAATATTTTTTCTTTTATGCCTGCAGCCGGAGCAATAGAATATACCCTGGCGTATGCTTCAAGCCCGGTGCTAATTTCTTTTACCTCGCTGGCTACTTCGGGGTATTGCGCAATCCACTGCTCTACATCTTTCCTTTCCTGTTCAGAAGTAGTACCGGTAGCATATAGCTCCAGCAAACCAGATGATATAATTTCCTTTATATTCAATTTATTTAAATTGCAGTATTTTTCTCAATTCCATGATAGCCGCCCGCATCCTGGTTTTAACCGTGCCTAACGGAATACCTGTTTCTTTAGCTATCTCATCCTGGGTGTATCCACTAAAATATGCCAGGTCGATTATTACCCGTTGCTCGGGCTTTAAATTTTCCAGCTGTTTCCTAAGGCCCATGGTATCAAACTTCTCCGGGCCGGAATTCGTATCCTGCAAATCATTTACGGAATTTTCATCCCCCGAGATCTTGTTTTGCTTTTTATAACCCTTACTCCTTAACGTATCAATGGTAAGATTTCTTGTAAGATTCATCATCCATGTAAACAAACGACCCTTTGATGGGTCGTAACTGGAAAAATTATTCCATATTTTAATAAATACTTCCTGCAGGATGTCTTCAGCTATTGACTTATCTCCTACCAGGCGAAAAATTACGCCATTCAATGCAGGTGCATAATTATCGTATAGGTAAGAAAATGCCTGTTGATCGCGTCTTTGAAGCAACAACACCAATTCATCTTCATTGTATTTTTGTATAACTTCCAAAGTATATCCTGAATTAAGTTCTCAAAATAAATGTTTTTTAATTTATCTTTTCACATTAACATCATAATTATTAAAATGTTGAGAAAAGCAATTCCCGTTTTACCTGCGGTGAATATCAGTGGCACCATTGATTTTTTTGAGACTAAACTTGGTTTTGAGTCAACCAACTATGGTAACTACGCCATTTTAAGATACCGGAATGTGGAGATTCATTTGTCAATGAATACGGCAATTCGCGGCGATGCAAATGCCGGTTGTTTAATTATGGTTGAAAATATCGAAGACCTTTATGCATTATATTGCACCATGGATTTGGTAGAACTACCCGGTAAATTAGTTAATAAGCCATGGGGAAATAAGGAGTTTACGATCCATGATAATAATCACAACCTAATCAGGTTTGGAGAAAAACGCTGATCGATATGAACAACCTGGTTATAAGAGAAATTGAGCCACCCGACAACGCTGCACTCGCCCAAATAATACGATCCGCCTTGGCAGAATTTAAAGCCAATAAGCCAGGTACCGTCTATTTTGATGAAAGCACGGATCACCTGCATGAGCTATTTGCAACGGGGAAAGGAATCTATTATGTTGCTGTTGCCGACGGTAATGTGGTGGGTGGCGCAGGCATATATCATACAGACGGATTGGAGAATGATACCGTAGAACTTGTAAAAATGTATTTATCACCTGGCGCCCGGGGCAAGGGAATTGCCAAAATGCTTATGAAGCAATGCCTGGAAGCAGCAGGAAATGCAGGCTATAAAAAAGTATACATCGAAACGATGCCCGAGCTAATTGTAGCGATACCAATGTACGAGCAATTCGGCTTTACTTACCTTGTAGGCCCGATGGGAAACAGCGGGCACAATGGTTGCACGATATGGATGATAAAATTTTTGTGAGCTAACTACCTGAGAGGTGGAAATAACCAATCCGTGATTCGTGTAATAGGTGCATCCAATTCTTGCTATTATAATAAGTCTGTCAACCCAACACTACTTACTTTTTTCATATTGCCACATACACTTCATACACCGGGCTGAATAAATATATTTTGCCCGTAGTAATTTCAACACATTTGAATCGCTTGCGTACCTTTTCTCCTTTTTTGAACTCCCTGCCGCCTTTTATTTTAAACAGGGCGCCTTCCGGCAGTGTCTCGATTAAATTTACCCCTTCCTTCTTTTCATCATATTGATGTAACACCCTCAGTAAGGAGGTATCTGCACAACTACTGGCAGCAGGGTTTTGAAGTGTTTTCAATAATGTTTTTTGGATGTCTGCAGGAAATATTTTTTTCAATAGAAATTTCGCCAATACCTTACTATACTCGTTCTTCCATTCCTGTCCATGCGCCAATACCCTATGGCCAAACCGCTCATAAGTGAAAAGATGTGCAAGTTCGTGCAGTAAAGTGATCAGGAAAGCATATGGATTGAGGTTGCCATTTACACTAATGCGGTGGTTTTTGTCTGCAAAGGAATTTCTGTAATCACCTAACACAGATTTTCGTTCACGGGTAATGGTAAGTTGTACTTTATACTGCTGCAGGTAATGTGACACTTCTTCAAAACTTCCTTCCGGCAGGTACTGTTTTAACTGGTGTAACGGCGCTTCCTGCTTAGGCATTTTTTTGTTTGTTCAATTTGGTGATTACCGTCACCTCCACTCCAAGATATACGAGATATAAAAACATTGCGGCAAACACAGATACTTTGCTGGTATTGTTGCCGGCAACCAGTCTGTATATTATAACGGCGGTGATGCACACAAACATTTTAATCAGCATGCCTCCCATTACGCTGCGCACAAATACATTTGGATTCGTATTGTATAAAGCCTTTTGCTGCATAAAAAAGGCTAACAGGCTTATTAAAAAGAATATCACATTTGCTACGATCAAAACGGTATAATCAATACCCCATCGGAACAATAAGCCTTTAGATGCAATGAGAGATCCGCTGAAAATGATGAAGAGGGCTACGAGCGGTACAATTATTTTTTTTCGGGGATTCATGTACCCGCAAAGATATTTTATTATTCATTCACCACATTGCCCAGTTCTTTATTTAATTCAACCACGTTAGCGCCCGTATGGCAACAGCCGTTAAAACTGGCAGTAGGTTCTATCTGTAATTTACCCGCAAAAACATCGCCCTGCACATCACATTTGGCGAGCAATTGCAACAATTCTTTGATCTTTATTTGGCCGGTCACTTTTCCCAATACATCTGCCTGGTTGCCTTGTATATTTCCTTCAACCACTCCTTCGGGCCCAATAAAGACTTTTGATTTGGCAAACAGGTTGCCACTTAATAAACCGTCTATCCGGATATCACCTTCGCTCTCAATATCGCCATTTATAACCGTTCCTGCGCCAATGATCGTAGTACTTCCGGTAAAAGATTCCCCTGCGGAAGATTTGGTTTTTGAATTAAACATCGTTAAAGGTTTTTGAATATGAACATAGAAAAATCATAGATATAAAAAGATTGGAATATTATCCTGAGCCGATATATGGTAAGGTAAATTGATAAGAGCACGTTCCATCCATTAGAACGCCGGCAGTCTGTTATTCATTCGTGCTCTCAGGTTTCGGCAGATCTAATTTATTGGTATCCAGCACCGGCACTTTTCCCTGTAATACTTTCTTTACATCTTCAAAATACTGCTGCTTGTACTTAAGCGCATTTTCCATTGAATCGGTGCGAATTTTCAATTGCCGGAATTCTTTAACCTGCAGTGCATCCCCATATCCAACACCTGGCAGGTAATATTTGATAGGAGTAAAAACAATCAAAGCCACCGTTAAAATAGTAAGCAATACAAATACGCTGCTTAACACGATATATACACTTAGCCTGCTCAGCCGAAACTTTACCACTTCCTCATACGTATCCTCATTCATCACCACAAGGCGGTAACGATTTCTTAAACGTTTTAGTGTGCTGTTGGCATCTAATTTGCCCATGGTTCTTTATTGGATGTTAAAAATAAGAAAGCTTACGCATTATCCCCGCTAATTCCCAAAAATATCCGATATTTAACCGCTTTATTTCAATCAATTATTCCATGCTCCAAAGGTTTTTTTTATTGATTTTCACCCTGTTCGTCGGGTGCATCTTTTTTAATAGTGCGATGGCACAGGCACCTACCTGGACCATTGACCTGCTGGGTAAAGAAAAAAAGCCAGAGAAATTTGAGAACCGGAAATTAGGTTCTGAAAAGATGGCTGATAAGAAATTTACATTGGTAAGACATTTCTTTCAAAACAATTACACACATTACAATTATTACTATAACGCGAGAAATAAGATAAACAGTGTGATTGAAAGAGCCAAAGCGGCCCAAAAAGACGATTACACGATGCTGTTAAGCTATTACCCATTTACATTGGAAAATACTGCCGCCCAAAAATCAGAATTGGATTCAGTTATTTTCAAAGCTACCGCAGGCATCTTATTACACGACCTCCGGAATGATTGGGTAGACAACATGTACATGATGATGGGGAAGGCATTTTTTTTTAGAAAGGATTTTGATTCAGCGGCAGCCACCTTCCAGTTTATTAATTACAACCTTTTCCCACGCAAAAAACATGAAGAGGATAACCGGATTGTTGGTACCAGCGATGCTTCCAGTGATAGCCGCTTAAGCATTGCCAATAAAGAAAAACAAAATATTCTGCAAAAAGTAACGGCTGAGCCACCCAGCAGGAACGATGCACTGATCTGGATGGCACGCACCCTCATCGAGCAAAATGAAATGGGCGAATCTGCCGGGCTGATCAATACCTTGCAATACGATCCAAACCTGCCTGCCCGCCTGCGCAACGACCTGGATGATATCAATGCATATTGGTTCTACAAACAAAATATTTATGATAGTGCAGCCAATTACCTCGAGAAAGCATTGAGCAATGCGGATACAAAACAAGACTTTTCGAGATCAGAATTCCTGCTGGCCCAGTTATATGAAATCACTAACCAGTTTGACAAAGCCACAACGTTTTACCAGCGTGCATCAATTCATACAGTAGATCCGTTAATGGATATCCATGCCCGGTTGAACAATGCAAAAATGCTAAAGAACTCAAATCCGGAGGAACTTACCAACAGCATCAATAACCTGGTAAGGATGGCAAAAAAAGACAAGTATGAAAGCTATCGAGATATTATTTATTACTCTGCCGGCGAGTTAGCCATGCAAAAGCCGGATAGCAATGCAGCAGTGGAGTACTTCAATAAAAGTTTGCAATACAACGAACTGAATCTTTCCTATAAAAACAAGACCTTCCTGCAACTTGCAGATATCGCATTCAACCGCAAACAGTACAGGGCTGCCTTTGCATGGTACGACAGTTTGCAATCGGGTGATACAACGCTCACAGATCGTATCGCTTCCATCCAGGCAAGAAGAAATGCATTATCGAAGATTGTTGAAAAAATTGTTATTGTGGAAAGGGAAGATAGCCTGCAAGCCATCGCCGCAATGGCGCCTGCTGCCAGGGAAGCATTTGTAAAAAAAATGGTTAAACGGTTAAGGAAAGATAAAGGTTTAAAGGAAACTGATGCAAGTGCCGGCGGCGGCACAATGATAGGATTTGACACACCATTCGGTAATAAAAAAGATGAGCCGGTAGATCTCTTTGCTGCCGCTAATAAAGGAGAATGGTATTTTTATAATGCTTCCACCAAATCGAAGGGGTATAACGATTTCAAAAGAAAATGGGGCGCTGTTAAAAATACAGATAACTGGCGGAGAAAAAATGCTGCGGAAGCGGCAGCACCCAACCCGGCCGATCCCGGGCAGGGATTAGCGAATACGCCGGATGATATTGATAAACCTGCTACCGTCACGAACCCTGCAACTAACATCGGCGGCAAGGATGCAGCCAATTCAAATGCAGGCAACAATCCAAATGCCATTGTTCAGCCGGATGACATCAGTTTTGAAGGGTTGATGTCAAATATCCCTATAAACGCTGAGAAGCTGGCTGCAAGTAACACCCTGCTTTCTATTAATTTATTTGAACTGGCCAGGTTAATTCAAAATGAGCTGGAAGATTACCAGCAGGCAATTGTTACCTACGAGCAATCGCTGTTGCGCTACCCCGATTCGTTGTACAATGGTGAACTTTATTTTGGTCTTTATTACTGCTATAGCAAATTAGGGTATGCTGATAAAGCTGCCTATTATAAAAATCTTTTAAACAAAAATTTTGCAGCCAGCCGTTCTGCTTTGCTGCTAAACAATCCTGCCGCAGCAAACCCGCAGGCTAAAAATGCAGAAGGCACCAAAAGGTACCAGGACATCTATAACTTATTCATTGAAGGAGATTTCGACCGGGCTTTTGCAGAAAAGAAAAAAGCAGATAGTGTTTACGGAAAAAATTACTGGAGCCCGCAACTCTTATACATTGAGGCAGTTTATCACATAAAACAGCATGCAGACAGTTCGGCCATCAATGTGCTGAAAAATATCGCAGGTTTGTATCCTACGGCAAAACTTACTCCGAAGGCACTAAGAATGATCGATGTGTTGAAAAGAAGGACTGAAATAGAAAACTATTTGACAAACCTGCAAATAACAAGGGCAAAAGACGATGAAATTGTAACCATAGACGACCGCTCGCCGCTGATTAGAAATGATCTAAACCTGATCAAATCACCGACCAACGTAATTGACACCGGCAAAACCGTAATCAAACCTTCTGCCATGCAGGTGAAGGACACTTTGAAAACGCCACCGCCGATAGTAACAAAGGATACAGTAAAAACCATCATGCCGCCTGTTGCTATTCCTTCCATAAAGGACAGTTTACAATTGATTAAACAACCAGTGGTAAAGAATGATCCGGCAAAAAAGATCGTTGCACCGGTTACACTTCCGAAAGTAAAAGACACACTCGCAAAAGGCCCCAATTTTTTTTCAAATGGTCCTTTTATGATCAATACCACGTTACCACATAATGTAATAATGGTAATGGATAAGGTGGATATTACCTATATCAATGAATCGAAAAATGCATTTACCCGTTACCTCAACGAGAGTTTCAAGGGAGAACCCATTACTTTGGTTCGTGATGCAATCGATAAAGATCGTTCCGTGTTAATTTTCACTTCGTTTGCGGATGTACCTGCCGCTTACCGGTTTTTAGAGAAGCTTAAAAAAGCAGCACCGGAGGAAATTTCGTGGTTGCCTGCAAATAAGTATAATTTTTACCTGATCAGCGATGAGAACCTGCAATTATTAAAAACAAACAAGGATTTTGTGGGTTATATCAATTTGCTTAATAAGATTTACCCGGGCAAATTTTAGTGAAAGCTAATGCAACCCGACATTGATTGTCGATTCCAATCGTTATTGCCAATCACAATTTACCATTCACCATAACATTAGCCGAAGCGATTATGAAAAATAAAAAAGCCGATAACACAATTAAGCCATCAGTGAGGACTTTATGGCGGATATTTTTTGGAGGATTAATTGCTGTAATATTAATATTTACGCTCGCCGATTTTGGAGCATTTGGAAAAATGCCTTCACTGGAAGATCTTGAAAACCCGGAGGCCGACCTCGCAAGCGAAGTATACACCAGCGACGGGAAACTGATGGGAAAATATTATGCCGAAAACCGGAGCGAAATCAGGTATAATCAAATTTCACCCAATATCATCCATGCATTGATCGCCACAGAAGATCAAAATTTTTATGATCATTCAGGAATTGATGCAAAGGCGGTAGCAAGGGCCATCGTAAAATTAGGTACAGCCGGCGGCGGTAGTCCTATCACGCAGCAGCTGGCAAAAATGATGTTGGGACAAGGAAGAGGAAACGTGTTAAAAAGAGGCGTAGAAAAAATAAAAGAGTGGATCATCGCTGTGAAGCTGGAGAGAAATTTTACAAAGGAGGAAATTGTTACGCTCTATCTCAACAGGGCGCCATGGGGCAATAATTATGGCATCAGGAATGCTTCCAAAACCTATTTTCAAAAAGAAGCGTCCGATTTAAACATCGAAGAGGCGGCGGTATTAGTGGGAATGCTGAAAGGCTTCGGATACGAACCTATCCGTCATCCCATCGCCTCGCTGAACAGGAGAAATACGGTGATAGAGCGGATGGTTGATTGTAAACAGCATTATATCACTCCCGCACAGGCCGCCAAACTGAAAGCCAAACCACTGATCACCAATTATAAAAAAGTAGATGATAATGTGGGTATTGCTCCCTACTTCCGTACTGCGCTGGCGGAAAAAATGAAAGAATGGTGTAAAACACACACCAATCCTAAAACGGGTGAAAACTACGACCTGTACCGCGGTGGATTAAAGATTTATACCACCATCAATTCCAAAATGCAGCAATATGCAGAGGAATCAGTTGTACAGCACATGCCCGTGATTCAAAAAAAGCTGAACAATCTTTTAAAGAATAACGGCGACAGAATGTGGAAAGCCCGCGAAAATATCATTGAAAACGCAATGAAGGTAAGTGAACGCTGGAAAACAATGGCCGAGGATGATATCAAACCCGAAGACATCCGCAAATCTTTCCTGGTACCGGTAAGGATGAAGGTATTTGCCTGGAACGCAAAACGTGAGCTCGACACGGTGATGACACCAAGGGATTCTATTAAGTATCATAAGCAATTAATGCAAACTTCATTTGTGGCAATGGATCCAAAAACAGGTGAAGTAAAATGCTGGGTGGGAGGCATCGATTTTAAATGGTTCAAATATGACCATGTAACCGCCAGCAGGCAAGTAGGGTCTACGATAAAACCCTTGATCTATGCGTTGGCCGTGCAGGATGCCGGGTATACTCCCTCTACGGTGATTGCCGGCGGGCCAGTGCAATACGGTAAAGAAGTAAGAACCTTTACTGGCGGAGGTGGTACACTCGCCAATTGTCTTGCCTTTTCAAAGAACACTGCTTCGGTTCGCATGACGAATATGTTAGGAGTTAACAGGATTATTGAATTTGCAAAGAGCGTTGGTGTTAGCGCTAAGCTCCCCCCCTATGTTTCACTGGCATTGGGCGCTGCCGAAATTCCTTTGCTTCAAATGTTGCAGGCTTATACAATGTTCCCAAATAAAGGATTCAATACAGATCCGATATTTATCAGCCGCGTGGAAGATAAAAACGGCAACCTGCTGGAAGATTTTACACAGATCAGCAGTAAGCAGGTAATCAGCGAACAGGATGCATTTACCATGGTAAAACTTATGCAGGGCGTGGTACAGATCGGTACAGGAAAATCGTTGAACAACTACGATATTCCTGCACAAAAGGCCGGGAAAACAGGAACTACTAATGACAATACAGATGGATGGTTTATAGGCTATACTCCCGAACTACTTGCCGGCACCTGGGTAGGCTGCGATGATCCTTTTATCAGAATTTACGCAGGTACCACTGGAGGTAACGAAATGGCGCTGCCCAAATGGGGATATTTCATGAAGAAAGTGTATGCAGACAAAACACTTCCTTATGGCCAGGTATTGAATTTCGAAGAACCTGCCGAGATGGCGAATAACCCGGTTTATGCAGACCAGCGGTTTGAAAACATTGTAAATGAAGGAGGCGACAATACTGATGACCAGGGAAATGGAGATGCAGATGATTTCACGAATGAAGTATTGACCGACAAATCAACCCAGCAGGTTCCTATCGAAAGTGAATTCACGCCCGCAAAGGCGGACAGTAACGTAAAAGCGAAGGACCCGAACAACTTGCCATCCTCTAATAAAACAGACAGTAAAGCACCTCCGGCTGCCGGCAATAAACCGGAAGATAAGAAGGGAGCAAGTCAACAGCCATTGATCAAAACACCCGATAAAAATAAACCGCCACTTCCAAAGACGACGGATAAACCCAGGAATGATTATTAGTATACGGGCGCCTGTTATAACTAAAAACAATTTTGGGGAAGAGCCGGAACAGACAAACTTCGTCATCGATTTTGAGTTGGATCGATGTTTTGGCTTTTTATTTTTAAACTTTATGGATTTGATTCAATTTACTTTTCAATAATCCCGCAGATAAGTATTTCTTTCCTTTAAGAAAATGGATTCGGCTCCCTTGTCGATTCTAAATTTGGTTGCCAGGGTATTCCATTTTCCGAAAGCGCCGAGGAAGCAAACGAAATGAAGATGCGGCCCGGTTGACCATCCAACATTTCCACTGTATGCGATCGCCTCGCCTCTCTTAACAGAGTCTCCCAGGATATATATTGAACCATGATATTTTATGTGTGCGTAGGTTGCAAATGAGCCGTCAGAATGCATAACGGTGATATAGTTGTTGTATTTCTTGCATTCTTCAGTTGAACATGATTCGGAGTTGTTCTGTACAACCTGTACAACTATGCCACCTCTGGCTGCAAATACCTCCGTTCCTTCGGGCATAACAAAGTCGAGCGAATTTTCATCCTGGTGTGAAAACGCACCGTGGTATCCCTGGTAAACATTGTAACTTTTTCCTTTCTGGAAGGGTAAATCATAATCGAAAGAATTGTCGTAATGCGTTATCGTAACATCTCCTAATGTAGATATATATTTATAGCTGAATTTATACCCGTGGCCCCTGTCAATGGCTGAGAATTCGCCTATTTTGAACTTTTCACTCTTAGGCGGTAACACAAAAACTTTCTTTTCTCCCTCAGAAAAAGTCAGGTTCGACAATTGCATGTCCAATGAAATCGAAACGGGGTAGAGTTCATTACTTGAGGCATAAATGATATAGCCCATCGCCTTGACTTCATAAAAAATTTTGATGGTCTGGGCTTTTAGGGCAGATGTCGTGCTCAGGAATAAGGTGGTAATTATTAGGATTCTCTTCATTTAAAGTTCAATAAATTTTCCGGCGGGCTGCTACCGCATCAGGTACATTTTACCATAACCTTTGTTAAAAAACTTATCAGTTTGCTCCCCCTCTGATTTGTATTTATCCAAAGATTTGCCGTTCAAATTGGTAAGCACCCTGTAGAGGTAAACACCATTGCCGAGTTTTTGGCCATACATATCTGTTCCATCCCACTTAAACTCTGTAATGTTACGGCCGATATGGATTTCACCCAGTTCCGCTTTCGTTATTTCACGTACTATTTTGCCGGTTATCGTAAGTACCTGGATGCGTATATTCTGCGGCACTTCACTGCCGGTTAGGGTGAATACGAACGCAGTGGAAGTGGTAAATGGGTTAGGATAATTGAGCATGTTGCTGATCATCGGTGTGTTGAGTACATTGAAGGTAACTGTGTACTCAACATTTCCGGCCCTGTTACCCGCCATGTCTTTACCCGATATCTTCAATTCATATTCTCCGTCTTCGGGGAAGAAAGGTGTAAATTCTATTGATGCTGTATTATCTGCTCCGTTCGTAGCAGGGATAAAGCGCATGTTATTTCCAAAGTAAAAGTTGCGGTAGATATCTGAAGGATCGCCGGGGTAATGTACCTGCACTTTCAGGGATGAAGTATCGCTCAGCAAAAGGAAATGGCTCTCATCTTTTAACTTCACTAATATTCTAGGTTTTGAAGCTACAATATCCCTGTTTAAAATATGCACGCCGTCAAACGTAACATCCAGCGAGGGGTTAAACTTATCCTCCTTTACAAAGAAATTTTTATACACAAAATTGTTGAACAGGTATTGCTCCGGCTGGTCATTGTCGGGGTTTACCATTAGATACAAGGTATTGGTGCCGGGGTAATTTTTTGTATCAATGCTATAACTTACCAGTAAGGTGTCTCCGGCAACAAGTGCTTTTTTCTTTGGAAGGATTATTACATGAGGTGCATTGCTGCGGTCGGTAATAATAAACTTTACGGCAAGGCTATCAAACGATACCTGGCTCACGTTTTTAAAGGCAATTACAAAGTCGATCTTTTCGCCCTGGTCTACCGTATCCTTCATAGAAAATGAAATGTTGGGAGCTACGGCACCTTCAGGTACATAAGTTGCATTCACCGTCCAGCTCTTTAGCTGTTGCGGAGTTGCATAGTTTACATCCTTGTTCAGCATTTTTAATTTGATGTAGGGATACTGCAGTGCATCGATAAATGCCAGGGTTGTATCTATTGCAGGATAAACTGTGGCCAACAGGGTTTGGGTACCGTTCACTTTAATACCATACACCTGTATTTGAGAGGTATCACCTGCGCCCACATCCAACGATTTACCTCTCCAGTGAAGAGAGTTCCATTTTTTTGCGGGGCCAAAAACAGGCGACTCGACCGTACCTGAATCAAATTTTGCGGTGAGTGGAATTACATTCGTAACATAAGCATCCACGGAACTACCCATTATTTGATAAGGTGAAAAACTATTTACATTTTTGCGGTAGAAATACGAGAACGGAAGGTTGTGATAAAAACTATCGATGGTATTAAAGCCGATTGATTTTAATTTATGATACAGCGAATTGCCGGTACCGAGGGCTGACTGGTCTGCCTTCCACTGGTCGATGAATACTGTATTACCGGGGGTTACACCGGGATAGTTACCATTCACGCCAAGGTTGGTGACAGACACATACATCCCGTTCGGAATGCTGTCAATGAAATCCATCGCATGCTTCCTGCTTACAGGATCCTGGTAAGAAAATTCAAAGAAATTGCGGGTGGGTTCAGGGCACATGTATAAACTGCCAAACCTGCCCGTTGTGCCGGATACTTTATAATTTTTCCAGGGCATTAAAGTAGTAGTATCAAATACCATGAACTGCAGCACATTGTACTGGCAACCATAATAATCCAATTGCACAAAATCGATGTTCACATTTATCCTGTCGAAATTGAAATAAGGATACAACCCGGTATTGACCACCAGTGTACGAGGTGTCTTCCCGAAATGAAGTTGCCTGTCTGCCTGCAGACTTATACTACTGCTATAAGTACTTTCAAGGTGTTGAAAATAATGCGATTGATTAAACCCGGTACTGCTGTTCGAAAGGTAAACAAAAGAGAAGGCATTCCATATTTGCTGCCCATTATTTACAGGAACAATGGATACTCTCCAATAGTAAACGGTACTATCGGTAAGGGTGATGTTATTGGGTGAAAATTCAATTACTCCGCCGATACCAGTGGCACTGTATTGTTTTTTGAAAGGAGAGTTAAATAACGCCGTGGTGTCCAGTTCCATCATGTATTGACGACTAATGCTTAATGGATTGGCAGTTGAAGCGGCAAACCGGATATTTTGCTGGTTTACGATTGAATAATTATAGGGCGATACCGGCCGTATTTCATCTTCAAAAATGACAAACTCTTTTGTAAACGTATTGTTAGTTTCAGAAGACTCTGCCACTTTATTATCTGCATCTACGGTAAAGATTAATTTGTTAGCACCTTTATCAGTAACCCCATTGATCTTGATAGTAAGATCAAGCGAATCAGCATTCCTGATACCGGGTACCTTTTGATTATAGATTACCTGGAGCGAATCATTCGGCAGGCGCCGTGTTACCGTAATCCTGATCGAATCACCCACAGCCTTGCCAAGGTTCAGGATCTTTACTTTCACATTAAAGTTATTATCAGCCACGGTTACAATGGAAGGGGTAATTTTAATCAGCTGGTCTTCTATCGCATAGTCTGGCTGTGCAAAACTGTTGATTTTAATAGCCGGATCACCATTCAGGTTGAGTTCTTCAAGGTGCATCCGGGTGAAAAAATCCAGCGACAAAGGGTTCGACCCGATAGTTTGTAATACATATTTCATTTGATTACCGATCGTATTGCCATAAAGGGTACGGGAAAAGGCCTCGTATAAAGTAGTATTGTAATAGTTCAAAAATTGAGGAATGCCGAGATGAGTACTCGCTAAAAACCCAATACTGCCCCGCTGGTCTGCCAGCATCCACTTTTCTGACAAGGACGGGTTGCCGGTTAAACGCGTTGGATCAAAAGTAAAATTGTTGCCTGCACTACATCCGCTTACATTAAAAAAGGGATACCGGCCTGCATTTGTATAATTTTCCGGGCTGTTGAGATTAAACGCAAGGATATTGGCAGAAGAATGACCAAAATATTGTATAAAGCTGGTGCCTTCATTAATAAGTTGCTCCATGCGTTCGCCGTTTGCCTGAACAACCGTTGAAGCACTCTCTTTTTGAAATAGCTCTACTTTGGCACCCATGCTGGTATCTTTTGCAATGGTAGCATAGCTATTTAAATAATAAACGAATTCAGTATTTTCATCCGCTGTTCCCCCGCCGGAAGCATGAATAAAGTTTTTCATCCAGGATTTGTCGGCCACAGTGTGGGAAGCAGACGCCTGCGCTGCCTCATATTGCTTTACCTTTTCCAGGTACATTTTTATTTCTCCGCCATTGATGACGGATAAGCGCCCAATGGGTATTAGTGGTACCATCTGGCCAGGCTCGCAGGCCAGCAAAATATCAGAAGCAGGCCATCCAAAAGATTGCACCAGGTCTAACTTCTCTGTATAAGGATTGCTTTCATTGACCCGGAAATCTATTGATGCCAATCCCCTTCCGATAATGAAAACGTATTTTGGTTTCACCACAAACTGCTGGGAGGCAACCCGGCTAAAATCGCGGATCGCTGCCGGGTGTTTCTTTATACCAAATGCAAACTGATCGGTTAACTCATCAATTGAAATCACTTTTGCATTGAATCCGCCACCAATTGACGAGGCCCTGTATGCACGGTATTGATCTACATAATTGTTACCATTGCCGTCATTGAATAAAACCGGGTTGCTGATGACGAGATAATCGCCTTGGTTTGCAGGCAGATTATAATTAATGAAAGTTTTTTGAGTAAGAGAACCAGCGGTGCTGATATTGGTAAGCTCCTGGTTAACCAACATAAATTTCCTTACCGGATCTGATGACGGAGGCAGCGCAAATCTCACTTTTCCCGCAACGGTAATATCACCCAGAAATCTTCTGCCATCGTTGAGGCTGTACAATACCGGTTGCACACCGCCGGTATTAAAATTATCGATGCTCAGGAAATTTCCGGCGGCAGAAGCTTTCAGTTCAAAATAGAAATTCTTTTCATTATTAAAATTGAACCGGGCCGGATAAGTGATTGCGATCGTTCCAACAACAATCCTGTCATTCACATTGGTGCTATTGCCATTTACTGTTACCTGTAGATTGTCTGTATTTTGAAAATAGCTCAATGGCAGGTTATCCAATTGCCTTTTAATCATGGCAAAATTGTTCATCACCGTGTCTATCAGCAATGTGCTATTGATCTTCACCTGCAGGTTCCTGGTAAATGAAGCATTTCCCGAAGTAGCGATATAAAGAGAAAGGCTGTTAGCAGGCCCGGCGGTATAAACATTTAAGCCCGAAAAAACCTGTGAGAGCGGACAGCAGGGAGCAATATCAGCCGTTGTCCACCCTTCGCCGGCCTCATAAGAAGAAGAATAAACATATTGACCAACAAGATTTGAAAAACCGCGGTTATACATTTGCTTATAAGGCTGCTCTGCCCTTCGCATGAAATAATCATCGGCAACCAGTGTATTTCCTGCAACATTGTTTATTGCGTTGGTATATCGTAAAGAAGGCGTGGAAGCACTGGCGGTTAAAAAGTAAGTGGCGGTATCGGTATGAAGACTGAAACTATCACATAACTGGTTATCGGCGACCCGGTACAAAGGCTTATCAGGAATGCCATCGTTCATCTTCCCCCAAAATTCAATATAATCATTTGCGGCCATCATGCCCGTACTCACAGAAGTGTATAACCTGACCTGCTCCCCATTTCGCCATAATTGAAATTGTTCTGCAGGCGTGGCTCCAAGACCGATAGCATTTAGCGCAGGCTGGCTAATCCGAAACAATCCATTTTTACTTACTTTAAATTTATAGTAAGTTTTGCTGTAATCGATCCAGCTATTATTATACTGTGCAGTACCCGAAAGCACGCATAGTATAAAAAATGGAAGTAGAATTCTTTTCATTGCCCGGTATGATTGAAATTTCATCATGATTATGGATATTCTGCTTCTCTTTTTACCAGGTTGAACCTTAGTGAAAATATATGTGTATACAACGGATTGGATTGATTGGCAAGATTGGTGAATGCATAATCGATCATTACATTCTTGATCTTAACCCCTGCGCCCAGGCTAGGCTGGTAAATCCACACTTTCTTTTGATTCAGCGTATCCCCATCAGCCAATGCCTTTTGAAAATTGGTGATACCTGCCCGTATAAAGAATACATCTTTCACCGCTGCTTCCAAACCCACACTTGGATCCACATTAAGGGCATTGCTGCTGATGACTGTATTGCGTTTGCCATCAAAGGTTAAATTCATATTGGCTTCTGCCAGTAATTTAAGCGAACCACTCAGCCTGAAATTATACCCTGCACCGATTACCAAATGTGGCGCGGTTAACTCAGTA
The DNA here is from genome assembly GCA_025963635.1 of Ferruginibacter sp. Lineage (GTDB taxonomy): Bacteria > Bacteroidota > Bacteroidia > Chitinophagales > Chitinophagaceae > Ferruginibacter. The sequence goes on from JAOQAK010000064.1 coordinate 61,370, forward strand.
GATTTTACAGGAATTTCATTATTGGTAAGGTAGAGCACTTCCTTTTCCCTTTCGGTAAACTTAAAAGACCAGGCATTGAATGTAGTGGTAATATCGCGGGCCACGATGCCGGCATGCCAGTTTGCGCCATGCATTTGCAGACCGGCATCTATACCAAAACCCCATGCGCTTGCAAACTGCCCAACTTTCCGGTGTATTATTTTAGCATTTACGCCAAAGCTGATATTTTTATCTTCGGTTTCTTTGAGCACTTGCGCAAACGAAAACAAAAATGCGTAGTCAGCAGATGAAAAGGTTTGCACATTATTAAAATTGATGCTTCCGTCCGGTTCCACTAAAAACAATGTATTGGGAATATCATCCACAGCAAAACGAAGCAGGGATAGACCAAGGGTTCGCCTGTTTTCCTGTATCGGAATGGCGATGGATCCGTAGTCATATTTACCAATGCCCGCAAAATATTCGGCATGCATCAGGTTAATATTCGGGTGGTCTTTAACACCGGTTAACCCGGCAGGATTCCAGTAACCTGCAGTTGCATCATTTACAGAAGCCACCTGTGCACTGCCCATGGCAAGTCCTCTTGCGCCGGCGCCAATATTCAGAAATTCATTAGAGTACTTTCTGAACTGAGCGTAGGAAAAAACAGGCAATAACACAATGGCAAATAAAAAAGCAGGCAGTTTTCGGTGCATATAATTATTTTCCGGTTGTAAGTGTTTCAATTTGGGGGTAAACGATAGGATAAAAACGTAAAATCCCTAAGTTAATTGTGTAAAAACCTCCAAGGGAAAACGGCGGTTTATACAAAAATAATGAATCGTGGTCTTAAATAGCTTGCCCCTTTTTTATTGAGCCGGCAAGCTTAAAGGCTTGCAAAGTTTTGGTCGGCACCGAAGGTCAGACCGGCAAAGCTAGACCTCATCTCTGGTCTGACCTTCGGTGCCGACCGGTGCCGCTACTCCGTTCTTAATGCCATCGCTTGTTTGGTAAGACAGCTTATTGAAAAAAAGGCTGCACACGCCAATACCGGTGGTTTGTAAAATACGGTCATCCTGAATTTAGAAGGGTCATTTACAACTCATAAGTAACTACGACATCGGTCAATTTCGCAATTCCATGTTGTTGATCTAATTTAAGATCACCGGGCGCTACCGGATTTTCAGGTTTGCAGAAAGCTGTCGAGTGTTTGAAGCCGACTTTTGAATTGATCCATAATTTTTTCATTTTTCTACCCACATTTGCATAAGTTCGCCAAAATTGGAAATATACGCATGAAAAATTTGATTGAAGAATTGAAATGGAGAGGAATGGTACAGGATATTATGCCCGGAACGGAAGCTCAACTGACCAAAGAAATGACCACGGGTTATATTGGTTTCGACCCTACGGCTGATAGCCTGCATATAGGTAACCTGGTGCCCATTATCCTGTTGATGCATTTACAAAAATGTGGCCACAAGCCGATTGCCCTGGTAGGTGGCGCCACAGGTATGGTGGGCGATCCCAGCGGTAAAAGTGAGGAAAGAAATTTGTTAAGCGAAGATGTACTTAATCATAATGTAGCCCGCGTAAAAGCACAGCTGGAAAAATATCTTGATTTCGATAGCAGCCTCCCTAACGCGGCTGAGATGGTTAATAACTATGACTGGTTCAAACACATCACCTTCCTCGATTTTATAAGGGATACCGGCAAGCACATTACCGTCAATTACATGATGAGTAAGGACAGCGTTCGCAAAAGACTGGAGGGTGAAAACGGCATGAGCTTTACCGAATTTACCTACCAGTTGGTGCAGGGCTATGATTTTTACTGGCTGCATAACAACAAGCATTGCAAACTACAAATGGGTGGCAGCGACCAATGGGGCAATATCGTTACAGGTACTGAATTGATTCGTAGAAAAAGTGCGGGCGAAGCGTTTGCCTTTACCTGCCCGCTGATCACGAAAGCGGATGGTGGTAAATTCGGTAAATCAGAAAAGGGAAATGTGTGGCTCGACCCGGCAAAAACCACCCCTTACCAATTCTACCAGTTTTGGTTAAACGCTGCAGATGCGGATGCTATAAAATATATAAAGATTTTTACTTTTTTACCGCAAGAAGAAATCAATGAACTGATTGCCACTCATACCGGCAACGAACACCTGCGCCTGCTGCAAAAAAAATTGGCCGAAGAAGTAACCTGCTTCGTACACAGCCGTGCTGATTATGAATTTGCGGTAAAATCTTCCGGGATATTATTTAACAATGATACGGCAGAGATATTACGGCAACTGAATGAAGAACAATTATTACAGGTGATGGAAGGTGTGCCTGCTGTCGATTTTTCCAAAACTGTTTTGCAGAATGGTGTGGATGTCGTAAGTTTTTTAGCTGACACAAATATCTTTCCCAGCAAAGGCGAAGCACGCAAAATGATACAGGGCGGTGGGGTGAGTATTAACAAGGTAAAAGTAGAAGCAATTGATTATACCCTCCGCGAAGATGCATTGCTGAATGGTAAGTACCTGTTAGTACAAAGAGGGAAGAAGAATTACAATTTGGTGAAAGTGGTTTAGCCTGGTTTTTAACCGGCTTACATTTTTAAATGAACACCTTTACCAGTTTATTTGCGTTCCCATCTGCCGGATTACGGCGATGAAATCTCATTTTACCTGCTTTCAAATAATTCTTATGCTTCATCTTAGTTTTGATCCATTTCCAGGTTTGGTTACGGAACGATTGATATTAAGGAGACTTTCACCCGGTGATGCGCAGGAGATATTCCTGATTCGCTCAGATGAATCGGTAAATGAATTTATAGATCGCTCTCCCGCAACAACACTTGAGGATGCAATGAATTTTATCGAAAAAATCGATAGTGGAATCAATGCATCTCAATCGATGTATTGGGCAATCCAGTTGAAAACTGATCCTACGCTGGTTGGCACAATTTGTTTGTGGAATATAGAGAAAGAAAAACAACAGGCAGAAATCGGGTTTGAATTACGTCCCGCTTTCCAGGGAAAAGGTATTATGCAGGAAGCAGTGGAAATGGTAATTCAATTCGGATTTGATACCATGCAACTCCAGATGATAATCGCATTCCCGCAATTCAATAATAAAAGATCACTCAGGCTCCTCGCGAAAAATGACTTTAGCAGGAATCTTCAGCTTGAGCAGGAGATGTCGCCCGGCCTGGATCCTTATGTAATTTATACCTTATCAAATCCAAATACCTAAAGCACTTGTTTGAAGATGGTTGCGCAATTTGCATTGAACCCATTTTTCAACCCAGCTAACGGGGAGCATTAACCCTGAATATTTTGGCAAAGAAAATCGATGGTTTAAGACCAGCAAAGTTTTAAACCAATTTACCGGCGGCTCCGTCAAACTCCATTTGCAAAGCTTCAATTACCTTATTCAAGTTTTTCGACACAGTTTTTAACAGGTAACCAAGGGCGTCATTCGCAATTCCCGTCTTACCAATCTTTTCAATTTCACGGATGCTTTCTTTTAGTGAAACGATTCCCATGTTATCAATTCCGGGCTTTATTTTGTGTGCTATGGCTGCCATCCCTTTGTAGTCGCCTTCATCGTACCTGGCTTCCATTTGCGCTACCTGCACCGGCACCTGGTCTATCAGCATATTGACCATTTTAATTACGAACATTTCATTTCCCCTGCTGATGGTTCTGATGGCCGACAGATCGTACAATTTGTCGGTGGATCTTGCCAAAATACTTTTTGAAGCAAAGTTCCCTTCACCCACTGTTCCGGTCCAAAATGACACAATTTTCAGCAGGTCTTCTTCCTTAAAGGGTTTGGAAAGATATGCGTTCATCCCCCCTTCGATACATTTTTCATTGTCACCCTTAATTGCATTGGCTGTTAAAGCAATCACCGGCAAGGATACACTAATCTCCTCCCGGATAATTTTAGTGGCTTCCATTCCGCCCATTACCGGCATCTGTATATCCATCAATACGAGATCGAATTCGTGTTGCTGAATTAAGTCAACCGCGTCCTTTCCATTGATGGCTTCGGTGATAACAGCGCCATAATTTTTTAGGATCGTTTTTGCCACAAGCCGGTTCATGTTATTATCATCCACCACCAATATCTTTTTATCGACCAGCATATCTTTATTGATCGAAAATGTTTCTTTTGATGGAAGATCTTCGATCCTTCCCTTCGCAAATTCTACATTAAAAGAAACGCTGGTGCCAACTCCTTTTTTACTTTTAACGCTGATCTTGCCACCCATCAGCTCAATCAGGTCTTTAGAAATGCTCATGCCTAAACCGGTACCTCCATACTGCCTGGTTACAGAAACATCCTCCTGCGAAAATTTTTCAAAGAGACTATATACAAACATGTCATCCATGCCGATGCCTGTGTCATTTACTTCTATCTGAACGGTTTGAGTAGCTGCGGTATCCTGCAAAAGGGTGCAGGAAAGATCAACACAACCCTTTTCTGTAAACTTGATGGCGTTACTCATAAGATTAAGCAAAACCTGGTTAAGCCTGTAAGGATCGCCCATTAAGACAGGCGAAAGGCCCGCATCTAATGTTGAATTGGTAATGCTCAGTCCTTTTTCTTCGGCTTTATGCATCAATACCTGCATTGCACGGCTGATAACGGATTTGGGCTCAAAGGGAATGTTTTCAAGATTCAGCATACCTGCTTCAATCTTGGAAAGATCAAGGATATCATTGATGATCACCAGCAGATTTTCCGAAGCGGAATTAATGGTATCCAGGTAAAACCGTTGCATACTGTCCAGCTTTGTTTTTGTGAGCTGATTGGTCATGCCGAAAATTGCATTCATAGGAGTGCGTATCTCGTGACTCATATTGGCCAGGAAAATTTCTTTACTGCGGGTAGATTGCTCTGCCTGCTCCCTTGCTTCGATCAAGTCAATTTCCAGTTGCTTCTGTTCGGTGATATCCAGGTGAATACCGATAGAGCCTACCAGCTCGCCTGCATCGTTGTAACGCAAGGCACCACTGATCAGCCACCATCGCAACTGCCCTCTTTTATTTTTAACCGCAATCTCGTAAGCATCCAGTGAAGAGGCTCTTTTACGGGCTTCGTTTTTACTTTCGATCAGTTCGATATTTTCTCCTTTCACATAAATGTGAGATGCTTTTCTGCCGATAAGCTCCTCGTAGTCATAACCACTCATTTCGCAGAAACGCTGGTTGGTAAAGATTACCTTTTCATCTGTGTCAACCTCCAGCAGGCCGAGGTTCATGTTGGCAATGATGCTGCGGTATTTTTGCTCCTCTCTTTGCAACAACACTTCCGCCTGTTTTCGCTCGGTGATATCCGTATGGGTGCCGATGATTTTTGCGGGTTTTCCATCTTTCCCCAGTTCTATAACCACTCCCCTGTCCATAACCCAGCGGGTAGAACCATCTTTGTGGATTACCCGATATTCCAATATGTGATGATCAATTTCACCATTGCGGTATTTTTGATCATTTTGCTCCAGTAACGCGAGATCGTCACGATGCGTTCTGCTCCACCATAAATCGGCATTGGCAGTAAAGTCATCAAATCCATAGCCCAGCAGGTGGCTGCGGGTATTTGAAAAATAAGTTTTACCCGTGCTAAAATCGTGCTCCCACACATTGTCACCAATTTTTTCAAATGCCTTTCTAAAACGCGACTCGTATTCTTTTAATTTCAGCTGGTCTTCTCTCTCCCTTGAGATGTCTTCTTCCATCGAAAAATAACCTGTTAATTCACCTTGCTCATTTCGGATGGCCTGGCCCAATATCCTCACCCAGTAAGTAGTTCCGTTTTTGTGGTAATTTAAAAGTTCGCAGTTAACCGGGTTACCTGCAGTGGTTTGCTCTACCAGGTAAGCGATGGTATCAGAACTTGTATCCGGGCCGTTCATCAGGTCTACTTTTTTACCTTTCACTTCTTCAAGACTATAACCCGTTGTTTTTGCAAAACTTTTATTTACCCAACTGATACAACCATGTGCATCTGCAATAATCACGGTGTTGATATTATCTTCAGCGATTAGCGACAGCACCCTTAACTGTTCTTCTTTTTCTTTCTCGATGGTAATGTCTTCAATCATTGCAAAATACTGATGCACATTTCCTCTTTCATCCAAAATGGACTGACCTTTCAATCTTCCCCAAAACCAGCTTTTATCTTTACGGTAATGAATTACTTCAACGTTGAAACCCTTGCCATTATAGAATGCGTCAAGGATGATCTTCACGGTATTCATATCACTTAACGGGCCTAAGCAGAGTTCAACTGCTTTTTTGCCAATGGCCTCCTCCCTCGAATACCCGGTAAGTTTGGTAATCCCTTCATTGGCCCAGGTAATCACCCCCACCGCATCGCAGAATGCAACCCCATTTTCATTGGCACTTGCCACGAGCGAAAGCCGCTTCAATTCATTTTGCGTTTCCTTTTCTTTAGTGATGTCTACGTACTTCCATAAATGACCTTTGTATTCGTTGGCAACAAAAATGGGCACATAGTCTCTCATTAGTACCGTTCCATTGCTCATTTCAAGTTCATCTCCAATAACGGGTTGCCTGTTTTGCAGCAATGCTTCTACGCCGGCAATAAACTTGCCCGGATGCTTAAATAAATGTTTTGATTGTTCCGCAGAATCCTTACAACTCATCCCGGTCATCGCTCCGGGATCGAGGGGTATGCTAAACATATCGCAGAATAGCTGGTTGGTTAAAATAATTGTGCGGTTTTCATCTTCCAGCAAAATTCCATTGTGCAGGTTACTGATCAGTTGCGATAACCGGTTAGCAGCGGTTGACAGGTGATACTCCGAGTTCTTGAGCTCACGTTCTACTGTCTTACGTTTGTCTATCTGTTCATTCAGGTAGTCAAATGTATCCAGCAGGTTATCTTCTTTTATATCAATGGGAATGGTATCGCCGGCATTACCCTGCACATTCCGAATCGCTTCCTGTAGATTTTTGACTCCCTGGCGCTTAATCTCATTTTCTAATTTTAACTGCTCATTCACGGCAGCATACTCCTGTTCACTTATTTTGAAAGCATGTGAAGAAAGCATTTGATCTCTTTCATAAGAGTTGTATGAACTGTTGATGGCATTGATAAAGCCCTGAACCTGCTGCTGGTTGAAAATATTTTCCGGCAGGTATTTTTTTATTTGTTTTTCAAGAAGCTTATTCAAATTCATACCCGTGATTTATAATTCATTAAACGTAGTAATAGTCATTGTCTGATTATGCAACTCACATTTTGAATTAGCGGAAAAAGGAGATATTTCCCCATAAGAATAGAACCCCGAAAGCAGCGTTTTATCTCCAAACACTTCCTGCACTGCTTCTACTTCCTCTTCAGTTCTTGTATCAAGGATAATCTTTCTTCCCACACAACTGATCAACAGCGCCAGTTTTGGATCAGGCACCCGATTGCCGATAAAAGTTTGCCGGGCAGCATCACTTGCCGCATTGATCAACTTATCGAAGTTAGCCTTCATCAATCTTACCCGCGACCCCTCGGGAATATCGCCTGCGAATACCATACTTTTTAGTTCATTGTTTATCGACAGAATGGTTCTTACTACCGGCTCACTATCTGGAGAAAGTTTTACGGATAACGGAAATAACAATGCAGAGCCGGGCAATTCATCCGCGTATGCGCCAAGGTATTTTTTGTAAATTTCCAATGCATTTTCACCATTGATTTCGAATAGCTGGTTGGCTACTGATTTGGTAACAGTTCGTTCCGGACCAAACATTTCCCAACCACCCATATTCCCATGCGCTACCATTAGATGTTTGCTGTAAAATCCAATGGCAACTATCTTTCCTGATACAGGGATTTCATTTAGCCCAACCACGGTAGAATGAAAAGCAGTTCCGTCTCCCGCAAGGCCGCCTGTAACCGGCACTTTGTTTTGGATATGATTATTGATACCATTCACCAACTCACTTCCATTTACTTTTCCTCCGTCCGACAAGATCATGATATAACACAGCTCTTCAGTTATCCCGAGTTGTTCTACGACCGCAAATCCGGCCTCGAAACTATCGTTGTTATAATCATTGATATCTACAGAAGCAGTTTTGATAAAAGTTTTATCAAACTCGATGGCCGTAAGGGATACAGAATGATCAATCACTTTATTACCGAATATTTCGCCGGAAGTAGAACACAGCACAATCTGCGCAACCGGGTACTGTTGGCGCAGCCTGATGTAAAGATCTGTAGATAACAGTTCCTTGGCCCCAAAACCAAGTATCAACTGTGTCTTTTCTTTATTAACCTTGTCGCTTTTTGCATTGTTATTAAAGAGGGTGCCGGTGTAGGAACTTAGTAGAACTTTCATTAATTTTTATTTTAAACCGAGGCATGCTTGCGGTACATTCATCTTGTGTGCTTTTTTGCTTTTTGATCGCCGGGCCATTGCGAGCATCATTCCAATGCCCTCACGCCATTATCCGTTTATCGCTACACCAGTATCTCTTTTTGTTGTATCATTTTATAGATTGTTGACTTGCCGATGTCCAGTTTGTCAGCCACTACCATCACATCATCGTCATATTTTTTCAAAAAATATTTAATGATATCGCAGGTGTATTGCCGCAATGTTTTTTCCTGTTTTATAAACGATTCATCCTCCCGTGCTGATGTGAAAGAAATGTCCTCTGCTACAATTTCCTGTCCATTACTCATTACCGCCGCAAGTTCTATCACAGCTTTTAATTCTCTTACATTTCCCGGGTAGTAATACCGCATGAGTTTATCTTTTGCATCTGTTGCTATCGTAACATTGTTCAATTTATTTTCCCGGGCAAACTCATCTGCAAAATGCCTTGCAAGAATCAGTACATCATTTCCTCTTTCGCGTAGCGGGGGCAATTCAATGGGCAAACCAATGATACGGTAATACAGATCTTCCCGCAAAGCGCCCTTCTTTACTTCTTCCATCAGGTTTTTATGAGTGGCTACCACCAACCTCACGTCGAGCTTTACTTTTTCATTACCACCTACCCTGATAATCTCCCTTTCCTGCAGCACCCTTAATATTTTACTTTGCAGGCTCAGATCCAATTCAGCAATCTCATCAAGGAAAATAGTACCACCATTGGCCTCTTCAAATTTGCCCGTCTTTCGTGCAACAGCACCGGTAAAAGCTCCTTTTTCGTGACCAAACAATTCGCTTTCGATCAGTTCTTTCGGAATGGCCGCCATGTTTACGGCAACAAAAGGTTTGCGTTTCCTGTCGCCGCTGTAATGGATTGCTTTTGCAACCACCTCCTTGCCAGTACCTGTTTCACCTGTAATGGATACGTTGATATTCGTTTTCGCCGCTTTTTCCATTAATAAGAAAATCTTATTCAATACCGGGCTTTGACCCTTTATGCTTTTATTAAAAGAAAACTTTTGACCAAGTTCTTCCCGCAAGCTGGCTACTTCCTTTTTAAGCTTGCCGGTTTCCCTCACCTTAATAACCGAATTCCATAAGATGTCTTTGGTATTATCATCTTTTACAAGATAATCTGTAACACCCATCTTCAGCAATTTCACTGCTACAGATACCTCCTCCTGGCCACTGATCACAATCACCGGCACCTGGTCGTTAATTTCTTTTATTTTTTGAAATAAACTGTCCCCTGTATAATCGGGAAGCGAAAAATCGATGGTAATCAGATCAGGGTGCCTGTGCATGTTGGCTAAAAACTCTTTCCCGGTAGTGAATCGTGTGATCACATAATCGGGGTTAAGGGAAAGATGATATTCAAGAATTTCGCCATACCAGGGGTCATCTTCAACAATGAATATTTTGTAAGATTCCATATTGTATCGGGAATTGGATTTTACTTGTTAGAGGTATTGCAGCTAGAACGACTTTCCACGAAAATAATTGTCCGTATTTAGGAAAATCTCTATTTAATAGAATAAATAGTGTACAAGGAATTTTTTCCACGCCAGGAAATTTCATCCGGAGCCACTGCCCTGGCGGATATATTAAAAAAGAGGTAAGAAATTATGCCGGAAAATTATTTTGCATTTTTTCACAACGTGCTGCAGCCATTTGGCTAATTAGCAGCAATCAACTCTTCCAGTTTCGACTTTGCCGCGGGCCATCCGGAAATAATACTATTCGCCAGTGGGGTCATTTCAGGATGAAAAAGATTGTCTGCGAACGCCTGGTCAATTGAGCGGCACCATCTTTCTACCTGTGGCATTCCTGCAATAGCGGATAATGATACCAGTGAGTGGGCGCTTTTTCTGATTTCAGTCGCGTCTCCCGTTTCCCACGATTCTTTTAAACCCGATATTTTCGTGTCTACATCGGCGATTGTTCCGGTTAACAACATTTGTTCAAAGGATTTGTCACCGCCCGTAATGGAATAGAGATAGGTAAGATCGATCGTTATAAGTGTTTCGTTCATGTATAATTATTTAAGTGATTTTATAAGTCATTGGTAAGTTTTTAATGGCTAATGCTGACTAGTTGTTTCTTCCTTCTTAACTGCATCAATGATGGTATTAAAGAGGTCCTCGGTTTTGAAGGGCTTGGCTACATAACCATTCATTCCCGCGTTATAACAATTCTGCATTTCACCGTGTAAAGAGTGCGCTGTCATGGCAACGATCGGTATCTGGCCAACTTTTCCTTTCAGCTGCCGAATGCTTTTTGATGCATTAATACCATTCATGACTGGCATTTGAATATCCATCAGCACCAGGTCAAAACGCTGTTTCTGCACTTCTTCAACGGCAAGTTCACCGTTAACCACATGTACCAGGGTAAACCCTTTCCTTGTCAATACCTGCGTGGCTAACATTGCATTGATCATATTATCTTCCGCCAGTAAAATATGAATAGGGTTGTTTGTATTTACAGAAAGAATACTTTCTTCGTCAGCTGATTTTGTTTCGGTTAAGTTTTGCGTTTGCACATACTTTTTGAAAGGCAATATAAAATTGAAAGTAGTACCCTTGCCTGGCTTACTGTCCATGGTGAGCACGCCACCATACAGGTCTACAATACTTTTGGTAATATTTAGTCCCAGGCCTGTGCCGCCATACAATCTTTGTGTATCGGTATTGGCCTGGGTAAACCTTTCAAAAATATCATTCTGCTTATCTTCAGCTACTCCTATTCCCGTATCGATGATGGAAAAGGCAACATATTCTCTTGCTTTATCAGCACCTTTTACAACCTTATAAATGATATCAATAGAGCCTGTATCGGTAAATTTGATGGCATTTCCCAACAGGTTAAACATCACCTGCGTCAAACGCAACTGATCACCTAATACTTTGCCCGTAAGTTGTTCATCGAAACTGGTACGCACCTGAATTCCTTTTAGTTTCGCTTTGGGCTCAAGAATTTTTACCACATCACTAATGATCTTATTTACATCTATGGGCAGGCTTTCAAGGGCCATCAGGCTGGATTCAATTTTGGAAAGATCCAGTACGTTGTTAATAAGGGCCAGCAGGTTGGCAGAAGCCGTTTTTACAATATCAACATATTCTGCCTGTTCTTTATTTAGCTCAGTATCCGAAAGCAGGTCTGTAAACCCGATTACTGCATTCAGCGGTGTCCTGATTTCATGGCTCATGTTGGAAATAAACTGGTCTTTTACCTTCAGCGACCTTTCCACAATTTCATTCGCAGCAATCAGTTCCGTTTCTATCTGGTACCTGCCGGTGATGTCCATACCAAAGCCCAGTATGTATTTTTTGCCGTTCTTTTCTTTAAAGCATTTGTTGATGATACTGAACCACGACATGGAGTCGGTGGATGGATTTTTAAGGCACCCTTCCAGCCGGATCATTTCCCCGTCTTCCATTTCGAAGATACTGTCTATATCGCCGAGGAAAATGTCATCAGGACCGGTGGATAAACTACTCGCCAGCGGCTGTTCCTTTTCATTGAACGCATAGTACTCTGCAAAGGTTTGATTCGCGAGCACAATTTGGCCCAACTCGTTCATCACAAAAATTACGTTGGGACTATTATCGATGATCTGTTGGATAAACTGTTGTTGTTTTTCAATTTCGTGTTGCGCTTTCACCGATTCTGTTATATCAACTGCACTCCCTATTACATAAGGATTTCCATTATTGGCATATACTGTATTCTGGTATAGCCATACGCGTTTAGCGCCGGTTTTAGTGAAGATCTGCATTGTTCCGGAGGCCTTCTCCTCGGTGTTAATGGTACGGATGTATTCATCAAACTCAGCCTGGAATTCCGGGGCGATGATCATCTTCAGGTTCATGCCGATCACTTCTTCTCTTTTAAAACCGCTTGATCTTTCAGAAGCAGGATTGATCTCAATCAACACGCCCTGCATATCGTGCACGCAAATGAGAGTTTGTGTATGATTGAGTATTACGGCCATTTCCTCCTTACTTTTTTTAAGTTCAAGGGCAGCTGTTTTTGTCGCCGTGATGTCTTGTGCGGTTCCAAATGAACCAATGTAACGGCCCGTTTCATCAAGACGCGGATTGACATTTGATGTCATGTATTTCACCTTGTTACCCGTGATATAGCGGTATTCCACCTCGGTTCTTTCCAGGGTTATGCGGGAAGACTCAATCGCTTCCAGTATCATCGCAAGGTCCTCCGGATGAGTATGGGCAAATAGCGCTTCATTGGAAATCTCACCGTGCAACGGAAGGTTGTACATCTTCCTCAATTCTTTCGAAATAGTAAATACCCCTTCACTGTCTATTTCCCAGGAACCGAGCCCGGCAATTTGCATTGCTTCCTGCAATTTATTTTTATGCGCTACCAGTTGATTTTCCAATTCCTTTCTTTCGGTGATATCTTGTTGAATCGCAAGAAACTCGTATGGCTTGCCGGAAGCATCCAGTAAAGGCACAATGGTGGTATCGGCCCAATACGTTTTGCCATTTTTATTTCGGTTCACCAATTCGCCTTTCCAGCTATTACCCGCCAGTAATGTTTCCCATATAGGCTTAACAATATTTTTATCCCGCATGCTGATGCTAATGGAACGGTAATCATTACCAAGCAATTCCTCCTCCGACAAACCATTTACTTCACAAAACTTTTTATTCACCTGCACAATTTTGCCATCAGCATTAAAAATGATTACAATGGCAGATTGATCCAAAGCAAATTTGTAGTCCGCCAGTGTTTTGTACAAGGCTTCAATGGAATTTTCCTTTTCCTTTCGGCTGGTGATATTTTTTTGAATGGCAATGAAATTAGTAATAGCGCCTGTGTCATCAACGATTGGCTTAATGCTCAGGGCAAGCCATACAGGAGTGCCATTTTTGTGATAGGTCAGCAGTTCTTCTTCCACCGCTTCTCCCTTTATTAATTCCTCAATCATGTGTTTTGCAACTGCCTGGTCGGTGTGCGACCCATGTAAAATACTCCCCAGTTCCCCGCCCTTAATTTCGTCCAATGTATAGCCATTCGTTTTGGTAAATCCTTCATTTATCCATTGTACGCATCCGTTGCCATCCGAGATGACAATTGATTCATTTACCTGTTTAATTACACCAGCCAATAGTTGCAGGTGCTTATCCGCAGCATTGTTTAGATTTTGTTCAACAGACAAATTATGCAGGAGTTCCCGGTTATGCAGTACCAGTTGCTCTCTTTTGAAACCAATAAAACAAAAAAGTACCGCTAAGTAAATGGGGGAAAAAACGAGGATCACAAAATTGGGAGCGTATTCAAATATATGAAACCAGGGGCCATTGAAACCATGCTGATAGGTAAGACAGACACCAATGATTACCATGAGAATGCCGGTTAAAAAACCTGCTGCCGTATGCTTAATAACACCAAAATATTGGTCGCTCTTCATTATTGTTATTGGATTTTTGAAAGACAATACTGCCTGTTGTTAGCACGAACTTATAAATAATACCCGGGCTTTGACCTTATTGGCTCATGTTGCCCTTCAATTTACACGTTTCTTTGTTAAAAGGCGGCATTATCCTTTGCCCATATATCATCAATTTACTATATGGATTAAGTACAGCCTGACCATATATTAAATTTAACGTCCTTATTTTTAAAATATTGCCTTAAAGAAACCGGCAGGGGAGATACTCATGTTACAGTCGATCGACTGTTGAATATAGGTGACTGATTGTTGAGTTGACATTAAACACTACGCTGCCAAAATATAGCTACGAGGCGATCAATTTGTACTACCAGGGCTAAGAGAGTGTGCGTGGAAATATTCAGAGATGAAAGGAGAAAAGGAAGTTAAAAGGGAGCAGCTAAGGATGCAATGAGAAGGGTGCATACGAAGTAAAAGAAAACAGCCCGAGGCCGATACCGGTTTTCGGGCTGCTGCAGAAATAAGTAATTGAATAAGTGCCGGTGTTTGGAACAACAGCAACAGTTGCCAGCGATGGGGATGGTTGATGTTTCGTATCAACGCTGTCACAATAAACAACCCTGTTAACCGGCCGGCTAACGGACAGATGGAACCGTATCAAAATTTTTAAACCGTACAACATTATTTTTTTGCAAAAGATCTTTCACCCTACTCACTTTTGTTAATACCATCTCAATATTCTTCATGTCGTTTTCACCCTTTACAAAATAATCAAAAACCCCATATTTTAATGATTGGACAACAGTGTCCACATCGTCCTGCCCGCAGATATAGATCATAAAAATATCCGGGTTGTGCCTTTTAATCATCTTTAATACTTCCAGTCCTTTCACAAAATCTATCCCATCATCATAGAAAATAATATCTGGTGGAGGATTGAGGTTTTCCAGGCATTTCGCTGCTTCATGAAAAGCGGTTATATCGGTGTACCCAAGGTTCACCAGCTGCTGTTGAAATATATTCATATAAAATACATCTTCATCCAGTAAGTAAATTTTATAATCCTTTTTCGAAAGCATATTTTTCTAATTTTCCCAACTTATTCATTTATAGTGCCAAGCTATATCTCATTGTTTTACAGTTATTTATAAGCACAGATATTGTCTTTTGTTCTACATTCAGGATATTATTTCCAGAATGTAGAACGTGAGATCCCCCAATCATATTAAGCCAGGCAGAAAAAAGCTAAGCGGCTGTATTTAATCACTTTAGGTAGAATGATATTTACCGGATTGATAAAAAACAAGTAAGTTTGAAACAATAGCGATTCATGACAAAATCAGAGATAAAATTTTTAGAAGGGCCGCAAAGCCGTTGGAAGGAATTCACTTTTACCGTTAAAGTTTTGCTGGAATTCATTAAGGGTTTCCGGGCATTGCATTTCGTTGGTCCATGCGTTACCATTTTCGGATCCGCAAGGTTTAAAGACGGCCATCCATTTTACGAAAAAACAGAAGAGCTGGCTGGCAAGATCGCTCAATTGGGCTTTACCATTATGACGGGGGGCGGCCCCGGAATAATGGAAGCGGCCAATAAAGGCGCCAGGGAAGTAGGCGGAAGAAGTGTTGGCTGCAATATTGTGCTGCCACATGAACAACAGCCAAATCCCTACCTAGACAAATGGGTTAATATTAGGTACTTTTTCGTAAGAAAACACCTACTGCTAAAATACTCTTATGCCTTTGTTGTAATGCCTGGCGGATTTGGTACGCTGGATGAATATTTTGATGCGCTTACGCTGATACAAACCAAAATGATCCTCGAATTTCCCATAATCATTTTCGATACTCAATTTCACAAGCAACTCGTAGCCCATATTGACCATATGAAGGCTGTAGGTACGATATCGCAGGACGACACCAATTTATTTTTATTCACCGATTCTGTGGATGATGCAGTAACCTATATTCAAAACATCATTCTAAAGTTTAAACTGCACCCCGCAAAACCACGCAAGCCGCTAAGGTGGTTGCGGGAAAGGCCCTGATAACGCTGTTAGTGTTTGCCGCTAATTTCCCCAATTGATAATCCTGCATTCTTGCGATTCATAAATTCTTGTTGCCACTAATTTCAGAAATCTGCGCGAATAAAGAAGATTGAAATTTGCTTTGTAAGCATTCGTTCATTCGTGGCCGTTCACAAATTTTTGTTGACACCAATTACACAGATTTGCACGAATGAAGAAGGTTGAAATTTGATTTGTGGACATTCGTGCATTCGTGGCCATTCACAAATTTTTGTTGCCACCAATTTCACAAATTTGCACGAATGAAGAAGGTTGAAGTTTGATTCGGTAAACATTCGTGCATTCGTGGCTAACCACATTTTTTTTGCCCCCAATTACACAGATTTGCACGAATAAGAATTTCCTTATCTTCTTATTCGTGCATTCATGGCTAACTTCCTTATCTTTTTGCAGGATAAATTCTTGCAGCCCATCCACCTCCATTGGCAAGATGTATTTTGAGTTTGTCTTTCGAAGAAACGGGTACCAGTTCTCTTTTATAATCTGTTGCATCCCGGTTTGCATTGACGCCATCCCTGAATATTTCAGCTTCAAATATTCCATCCCCTAAAAATGAAAGATCAATCACCATATCCCGCTCGCTCCAATTGCTCATCGCTCCTGCATACCATTCATTATTTCTTTTACGGGCAATGGCAATATACTCACCCACTTTGCCATCGAGTGCAACGGTTTCGTCAAATACAGTAGGAAATTTTTTGATAAAACCAGTACTCTCCTGCTCTTTCATATAAGCAGTAGGATTATCTGAGAGCATTTGCAAAGGCGCTTCAAACACCACATACATTGCCAGTTGATGACATCGTGTGCCCTGGCTCATCGGCAAAGAATTATCGGGGCGAAAATGAGACTTAGTGGCATTCCGCATCGCTCCCGGTGTATAATCCATTGGACCAGCTACCATCCGGATAAAAGGAATGGTTACATCATAGCGGGGCACATCATCGTTGGGTGTCCACTTCACATTTTCCATTCCTTTCACTCCTTCAAAATTGATCACATTCGGCCAGGTTCTTTGTAAGCCTGTTGGTTTGTACATTCCATGATAATCCAAGAGCATTTTGTAACCGGCCGCTTTTTTAGCAATGGTATATAATGACGTTACCATCTTCTGGTCGTCCCGGTCCATGAAATCTATTTTAAAACCCCTTACCCCCATGGCCGAATAGGTTGAAAAAACTTCCTCCAGTTTTGTAACAGTAGCATACCAGGAAGCCCATAAAATGATTCCTACATTTTTTTGTTTCCCATAAGCAATGATCTCCTTTAAATTGATTTTATCAGAAACCTGCATCAGGTCGAGATCGTTGCTCCAGCCTTCGTCCAGGATAACATATTCAATCTTATTCGCCGATGCAAAATCAATATAATATTTGTAAGTTTCTGTATTGATCCCTGCCTTGAAATCCACATGCGATATGTTCCAGTCGTTCCACCAATCCCACGCAACCTTGCCTGGCTTTATCCACGATTCATCGGCTATGCGGGAAGGGGCAGCAAGCTTTTGAACCATGTGGTTGTTGGCAAGTGCGGCATCATTCTCACTGATCACCACCACCCGCCATGGAAAATCACGCGTGCCCTTTACAGATGCGATGTAATCTGCACGTTTGCTGACGATCGTATTCAGCATCTTATAACCGCCCTGTAATTCAGTTAAAGGATATGGGGCAAATACACCTTTAAACCCAGTGGTGCCAGCACCCGGTTTTCCTACAAACATACCCGGATAATCTTCCAGGTCGGCTTCGAGAATCACCGCCTTTTTGGTCCCCGCATCCACAAGTACCGGCAGAAAGCCAATGGTATCTTTATTTACTTCCGACAAATTAGCTTCTGTGTACAGGGCTTCAAAAGATTGGATGTATTGTTCGGTACTTCTGAAATCCCGAACATAAGGAACAAAACATTTATAATCATCGGTGAAATTAAAATTTGCTTCCTCTGCCGAAATCTTCAGATCGCCTTTCCTTTTGGTATAGAAACGATAAGCCGCTCCGTCATTGTAAGCCCTCAATACAATGCCATAATTTCCCTTGCAATCAATGATCAGCTGATTATAGTGATCTGTCACTGATTTCTTTTTATATACAGGCGTGTTGAATTGCGTGTTGACAGTGGCGGTTTTACTGGAAACAATTTTTGCATTATCACCCAATATTTCGCCGGTGGAGAGCGTCAACGAAACGGTCGAGGGCGCAATGATCATATCTGCGCCGTGTTTTACAGACCATTGCATTTTTGCCCCGGCATTAATACTTACCACAATTTTCCCGTCAGGAGAAGCAAGGGTAAACGCTTTATTGTTTTGTGCGCAAGCCAGTGAACCGATCAGCATCAATGCTATCAATAGCTGGAAAATTTTTTGTTTCATTTATGAATTGATTTAACCGGTTTTCCAGGAAAGATGAAAGCGCACAAACATTCAACAATGCAGTGCCCGTTAATTTTACGTTCTATTTCTCAATCATCACGATCACTGTACCTAGGGGTGGTACAGTTACCTTTACGCCGTTGGTGGTAACCGCTGATCTTGCTTTTAGAGTAGCGTAATCTGCCGGCCCCCCAGCAACCGTAGCCGGTCCGGAACTGTTCACCAACACCTTCCTGCTAAACTCCCCATTGTCATTGCTTCCTTCCAGGCTGTACCAATAATACCTGCTGCCAATATTAAAGTTGTTGATTTTTATTTCTACCGATTGTGCGGAGGCGCCCATATTGATCACCGTTACATTTGCTTCGCCGGAACTGTAGGTAGACGCGTAGGCTTTAATATCAGCACTCCCCTGCACAGTGGAAGCAACCAACCGGTCGCCTAATGACCGCTGGAAAAAATACAAGTAATAAAATGAGGGCCTCGGACTCCATTTAGTCATACCCGGCTCATCATCGGCACTAAAAAGGCCATGATCATTTCCATTGTCCCAACCATTCATCATGTCCCAACGTGCGCTCATGCCATATTTATTTTTAATTGCCTCTCCCATCACCAGTACCGCAAATATGCCGCTGGTATTGGACACCTGCTGCTTTGAATCCTTTGCCCACATATTCCATTCATCCATCACGACCGGTTTAACAATAGCGCCGTTTGTTTGTAATGTTTGCGTGATATAATTCATCATCTGAGCCGGAACCGTTAATGCGGAAGAAAGCACCACCGCGGCATTGGAATTTTGATCATAGGGAGTAAAGTAATTATGGCCCACATAAAAATCTGCTTTATTATTAACACCTGTCATCATACCCGCATTCCAGGTTTTAACGGTATTGGTTTGCCAGGCTTCGGGCGCCGTTTCTACAGCAACCGCCCCAATGTAAATGGTTTTGCCAATCTCGGTGGCAGCCTTCTTCATTGAATCTGCAAATACCTTAAAATGTTTTGCATACTGGGCGCCGGTCAGTATCTCCGGCTGGCCGTCTTTATTCAAAGAAGTATTAATGCGATACCCCCATTCCCAATCGCCATAATTTTCATTGCCAATTTCCCAGTATTTGGTACGCCCGTTATCATATCGCACCCAATCCGCGGCAAGATGTGCGGCTGTTGCTACAGGGTTGGCACTGGTACCATATCTTGAGTAGCCGAAATTAATTGTAATGATGCCCTGGTTATTGGTTTGCTGCAACAACGAGTAATAGTTGTCGAGTGAGCATTTCCAATTCAACGTGGTTTTACCATAATTATAAAATGGATCCCGGTCGATATAATCCTTATCCTTGATACGGGCAGGTACATCAGGAGGAATAACTCCTTCGGGCGAATTCCAAAAATATGCATCACTTGAACTGCCTCCGGGGAACCGGATAATGTGAGGATGCAGGTTAGTGATGTTGGTGACGGCTGATGGTACTGTAATGGCAGGGCCCATCCACCAAACACCGTTTTGACCAAATTCTGATAAAGGTATTTTAGTAATGATTGACGATGCATCGGCTGTTACGGTTGTGGTTACATTTCCGGCAGCAGCTGTTTCGGTAAACGCGGGTTTGATAAAAGTCTTCGGCTGCCAATCATCTAAAAAGAATCCAATTGTATTTGCAATCGCGGGGTCTATTGCAGGAGTAATGGGAGTGGGCGTAACCGGCACTGGCCCTGTGCCACCGCCGGGATCAGGCGTTGGAGGCGTTTTTTTGCAGGCCCCAACAACCGCCAGCAGTAAAAACATAGATAGAGGTGCCGTAAACATTTTTGAAAAATTCATCTTAAAAAATTTTAGTTTAAGCGCTTATTATCTGTTGATAACAGGCATTCAATGTTCGAGATTCTTAATTCTTAATTCACAATTTTTAATTATTTAACCACCGCCCCTACTTACTATACCCAACCAGGTACTGCAGGGCCTCAATCGCATTTGCCAAATACACCAGCGGTGCATTCCAGTTGATCGCAATCTCATTGGAAGCATAGGAACAATCTTCATCCGCATAAGTCGTTTCCGGCTCACTGAATTCATACTTGCATCCATCCTGCTTGCCGGGGTTTGGTCCACCCGCCAGCAGGCCCGGTACGGGTTGCTCAATACCATCCGCTACAGATTGCCTGTGATGCGGATGCATGGTTGGCCTGCTGCCGATACCAGTTACAAAACAATACCCGGTTGCGTTTCTGCCAAGAATATAATCGAGGTTAGTTAATGCGGCATCGATGTACTTTTTATTTTTTGTGAACTGGTAAGCATTCACCAATACAATTCCCTGGTTGGAAGCACTGGAATTGCTGCCCCAGTTGAAATCATTTTTTGATTTTCCCATCACCGTTTTAAAGGCATTGTCCTCCATACCACTGGCAAGTTCATCAGCAAATTTTATAAAGCGATTCCTTGCATCGTCAATTAACGGAAGAAGTTCTGTTGGTAATGATTGACTTGTTCTGAATAAAGTATATAATCCCAACAGGTGAACATTCGCCCAGGAAGGAATTCTGACAGGAGCGGTGATTCCCTTTTGTATGGTAGCCAGGTATCGTTGATCTTTGGTGGTTGCAAATAGTTCGCAGGCAGCCCAAAATATTTCATCATCAAACTTATTATCCCCATAGCCGCCAGTATTAATTTTTGGGAGATATTTTTGATTGATCATGTTTTGATTGTAAGGCATAGCAGGATTCACTTGTGCCCACTCCCATGCCTTTGTTGCTGCAGCAAAACAACTATCGGCAAGGCCCGGAAACTGGCTATTAAATTTTTGCAGTACCCTGCTGCTTTGCGCCGTTACCGCTGCAAAATCAAGCGTAGCAGCGGTTCCTTTCTGAACTGCATAACGTGGCGCTTTAGTAATACCCGGCATCACCATCCCATCAAAATCGGCATTCGTGCATTTATTGTATACGCCACCATCATAAGGATCCTGCATAGAGAGCATCCATCGCAGGTTGTAAATCACTTCATCGAGCAGATCGGGCACATCGTTTTTGCTTTCAGGAATATTGGTATTGAGGCGATCAAAATATTGCGGAAAATCTTCGTACGCTGATAAAAGCGTACCCATTGTAATGCCGGAGTTTACTATGTATTTGTTGTAGTCACCTGCATCGTACCAGCCACCAGGGGTGGATATAACAGTACCGGTTGGGCGCTCTGCAGAAGCAGCAGAAGCATGGATCAACACAGCAGTGTCATTATGACCCGCGGGCCTGCTCCATTTACCTGCATACGCCTGCTCCAACGGCATGGATACCCGCTGAAAATAATAGCCTTTTAATACAGCGACACCAGCAGCGTTGTGGATATTTTTGTTGATCTTAAAAGGAAAAGAATTTCCCACGCCGGGAACTGCAATCACATATTTACCAGCTTTTTTAAAGCTGCTGAAATCCGCAATACGGGTGATGGTGGATGAATTTTTTGACTGTAACGGGCTGCCCAGGGAGCCCGTGTAAACGGTGTCTTTTAAATTCGCTGAAAGCAGGTAAAATGCATCGCCTGTTGCCTTTTTTGTTACTACCGCCAGTTTACCGGCATTTGGATAAAAACCTTCCTGGTTCAATTGAATACCACCAGGCTTAACCTGCGCATTAACTGCAAATAGGTTCAGTGTTATGACAAGCGAAAATAATTTCTTTACAATCGTTCTGTACTTTGAGCGTTTCATATTCGAATGCAATTTATTTATATTGGAATCACCCGGAAAGGATTGTCTAAAACTTGTTATAAATAGATATTAAAGTACAATGCAGTCCTGGACAGGTTTTTAAAGGTGTAAAGAATTCGGTGGTACATGAGTTGATTGCACTACTTAGTGCAATTTCTATTTTGTATTGATAGTGATCGACGCAGGTGCCAGCCCTTCCGCAGTTGCCGTTACGGTAACCACGCCTGCCTTCTCTCCCGACTGAATTACTGCCAGGCATAACCCATTAAATGCTTTGTGTTTGGTTGCCTTGAAGCTTTCCATGCTGGTAGGACTGCCGTTATCTGTTGCTATTACTTTTGCATTTCCGGCTACGGTGAACGCTATTAAATTGTCCGCACCGGGCACCATCACCCCATTGGCATCTACCACTTTGGCCGTAATATAGGAGAGATCGTTTCCATCAGCGCTGATCAATTTTCTATCTGCAGTAAGGATGATCTTAGCAGGCATGCCTGCGGTTTTAATTTCCTTTGTTAAAACGATTCGGCCGTTTTTCCTTGAGATGGCTTTAAGCATTCCCGGTGTATAATTCACTTTCCAGGTTACATGCATTGCATCCCCTTGCTTTTTCTTATTTCCAAGTGATTTGCCATTTAAAAATAACTCAACTTCATCTGCATTACTGTAATAAGCCCATATATCTACGGTATCCCCTTGCTTCCAGTTCCAATGAGGAAAAATATGCAATACATCCTTATTCGTCCACTCAGTTTGATACATGTAATAAACATCCTTAGGAAACCCTGCCAAATCAATAATTCCGAAGTAGGAACTCCTTGCAGGCCATGGATACGGCGTAGGCTCCCCGATATAATCAAAGCCTGTCCATATAAACTGGCCGGAAAGAAAATCATGTTTTTTTATTTCCTTCAGAGTTTCCTCATGTGTTGATCCCCATGGTGCCGACACATTATCATATGCAGATACGGTAAGATCAGGATTGCCTTTTGTAAAAGGCTTGTCCCATCTCTCGGGCCAGCGGCGAATACTATCGGAGGGTATTAGGTCGTAATGACCGCGGGTTTGCAATGCTGACACGGTTTCGGTGGCAATGAATTTTTTGCCGGGAAATGCCTTTTGAAAACCGGCAAAATCCTGGTGATGATAATTAAATCCCACAAGATCAAGCGCCCCGGATTGATAAATTTTATTGCCGGGCTGCGGATCATTCAATGCTGAAGTAACCGGCCTTGTTGGATCAAGCGCTTTTACAATGCCGGCCAACTCTTTAGCGATGGGTATTCCGGTACTGTCCCATTGCTCAAGGATTTCATTGCCGATGCTCCAGATAAAAACGGAAGGGTGATTGCGATCACGCTTTACAAGATCTTCCAAATCAGCTCTATGCCATTCATCCCAATACAAATGATAATCAAACGGGTTCTTTTGCTTCTTCCACATATCGAATGCTTCGTCCATTACAATAAATCCCATCTTATCACATAAGTCTAACAACTCCGGTGTCGGCGGATTGTGCGATGTGCGGATACCATTGCATCCCATTGCCTTCAATATTTCTAACTGGCGTTCCAGTGCCCTCGTGTTGATTGCAGCACCCAGGCATCCGAGATCATGATGATTACAAACGCCGTTTATTTTAAGAGACTTCCCATTGAGCAGGAAACCTTTGTTTACGTCAAATTCGAAACTTCGTATACCCAATGGTGTAATATAATCATCGACTATTTTACCATCGATGGAAACCTGGCTAACCGCTTTGTATAAATATGGATTTGCCACGGACCATAATTTAGGTGCAGGCACTTTTAAGTCTTGTTCAACCTTCGTAACAGGGTCGGTTAAAGAAATCCCTGAACTGGTCTTCCTTGCTGCCTCCCTACCGTCTTTATCATAAATAATGGTAGTGAGGGAAATATTTTTCGGTGTGTTCGTTGTGTTACGAACATGGGTATTGACATGAATGGTTGCAGATTGCGGAGTTATTACGGGAGTGGTAACAAAGGTACCCCAATGATCAATAGAGATTTTATCAGTAGTGACCAACCAAACATTCCGGTAAATTCCGGATCCTGAATACCAACGCGAATTGGGCTGTTTTGAATTATCTACCTTAACGGTGATGGTATTTTTTCCGCCACCGTATAACAGGTAAGGAGTGAGATCATACCGGAAAGAACTAAAGCCATAGGGCCGTAGGCCAAGATAATGCCCATTGATCCAAACTTCACTGTGATGGTAGACCCCATCAAAATCAATGCTTATTTTTTTGTCTTTTGCCGAAAAGGGGATCGAAAAAGATTTATTGTACCACCCGATGCCGCCCCTCAGTGCGCCTCCGCCGGTACCAGTAGGACTGGTAGAATCAAAGGGCATTTCGATACTCCAGTCGTGCGGCAAATTCAGTAACCGCCAATTGCTCACGTTGGCAGATGCCTTACTGTAATCGTTGACATTGTCAAGGATAAATTTCCAATTTTTATTAAAATTTTCCGTTTTCCTGTGGGCTGTTTGTGCCCATCCATCGGTGAATATCGCAACAGCGACAATGAGGCATACTGTAATTTTCTTCATATAGTTTATTTAACCTGTTCAGTGGTGTGAGTATAAAATTACCGGCGGGTTGTAATGTTCAGGGGTTTGCAATGGTTATTGCAGCAATCCGTTCATTGAATAAGCCTTTCCTTTTTCAGTCTTAAATGTTATTACCTTGTCTCCATACCGTACGATACAGGCGTTCCCTAATTTCGACAATATCTTCACCCGGGTTAGCTTACCGGCTTCCCAATCGATATCTATATAAAATCCGCCACGGGCCACGAGGCCATGTATAAACCCTTTCTGCCAGGCAGCAGGAAGGGCGGGCAATAACTGGATCTCGCCGGCATGACTTTGTAACAACATCTCGGTAATGCCCGCCGTTGCGCCAAAATTTCCATCAATTTGAAAGGGCGGGTGAGTATCGAAAAGGTTGGGTAAGGTAGATTTTTGCAACAATGCAACCAGGTTTTTATAAGCTGCTTCGCCATCCTGCAGGCGGCCAAAAAAATTGATGATCCATGCCCGGCTCCATCCCGTATGCCCGCCGCCATTCGCAAGCCGAAAGTCAATGGTCTTTCTTGCTGCAGCCATTAGTTCCGGGGTTTTCTGTTGGGTAATTTCACTGCCCGGATGCAAACCAAACAGGTGCGAAATATGCCTGTGGCCGGGCTCGGGCTCTTCAAATTCTTCCGTCCATTCCATTACCCTGCCATCTTTGCCAATCTTTGTGGGCGCAAGCCTGGCAAGCAGGGCGGCTAGTTTTTTTTGAAACGCCGCATCTGTTCCAAGCACTTTGCCTGCAGCGATGGTATTCTGAAACAGCTCCCGGATGATCATGTGATCCATCGTTGGTCCCATCACCATGGTAGCCACTTTGCCGTCTTTTGTTTTAAAGCTGTTTTCAGGAGAGATTGATGGGCCGGAGACCAACTGTTTAGTGACAGGATTTTCTGTTAACCAACCCGCACAGAATTCCGCGGCTTCCTTCAGTACCGGGTACCCCAAATCGGCCAGGTATTTTTTATCTCCCGTAAATAAATAATGTTCCCATAAGTGCTGACAACTCCATGCCATTCCCATTGGCCACATGGCCCACCTCGCCTGGCCGGAAGTGCCTGTAATATGCCATGGATTGGTGGTATAATGGGCCACAACACCTTTAATGCCATACATTTCTTTCGCCGTCTTTCGTCCATCGTCCCGCAGGGCATCAATGAATTTTAGAAAAGGCTCATGTAATTCAGATAGATTGGTTGTTTCAGCAAGCCAGTAATTCATCTGGATATTGATATTGATATGGTAATCCGCACTCCATGGCGCAGACAAGCCATCAGACCATATCCCTTGTAAATTGGCAGGTAAATCACCCGGACGGGAGCTGCTGATCAATAAGTAGCGGCCAAACTGGTAGTAGAGTTTAATCAGGTTGGGATCGGTATTACCATTTTGGATGGCGTTGATCCGGCTGTCCGTTGGAAAATAAGCAGCCTCGCCGGTGCCTAAATCCAAATCTACCCGCTTAAAGTATTTTTGATAATCGTCGATATGCTTTTTCTGCAGCGCTTCGTAATTTTTGCCAGAAGCGTCATCCATTTGAGTTTGTGTAAGGGCCGCCGGATCTACGCCCCAGTAATCCGATGAAGCAGTAAAAAAAATAAGAACGGTGTCGGCTTTTTCAATCCTGACGCCCTCTTTCCCGAAGCCAACTTTACCTCCCAGGTTCACAAGCTTAGCACGGGCAAATAGCTTAACGCCCACCCCATTATTTACGTGTTCGCTCATCGTGATAGCGGCTGCGGCATTTTCGATCAGCGCTTTATTCCCCAACCTGCTTAAGTTTACAGTAACAGTAAGGGAGGCCGGCTGGTTAGCCGTAAGCCGCACAATGATTGCTTCATCGGGCTTTGACGAAAAGACTTCCCGTGTATAAGTAACTTTGCCAATCGTGAAAACAGTGGTTGCAATGGCGGTTTCGATGTTCAGTTCCCTTCTGTAATTGCTTACTTCCTGCCCCGCTCCATATTCAAAATCAAGCCGCATATCGCCGAGCGTTTGGTAACTTCCCCAGTCGGGCCGTTCACCAATAATTTTACTTTGGGCCATCTTTTCAGCTTCTGCACATTTCCCTTCAAACAGAAGTTTTCTCACTTCGGGAAGAGCGGCTTTTGATTGCGGGTTTATAAAGTCCATCGGCTTTCCTGACCAGATGGTTTCTTCATTTAGCTGCAATCTTTCTGATTGTACATCGCCGAAGATCATAGCGCCGAGCCGGCCATTACCAACAGGCAAAGCTTCATTCCAGTTGGATGCAGGATGATTGAACCAAATTTTGAGATCATTTGGAATGGTTTGCGCATATACCTGTGGAACAGAGAAAAACAAAATGCTTAACGCAAACAATTTTATATAGCTCATACGAAATCAAAATTTATTATTATCTCCAACGAACCAAATCATTGTGTTTAACTGATGGCCATGTAAGGCTTCTGCGCAGCAACGAACTGTAAATTTGTGGTTTTTCTTTTAAGTATTTTTTATTGCATGATTATTTTACATCTCAGGTACAGGCGCTGAACTCCGTCCTGTGTCTCTATTATTACTAACGATGCAGTTATTAGACCATACAGGTTATAAATTATATAGAAAGGAGTGCCACTAAGAAAGCCCTTTTAACCTGGCCTATAATAAGCGTTTGTCCGCAAAACCTTTAATTAATAAGGCCTCGAATATGAAGTGACAAGCCTGACTCAGGACGGAGTTCTCTGCCTAATGCGATTAGTCATGCGATTGGCCCGTTGTAAGACATAAAGAAAAAACCGGTTAGGGCACCCTGCAAAACAGGGTGCCACCGGTCCTAACGACTGCTAATGAAGAAAAATTCATGGTAAGCCATTTACTGCTGCTTGCCACTTAAAATATTAAAATAATAAATCTCATATTTATTAAGACATAAAAGGCTTCTATTGAATTTTCACCACACGGAAATTATCAAAAGCGCCATCAAACGCCGGGGCGGCTGTCGCCTCTGCGTTTATTAGCATTAAATCTAATGCACCTTTCCCATCACCAACCAGTGCCTTCAGTGAACTTGCCGGAACACCGGTTCCATCGGTGCCATTGGCCTTCGTTTTAAAGTCTGTAAGTGGAATGGTTATAGTTGTCCATCCCGCTGTTACAAATCCTGCACTTCTACCCTTCCATGGTTCAAAACGGGCGAGGTAAGTCCAGTTGCCATCTTTAACAATGTAAAAGTTACTACCCGTCCATGGGACTTTCAAACTCATCTCAAATTTCAATGCATAGCTTGAAAGAGGATCATCTAACCGGGCAGTGGGCACCCAGGTTGCTGAATTGGTATTCATTGATTTCTTACCGTCCCACCACGACCAGTCACCTGCATTAATAGCGGGAGAAACGATATGGGAATATTTGCCAATGCTTCCGGGAAACAATGTTGCATTATTGGTTATTTCGTAAGAACCCCAACTGTAATTACCATCATCAAAAGTGGTGAGCATACCCGTTGTAAAATCATTGAATAATAAAACGGAAGTACCTGTACCATATGTGCCTACTACCTTAAGCGGACCTCCCTGTGTAATGCCTGCCGGCACCGTAACGGTGATTTTTGTAATTCCCGAAACCGTGAAATTGGTGACTACTATATTGCCCGGAAATATAATTTGTTTTGTGCCGTAAAAACTGCTTCCGTTGATCACAAGCGTACTTCCGGGAAGCGCCATTTCGTTTGACAGCGATGTAATGGTGGGCACCGGTGGTATAATATCAAACTTGTAAGTAACGGTACCGTTTAAAGTAACCACATCTACCGTATTTAATTTACCGGCCGGGATACTGTCCCAGGCAATACGGGGCACCCTTACCACCAGGTTGCTATCCGAAAACAGTCCTGAGTTGAAGCTTGCAGGGAATCCATTGAAAGATATCTGCGTGGTGGATGAAAGATTGGTTCCCTGGATCACTACTATCTGGCCGGGCAGCGCCGCTGTTACCATGCTGTCGGGAGTAATTGCCCGTATTCGTCTTATCGAAGGAGCTCCCGCACTATTGTCTTTTTTACACCCGGCGATAGCAAAGATGCTGGTGACTGCTATAAGAAGCAGCAATTGATAAAGCCTTTTATATTGTAACATGTTGTTGAATTTAACGTTGATGAAAAAAATTACTATGGCAGTTTACTGAAGTCAAACGCTACAGGTGGCTGAGACAACTGTGGCGCGGCTATTAACTCTGCTTCAGGATAAGGCAGGTAAACAGTTTGTGCATTTACGGGGAAATAAGCGGGCGTATACACAACCGTCCAGGTTCTTGGACTTGAACCTGCATTGTAGTTAATGGTATAATTACCCTTGTCCTGCGCTGCTGTGTATGCGGTTGCTTTTGCCGGGTTGAAATAATACAGGCGCATGATCTCGTACCATGCGTTTCCCTCCAGTGCAGTTTCAACTCTTTTCTCCTGGAAAATATCATCGAATGTAATGGACGTCATATCAGCCAAACCGGCTCTTTTGCGAACTGCATTGAAATACTTCAATGCTTCGGCATCAGAAGTACTGGCGTTGTTGCCCATAATGGCCTCTGCATAAATCAGGTACACTTCAGCCAGGCGCATCATATAAGTATTGATATAAGCTGCCATGAAGGCGCCTTTTCCCGCATTATCAGCAGGAGAACCCACTACGTATTTTTTTATGTTGGCGATATAGTTAGCGGTAACCGTGGTACCTCCGTCTTTTTGATTGAGTTCAGGATACACATCTCCCTGGAACATGATCGTTTGTTTTCTACGCATTGAATCGGCGGGATGGGTAATGAAATATTTAACCAGGTCAGCAGATCCACCTTGTGCAGAACCCCAGCCGTCACCGGTTTGAGTGATCTTGGGATCAAAAGCCACATAAGCCTGGAAAGAATTGTTAATACCCCAGGGCGATGCATTGGGCATCCATTGCAAAGCAAAAAGACTTTCAGTATTGTTATTGGAACTATTGTTGGTTGCGCTTTTGAAAAGATCTGCATAATTCGGCAGCAGAGCGTAGGCACTGTTGTGGATTACATCACCTGCATAATATTTGGCGCTATCGAGATCGCTTTGATTGCGTGCACCGGCAGTTTTGCCCAGGCCTGCCCTTGTGAGGTACATTCTCGCCAGCATGCCTTCAGCAGAGAACTTGGTGATACGGCCCTGTTGATAAGGTGCAGCAGGTAAATTGTCAGCAGCAAACCTTAAATCCAGGATAATAAACTGCCATACGCTTTCGAGTGTGTTGCGTGTGCTTGAATTATCCAGCTGGCCTATATTGTCATAAATAATAGGTACGGCACCCCAATAATTCACCAGGTTAAAATATCCCATGGCACGCATAAAACGGCATTCCGCGATACCCACGTTTTTGGCGGCTGCGGAAGCAGTACTTCCGGTTGCGTTCTTAATGCCCTGCATGGTCAAATTGCTTTGTGCAATGATTTTGTAGAAAGATTTATAGCCAGGTAAAAGCGTGCCTTGATCGGTTGCAGATGGTGCAAAACGGATATATGCGGTGCGGTCATTTGAATTTAGATTGCCGCCTCTCGCTTCGCCAAAAGCCATGAAGGCTTTATCGTTGTAATCGAACCAGACAATATTATATAACGGCCCAGTACCCGCCATTATCTCCGCATCTGTTTTATAAAAGTTGCCGGAGGTTACCTGGTCAATCGGCGGCTTCGTGAGGAAGTCCTTTTTGCAACTTTGGGTTACCGCAAGTACTGCGATAATAATTGAATATTTTATAATCAGTTTCATAATAATTTAAATTTAAGAAGGTTAAAAATCAGCAACGACGTTGAAAGTATACATCCTCACATTGGGATAGCGGCCTGCATCCAAACCAACCATCAATGTACCACCGGAACTGGTCATACCTACTTCCGGGTCGTATCCTTTGTATTTGGTGATCGTTAAAAGATTCTGAACATTCATTGCTAAGCGGATCCCTTTGATACCCACTTTCGCAACCAGGCGTGTAGGCACCCTGTAACTGAGAGATACATTTTTTACCCGTACATAAGTTCCATCTTCAACATCCCATTGATTGATACGGTTGTTGCCACTCGGGTCTCCGGGCGCAATTCGTGGAATCTGGTAACCAGGGTTGGTAAGGGTAACAGAAGTACTATCTACTTGCTTGTAACTGCTCGGCATTCCAAAATTGGCAACGGATTTCAGATAATTTCCGTAGGTACCATTTCCAATTTCACTCTGGTAGCGTGAATAATTTAAGATATCGCCACCTATAGAACCAATGACGAAGATATTCAGGTCAAATTCTTTGTATGTAAACGAGTTGTTGAACCCAAAGGTGAACTTAGGCCAAGGATTACCGATCACATGCCGGTCGTACTGGTCGATGAATCCATCAGGTTTGCCATTAGGTCCGCTGATGTCTTTAAATTTGATATCACCTACCCAGGTACCGCCGGGTCCAACAGTCATTACCCTGTTAGAAGTTTGAATGGCGTGCGTAGTGATGTCCGTATAATCTTTAAATAAACCTTCGGCTGTGTAGCCGGTCATCATACTAACAGACTGGCCAACTTCTGATAAGAAATAAGCACTTCCGTTAATGGTATTGATGGGTGTGAGCAGTTTGGTGATCTTGTTCCTGTCTACAGATACATTCACACCGGTTTTCCAGGTGAATTGCTTGTTTTGAACATTAGTAGTATTGATGGTTACCCCGAAGCCCTTGCTCTGCATAGATCCTACATTGGTAGTAGGCCATTGAACATACCCTGCCGAATAAGAGATATCACCGCCGTACAAATATGCATGCGGGTTAACGGTTAATAATTTGTCTGCATTTTTTGTGTATGCATCAGCAATCACTTCTATCCGGTTGTTTAACATGTGCAGGTCAAATCCTACATTCACTGTTTTATCAACTTCCCATTGCATAAACGGATTCGAGAAGTTCTGAGATAAGAAACCTGTTCCCCAGCCTGTTGGTACCGACTGCAAAACTGCATAATATCCTGAAGCGTTTGAATTACCATTGGCACCATACTCTACCCTCAACTTGAGGTCGTTGATGGCTGGTATGGACTGCATAAAATTTTCCTGTGAGATGCGCCATGCAGCGGATACAGCGGGGAAATTACCCCAACGTTTTGCTTCTCCGAACACAGAAGAACCATCATAACGATCTGTAGCCTGTAAAATATAGCGATCGTTATAAACATATACGGCCCTTCCAAAATAAGATTCTTTTGAACCACCATTGCTTTTTGAGCTATTGGCAATGGAAGTCGTCTGGTCTCCACCAGATAATTCCTGGATGGTATTGGTTACAAAATTTTGGCGCGAGCCACTCAGGCCGTCTCCGCCATAGGCAGAGGCTTCATGTGCGGCCATAGCGCTGATACTGTGTTTCCCCACCTTCGTATCGTATTGAAGCCGGGTATTGAAATTCCACCAGAAATTGGTATTTGACGCCCTTGTTGAAACTGTTGTAGCGTTAACCAACCCATTAAACTGGTAAGATGGATGAAAAGTATTGTTATTGGAATACTGAAGGCTTGTGTTTCCTTCATTATGGAATACAAGACCTTTGAGTAAGGTAATATCGGCATATGCTCCGCCGATGATAGCTGTAGATTTATTAAAGTCATTGTTAATGCTGGCAAGAGCAAGCGGGTTGGAAAACTGGTATTGTGTATTGGCCGGACCGCCCCAGCTTCCGTCTACATTCTTCACCGGGATAGATGGATTTTGCTGAATCGCCAAAGTAATCATACCTGCATTGGAGGTAGTTACTTTTTCATTGGTGCGGTTAAGACTTAAGTTAGTTCCTATCTTTAACCATTTACGGGTTTGGTTGTCAAGGTTCAAACGCATAGACGCCCTGGTAAAACCCGAGCCCGGAGCAATCCCTTCCTGGTTAAAATATTCGCCTGAAAGATAGAAAGTGGTTTTGTCTGTACCACCGCTAAGCGACAGCTGATGTTTTTGTAATAATGAGCGGCGAAACATCGCTTCCTGCCAGTTGTTGCCGGGTCCCAGTACGGAAGGATCTGCGAAAGTTGAATCAGAAGCAGTACCACCGGCTTTTTGAATCTCATTGCGGTAGGTTGCATATTCCTTCAGGTTCATCACCGGAATATATTTAGGTTGATCCTGTATGGTTACCTGGGCACTATAAGAAATTTTTGTTTCACCCGCCTTTCCCCTTTTTGTTGTGATCATTACTACGCCACCTGCGCCTACTGCACCAAAAATAGCAGTGGCAGAAGGTCCCTGTAAAACGCTCATGCTTTCGATATCATCCGGGTTGATACCGGACAATAAATTGGAACCAGTTCCATTACCTGGCCTCATCTGAACACCATCAATAACGTATAAAGGCTGAACGGAACCTGTAAGTGAACTGATGCCCCTGATAATTACAGAACTGGCAGCGCCGGGCTGACCGCTATTGGAAGTTACATACACATTGGCGGCCCTGCCCTGTAAAGCCTGGTCGAGCGTAGTATTTACTGTCTTAGCGATATCTGCGGCACTTACCGATACCTGTGAGCTACTCAGGTCAGTTTTCTTCATTTTACCGTACCCAACAATTACCACCTCATCCATTTTACCGTAATCTTCTGCAAGCGATACGGATACCCTGGTGGTAGCATTGGTGACTTTAAAAGTTTGAGGGGTAAATCCAACAGAAGTAATGGTTAGGGTTTCTCCCGTGGCAGCATTGATAGTAAATTCTCCACTGCTGTTAGTGGCTACCGAATTACGGGTACCCCTTACGGTGATAGTAGCGTTACCAACTCCCTGGCCGGAAGCATTGGCAACTACTTTGCCGGTAATTTTTTTTGTTTCCTGTGCCATACTTTGTGTACTTAACAGGAGAAAGGAAATGCAGGTGCATAGCAGCACAATTATTTTCCTTTTCAGATTTCTTCTTTTCATTTTTTAGCAATTGTTAGGGTTAAAAAAAATTGTGAATAGTAATTAGTGATCGTTATTGAAGATTTGAATTTATTTTCTTACCATAGTATTTCAGTACTGCTGCTGGTTTTATATTTTCCAGGTCAAGGGGCAGCGGCGCATCTTTTGTTACCAGGATGATATTAAAAGTCCGTTTTACCTGCATTCCGGTAAAGCTGCCTTTCCTTTCGTTGATGGTGATTGTTTTTGCAGCCTCGTTATAGTTGAATTGTATGGTGGCATAGCTGCCTGTTTCATAGTTGTAATTGGTATTTTCATCTTCATATAAAGTGAAAGCTGCATCCTTGCCTGCATATATATAGAGTGTGACGGGGTCTGCCTTTTTTTCAGCAGTGTATTCCATTGCCGGGCCATAAGGAATAATGGAACCCTCTTTTACATACAAGGGCATTCTTTCAAGCGGTGCATCCGCTCTAATGGTTTGGCCGCCATTGACGAATTTTCCATCATACAAATTGTACCAGCCGGTATTGGCAGGTAAATAAACAGAACGGCTGCGTGCAGAATAATCGGTAACCGGATTTACGAGGATAGCCGGTCCGAACATATACTGATCACCAATGTTCTTAACCATTGTATCAGCAGCAAAATCCATTACCAGTGCCCGCATAATGGTGTAGTTCTGATGATAGGTTTCGCCGGCAAGTGAGTAGATATAAGGCATCATGCGGTAGCGAAGCTTGTTGTAATATAACATGCTTTGATAAGCCGGATGGCCTTCGGGAGCTACATTGTAAATTTCACGGAAAGGAAACTGGCCATGTACGCGAAACAATGGGCAAAATGCTCCAAACTGGTACCAGCGGGTCATTTGTTCTCTCCATTCGTCCAGGTCTTTTCCCTGTGCATTTTCATAGCGCTTTTCAACAGAGAACCCCCCGATATCGGTTGTCCAGTAAGGCAAGCCCGACATCGAAAAATTTAGTCCTGCCGGGATCTGATTTTTAAAATCTTCCCAACGGGAACCAATATCGCCGCTCCAGGTGGCAGCGGCATAGCGTTGCAAACCCGGGTAGGCTGATCTTGTTAAAATAAATACTCTTTTGGATGGATTGGTTGCTCGTTGGCCTTCATACACGCCTTTGGAATTTTGAAGCGGGAATGCATTAAAATATTTGGTAGATGAACCAATGGCAGTAGGTCCCATCAATTGCTTCCTTTTTTCAACCGGAAGGTTACTGTGAATGTCCGGCTCTGTAGCATCCAGCCACCAGGCGTCTACACCTTTGGTATACAGGTTTTTGTTGACCAGGTTCCAGAAGCCTTTTCTTGCGGCAGCATTGAAGGCATCATAAAAAGTAGAAGTATACCCTTTCCCAATCCAATCTCTTTGCTGGTTAATGATGTTTCTTTTGTACAACCAACCACTGTCATTGAACGCTTTATAATTGTCAATCCCTTCGTAAAATTTAGGCCATACGGAGATCATGAACTGGGTATGATATTTTTCGTGCAGTTCCTTTATCATTCCTTCCGCATCGGGGAAACGGCTTTTATCAAACTCCTGGCTTCCCCATTTTTTTTCTTCCCAATAACTCCAGTCTTCCACGATATTATCCAGGGGAATCTTCCGTTTTCTGAACTCGGCAACCGTGCTGAGGATTTCCTCCTGTGTTTTATATCTTTCCCTGCTTTGCCAAAAACCAAAAGCCCATTTTGGTAGCATCGTTGCTTTGCCGGTAAGCTCGCGGTATCCGCCGATCACTTCATCTATATTTCTACCATACACGAAGTAATAATCTAACTTGCTGCCGGCTTCAGATCTGAACCCATATTCATTTTTATTATCATCCTGCAATGGGTTAAGCCATTTGCAGGAGAGGTAAGATTCTCCGCCATCAGGGTTCCATTCTATTTTGAATGCATGTTTTTCACCTTTTGTAAAGAATACCTCTACCAGCGAGGTTCCTGCATTCCACGACTGGCGCCATTTATTTGCCACGAGTTTTCCGTCGATCCAAAATTTTACGTAACCGGCAGATTTCAGTAAAAAATGATGAATACCAGTAAAATCGGATGACACGGAGCCTTCATAGTGTACTGCGCTTACATCTTTTAGTAACACGCCCTCGGGCATATTTTTTAAGGAGGGAATATCATTGTACTCAATTTCTGATTCTGCCCGGGTAGTGATCACCCTGGCTGGATTGGCTTTACTATAATACGTTGCAGTAAGCCAGCCCTGGTCGCCAGTGGAAGAAAACAATTTCAACGTAGCCAGGGGGTCGTATTCACGGCTATCGATTACTTTGGTGATGGAATAATTGTCCCAAAGGATGCCATAATTTTTGCTCGACACCAGGAACGGGATTGCCACCGTCGAATTATACTGGGTGAGGTCTACCTGTGTGTTGCGGTAATTCATCACACCATTCTGGTGCTGGCCAAGCCCGTAAAATGCCTCACCTGGAACGGATTGGAAGTACTGGCTCACTTCATAAGACTGTTCGCCATCAACTATATTACCCTTTAAAACTTTACCGCCCCCCTTGATCTCCTGTAAAATGGGATTGCCATTTTTATCCGTGAAGCTTATTTCACCGGTATTCAGGATCACTTTCGCCTGTAGATATTCAGTAGATAATACCACCGCATCCTCTGATTCATTCACCTCCCATTTAACCGGGCTCCACTTCTTTTCCTCGATCATCAGGCTGTTATCAACCGTAAAGCTGTCGATGGGTGATGCGGAAACATGAATGATCCGTTCAGTCACCACCTGCAATTTTATTAGCCGCGGAGAATTTTTCCGTTTCTCTTTAATATTAATAAGGATGCCATTTTCCAGTTTGGTAAAGGCGACAGGTGGTTTTGAAGCTGTTAATACAAAAACTAACAGGGAAGAAATAAAGAATGCAGACAGGTGGAAGGTTATTTTTCTTAGCATAGCGTCGTTCAGTTTTCGGTCGTTTGGGATACAAATTGTATTGCGGACGAGTTGTTTTTTGGAGACATAAAGGTAGATGGGCGGGAATTTAGAGGGGGTAGGCATATGTTTATAATCAGGTGTGCATTTGATAAGGGTACGGTATCAAATGATAATTTGAAGGGATGGTTTTGATAACCAAGCCGCTATGCCCATGAGGAGAGGATTAAAAATAACCAGTGAAGGATAAATTATGAAAGAGAGGTGAATAGAGTGAAAGTTGAGTTGAAGAAAGCTTACTTATTCGGGCATCTTGAAGATCCGGGGATAGCAACTTTAACGGGCATTCCTGTCCGCAGCCCGACACTTCAACAAGGCTTAGCATGTTACATCGTGTAGAATGTTTCCTTGCATCTACAAAAAGCCCAAATTACCTTGGCGACGTTGCCGTACGCTACGGAGAGTTCAAATTAGCTGCAGGCGTTTCCGTGTGCAGTTGGAACTTTTCGTTGTAGTTACCCGCTAAAAACATCCAGGCAAAAGAGATGTCGCCGGTAGGCTCCGGGGTAACCAAACCTCACAGGTTTTAGAAACCTGTGAGGTTTTCGCTAACTACTTACAGTTGGTAGAAATTGTAATCTCGTTAATGTAGAGGTAAAGAAAAGATTACGGGATTGATACGGACTCAGATTCGGGAATATGGTACGCTGCCGATCAAACACAAGGGAATGCTGCATCTATTATTAGCGCAGTAAAAGGGTCGATCCTTTTTGCGTGTAAACAGTATTATCAACACCAACACATTCCAGCATCCACACCATTGTTTGGGTTTGCAGGGGTACACCCTTATACGTACCATCCCAGCCTGGCATTTCGTCGTCCTGCCTTTCGAATACCAATGTTCCCCACCGGTTGTATATTCTAAAATGCCGGACATCTTTAATGCCTTTTACCAGCGGGCGCAGGAAGTCATTTTTTCCATCATGGTTAGGTGTAAAAGCGTTCGGAACGTATATCTCGATTTTAGGTATAATCTTCACCAGTTGGGTATCCACTGTGAGGCATTCTGTTACAGTTTTGATACTAACCGTATACAAATACTGCGAAGCACCTGTAAAGACAGGTGTAAAACTCTTCGCGTCGTTTAAGTTGACGCCGGGGCTCCATAAAACTGTTTCACCAATCGGCCTCGCCCGTAAATCAAGCGGCAAATTAATTACTGCGTAGGCTATGGAGTAATTGACTCCCGCCTTTGCCTTCTCCATTACCACCGGCTTTTTTGGAGTGGCAGCCTCGCAACCGGCAGCATTGATCAGCAGTGCACTATACGAGCCTGAGGTGGTTACCTTGTAGGCTGGTTTGTTTGCTCCGTTGATGGTTTTATCATTTACAAACCATTGAATAAAATTTGTTGGTTTTACATTTAAGACAGCGCTATCGCCGTTGTCAACGCAAAACGACGATTTGCCGGTTAAATACAGGGAATCATCGATCAGCGACGCTTTTACTAACACGGTATCCGTGGTACGGCAACCACCGCCAGCATTTGTAGTCGCTACAATATAGGAGGTGGTGACCGCCGGCGTAGCCACCGGGTTCGAGATGGCCGGATTGTTGAGTCCCGCCGCCGGGGTCCATTGGTATATTAAACCGGTCTTGGGATTGGTTCCGATGTTTACCGGGCTCAGGTTGCAGGATAAAGTGTCTTTGCCTGCATAAGCCATAATGGTAAGCGAATCCTTCAATTTCGTGAATAAAGTGTTGGGACAGCCATACCCGTTATAAGGATCTAATTTTACTGCAAGGGTGGTGCCGGATGGTGGAGGTGGTGCCAGGGTAAGTACCTGCGTGTTACCAAGCACACGGGTCAATGAGCTGTCGTACCATGTATACCCCTCATAGCCATGCGGCGCAACCACATTTATCAGGGTATCGTCCGGGCAATAGGTTGCACCGGCGAAAGTGCCGCTGCATTCCGTATTAACATCAATATAAGCATACCCGAAATGACGTTTAAAAGTACAGTCAGCGGTTTTGAAAAACATCCGGATGGTTTTGCCCGCGTTGCCGGATAAGTCTACCGATACCGGGGACCAGTCTTTGTACAATACCGGGATAGTATCACTTTGGTTGGAAACCTGGAAGCCAGGCAGAGAGGTACCAACCGAAATAAAGGTGAAAGAGGCGCAGCTGATTACAATATTATCGGTAACATTGGTAACCTCAATTTCCATTCTGGGCTGCTCATTTTCGCGATGGTTGGGTGCCTGGAATACAACAGCGTAATAATACAGAAGGGAATAGGAATTTTGATTTGCGGGGATGGTAAATTCGTAGGAGATGCCTTCTGCTTCTGCACCACCGGAATTGTTTCCGAGTTTAATAGAATGCCCGCTTCCATTAGGGCAACTCACCGGAAAATTGCCATAGTAGTCTAACGCACCCGTGTTGGCAGCATACATGGTATGGCGGTTATACACTGCGCCGCCCGCATTACTAAGTGAAATAATATTATCGCTTCCTGAAGCAAACACGTTGCCTGTATAACAGGTCCACCCGTCAAAGGTTCCTGTTTCGAAGTCAATGTTAGGCGGGCATTTTTGTGCCATACCCGAAAAAAAACAGGTGATATGAAACAGCAAAAGTAATAGAGGATAATACCTGTTTTTGAAGTTCTGCACGTGGTTTATTGTGTTCTTAAAGATAAAGTTTAATTCGGTCAAAAACTCAAGTTTGAGCAATTGGGGATTTTTTTTATCAAAATAATTTTAGGGAATGCTTTACCGGGGATGTTATCCTCAACACATACGACCATTTTGAAAGGCACAACTGCTGGTATTGTTCTTAATAATACAGCCGTATCCCTGGAAATCAGTCTTTTGGTTTCAAAAAACTTCCGGCATATTATTTTCAACCTGTTTACGTCATTCGTATTTACAACGCAATTAATTTGTAAGAGCATCACACCGGAAGATGGCAGGCATTTTGTTTTTAATTGATGATATAAAGCACAACCGTGGATGAACTTAAACTATCGCAAAATAACAACGGTGGGTTGCTTTGGTACCGGGTATCT
Organism: Ferruginibacter sp.; assembly: GCA_025963635.1. Classification (GTDB taxonomy): domain Bacteria; phylum Bacteroidota; class Bacteroidia; order Chitinophagales; family Chitinophagaceae; genus Ferruginibacter. The sequence continues at coordinate 100,835 of JAOQAK010000064.1, forward strand.
TAAATTAGCATTACCTACTTAAAAACCGAATTACGCTATGCCAAACCTCGATAAAACAAATGAGCCGTACTTACCCGCTGCAGATGATGTAAAAGAATTTGAAATGCTTTTCCCGATGCTGCTGGCAGATCTCAAAGCCATCGGAAAACTTTCTAAAATGAAACAGGATGCCAGTGTTAATACCCTCAAAGTAAAAGCAATCAATAAGAAACTGATCAAATTGAAGGAACTGCTTTCAAAGGAGCCCACCATTGAATATTTAGATTTGCTCGACAGTGATATTTTACCCAGTAACAGTGATGCTGTGTTGATAATGATTCAGTATAAACAGGCGATGGAGCAATACAAAGCGAAATATTTCACCAAAGACAACAGCGATTTTGATGTTGTCGATGAACGGTATTCATGGAAAACAGCGAAATAGGGGGCCTCCCTGCCCTCCAAGGAGGGTTCTTAGACTCTGATAATTTGAATAGCATTAAAGATATTGTGAGTAGGTCTTTTTTCTCAGCAACGTCTCTCCTGGGGTTTGAGCGGAAGGTTGCGTCAATCAGCCGGGGATTTTCAAATAGCAATTATTTCACTGCAATTTGTCTTACGCAAATTGTACAGCGCCGGGAATGGGTTTGATCAAAAAAATAAATTCTGTCACTCATTGACGCAACGTCCCGGCCACGCCAAAGCTATTGGGAGAAATGGCCTCCCTGCCCTCCAAAGGAGGGTTCTTAGACTCTGATGATTTGGATAGCATTAAAGATATTGTGAGTAGGTCTCTTCCCAGCAACGTCTCTCCTGGGGTTTGAGCGGGGGTGAGGACGTTGCGCCCATCAGCCGGGGGATTTTCAATAGCAATTTATTTCACTGCAATTTGTCTTATGCAAATTGTGCAGCGCTGGGAATGGGTTTGATCAAAAAAATAAATTCTGTCATCCATTGACGCAACGTCCCGGCCACGCCAAAGCTATTGGGAGACGTTGCTGCGAAATTGGGCCGGAACCCTGCGCCTGATAATAAGAAAACTTAGAATGCGGGATTTAAATTTGAAAGTTGGCTCCCCAATTTTATACGCTTCAATAAAAGTTCCCTGCTGGTATGCCGTACACGGGAGTGACACAACGATGATGCCATGAAATACCCATGCCCGCTACCAAATGCCAGCTAAACTGTTTATTTGTAAAGGTATGGCTGGCTATTTTTTAAGTTGAAAGTTCGCCTGTTTTACATCTCTTGAATTTCCCCCGATAAACACTTTGAAATCACCGGCTTCGAAATTGTATTGCAATGCGTTGTTATAAAACCTGAGGTCATGCGCTGAAATAGAAAATGAAATTGTTTTACTTTCTCCTTTCTTTAGAAATACTTTCTGGAATCCTTTCAATTCTTTCACCGGCCTTACTACACTGCCTACCATATCGCGGATGTATAGCTGTACGGTTTCCTCCCCATCAAAATTGCCGCTGTTGGTAAGCACAATGCTTGCCGTTAATTTTTCAGTCGGGGTAAAAGATGTTTTGTTCAATTGAATTTCTCCGTATTGAAATGATGTATAGCTTAGTCCAAAACCAAAAGGAAATTTCGGACTATTGGGAAGATCAATATAGGCAGATACATAGTTAAGGTCGTTTTCATTTTTGGCAGGCCGGCCGGTATTGTAATGATTATAGTAAACCGGTATTTGCCCTTCTGTTCTTGGGAAACTAATCGGCAGTTTTGCGGTTGGATTATAATCCCCAAACAAAACATCCGCTATGGCATCCCCAGCGGTTGTTCCGAGCCACCATGTATAAAGGATTGCGGGTACATTGTCTGCTGTCCAGTTAAATACCAATGGCCTTCCCGTGTTCAGCATCACTACCAGCGGTTTTCCGGTTGCCTGGATCGCTTTGATCAATTCTTCCTGTACACCCGGCAAATGGATATTGCTGCGGCTCTTCGCTTCTCCCGTCATATCCCTCGCTTCTCCCATACTTAGTATTACCACTTCCGCCTGTAAGGCAGCTTCAATGGCTTCCACGAAACCAGCCCTGGAGGTATCCTTTATATTGCAGCCATGGGCATACAGTAATTTTGCGTCTGCGCCCAGTTTATTTTTGATGCCCTGCCATTGCGTAACGATCATAGCGGTATCATCCGGCCAGTCGTAGCTCCAGAACCCGAGATTGTCTCTTACTGCTTTTATAAACGGCCCGATGAGTGCGATAGTTTTTGTTTGTTTTGATAAGGGCAACAGCTGTTTATCATTCTTCAGCAATACAATGCTTTTTTTGGCCATTTCCCTTGCAACCAACAGGTGGGCTGGATTATTCATTTCCCGTTGCTCTCTTTCCGCATTGCAAAATCTGAAGGGATCATCAAACAAGCCCAGTTCAAATTTCTTTTTTAAAATTCTCTTTACTGCTTCGTCCACGATCGCAATTTTCACCTTGCCTTCGGTAACCAGTTTAGCCAGGTTGTTTTTATAGCTGCGGCTTTCCATATCCATATCGCTGCCGGCTGTGATAGCGGATAAAGCGGCTTCATAATTATCCTTCACATAACCATGATTGATCATTTCGCCAATGCTTCCCCAATCGCTCACTACAAATCCCTTGAAACCCCATTTGCCTTTTAGTATATCGCGTTGCAGGTATTTATTTCCGGAAGCCGGTATGCCATTGAGCGTGTTGAATGAATTCATAAAAGTTGCGGCACCCGCTTCTGCGGCAGCTTTAAAGGGCGGAAGGTAGGTTTCCCACAATTGTCTTTCACTCATATCAACATCATTGTAATCGCGGCCGCCGATTGCAGCTCCATAGGCAGCAAAATGTTTGGCACATGCCATTACCGCATCGGTGTTGCCAAGTCCTTTTCCCTGGAAACCCCTTACCCTTGCTCCCGCTATGAGAGCGCCCAGCCATGGATCTTCTCCGGATCCTTCCATCACTCTTCCCCAACGCGGATCGCGGGCAATGTCTACCATGGGCGCAAAGGTCCAGTGGATACCTGAAGCGGATGCTTCTGTGGCAGCAATCCGCTCCGATTTTTCTATGGCAGGCAGATCCCAACTTGCAGCTTCAGCCAATGGTAAAGGAAAAATTGTTTTATAACCGTGGATGACATCCTGGCCAAAGATCAATGGGATCTTCAACCTTGATTCCATTGCAATCTCCTGCAGTTGCCGGGTATGTGCGGTGCCCATGATGTTCAACATGGACCCAACCTGTCCCTGGCGGATCTGGCGTTGTTTGTCGCCATCTTTAGTAATTGGACCGGTAGAAGAAAAGTCGCCATTGTATTGATTTAGCTGGCCCACTTTTTCATCCAGCGTCATTAATCTCAAAACGGAATCTACCCGCTGATCGATGCTTTTCTTTTGGGCAAGGCATAAAAAAACCTGTGTTGTTGCCAATAACAAACACAGGCAGGCTTTTAATTTCACAGACATAGTGCTAATATATTATTTGATGCTACTAAAGCATCAAAGATAAAGTTGTGCAACTGTATTAAACATGATAATTATTGGATTTTTCATCTCTTTTGATAATTTAAATCGATTTCATTCCCTATAAAATTCATTTGCTTACAAAAGGATACCGTTCATGCTAAAAAACCAAGGTAGCAATCGAATGGGATTTTGCAGTAATGGCCGCTGCAGCGCCGTTGATCCATACATAATAAGGAATCGTGGTGCCTCCCTGGTTCATTACAACTACTACCGTTTTACCATCTTCATTCCGGAAGGCAGTGGTTAGTAACTGGCTGCGACTAGCTGCACTGCTGATGCGTTTAGCGCCCGGCTTGATAAATTTGGAGAAATGCCCGATATAATAAAATGAATTGGTGTAGGTAACGGCTCCTGTTTTGGTATCACCATGCACCGGGGCGTAACAAAAATTACCCACATGGTTTGGACCGCCAGTTTCATCAAGCAAAATATTCCAGTCGGTAAACCCTACCATTCCATTGTTGAAATCGTTGATCATTGAGCGGCCATATCTTTCACCCATGGACCAATCCTGTAAGTGGCCTGGCTTAAACTTATCTACGCACCCTTCCGTAAAGAAGATATTTTTATCCGGGTAAGCTTCATGTACCCGTTTGACATTTTCAAACATCTGCTCACCGCCGCTCCAGTCTTCGTACCAGTGAAAGCCGATTCCCCATGCATATTTTGCTGCTGCCGGATCATCAAAATAAGTTTGTGCACGCTGGAATACCAGGTCGCGGTTGTGATCCCATACGATGATCTTTTTATCTTTTAAACCTTCTTTTTCCATGGTTGGACCTAAATGGTTTTTTAGAAAATCTCTTTCTTCCTCAGCAGTGTAAATACAGCTTTCCCACTTCTGTTTTGCCATCGGTTCATTTTGAATACTGATACCCCAAACCGGCATTCCATCTTTTTCATATTCCTTGATAAACTTTGTATAATACATGGCCCAGCTTTGAGCATAATCAGGCTTCAATTTTCCCCCGTGCAGCATATCATTATTGTCTTTCATCCATGATGGAGGGCTCCACGGGCTCGCGAATAAATTGAGCTTGCCACCAGCCGCCGCCATGGCAGCTTTTATCAGCGGAATTTTATATTGCTTATCGGGTGCGATATTAAAAGAGGCCAGATCTTTGTCGCCTTGGTTTACATAAGTATAACTGGCGGTGCTGAAATCGCAACTATTGATATTTGTCCGGGCTACGGTATATCCAATTCCGGTCTCTTTGTCGAAATATGCCTTTAGAATTTCTGCCTGTTTTTCTTTGGGCAATTTCGCATAGGTTTCTGCGGAGGCATCGGTTATGGCTCCACCGATTCCAAAGAAGGTTTGGTACTGCTTTGCCGGATCAACAAAAACACATACCTGTGTTTCCATTGGCTGCCCCATCTGCGTGAATGAAACCGTGTCAGTAATCGTTAGCCTGAGATTGCCGCTATCGGCGGTGGTATATACTGTGACTGTTTTACCTTTTGTTGAGAAAGCAGCAGCGCTGTCTGCAATGGGAGTTCCGGTGGCAACGTTCACATCCTTCGAAGTTTTATCACTACAGGATACAAAGATCACCAACATTGCCAGGTAAGTAAATTGTTTCATGTTTGTATTTTTTTAAGGAGAAATGAAATATGGAATGATTGCTTGGTAGAGACGCAATGCATTGCGTCTCTACCAAGCAATCACCAAACATACGTCCCCACCGCCCCCGCAGCCAATGTGGTAGTTGTCCATTTATTATTAAAACGGATATTAAAGGTTTCATCTGCTGCACCATCGTTTTCAACAATCAATACTTTTTTGCCGGAGGGTGTTTTGAAAGCAACATTCTGCAAATTGCCGGAGATATTACTGCCGATCCGAACCGACCCGGCAGGCACAAACTTAGCTGCATGCGCAATGATGTAATAAGCCACATTTCTCGTAACCGCGCCACCGATCGTTAATGCCCCTTTGCAGGTAGTGCAGCCTCCGGGAGTATGCGGACCAAAAGAAGGATCATTCGCAAGATTCCATTCAAGCGCCACCTTGCTATAGTTACGCATTGACCCGATCAGTACATTTTTTAAATGCCATTTCAGGTCGCCGCCAAAACCACCGGTACTGCTCGTATACTGTTCGGTGAAGTATACATTCTTGTCGGGGAACAGTGAATGAACGGATGATAAAACAGTGATATCCCCGGCATATAAATGAAAGGCTGATCCATCTATATATGCCCTTGCTGCTGCATCGTTTAAAACGGCTATCGGGTAATCAGAACGATCGCAGTTATGATCATACGCTATTATTTTGGTGGTGATTGCCGCCGCCTGGAATGCCGGCCCGAGATTGTTTTTAATAAAGGTGATCTGCTGCGGCGCTGTCATTAAAAGGCTCGGATTATTATCAGGATTTAAAGGTTCATTCTGGGGGCAAACAGCATCAATCGTAATACCTTCTACCTTCATCTGCTGAATGTATTTTACAAAATATTTTGCGTACGCATCGTAGTATTGCGTTTGCAGGCTGCCACCTTTTGAACTACCGTTGTCCTTCATCCACGCCGGCGGACTCCATGGAGTGGCCATTATCTTTATGGCTGGATTGATCGTTAAAATTTCTTTCAATAATGGAATCACATCAGCCTTATCAGGCGCAAGCGTGAAATTAGCAAGTGTAGGGTCAGTTTGCCCTGCGGGCACATCGTCATACGAAAACACAGTAGCATTGAGGTCGGATGCGCCGATACTGATACGCAGATAACTGATGCCGATTGAATTGGAAGCGTTGCCAAATAATTCGGTTAACAAAGCTGCTTTCTCTGATGCGCTCATGCGATTGATAACATATGCACTGCCTCCCGTTAATGTGTAGCCGAAGCCATCCACGGTTTGAAAAGCCTGGACTGAATCTACATCAATATAACTATTAGCATTGGCAACCGCACCGAATGAAAGTACGGTTGATTGCTTCGCCAGTAATACAGAACCATCGCCTTTGGTAAGCCAGAAATCCACATCATTGGTACCCACAACAGGAGGCACGGGCGTGGGTGGTATAGGCGTAACTCCTCCACCTGGTTCGGGCGATTTTTTTCCACAGGCGAGGAGAATACTCACGAGGCAACCTATGAAGATATTAATCCATGTTTTTTTCATTCTAATGATTTTTAAATGCGGTTATTTATTGTTATGTACATTTTTTGTTCTTAGCTCCACTGCTGGCAGTGCAGGCAAACTAGAGAATGCTTTATCGAGGTAAAAATAACTCACCGAGGCGTAGTCGTCCACCCTGTAAAAATTAACCCAGCCGCGAGGAAAATTTTCGTCATTTAGCGTTGGTGGATTTGGCATATCCAGTAAGCGAACAAAGCCGCCCGGAGCATCAATTGTAACCGGCTTTAGCTTAACACCTTTTTGATAGAGTTGCTTCAATTCATTTTTCCCCCATCCTCCAATCTGCTGCATGGCCAGGCGGAAATCTTTGTTAAAGTAAACCGGGTCGGGGATATGCCACCTGTAAAAATTAAACTGCCTTGTGGAGTCGTTTGCGATGGTGCAACCCTGGTAAAGATTCGTGAATGTGCCGAGGCCCCAGGCGCTGCCGAGATAATCTTCGGCACCGGTTCCGGCAATGGTAGGATATTGTTTATCACCATCGATGTACATTTTTATTTCACCCTCGCCCCACCAGCTTTTTCCATAAGCCTCATCTGTATTGAGGCCAACACTCATACCAAGAAAACGCCCCCTGCCTGTAATTTTTGGCAATGCCTCAAAATCATCACCCAGGTTGCCGGTGATTTGCCTGTTCCAATAAGCATGAAAATACATTGCGTTGGGTGCGATGGTTGTCTTTAAAAAATCAACATCATAATATAATTTCACTATCTCTTTTCCTTCATTGATCAACACCATCCGGGCGCCTTTTCGGAAAGGCATCGGGATATAACAATTAAATGACCGGCCCTCAGCACTTGAAAAAAGCGCCGACTGAAATGCCACCGGCTTACCCAGGTTAAAACCAAAGAAGTCACCCAGGGGCACATCTACGGCTGGTTTGCCTGCCCCATCCCAAAACATCTGCAACCGGAGACTGCGCAACTTTATAGGGTTTTGATCGATTGTCATCCAGATGCGATTGATGGTGCCTTGCCCGTTGATATCCAGCAACGTTTTGGTTTCACCCGGTTTCATCCATTCAAATGCGTTGCCCTTTGCACCTTTATTTGTTTTGGCTCCTTCTCCTTTTCCACCGTTTGGATTTTCAAAACTGCTTAAACGGCTTTCCACGCCGGCAGGCATGTCAAATAACTGTTGTGCCTGGGAACATACAACGATGCAGTTAAAAAGAATGAGCAAACATATTTTCATGATAATTTCCATTTACGATTGTTTGTGAACTCCGGGACTTATTCATTGAAAAATGTTGAAACCGCAATTCAATACTGATTAAATAAAAAGAGCTTGTTTATTAAAGCAATTTAAAATTTGCCTCCTTTGTATCCCTGCTATTGCCACCGATGAAGACTTTAAAATCGCCGGGTTCTGCAACGTATTTCAGATCGTAATTATAAAATTTGAGATCGTTGACTGAAACAGTAAAACTAATTTTTTTGGATTCACCTGCCTTCAACTCAATTTTTTGAAATCCTTTTAATTCCTTTACGGGCCTGGTGCTGCTCCCTACCAAATCACGGATGTATAACTGCACTACCTCCTTACCGGCAACAGCGCCGCTATTCGTTACGGTAATGGAAGCGGTTAAGGTTTCAGTTGGCTTGATGGATGAGCGGCTGAGTTCAACAGCGCTATAGGTGAAGTTGGTATAACTCAATCCAAATCCGAAAGGATACAATGGATCATTGGAAACATCCAGGTAGTTAGAACGGAATTTTTGAAACCATTTACCCTCCGCAAGCGGCCGGCCGGTATTTTTATGATTGTAGTAGATCGGCACCTGCCCTATGTTCTGCGGGAAGGTAGTGCTTAATTTTCCCGATGGATTCACGTCTCCAAAAAGCACATCAGCAATAGCGCTGCCAGCTTCCGATCCTCCAAACCAAACGTTTAAAATGGCGGGTACATTGTCATTTTCCCATTTCAATGCAAGTGGCCGGCCGGTAAACAATACCAATACTACTGGCTTCCCTGTTTTGAGCAAAGCCATCAACAGGTCTTTTTGCGCCTGGGGTATTTCTATGTTAGTACTACTGCTGCTTTCGCCGGTCATTTCTGCAGATTCGCCAAGCGCTGCTACTACCACATCGCTCTGGTTGGCTACTGCTACGGCTTCATCGATGATCTGTTGGGCGGTACGACTGTCACGCTTAAACGCTTTTCCAAACATGCCGGCCCTTTGTTCAAATGCACTATCCGCATCAAGGTTGGATCCTTTTGCATATAAAATTTTTGCATTGCTACCTACCGCTTCCTGCAACCCGTCCCGCACTGAAATCGCTTTCGCAAAATTCGCGGCTACGCTCCATGTGCCCGGCATATTTTCCCGGGTATCTGCCAATGGCCCGATCAAAGCAATTGTGCCACTCTTTTTCAATGGTAATACATTGCCGTTGTTTTTTAATAGTACAAAACTTTGTGCTGCAATTTCCCTGGCAGTCTTACGGTTGGCGGCGGTAAAGATTTCGGTTTTAGAACGGTTAGGATCACAATAGCGATAAGGGTCATCAAACAAACCGAGCTTATATTTTGCTTCCAGTATAAGCCGGCAGGCTGCATCGATCTGCGCCGTGGTTACCTTGCCTTCCTGTAGAGATTTTGTAAGGGTGGTTAAAAATCCTTCTCCCACCATATCCATATCAATGCCCGCGTTGAGGGCCTTTGCCGAAACCGTTTTGAGATCGCCAATACCATGTTCAATCATCTCATTGATGCCGGTATAATCCGTTACAACAAATCCTTTAAAGCCCCACTGCTTGCGCAAAACATCCGTCATCAAAAATTTATTAGCGGTTGCCGGAATTCCATCCACTTCATTAAACGAAGCCATCACAGATCCTGCTCCTGCATCCACCGCAGCTTTGTAGGGAGGCAAATATTCGTTGTACATTCTTACACGGCTCATGTCCGTGGTATTATAATCACGACCGGCTTCAGCTGCCCCATACATTGCATAATGTTTTACACAGGCCATGATAGTATTATTCCTTGAAAGATCATCTCCCTGGTATCCCTTCACCATGGCTTTTGCAATCTGCGAACCGAGGTAAACATCTTCGCCGGATCCTTCTGCAATACGGCCCCAGCGTGGATCGCGGGCAATGTCAACCATCGGGCTAAAGGTCCAGTTGATGCCATCAGCGCTCGCTTCCATTGCGGCAATTCGTGCACTGCGCTCAACTGCTTTCATGTCCCAGGTGCATGACAAACCCAATGGAATTGGAAACACTGTTTCGTAACCATGAATAACATCCATGCCAAAGATCATCGGAATTTTTAAACGGCTTTCCTCCACCGCTACCTTCTGTACGGCTCGGATCTTTTCAACAGTTTTGATATTAAACAACCCTCCTACTTTTCCTTCGCGTATTTTTTTTCCAATATCAGAATTGGATGCCTGGCCGGTTACAATATCACCCGATCCGGGCAGATTCAACTGCCCGATCTTTTCCTCTACAGTCATTTTTTTCATGAGTGCATCAATGAAGGGTTTCATTTTAGTATTGCTGCCCTGCGCATGCACGGTTACAGAGAAAGTAAAAACAAAAGCAACGATCGTAAGTGTTTTTTTCATATTGTATTGTTTGATTATTGTAGGCTTATTTATTATTTCTGTGTTTCAGCCATTTTACATTGTATTGAACAGGCTTCATTTCTTTGGGCAACATCGTTGTGTCACTCCCTTGTGCCACATACCATTTTGGAGCCTTTTCGTTTATCATGATAACAAAATCCTTCAGCTAAATGAATCCATGTCCGGATCTATCTTTCCATCAGCAAACGTTGGAGTAATTAAGGCAACAAATATGGCGCAATGATTTTTTGCCAGATAGCATATCCCCTTGCATTCATATGCAGGTTATCCTCCAGGAAAATATCTTTCATCACCGTGCCGTCTTTATTAAACATTTTATGATACACATCTATAAAGGCGGCATTCTTTTTTGTTTTTAAATAATTTCTAATCATAGAATTCCCTTCCATCATTTTTGGCCAAAACTTTTGCCGGCTTGGACTAGGCTTCATGGAAACATACGCAACAGGAACCAATGGCAGCCGGCTTCTTATCAACTCAAACAATTGCCTGAACCGGTTGAAAACGATTTTAGCCGTAATACTATCACTACTTGCAATGTCATTTTCCCCGCAATATATTACGATCTGCTTTGGCTGGTAGGGGAATATAATGTCATTGGCATAGTGGATCACATTCAGCAGTGTGGAGCCGCCAAATGCACGGTTCAGAATATGATGTACCGGAAAGTAGTCCTGAACATCCACCCATTTGGTGAAGGAAGAACTGCCGATAAAAAGAATCAACTGCTTTGCGGGAAAATGAGCGCTGTCAGCACTTTTAAATTTCTGTATATCCTGGTAATAAGCGGGCTGAGCCTGTAACATTGTAAAAGACAACAACAAACAACAACAGGCTAAAACAATTTTATTTTTCATAGTTATTCAGATTTTAAAACAGGTGTTTTAGGTGATACGCCATTTTCATTGATGGCTTCAATGGTGAAATAATAAGTTTTTTCCTTGTCCATGGTTTTAAACCAATACTCGTTAAAATCATGCACCATAATACAGGAATATAATTTGTCGGGGTGCGTACCATAATAAATATTGTATGCATAAGCATTGTCTGATGGCTTCCATTTGATATAAGCGCTTCGTTTATCTTTTTCTGTGCGGAGCACAATAAAATTTCCGACAGCAGCAGGCTTTTGACCGTTGCCATTTCCAAAAATCCTTAAACCGCTGATGGCAAATTTCCCGGTAGGCATGTGGATATTTTCCAATTTAATAAACCGGGCCTCGACAGGCTTTTCCAATTCTACATAATCATGTGGCACATCAGTTTTGTTGTTGCTCTTATCTGCCAGCATGATCCATTTTTTGCCGTCGGCAGAGTAATACAATTTATACTGGTGAAACACTCCCAGCGATTTCCCTAAAAAGGAACTGTCTACATCCTGGTCTGCATAGTTGATCTGTATAGCATTTACAGTGCTCATATTGCCAAGATCCGAAATGATGTATTCACCCTTGCCTGCGCTGGCAGCACTCCAGTAAGTTTTAATATTTTCATCCACCGCATTGTTGGCATTGTAAGTGCCTAAAGTGGAGGAAACGAGTACTGGTTTTTTGTAATTGAGGAGCATCCAGCCAGGGAAAAACCCAGCCCCCCTGCCCGTCGGAAGGAAAGCCCCCCTGCCCCCCGAAGGGGGGTTCTTAGTCTCCGCTAATTCGAAAGACTTTTCTGTATTCGCAGAGTGTGAGGCCCCTCCTTCGGAGGGGTTTGGGGAGGCTGTTGGGGAGACCTGCAGGTAGTGAGGGTAATCCCCAAACGCCGTGTTGCACCACATTACATCGTCTTTATCAAAACCTGCGGGCCAGATGCCAATCCTTCTTTCAAAAGTATTTTTTACACAAATGATCGAAGTGGCAACATGCCAGTAATTACCCTGCACATCTTTGAAAGTAGCTCCATGGCCGGCTCCCCTTGAAAATCCACCGGGCTTATAACTCAGGGGATCCGACTGCGGGGTAAATGGCCCAAGTGGACTATCGCCTACCACTACTCCATCGGCATAACCGCTGAATTCTGTGCCGGGTGCACCATACTGCAAATAATATTTGTTGTTATGTTTTGTCATCCATGCGCCTTCAATGAATGGGTCAAGAAAAGTATTGTCCAGGTTTTCTCCAAATCTTTGCCAGCCGTATCTTTCCTGCTCAAGAAAATACATCTCTTTTCTATATCCCTTTGGCACCAGGGTTTTGCGGTTCAGTTCAATACCATACAATGGGTATCTATTGCTGCTCCCGTTGTACATATACAGTTTGCCGTCATCATCTGTAAAAAAAGAAGGATCCCAACCACCCATATCAAAAGAATCTACCAGCGGTTTCCATTCATTGGCTTTTGGATTGGTGCTCATCCAGATGGTGAAATTGCTGTTATAGGTAGAGCCAAATACTATCATGGTGTCGCCGATGATCCCTACTGCAGGGGCGCACAATTCGTCATAACCGGCATTCCATGGACGGAGAAATTTTTTGGAGACAAAATTCCATTTGAGCATATCGCTGCTCCACCAATATCCCCATTGATTGGTGCTGAATAAATAATAATCATTTTTATAGGTAACAATGACGGGGTCAGCCGTGGCACGATGCTGGCCCCACTCGCTAAAATTCGGAATAGGTGTATACCCATAATCGATATTGATTGGATTGCAGAAAGTTTTTTGTTTGTATTGCGCATTTACTGCCGCAACATTAAGCAGCAGTCCAAAACACAAACAATATAATAGCCTGGAGCGTAGTTGCAAGAATAACACTGACCATTGAGTACACAGAAAATTCTCCTGGAAAACAAATGTGGGTTTCATAATAATTTTAATAAGAATGATAAGGATTTTTTGGCGGAAACATCCATTGATCAACACTCCATTTTACCGGGCCGCTGAAGAAGAACACCATAGCCAGCATTGCAAACAAAAAAGGGTGCTGGTCTTCGTAATAAAATTTACCATGGCCCACCCTAAAGCAAATAAACAGCATATTAATAACCATCAGTAAGGCAGCAACCCGGGTAAACAATCCGAGGATAAACATAATGCCTGTTAAAAATTCAAGCCCTTTGCCAAGGTAAATCATCAAATGCGGTGCCGGTAATGTTTTTGTCACATCCCATTTCATGTATTCCTGCATTTGATGACTATCAAAAACTTCTAACCCGTGGTAGGCCATCAGCAACCCGGTAATGATGCGAAGCGTTGCCAGTCCATTCGATTGCCAAAGCGGTTGTGGGGAAAAAAGTTTTGCAGGCATATCGTTTCCTTATTTGGTTGGTGGTTTTATCGTGAATGGTGAATGGTCAATGGTGAAAGCTTTGAAGATTGTATATCATGAAGGGTTTTCACGCAAAGACGCAAAGGAGCAAAGAAGGAAGGGAACAAAGACACAAACCATATTCTTTTTCATTAACCTGTTTTAAATTTCAACCATCAACCTTCAACTTTCAACTTTCAACTTTCAACATCTATAAATTCTGCTTCTTCATTTCATCTACCGCAAAATTAACTGCTCTTGCGGTGAAAGCCATATACAATATTGACGGGCTCTGGTTACCGGTGCTGGTCATGCAGGCGCCGTCGGTTACAAACACATTTTTGCAGGCGTGCAACTGGTTCCATTCATTCAGCATCGACGTTTTAGGATCCTTGCCCATACGCACTCCGCCCATTTCATGTATGTCCAGCCCGGGTGGTTGACGGTTATCATTGGTATTGATATTTTTAACACCGGCCGCTTCCATCATCTCCCTGCCTTGTTCTAAAAAATCTTTTACCATCTTATCATCATTTTCGTCGTAGTCAACAGATGTAACCAATAAAGGAATACCCCATTGATCTTTTTTATCAGTACTTAACCTTACATGATTACTGTCCTTCGCAATGGTTTCACCCTGCATGTACATGTACACGCCCCAGGAACCAGGCTCACACATCGCTTCCTTATAATCAGCACCAATGGTATGCTCCATGCCAGTCTCATTAAATTTTTCGCGATAACCACCTGAATAAATGGTATAGCCCCCATAAAAATCCGAATCCCTCTTTTCAACATTTCTAAAATTCGCTATGATACACTCTACAGGTTTCGACACTTTGTAATATTTATCCTTGAACCCATCTATCTGGCCGTTCATACTGCCCCGGTAGTTATGAAAACAAATGGATTTCCCCAATGCACCGCTATCATTGCCAAGGCCATTTGGGAAACGGCCGGAGACAGAATTAAGCAAAATAAGATTGGTATTTAAAGAAGAGGCATTTAAAAAAATAATCCTGGCAAAAAAGTCCGTCACTTCCTTTGTATTGGTATCGATTACTCTTACTCCCGAAGCCTTTCCCTTTTTCTCATCATATAAAATTGAATGTACCACGGAGAAAGGCCTGATGGTGAGATTACCCGTTTTTTTCGCCCAGGGCAATGTGCTCGACACGGAGCTAAAATACCCGCCCAACGGGCATCCCCGCATACAAAGATTTCTATTGAGGCACTGCCCCCGTCCCTGGTCAAGATGAATTTGCTGTGGCTCCGAAATATGCGCCCACCTGCCCGAAACATAATGCCTGTTGAATTTCTCTTTCAGCACTTTTTGCATATGCAATTCAACCGCGTTCAATTCATAGGCGGTTAAAAACTCCCCATCGGGCATGGAAGGAATTCCTTCGCGGCTACCACATACGCCGATAAATTTCTCAACATGACTATACCAGGGGGCTATATCATTGTATTCAATGGGCCATTGATGACCATATCCATAACGTTGCGGGGCGGTAAAATCAAACGGGCTCCATCTTGCGCAGGCTCTTCCCCAGGTAAGCGATTTGCCACCCACCTGGTAACCCCGGATCCAGTCGAATGGTTTTTCCTGCACATAAGGATGGTCACTGTCTTTAATAAAAAAATGTGCTGTGTCTTCGCCAAAGCCGGCGGCCTTGCTGATTAGAGGGCTTTGTTCTTTATACTCTTTAGTAATCCACCCGCGATGGCGCAATTCCCAGGGAGCAAGGTTGGCAGTAGGATAATCTTTAATATGCTCAACATTTCTGCCTCTTTCTAATACCAGTGTTTTCATTCCTTTTTCACACAACTCTTTGGCAGCCCATCCTCCGCTGATGCCACTGCCAATTACAATGGCATCGAAAGTATTTCGTGCATTTCCTTTTGAACCGATGCGTGTGTTTAAACTATCAGGCATATGATTATTTTAAGTGTCGAAATTCTTGGAGTGAAATCTTTTACAATCCTTGTGTTTTCTTAAAATTAAAATTCTGCACCATCCCCACTTGTGTTTTTTATACTTTTTTGAAGGCTCCGGGAAATCATTTTTTCACCCAGGGAGTTTTGAATCCCAACCTGGTTAAACCATTTTGTACTTCAGGTATCCTCATAAATAAATTCCACAGCAGGCCGGTCCGATAATTTTCTATCATTACTACGATCGGCCCTTGGTCAATGGCAAGATGGCTTTTCGCATACCAGTTCTGTGTTTCACTAAATCCGTCCACAAAGCCATACTCCGACCATATCTTATCTCCCAGGTCGTAATAAAAATGTTTGAGTGCCTGCATACTATATTCCGGTGTATAGGGAAAAGAAGATAGTGCAGCGGTTGGCTGAATAACACCTTTATCTTCTTCGGGACAATGTGCTACATATCCCTTGTAACTATCGCCGGCGGTAAGGCCCCAGCAATTTTCTCCATAGCCCTTATATTTTTTAGGATTGTCAATGCACCACGCCCGGTTGATGAGCGTATGATTGGTATTTTGCTCCATGTAATCGGTATGCCAATCCTTCAGGCCATGAGGATCTATGCCCATAAAAGTATAGTGCGCAAAAAACAACGGACCGCCGTATTCAAAGCCAAGTGGCAGTTTGATGCCATAATAAGATTTGCCATTTAAATAAGAAGTACTGTTGACCCATCCATTAAAATAAACCTCCGGCGAAATCGGGTGTGTTGGTGAAGATGCGGACATAATATACGTAATCAGGCATTCATTAAAACCCCGAATAGGGAAATTCATATCGAAATCATTTTTCACACTCCAATGCCAGAACAGCATGGCATTATTATTTTTCGTGTGCCAGTTCCAGTTAGCGATGTTCCAAAGATTGGTTACGCGATTGCGAAAATATTTTTCAATCGGGGTGTCTCCTTTAAAATATTCCCGGGCACATAAGAAGCCCATCAGCAGGTAACTGGTTTCAACAATATCAGCACCATCATCCAGGTTGCCGAACGGAATTGTTTTACCAGTGGTGCCATTCATAAAATGTGGAAATATCCCATGGTAACTATCTGCCTTATTAAGAAAGTCAACGATTTTTACCAACCGTTTGATGGCCGTATCTCTTCCAATCCAGCCACGTTCCACTGCTACTATGGTGGCCACGATACCAAAGCCTGTGCCGCCAATAGCGCAGTCTTCAGCTCCAAAGGATCCTTTGCCAAGGTTTGGTTCATCGTAAGCTTCATTGATAAAATCCCAGTAATAATCACATCTTACGGTATTACTTTTTTCCCTTGCCAAACCACTTACAGGATGGGCATAGTGCCAAAAGAAACGAAAGGTTTGCCGCTGCACAATTTCAAGCAATGCACTATCGCTGATATTTTTTACAATGCCGACCGGCTTAATGTCGTTAGGATATCCGTCGCGAAAATTTATCTGCTGCGCAATGGTATTATTGACGCAGCAAATGGCAAAAATCAGTATGATTTTTTTAACAAGCATCGTTCATTATATTGAAACTTATAATTATCAGTAATACCTCCAGGCATTCATGTGCGATAGTACTATGATAAATTTTACAAAGACTTCCCGCCCATTATTTTGACCACTCTTTCCGAAAAAAGTAGTCTCACCAAACCAGTCTACTCTAAGGCCCCTCCTTTGGGGGGGTTTGGGGAGGCTTTAAATCCCAACTTATTCAACCCGTTTTTTATCTCGGGGCAACTCATAAACAATTTCCACAACAAGCCACTCCTGTAATTTTCTATCATAACAATAATCGGACCCTGGTCAATTGCCAGGTGCGATTTTGCATACCAGTTCTTTGTTTCATTAAAAGCGTCTGTAAAGCCATACTCGCTCCATATTTTATCGCCAAGGTCATAATAAAAATGCTTCAATGCCTTCATCGAATATTCAGGCGTATAAGGAAATGCAGATAAGGCTGCTGTTGGCGTGATAGTACCGTTGTCTTCCAGCGGTGAATTTGCCGCATAACCGTTGTAGGTATCACTGGCAGTTAGTCCCCAGCAGCTATCACTATAACCTTTAAACGCTTTGGGATTGTCGATGCAATAAGCCCTGTTGATCAGTGTATGATTTTGATTTTGTTGCCAGTAGTCGGCGTATTGATCTTTTAATCCCTTTGGATTGAGTCCCATAAAAGAATATTGTGAAAAGAAAAGCGGACCGCCGTAATCAAACCCCAACGGCAGCGTGTAGCCGTAAAATTGTTTCCCATTTTTAAAAAAATTACTTTGCGCCCAGCCACGATGATAAACATTACTGCCCACCGCGTGTTGCTGTCCTGAAGCTGCCAACACATACATGATCAGGCATTCATTAAAGCCTCTCACGGGGAAATTCATTGCCCATCCATTATTCGGGCTCCAATGCCAGTACAATACTTCCTGCCCGTCTCTTGTAAACCAATCCCACTCTATATCATTCCACATCCACCCGATGCGGTTGCGCAGGTCTCTTTCTACTGTATTGTCTGCGTTAAAATATTGCCGGGCACAAAGCAGTCCCTGGAATAAATAAGAAGTTTCCACCAGGTCGGCGCCATCATCCTTTCGACTGAAAGGAATCGTTATACCGGTAGCGCCATTCATCCAATGCGGAAAAACGCCATGGTACGAATTTGCCTTCGTTAAAAAATTAACCACCTTCAGCAACAACTTTGCCGCGGTATCCCTACTGATCCATTTTCTTTCAGTGGCAACAATGATACTCATTACGCCAAAGCCGGTTCCACCCGTTGTTACCACTTCATTGCCATAGTTGTAAGCGACATTGCTTCGCTCCCTTGCCATACCACTTACAGGATGGGCAAAGTCCCAGAAATACCGGAAAGTTTGCTTTTGCACTTCATCCAGCAAGGCGGAGTCAGAAAGACTTACCCGCCGGGATGCCGGGTTGAAAGCGGATGCAACGGGTTTAACTTTTTGAGCGCTGCAATTGCCGGCGAAAAATAAAAAAAAGATCAATAAACAATTGGCAAATGATTTCATACTGCTATAAATAAGGTGCACTAAATCCTAGTTTCTTCATACCTGCTTTCACTTCCGGGCAACTTGTTAATAAGCCCCATAACAAATTGCTTCGGTAGTTTTCTATCATTACAATGATGGGGCCCTGGTCGATGGCTAAAAAAGAATTGGCATACCATAGGTCCTTCAACGCAAACGCATCCACGAAGCCGTAATCCTTAAAAATTTTATCTCCCAATACATAATAAAAGAACTTCAATGCTTTCATTGACTCCACAGGCGTATAAGGAAACGAAGACAAAGCCGCAGTGGGTGAAATTACGCCCAGGTCACTTGTTGGTGAATTGGCATTGTACCCGTTGGGAATGTCACTCGCAGTGAGCCCCCAGCACTGATCGCTATAGCCGTAATAATTATTAGGATTAGCAATGCAATAATTATAGTTGATGAGGGTGTGATTTTTTGTTTGGGTAGTATAATTGGCATAAGTGTCTGTAAGCCCATTTGGATTAACGCCTAAGAAAGAATAATGCGAAAAGAACAGCGGTCCGCCCAATGTTGGCCCAAGCGGCAAAGTATATCCATAATATGTTTTGCCGTTGATAAACCCGTTGACTCCACTGGCGGTCCATCCGTTGGTATACACTGATGCAGGAATGCTGTGGGTAGTGGAAGATGCAGCAAGGATATAGGTGATCAGGCATTCATTCCATCCCTGTATTTTGTGATTCATATCCCAGGTATAATCAGGGCTCCAATGCCAGTAGAGCACATCTTCATTATTTTTTCGAAACCAATCCCATTGCACCCGGTCACAAATTGTGTTGATATCTGTTCGTAAAGTTGTTTCGGCAACATCTGCACCATTGAAATATTGCCGGGCGCATAACAAGCCCTGGATGAGATAAGATGTTTCTACCAGGTCGGCGCCATTGTCTTTTTGGCTAAACGGAATCGCCACTCCGGTGGCACCATGCAGCCAATGGGGGAAAGCGCCTTTAAAATTTTGCGCCGTGTTTTTCAAAAAAGCCGTGATCAATTGTATTTTTGCCAGCCCGTCCGCACGGGTAATAAAATTACGGCTGATACCAGTTATCAACGACATGATCCCAAAGCCCGAACCACCGCTGGTGACGATATTGTTATCACCGTTGCTCCTCTCTCTTGCAAGGCCACTTACCGGGTGACTAAAATCCCAGAAATATTTAAAAGTCTGTTTTTCGACCAGGTCTAACAACGCATTGTCTGTAAGTACCGGAAATTTAAAGGAAGAGTCAATCCGTGTAATAAAGTCCTTGTCCACAGCGGTGGTGAAGCTACCGTTGCCCGCAGATTGCAAGGTTGTTGAAATTTTAAAATGATATTTTGTCAAATATTTTAAGGGAGATGACGGCTGAATTACCAGCGTAGAATCTCCATTCTCGAAAGTAGTGGTTACCGGCGCTGCTGCGCCACCTTCTTCAGCCATGGATACGGCTGTTGCAACCGAATCTCGCTGCAGTGGCTGACTAAAACTTGCTTTAATTACCGGTGTGCTGTTTACCCCGTATACTGTATTATCGAGTGAAGAAGTATTTACGAGAATGGTCTTTAAATTTACAGGAGCAGCAGGTGTTATTACGGGCGGCATTGTTGGATCACTTCCCTTTTTACAGGAAGCAAACAAGCAAAAAAACAGGGATATTGCCAGGCAGTTCTTTATCATGATTACTTGTTTGAAGGTTTATAAAAAAGTAACGGCTGGTTATTCCTTGCCACTACTAATATTTTTTGTCCGGCTGCCGTGTTGAGCCATTTCTGATCTCTTACTTCGCCCGAAACCTGCGGCATCTTTTGCTTAGCGGCAAAAACTTTTACATTTTTATCGAAAGAGAAAAAGGTTGGTACCAGTGCATCATAACGGCCTTCGTATGGCACTACGCCATAAAAATTTCCGGATGCCAGCAATGTCATAGAACTACTATAAGGATAGGGAGCAAAAGAAAAAATGGGCGCCATCTGCAGATC
Organism: Ferruginibacter sp.; assembly: GCA_025963635.1. Lineage (GTDB taxonomy): Bacteria > Bacteroidota > Bacteroidia > Chitinophagales > Chitinophagaceae > Ferruginibacter. The sequence continues at coordinate 121,279 of JAOQAK010000064.1, forward strand.
CGGTGGTAAATCCATTCTTGTAAAATTGCCTTTACCGTCATTTATAAAACAGGACGAACCGAGTGTTTCTGCTTTCAATTCTTTGTAATCTTTGAACAAATCATAAAACATAAACTGTACCGTTTTGCCCGCCACTTCACCATAGGTTAAATAGGCTTTTTTCAGTACAGGCATGCTACGCTCCAGTTCGTCCTTGGCCAAAAAGGTATACTCTTTTCCATCCACGGTATAGGCCATCACCTGGTCTACCGAACCATTCTTATCAAAGTCTTTAACATACAACTTCAAAGGGCCGTCTTTACCGGCATACAATTTTGAATTGTGTCCCCAGTTGCCTGCGAGGATATCTATAAAGCCATCACCATTCACATCCGTACAATAAAGCGTTTGCCAAAGACCGGTAGAGGCCGCCACAGATTGTTCTTTAAAAATGCCATTGTTATTGAAAAATATTTTTACCGGCGTCCATTCACCTGCAACAACGAGGTCCGGCCATCCATCATTGTTGATATCTGTAAAAGCAGCACTGGTAACCATGCCGGTTTCACTCAACTCAATCGTAGCCGGTGTGGCTTCTTCAAAGTAACCGGTGCCATCATTCAGCAATAAATAAGAAGCAACCGGCAAGCCAAATTGTTTTGCATTTGCTAATCCACCTACGAACAGATCAATGTCGCCATCCTTATCGATATCGGCCGCTGAAACGCAGGACTTATTAGTGAGCAGTGAAGGGATTTTGTCGGTTACCAGTTTAAAGTGTCCCTTCCCATCGTTCAGGTAAAACCTATCCGCAAGTGCAGGATTTCCATCGGCATATTCGTTACCGCCGCTTGCAACATATAAGTCGGGAAACCCATCTTTGTTTGCATCAAAAAAAACTGCATCCACATCCTCGCTTTCCAGCGGTTTTCTAGAGGTTGCCGTGTCAGTGCTGATGAACTTTCCATCTTTGGTTTGGATCATCAGCGCACCAGGCTGACCTTTGGCGCCGCAAGCATAAAAATCATCGAGACCATCTTTATTTACGTCTCCCACGGCAAGTTTTGGGCCGCGGGTAGATTGAGCATGTGGTATGAGATATTGTACATTGAAGTCGTTAAAATAGTCTTCTGCATGTTTCCAGTTATTATTTATTCCTGCCGTGATATCTTCCAGCATTTGTTTTTGAGCCGGGAAAAAATTAGTATATAAAAATTTGCCTGCCGCATCTGTTTGCTTCACAGTTAATAAACCCTGCTTTACATTTTTCAAAACCTGGAACTGTTGACTGGGCCATACGATCAACATACTATCAATCACTGTACGGTCATCCAATCCAAAGTGTAAACGTGCTTCCGATGAAGATTCGAAACCTCTTGTAAGCATCAACTGTTGATATTGCATTTTTGCGCCGGTAAACAGCCAGACCTTTGCGCCTATTCCATTGGTATTGGCACCTGCTCCTTTGAAGGAGATAGCAAGATGATTTTTTTTAGGTGCGTTGTTTTTTAATATCACCGCAGGTGCATCAATACAATTTATGACCATGTCTACATTTCCATCATTGTTAAGGTCGGCATATGCCGCACCGTTGTAATAGCCTTTCATTTTACCTGTACCCCAGTCATTGCTCACATCATTAAACAATGCATCGCCATCGCCTTTAAAAAAATAGGGATGAGAAGCGCCATCCGGTATTTTCTCCAATGCCAGGTTATCTAGCTGGTCTGTTTTATCCATGGCTTTTCGTAAAGAAAGATTCGATACAAATCGGATATAATCCAGGTCTACGGGGCGCCTTACGATACCGCTGGTTATAAAAAGATCTTTATTGCCATCATTATCAAAATCGCCGAAGAGTGGCGCCCAGCTCCAATCTGTTGCCGACACCCCGCTCATTAAACCGGTTTCACTAAAGCTTACCCCGCTGCCATTATTGCGTTGCAGGCAATTTTTTGAATATTGATATTGGAACCCGTTGTTGATGAGTTTAAATTGATAGATATCAGGATTCTCATCGCTGCCATAGGTCTTTAAAACTTTTTCATCGGATGGCAACATATCTGCGGTAAACACGTCAGGTTGCCCATCGTTATTATAATCAGCAATATCGTTGCCCATACTGAAGCGGCTATAATGTTTAAAGTGTTTGGCCCCACTTTCGGTGAATGTGCCGTTTCCATTGTTTACATAGTAATAATCATTCTCATGAAAATCGTTGCCGATATAAATGTCATCCCAACCGTCATTGTTAAGATCAGCTACCGATATACCTAGTCCATATCCAAGACTGCTTTGGTAAATGCCCGCTGCGGCAGATACATCGGTGAATTTTTTAGCAGCAGTATTCATATCATTCCGCATTAACTTATCTCCTGCTTCCGCGTCAAATTTTCTGCGGTTGATGGTGTCTACAATATTTTCATTGGCCTTGTGCGACTGGTTAAGGATATAGCAATCCAGGTCGCCATCATGATCATAATCAAAAAATGCTACCTGTGTAGTAAAGCCCGAAAAATCTAACCCATAACTTGCTGCGCTTTCTACAAATGTTCCGTTACCCTGGTTTATAAATAATTCATTGCGGCCGGAAATTTTCCCCTGGATGTTTACAGCGGATGCATAAATATCCAGTAACCCATCGCCATTGATATCGGCCATGGCGGCACCTGTACACCAGTCTGAAGTACCGGCTACACCAGCCTTTTCAGTAATGTCTTCAAATTGCAGGTTGCCTTTATTGAGGTATAATTTGTTGCCGCCTTTGTTATTGGCAGTAAAATATATATCCGGTAATCCATCATTGTTAATATCGCCGGTAGCAACACCACCACCGTTGAAGAAATACAGGTAATACAAAATGCCGAATGCCTTTTTTTGCTGAAGTTTATTCTCAAAATCAATATTGGTGGTAGAGGAAGGCAGACTTATAAATAAAGTATCGGGCTGCTTACAGGAATTGAGTAAAAGAGTTGCTGTGAAACAAGAAAATAATGCGATTCGAAAACCCTGCATACCGTTATTTTTTTTTTAAAAATTTTTATAAAATGTATTTGCGATTGATATTGTTAAAATATTTTTCAGGTGCAATACCGGTAGCAAAATTAAAAAATGATTGACTCATTATTTTCGGCCGATCTTCATGAAACACTGATTAGAATATAACATACAACTATAAACGCTTGTTTTGCAATATTTCTCAAGTCGCACAGCACTGCTTGAGGTAATAAGTAATTTCCAACCGCCGTTTGTAACCGTCCTAAAATTACATCATATTAACCGGCATAACGCCAGCTTTTGGAGCTTCCGCAGATTAGGGTTAAATTGCTTCACGCCTGTTTGCCAGGTTTTTTCATGAAAGAATTTAAATCATACCGTTATTCAGTTATTACTATCCTTACCATAGTTGCCCTTGTTTTTGTTTTCACGAGATGCATGAACAAGGATACTGAACCGGCAGGAGTAATAAAAAATGCAGCAGGCAAGCAATTCGCCGGATCTGCAACCTGCGCCAACTGCCATAAAAACATCTACGATCACCATTTAAAAACAGCACATTATCTTACCACACGCATTGCTGCTGAAGAATATATACGGGGCAGTTTTGAAAATGGCAAAAATACCTATGCCTATGATGATGAAAAATTGGTTGCTGTTGAAAGAAGGGGCAATGGATTTTACCAGGTGGAATACAACCAGGGTACAGAAAAGACAGCCCATCGTATCGATATCGTGATTGGATCAGGAACCATGGGCCAATCTTTTTTAACCTGGGAAAATGACCAGCTTTTTCAATTGCCCATCACTTATTTTACGGCTGCACATGAATGGTCGAACAGTCCGGGCTATCCAAACAAAATCATCTTTAACCGGCCCATCACTTCGCGTTGCCTCGAATGTCATAGCACTTTTGCCAAAACAACTTCTAACAACGAAACTGGCCCTGAAAAATTTGTTCCTTCACAAATGATATATGGAGTGGATTGTGAAAAATGCCATGGCCCTGCGGGTCAGCATGTTGATTTCCAGTCAAAAAACCCTGCGATTCAGACAGCAAAATATATTATTAATCCCGCCAGGCTCAGCAGGCAACAAAATCTTGATCTATGTGCTTCCTGCCATGGGGGGAGGCTCAAAAAAACAAGGCCCTCATTTGAATTCACTGTGGGCGATACACTTTCTCATTTTTTCGACCTCGATACCAGCGCTCCCGATCCTGCTAAAATCGATGTGCATGGAAACCAATACGGATTGCTTCGTGCCAGTAAATGTTTCAGAAAGAGTGAAACCCTCACCTGCAACACCTGCCACAATCCGCATGATGTGGAAAAAGGCAATACCGCTTTATTTTCCAGCAGGTGCATCACCTGCCACAGCGCGGGTCATGAAAAAATTTGTGCAATGACTTCAGCGATCGGTCGTTCCATTAAAAACAATTGCATTGATTGCCATATGCCTTTGAAACCCTCCAGGGCAATTGCTGTTTTTCTTCCCCGTGAAAGTTCTCCTACGGCTGCATTGATCCGTTCTCACTATATCAGTATCTATCCTGGAGAAACAAAACAAGTATTGCAATTCCTCAACCAAAAGCATTAGCCGTCTACATTTTACAAATGAATGATGTTGCTTATCCAAATTTCGAATATCAAAGAACATAAGATTAAAAAGGGTTGCAGGAAACCTTGCAACCCTTTTTACTTTTATCAATAAACCAAACTTCTATTATTGTTTAGAAGTGTATAGTGCACCAATTTCTGCTGCAGTTAAAGCAGTGCCATACAACCTAACCTGGTCAATCAACCCCGGGAATCCTGCCATCCAGGTGTTATCAGCATACTTGCCAACAATGCCGGCTGCTTCCTGGAATCCACCAATAACCAAGTTAGATGAATTTTCGAAAGCGATGGTTTGCCCGGTTTTTTTGTCAAACTGAGCACCATCGCGGTAAACCGTTCCGATATGTGCGGCATCATCGTAGGTGAATGCTACCTGGTGCCAGTTGCCGTCATACATCTTTGGCCATGCGTTTGCAAAATTGTATCCTGCAAAATTCCAGTTATCACCGTTATTGGGTGCATTGAAATGTATTTTCAGATCCATAGAATCGGAAGCGCTCTTTGCATTATTATCTGCATAAAAGGTAATATTACCCCAAAAGTTTTTCGAATTGGCAAAGGATAAAACCCCCACCGCATGATTATTATCTTTCTGTGACATTTTGATATTTAACCAAAACGAAATAGTAAAGCTTTTAGAAGCGCCAAAATCATTTGCCGAAGCAAACGAAACATATCCATTCTTCGTTCCATCCATCTGAACGGCTTTGCCATTCACACCGGCGGCGTAGGATACATTGTTATCTACCCCGAAATTAGCCCGGATACTATCCAGCGCTATACCATCAAGTGCTGCATAAAATTTCAACGGTCCTCCGGGCGGATTAGTGTCTTTTGGGTAATCTCCAAGGGCAGGGCGGGTCATTTTTTGACAGCTGGTAACCGCTACGCCGAGGACCAGCATCACCAGGGCGTTCTTGATTAATTTCTTTATAAATGTTATATACATGATCAGCGTTTTAATTTGAAGAAATCTATGAGGATAGCTACCCACTTACTATAAGCGGGCAGCTATTGTAATCTTTACCATTCCGGGTTTTGCTTTAGAATACCGCCCGTTAGGTTTATTGCCTGTTGCGGTATCGGGTAGTACCTGGCCCGGTTTGTATAGCCCAATGGTCCGAGTACATTCACAGCATCGCCCCATCTCACAAGGTCATAAAAACGTTTGCCTTCCATCGCCAGTTCATAATGCCTTTCATTTTTGATAGCGGTTCGCATCTGTGTCTGGTTTATAAATGGAATCGGGGGAACAATAGTGCGTGTTGGTCCAAGATTACCGCTTGCCCTGTTGCGGATCAATTCCAGGTTGGCTGCCGCGGTCACCCCATCACCATTTTCATTGGCTGCTTCGGCCAACATTAATAATACTTCTGCATAACGGAAGATCCGGTGATTGATCCAGCGTGCAGCTCCGTTGTTATTTACCCAGCCGGTGAACAAACGCATTGCCGGATCATTACCCGTGTAGATTTTTTTATTCCAATACTTTTGAGCAAGTCCACCTGTGCCATCAGGGGTAGTATAGGCAGGTACGGTTGCACCAAATCCACCCAGGGCTGTGCCGCCGTCAGACTGACCGGAAAACAAAATAGTTTGTTGCTTCCTTGGATCAGCTGGATCAAATGCATCTACCAGGATTTGGGTAGGAGCATTCCAGCCCCATCCTAAATTCCATGATACGGGAGCGCCATTTTGGCGAACCTGCTGGCTGGTGCCAAAGTCGGTTCCATTATCAAGCTTACTGTTGGCCTGGGCGCCGGCGCCGGTAGTTGCCTGCATTTCAAAGATTGATTCGGGACTGTTTTTCCAACCTCCGGGCGAAGCAGCGCTTTTCCATTCCCTCCAGTTATCAGAGAAATTAGCATTCAGGCTGTATTGACCTGAAGCAATCACCTGGTTACAAAGTCCTATCGTTTTTGCCCAATCCTTCCTGAATAAATATGTTTCCGCCCACAATGTATTGGCTGCCCCCTTGGTTAACCTGCCATCGAAACCATTGCCATAATCGGCAGAACTCACGGGTAATAGCTGGGCTGCTACCTGGAGGTTGGAATCGATAAAAGTATAAAGCCTTGTGACTGGCGATTTGTCGATGAGGCCATCTTTTGGATTAACAATTCTAAAGTTGATCAATGGTACTTCACCATAGGTTTTCACCAATTCCCAGTAGGCATATGCCCTGAAGAAACAAGCTTCACCAACATTGCGCAATGAGGCAGGATCTGACACTTTCAAGGAATCTGCAGTGTACAAAGCTGTATTAGCAGTATTGATCATGGTATAGTGATCGTTCCAGTAAGTGTTGGGCGCCCAGTCGTCTTTGGAATAGTTGTAAGTATCGAATTCTGTAACGACCTCCTTACCATCATTGATATCACTACCTTTTTGGGCATCATCGTCGCGTATGCTGTGAAAATCTAACCAGGGCAATGTAGAAAAGCCTGCATTACTTCTTAAAATATTATACATTCCCAAAACGTGCCCTTCCAGCGCCCCCTGGTTCAAATCGTCCAGGGTTGCTGTTAAAGGTTTCCGGTCAAGGAACTTTTTACAGCCCGAAACCGCTATCATCATTGGGGCCGCTACGATCAACACCCAAAACAATTTTTTATAATTTTTCATACAAGTAATAGTTTAGTAATTAAAAAGTTAAGTTTAGCCCAAAAGTGCTAACGATCGGAATCGCACCCCCTGCATTATCGTATCCAAAAGCGGTGGCATCTCCACCAAATTCCGGACTATATCCTAAGTTGTGCTTGAAGGTTTTCAGGTTTTGAACATTGGCGAATATTCTCAAATTTTTAATTTTCACTTTGGACAGAATGCTCTGATCGAAACTATAACCCAACATAATGTTTCTGATACGGAAGTAGCTCCCGTCTTCAATATTGTAAGTAGAACCATTGTAATTAAAACGATCACCCTGGCCTAAGATGGGTACCCAGTTGGAAGTACCTTCACCATGCCAGCGCTCAAGCTTTTCTGCTGAATAATTTACGCGTTGAAAAGGCGATTCGAGTGAACCCCATGTTCTGAAAACTTCATTTCCATAAACACCTACTAAATCTATTCCAAGGCTGATGTTTTTATAAGTAAGGTTAACAGATGCTCCATAAGTGAAATCAGGTGTAGGATTGCCTATTACGGTTCTGTCATCAGCTGTTATTTTTCCATCGCCGTTTACATCTTTAAATTTAAAATCTCCCGGACGATAGGCGCCGATTGCACCTGCATTAGGCGATTTCAAAATGTCGGTATAGCTTTGGTAAATACCTTCTACCACGTATCCATAGAATGAACCAATGGGCAAACCGGCCTGGGTTCTGCTTTCAGCGCTACCATTGTTTTGGAAGGCTCTTGAAAGAATACCCGTTGGAAGATCAGCGCTCAGGTTCAACACCTTATTTTGTATGAAAGTGATATTGCCTCCTATGTTCAATGAAAAATCCCTTGTTACGTTGTGGTTGAAACTAGCGGTAAGTTCTTCACCTGTATTCCGGATGCTTCCACCATTGATTAATTCGTCAGGCAACCCGATGGTAGCTCTTGAAACGTAAGTCATGAGGTTTTTGGTTGTCCGGTTAAAATAATTTGCTTCAAAATGCAATTTATTTCTGAATGCATTCAATTCTATCCCCACCTCTTTGGCATCCACAGTTTCCCATTTCAAGTCAGGATTAGGAACATATTCAGGCCTGGCAGCAGTATAGACATTGGTTCCAAAAACTGCGTTCTGGCCTGTAAGCAATCTTGGGTAGAACGGGTAGTTCAGCGATGTCCCATCCAACTTTGAAGCGGTCTGGTTACCCAATACACCAACGGACGCTTTTAATTTGAGGAAATCCAATGCCCGCTGGTTTGTCATAAAGTCTTCCTTGGTGATTTCCCATGCAGCACCCACTGCCCAGAATTGCTGGTTGCGGTTAGCAGTTGGAATCCTGGAAGATGCGTCGTTTCTAAAAGAACCATTCAGGAAATACTTGTTTTTATAACTGTACAAAGCCCTGGCAAGGTAAGATACCGTTGAATATTCATTTTGATCAGAAGTGGAAGACGTATTTGAAGGATCTTCGAATCCACTGGAAATATACCAGAACCGCGGATCATTGGGAATAGGTAAGGCAGTAGCACCACCTGCCTGGCTAGCCTTTCCTGTGCGGCTGGTGTACCCAAAATAATAAGTAGTAAAGCCTGTAGTGATGGTCAACCCATGATCACCAAAATTTTTCTTATAATTCAGGATATAATCCTGCTGGTATTTTTTGTAAGATTGATCATCCTCCTGCACCCTGGTATTTTGTGAATACAAATAAGGCTCATTTGTTCCGGGCTTGTACGCGTAGTAGAGCGGATAGTACTGGCGTTTGTTAACGTTACTCTGATCTGCATACCAGGTGGCCCTAAAATTAAAGTTCTTAAGGAACACCACTTCTGCAAAAACGCTACCCACCGTTCTTAGTTCAAGGCTTTTTAGTTTATCCCACTCATTTTCTACTCTCAGTAATGGGTTATTAACGCCGGAGGACTGAAGACCTACATCCAGCCCGGAATACAAATTCATATTCAATGTGTCAGATCCGTATGGATTTCTTACGCGGAATGGCTTTGTGAGTGCCGAAACCTGTGGTATCACCTTTCTTGCATCATCTAATACTGCAGTAGCGTCATATGGATTTTTTTGCCTTGAAACATTTAGGTTTACTCCCAGTTTGATCGCCTTGCTCACTTTCAATTCATCACTGAGGGATAACAGCATTTTTTCAAGTTTTTCGTGACGGATAATTCCTTCGTCAGATTGATACCCTAACCCAAAAGTAAAGCGGTTTTTTTCCGTGCTCCCCGATACGCTCAGGTTATTGGTGTTGAATTTACCCGTTCTTGTAACGGCATCGATCCAATCGGTGTTGGCGGTTAAACCGGTATAATCAAAAGGAGTTGTAGTAGGGTTGTCTTTATCCAACGCCCTTTCTTCTGCAAACAAGGTTTTGAACTGGTCGGCATTCACCAGTTTAATTTTATCGGTTAATTTTTTAAACCCATAGCTGGTGTTAAAATTAACAACCACCTGTCCGGCCCTTGCCTTTTTAGTGGTGATGGCGATAACGCCTGTAGCGCCTTTAATTCCGAAAATTGCCAAGGACGAAGGGTCTTTCAATACTTCGATAGACTCAATATCATTTGGATTGATATAATCGATATTGTCATTAAAAATTCCATCTACTACGTATAGCGGGTGAACGTTACCAATACTTACTGTACCACGGATGCGGATATCCGGGGCCTGGCCGGGTGTTCCTGAATTAACCACTGACAAACCTGCCACTTTACCCTGCAAAGATGCAATGGGATTCGTATTGGGCTTATCAGCAACTTCTTTACCGGCTATCTTCACAATAGAACCGGTAAGATCTCTTTTATTGGCGGTGCCATACCCAATCACCACCACTTCGTTTAACCCAACTGTGGAGGTTTGGAGTGTTACATTCAATTCAGTGCGGCCGTTAACCGGCATCTCCGTAGTAAGATATCCAACGGAAGAAAAAACCAGGGTCGCTCCTTCCGGCACTGATAAGGAATACAATCCCTGTGCATCTGTGCTGGTGCTTACCGATGAAGCTTTGATTTTTACCGTTACGGCAGGTATCGGTTCACCGGCGCTGTTGGTAACTTTACCGGATACCCTTATGTCCTGCGACACAAGGTTTTTTTGAGTAATCACCACCAGGTTATTTTCCAATATTCGGTAGGTGAGCGTAGTGGAATTGAATATCCCATCCAACACTTCTGTTACCGGGGTATTCACTGCGTTGATACTCACTTTTTGATTGGATGAAACCACTTCATCGTTGTACAAAAACCGAAAGATGCTTTTCTTTTCGATCAATTTCAACGCTGTCTTCAACTCTGCCGACTGAAGACTAATGGTTATCCTGTCTTGCGAAAAAGTTTTGGCGGATACCTGCAGAGTGGAGATGAATAGGAGCGCAATAGTAATTTTCATAAGCAGTAACATCTTAAAAATGCTTCGTTTTCTCATAACTAGCAATTCGTCTTGTTTTTTCATATATTTAAGTTTGGGTTAATGAAAGCGGGAATTTGTTCATTCAATGTGTCCTGGTTTCTATTATTTCAATTATCCATTTTGTTCGGGAAATGCGCCAACATTTCGTGTTTTATATGGTGGCATTCATGAGGAGTTATAAATTATTGAGGTCTGCATACTTACTTGAAGATTTGAATGTTTTGGTTATTTATTTTGTATTTAAAAAAAGGAGTGGAGAGTTGCAGGGCTGCCAAAGCTTCGGTGATGGTTTCCTTCTCGAAAGTGCCTGTAAGCTTCTGTGTTTTTAATTTCTCGTCAGCAAAGCGAATGCTCACGCCGTACCATCTTTCCATTTTTAAGGCAACATTTTCAAAAGATTCTTTGTCAAATACAAGCTTGTTTTCTACCCAGGCAGTTTCTACCACGGTGCTTTCATCATTTGCGAGTGTTAGGTGACGCATCGACATAAAAGCATTTTTATCAACCGGCACTGCAGCCTTTGTAAGCTGCCTGTCTTTTTCAGCCTGGCTTTCTTCGTTCCTGATAATCAGCTTATCATTTGGTTTCATCATTATTTTTGCACCATCCCTTGTGGTGACCTCGATACTTCCCCTGATCAGACTGGTTTCTATATTTTTTTCGCCCGGGTAAGCCTTTACATTAAAGGCGGTACCGATCACTTTTATATTGATCCTGTTGGCATGGATGATAAAGGGTTTGTCCTTATTTTTCACTACATCAAAATAACCTTCTCCGGTGAGGGTTACTTCCCGTATTTTTTCTCCAAAATGCTGGTTATCATATACCAGTTTACTGCTGCCGTTCAGCCACACTGAGGAGCCGTCGGGCAATTGAATTTTGGTGCGGGATCCGCTTTTGGTACTTACCTCACTTTGAACAATTTTATCTCCCTTTCCTGCATTGGAGACCGGGGTAGAATTTTTAAAAAAGTACAAAGTGAAAAAAAGAAGCACAAAAAGCGACATAAAAGCCGCTCCTATAAAAATCTTTTTCCTTTTGTTTCCCTTTACATCTTCCGTGTATTTAAAATACAGCGCCCTGGTTTCCTCTTTGTCTTTATCCGTTTCAAGATCATAACCTTTTTCCTTCAACCTGTTTAAATGCAAATGATAAGTAGCTTCTAAGAATTCTTCATCCGATTCCAGGGGAATTTTCCAAAATTCATCGATGGCCTGCAGGTATAGATCGGTATTTGCCTGAGTTTGGATAAGATCCGTTAACTCAGTCAATTCTGAAGCAGTTGCTTCGCCGGAAAGTTTGCGGGACACGAGCGTCCAAATCCGATCTTTAATCATATGCAAGATATTTATAAGGAGACAGGCACCCGGAAAATCCCCTAAGAGCTTTGATAGAAAAGGATAAAAAAAATATCAGGAGAATGGTTTTTTCAATGAAATGTGCAGCACTTCAGCTATTTTTTTCAGGGCCAGTGAAACCTGGTGGTCGATTGTTTTGACACTGATATTTAGCAGTACTGCAATTTCTTTATATTTTAACCTGTCTTCTTTCGCAAGCTTGAAAATCAATTTGCAACGCTGGGGTAACTGTTGGATAGCAAGGTCTATTTTCTCAGATAATTCCCTTGTAAGCAGGATCGTTTCAGCATTCTCGTAAGAAGAGGCAAACTCAACATTCACTTCATCCAGCGACAACATTACAGATTTTTTAGTTTGCTGCATTTTCCTCAGGGAAGCATTTCGAACGCTTACATACAGGTACATTTTTAGATTGTCGATGCCTGCCAGTTGCTTCCGCTTCGCCCAAATATCAATCAGGATATCTGAAACTATTTCCTCTGCCAGTTCTTTTGACTTAATAATGGAAAAAGAAAAACTTTTGAGCGGCAGAAAAAAATGGAAAAATAATTTTTTATAAGAAACCTCATCCTCATAATCAGCTATGCGCTGTTGAAGTTCCTGCAGAGTAAGTGAGCTTAAAGACATTTTTTCCTCCATACCATCAAATCGGTGGTTACAAAATAAGTTTCAGATACGCAGTTATTAAAGGGAATAAAAAATAGCATTCCTTACGATTGCTGAAGATTTATGCGGAAACCAAAACAGGATTCCCGTCGGGAAACCTGTTTTTTTCAACAATGGAACTCAAGCAATTGCGACATCATATTTCAAGCCGTTATTTTCATATGACAACCAGTTGGACCTAACCGCTGCCCCATATATAAATATTCTTAAGGCATCCACGAAGTTGGAACATCGAATTAAAATGCAGTAAAGTGCCCGATGCAGCATCCTGAAATCAAAGTTTGAGATGCACCTGTACCAAAACGATGCGAAAACTGGCTGCGAAAAATAATTGAATGAACCAGAACTACCGGGGGCATAAAAACCTGTTGATTAACAGCAGTTGCCGCTAAAGCCCAAATGCGTAGATGAAACCATGGATTGATAATTGCTCAATCCATCGTACATTCATAAAGCAAATTTTGAGAACAAATCTATCTTGAATACAGAATTCTAATGCTTCAAAAAGCTTCCAGGCATGCCTGGAAATCTGCGATGGCGAAACCAATTCCGGCCAATCGTGTAAATTATTAAACCAGCTAAAATGCATCCGTATTTTCAAAAGGCTATCATTGAGCGAGACAGCAAGCAGATAAAGGAAGGAGAAAATAAAACCTATTCCCGGTATGAATTAGCAAAAAAATTCAGGCAGTTAAAAGTAAGAATCAGGCGGCTGGCCGCAGATATTTTTCTGCTTGCACTGGGGGTGTTGTCGGCAGGATTTGGACTGCGGGGATTTTTACTACCGAATAAGTTTATAGATGGTGGAGCGGTAGGTATTTCGTTGCTGCTGGCAGAAGTTACCGGTGTATCATTGTCAATTCTTTTAATATTGATCAACATCCCCTTCATTGTACTAGGCTATTGGTCGATCGGTAAAGAATTCGCCATAAAAACCGCCATGGCAATTATATCACTCTCTATTGTGGTAGCTTTTTTTCCCTATCCACAAATTACCGCTGATAAATTATTAGTAGCGGTTTTTGGAGGATTTTTCCTCGGCAGCGGTATCGGGCTTGCTGTAAGAGGCGGCGGCGTTCTTGACGGCAGCGAAGTGCTGGCCATTAACATCAGCAAGAAACTAGGACTCACCATCGGAGATATTATCTTAATTCTAAATATCATCATTTTTTCATTTGCCGCCTGGTTGCTGTCTATTGAGATTGCTCTTTATTCAATTCTCACTTATATTTCGGCTTCAAAGACAGTGGATTTTATTATTGAAGGAATTGAAGAATATACCGGTGTAACCATCATTTCCATAAAGTATGATGAAATTAAGGCTATGATCGCAGATAAAATGGGCCGCGGGTTAACAATCTATAAAGGAGAAAGAGGCTTTGGCAAAAGAGGGCACCGTGAACATGAAATAAAAATAATCTACACAGTATTGACCAGGCTTGAAGTGGGCCGGCTAAAAACTGAAATCGAAAAAATTGATCCAGACGCCTTTGTAATTATGAACAGCATAAAAGATACCAAGGGAGGTATGATCAAGAAACGACCTTTGAAGTAATGGATAATGAAATAATTGATAATGGATAATTCAACCCCAGATTGCCTAAACTAAACAACCGTTAAGTATCAATCAACAAGTATCCAGTATCCGTATCAAGTATCAAGTATCCAGTATCCAGTATCAAGTATCAAGTATCAAGTATCCAGCATCCCGTAACGAACCTACAAATCCGTAATGATCTTATATTTAGGCACCAGCATTTTCATCACTGCCCATGCGATAAGGTATGCCAATGCACAAAATGAAAACATAATGGTGTATGCTGTGGTCATTTCGGCCTGCACCAACGGCTTCTGTAAAGCAACCAGTTGATCAAACAAAGTAGGGTCCATCGTTTGCAATTGTGTGGTTACTTCTTTGGAAAGACTCCCAAGTTCCGCCTTGTTGATATCAATCTTATCGCCATACTGGGTTACCAGGTTAAGACCTTCAATTTTAGAAAGATACTCTCCCATTCCGGCTGCTTTAGCCTGCACCCATGAATTTGCTATCCCGGCTGAACGGTATGCGTCAAAAATCCATCCTCCACATTTTGAAACCAGCACGCCGCCGATCCCTCCTGCCATGCCACCAATACCCACCACAGAGCCTATGGCTTTTTTGGGGAACATATCGGAAACGGTTGTAAATATATTGGCCGACCATGCCTGGTGTGCAGCAGTGCCAATACCAATCAGTATTACAGGAACCCAGAAGCTGTAACCACCAAATGGTTGCGCCAATAATACCACCAGCGGAATCAATGCGATCATAAGCATCGCTTTCATCCTGGCATCATAGGGCTGCAAACCTTTCTTTATAAAATAAGTAGGAAACCAGCCACCGCCGATACTGCCCACCATGGTGATACTATACAGCACCGCTAACGGTACATTAATGATTGTACCCGCCATGTTGTACTGAGCTTTCAGGAAAGCAGGCAGCCAAAAAAGAAAAAACCACCAAACGCCATCTGTCATAAACTTGCCAAATACAAAGGCCCATGTCTGCTTATAACTTAACAACTTTAGCCAGGAAATTTTAACATGTTTTGCAGTTGCATCAACTGAAGCTGTCGCTTCATTTTCTTTATCGCTATTGATATAGGCCAATTCGGCAGCTGATAATTTCTTTTGTTCTTCAGGTTTTTTATATAGCCAAATCCAAAACATCAACCACAAAAAGCCGATTGCGCCAATGATAATAAAAGCCGATTCCCAACCCCAATGATCTCCGAGCCAGGGCACAGATAAGGGAGCAAGTACCGCTCCCACATTTGCGCCGGAATTAAAAATACCAGTGGCGAACGAGCGTTCTTTCTTTGGAAAATATTCAGCAGTTGCTTTAATAGCGGCAGGAAAATTCCCTGCCTCACCAACAGCCAATACTGCTCTTGAGATCATAAATCCCGCTATTGAAACGGGCACTGCTACAATACCCACCCAACCGAGTATAAAGGAAACACCCTGTCCTAACGGAATGGCCAGTGCATGAATTAAGGCACCAATTGACCAAATGGTAATTGCCCATATATAGCCCTTCCTTGTACCCATTTTATCAATGATGCGCCCGGCGAAAAGCATTGAGATGGCATATACAAATTGAAACACAGAGGTGATGTTGGCATAATCGCTGTTTGACCAATTGAATAATGCGGCAAGCCTTGGCTGCAACAGGCTTAGCACCTGCCTGTCAAGATAGTTAATGGTAGTAGCAAAAAAGAGTAGGGCGCAAATAGTCCACCTATATTTCCCGATTGTTGACTGATTCATATAGCTGTGGTTAGGGTTATTTTTTACAATCGTTAATTATAGCCAGTACATTTTTTGTGTCAGTGATCAGCGCATCGTATTGTTTGTTTTCCATAATTGACTTGGTAACCAGTTTGCTTCCCATCCCAACGGCACATACACCCGCTTTGAACCATCCTTCAATATTTTCTTTTGTCGTGTCTACGCCACCGGTAGGCATGAATAATAAATTGGGAAACAATTCTTTGATTGCCTGCATAAATGCCATGCCGATGATATTACCAGGAAATAACTTGATCATTTTAGCACCAAGGTTCTCAGCCGCGATCACCTCGCTCGGTGTCATACAACCCGGTACCCAAAGCATATCGTTGGCATCAGCAACTTTCGCAACACTTTCTACAAGGCCCGGGCAAATGATATAATCACAGCCTGCATCAATGAAAGTTTGCGCCATCTCACCGTTTTTTATGGTACCAACACCAAGATACATCTCCTTTAATTCACTGTCGCATACAGCACGCATGGCTTTGAAGTTTGCCAGTGCAGCTTCTCCCCTGTTGGTGTATTCAACAGTACGGATGCCCGCGCTATACAGTGCCTTTAAAAGGTCAATACTAACTTCAGTGTCTTTGTTAAAGTAAAGTGGTAACATTCCCTGTTGTGGGATCAGTGCGAGTAAAGTGTCTTTTTTTTTCATATGAACATTCATTTTTTCGTGGGGCAATGTTATTTTAAATTGAGGACAATCAGGTATTTATTTACGGAAACGATTGCGTAATTATTCGGCGAAATTACCGCTTTATACTTGCTTCTTTGCAAATAAATGAGCACCTTTGGAAAGTTTTATTAAATCAATATTTTCATCTCAATCTTACATTTTAAATTATTGCCTGCATGTCAAAAAAAGTTGTAACACTCGGCGAAATTATGTTGCGTTTATCTACACCGGATTTCAAACGCTTTGTACAATCTGATTCATTTGATGTTACCTATGGTGGCGGTGAAGCCAATGTTGCAGCTGCTTTGTGCAATTACGGGTTGCAGGGAACCTTTGTATCAAAAGTGCCTAACAATCCTATTGGCCAATCTGCCATCAATCATTTAAGACGTTATGGTGTGGATACACAATTTATAGCAAGAGGTGGCGACCGCCTGGGAATTTATTTCCTTGAAACCGGCGCTTCCATGAGAGCCTCACAGGTTGTATACGACCGTGCCGGTGCTTCCATTGCAGATGTAGATGCCAGCGAATTTGACTTTGATAAAATTCTTGAAGGAGCAGAGTGGTTTCATACAACCGGTATCACGCCTGCGTTAAGCGATAAAGCAGCAGCACTCACTGAAGCTGCGCTAAAAGCAGCAAAGGCAAAAGGTATTACAACGAGCATCGATCTTAATTTCCGTAAGAAATTATGGAGCAAGGAAAAAGCGCGTGAAGTAATGTCAAGACTTTGCCAGTATGTTGATGTATGTATTGGCAATGAAGAAGATGCAGATACTACACTTGGTTTCAAAGCAAAAAACACCGATGTCACCAAAGGCGAACTGAACCTTGATGGCTTTAAGGATGTATTTAAACAAATGCAGGAAAAATTCAATTTCAAATACATAGCCTCTTCCTTACGGGAAAGCCACAGCGCCAGTGACAATGGCTGGAGCGCCCTGGTGTATGATGGAACTAATTTTCATCATACCAAACAATACAATGTACGTATCGTTGATCGTGTAGGCAGTGGCGATAGTTTTGCAAGCGGCCTGATTTATGGCCTCGTTACGGGCATGCCAATGCCGGAAGCGGCTGAATTTGGTGTAGCAGCATCAGCACTAAAACATACCATTCCTGGTGATCTTAACCATGCTACGCTTACAGAAGTGAAGGAATTGATGAAGGGTGACGGAAGTGGTAGGGTGCAGAGGTAATGGTTGAAGGTTGATCGTTGATCGTTGATGGCGATGAAGATTTACCTGATATTGACTATTCTTTTGTTACAGACTTTTGTTTTTCAATTAAACATTGTTGTGTCACTCACTTGTACTGAATACCATTGTGCAGCATTCCACCTAATTATCTATCCCTTCAAAATAAAATAAAACAGTATGATCATCGATTCGCTTGACAGCGCCCACAAATACTTTTCCATACACCCGCTTTTTGAAAAGGCTTTTGCTTATATCAACAGCGTAAGCCTTTCTGAAATTGAACCCGGTAAGTACGAAATTGACGGAGATAATCTCAAAGCAATTTTTTCTAATAAAACCGGTATGTCTGCCGCCGAAAGCATCCTTAAATTTGAATGCCACGATAAACATATCGACATCCAGCTTTGTATACACGGCAAAGAAACGATCGGTTGGAAGCCAAGAGGAAGTTGCCTTGCACAAAAAGGCGACTATAATCCTGAGAAGGATGTGCTATTTTACAATGATGCACCGGATACATTTTTTGGATTAACTGACGGCCAGTTCGCCATATTTTTCCCCGAAGATGTGCATGCACCGATGATCGGTGAAGAAGAAATAAAGAAGTTAGTAATTAAGGTGAAGATGTGAAATGGTGAATCGTCAATCGTTATTGTGAAATTATTTTCTCGCAAAGACGCAAAGTAACAAAGACGCAAAATGGGTTTGATTTTCATCAAATCCATTTTTTTATTTTACAAAAACGCTGTAACATAATATTCCTCAGAAATATCTCCCAGGTTAAATCCTGCTTCCAATCCGGGCAGCCGTTGTTGTGTCTCATGACCAACAACCGAAGCGTTGCGGACTAAGAGGTTAACAATGAAAGAGTTCCCAGCGGTTGGTCAGAGAAACGACAGTGTAAAAGAAAAAATATTTCTCAAGTTAAATACTGCTCCCTATCCGGGCAGCCGTTGTTGTGTCTCATGACCAACAACCGAAGAGTTGCGGACTTAGCAGATCAACAATTTAATGAGCTTCAACTGTACGTCAAAGAAATGAGCTTTTTCGCTCCGATTACGGCGAGTCCTTCAAAACTAGTTTTTTGAATTGCAGGCTTTTGCTGTGAAGAGACTCGCCGGGGAAGTCTGAGAAATGAGTATTTCCGCTCCGCTTACGTCGAGTCCCTCACAACCAGTGTTTTTAATTGTAAGCTTAAGATGTGAGGAGACTCGCCGCGGAAGTCTGAGAACAGCGTGGAGTTCTTCTTTCAACCTTCAACCTTTAAGCATCAACCTCCAACCCTGCCTTATTATCCTCGTCTATTTTTGATACCGTCAGCACATCCTGGCCGGTTGCATCGCCATACTCCTGCAATTTCCCAAAGGCCGCCGCGGTGGCGTAATTCAGCAATTCCTGCGGTGAGTGTTTTTTATACAATCCATAGATCAACCCGGCCATAAAACAATCTCCGCTGCCCGACCTATCAGCAACTCCCTTGCAACTAAATTCATGCGAGTTGTATGCCTTCTCACCGGTGTACAAGCTGGTATAGTATAAAATTTGGTTGGCATCTCCGTCAAAGCGAAAGGTGTTGGCAACCGTTTTGCATTTTGGAAACCGCTTTATAATTTCAACAGCCGTTGCCTCCGCATGATTGGTATATTCAAGCTTGCTCTTCTTGTCGTGGATATTATCATCAACGGGTATACCGAGCAATGTATTCGCACTCCAGATATTTCCCATCACCACATCGCAATGCTCCATTAATGCGGGCATAACTTCGATGGGCTTTTTACCATATTTCCATAAGCGTGAGCGGTAATTGAGATCAACCGATATCCTGATTTTTTTTGCCGAAGCAGCTTGCAGGGCTTCCAGGCATACATCGGCAATATTTTGATTTAATGCCGGGCTGATCGCTGAAAAATTAAGCCAGGACACATCCGCTAAAACGCTGTCCCAATCAATAACGCCGGGCTTCAATTCGCTAAATGAAGAGTGATCGCGATCGTACACCATATTCCCTTTCAGGTCGGCCCCTCTCTCAAGATAGTAAACACCGATGCGGTTACCGGTAAGTAAAACGGAGGAAGTATAAATGCCCTTGTATTCGAGGTAATGGAGCATGTGCCTGCTCATGAAATTATCGGGCAAAACGGTACAGTATTTCACCGGCACTTCCCAGCCTGCCAGGGCTGTGGCAACATTTGCTTCGGCGCCGCCAACATATAAAAGCATAGGTTGCTT
Source organism: Ferruginibacter sp. (assembly GCA_025963635.1). Taxonomy (GTDB): domain Bacteria; phylum Bacteroidota; class Bacteroidia; order Chitinophagales; family Chitinophagaceae; genus Ferruginibacter. The sequence continues at coordinate 141,363 of JAOQAK010000064.1, forward strand.
TGCTGCCACCTGTTTATAAGAAGCGGGCGAAATTCTCAGGAGCAATTCTCCGAAGCACAACACCTTTGATTTTACCACCTAAAATAATTTTTCGCGTTATTATAACAAATATCCTGGACGATCTTGCCGATCCATTCCTTGTTATCCGGCAGTTCGCCGTTTTCAATTTCTTCGCCGAATATATTGCAGAGTATTCTCCTGAAGTATTCGTGACGGGGATAGCTCATAAAACTGCGGCTATCGGTAAGCATCCCTACGAATTTTGAAAGTAATCCCATATTGCTGAGGGCGTTGATTTGTTTGATCATGCCGTCCTTTTGGTCGAGAAACCACCACGAAGAACCAAACTGCACTTTGCCCGCCACACTGCCATCATTAAAATTACCAGCCATGGTGGCTATTAGTTCATTGTCGGCCGGATTGAGATTGTAAAGAATTGTTTTTGCAAGTTGGTCGGTACTATCGAGCCGGTCTAAAAATTTAGACAATTGTTTTCCCTGTGAATAATCGCCGATGGAATCCCAACCGGTATCTGGCCCCAACGTTTTCAACATCCTGGAATTGTTGTTTCTTAAAGCCCCCAAATGATATTGCTGTACCCAATTTTTTTCATGATCCCATTCGGCAAACTTTACCAACATGGCCGATTTGAATTTTATATTTTCCTGTTGCGAAATAGATTCACTGGCAGTGAGCTTTCTAAAAATATTGCTTATTTCCGCATCATTATATTCTACTGCAGAGATATGATCTAGTCCATGATCGCTAACAGAGCAGCCCATTTCCGCAAAAAAATCATGTCGGCTTTTCAATGCCTTCAGGTAATCGTGCCAGTTGGCAATTAATATATTGGATACTTCCTGTACTTTATTTACATAGGCATTGAAGACGCTTACATCATCCACATTCATCGCTTTATCTGGGCGGAAAGCAGGCAGCACCCGGATTTCAAATCCATCGTTCTTGATTTTCCGGTGATGTTCCAGTGAATCTGTTGGATCATCCGTAGTGCAAAGGACTTTCACATTCATTTTACGCAGCAAATTTCTTACTGAATATTCCGGTGTTTTTAATTTGGCAGTACACTCATCGTAAATCTCCCGGGCGGTTTCCGGTGAAAGTATTTTATCTACATTGAAATAGCGTTGTAGTTCAAGATGTGTCCAGTGATACAAAGGATTGCGTACCGTGTAAGGAACGGTGGCTGCCCACTGTTCAAACTTTTCGTAGTCGGTTGCATCGCCGGTACAATATCTTTCATTTACGCCATTGGTACGCATTGCCCTCCATTTGTAATGATCGCCGTACAACCATACCTGGGTAAGGTTTTCGAAATTAATATCGTTGGCAATCTGCTCTGGTGACAAATGATTGTGATAATCAATGATGGGCATTTCCTTTGCGAAATCATGATACAAGGACTGGGCCGTTTCTGTTTGCAATAGGAAATTTTCATTCAGGAACTTTTTCATGTAAGTTGTTTTATAAGGATTTTTAAAGAATATTAAGATGTTTATATTATGTGCTTGTTTGCATTGTTGAAGCTCATTTTACCCGGGGTGGAAAAGATCAATAATGGTATCCTGTACAAGTGGGCGATGCAACGATGCCGCTATGAAATACTAATGCCCGGACCGAAATCCTTTTCTCTAAAAAGCTATAAACTCACGCCGCGTTTCCATGGAATAAAATCATCCTGGTTTAATAAAACAGCCTTGGGTATTACTTCGCCGCTGGCCGCCCTGATGCAATATTCGAGGATATCTTCCCCCATTTGTTCAATTGTTTTTTCTCCTTCGATGATTGGCCCGGTATCGATATCGATGATATCGTTCATGCGTTTGGTTAAGTTGCTGTTGGTTGATACTTTGATGGTAGGACAAACAGGATTTCCGGTGGGTGTGCCCAAGCCGGTGGTAAATAAAATCAATGTTGCACCGCTTGCTGCCTTGCCGGTAGTAGCTTCCACATCATTGCCCGGGGTGCACACAAGGCTCAACCCAGGCTTGGTAACCCGTTCGGTATAATCCAATACATCCACTACCGGTGACGTGCCTCCTTTTTTTGCTGCACCATTGCTCTTGATCGCATCTGTTATGAGGCCGTCTTTTATATTGCCCGGCGAAGGATTCATATGAAAACCCGATCCCACTTTTAACGCGGAATCACTATAAGCCTGCATTAAATGAACAAACTTGCCGGCTACGAGTTCATCCTTTGTACGGTCGAGCAGGTTTTGCTCGGCACCACATAATTCCGGAAACTCAGCCAGCAATATTTTACCGCCCAATGCCACCACGAGATCACTGGTATAGCCCACCGCCGGGTTTGCCGAGATGCCACTAAAACCATCGCTTCCACCACATTTTACACCAATGCAAAGCTTATCAAGCGTTGCGGGCTTTCTTTCAAGCTTATCAACTTCTATTAAACCTTCAAAGGTTTTTTTAATAGAATCAGCAATCAGTTGTTCTTCGCTTTGCGATTGCTGCTGCTCAAAAATATACAAGGGTTTATCAAAGGCGGGATTAAGCGTTTTGAGATCGTTCACAAAATCGGGTACCTGCAAATTCTGGCAACCCAAACTTAACAGGGTAATGCCCGCTACATTGGGATGATTGGCATAAGCAGCTAACAATTTACTAAGCGTAGCTGCATCCTGGCGGGTGCCGCCGCAGCCCCCCTGGTGATTTAAAAATTTTATCCCGTCTACATTTTTGAAGGGGCGCACCGTAGCGCCCTGCAGTGGCTGTTCGAACAGGTTTACGGATTCGATATTTTCGCCCTTCTTAAAAGCTTCCACAAGGAGATGCGTATAGCGTTTATACTTATCCGTAACTGCATAGCCCAGTTCATTGTGCAATGCTTCCCTGATCACATCAAGATTGCGGTTTTCACAAAAAACGGTTGGGATAAATAACCAGTAATTGGCGGTACCCACCGTACCATCGCTGCGGTGGTAACCATTAAATGTTCTTCCAGCAAATTTGGACACGTCCGGAGCTGTCCACTGGTAATCCACTTTGTGCCATGCGTAGGGTTCAACCGCATGTTTAACATTTGCTGTTGACATCCAGCCGCCTTTTGGAATAAAGGTTTGAGCAGTGCCTACCAGTACACCATACATTATGACCTTGTCGCCGGGTTGCATATCTTTTGTAAAAAACTTATGCTTGGCATTGATATCGTCCTGTAAAACATAGTTTTCATTTTCAAAAACGATTGTATCGCCTTTTTTTAGGTTCGTTAATGCCACCAGCACATTGTCATCTTTATGAACCTTTAACACCTGCTTTTTCATATAATAGGTTGTTCTGTTTTAACGTTTTCATTTTGTATTGTGGCAAGCATTCCCTGTTCCATCATTTGCCTCAGGTTTGCTGTTACTTTTTCTGCGAATCCCGGGATGCCTGTCAGGTCTGCATCCCACAAAGATGCATCACTTAGTACAGTTTTCACCAAAATTTCGGTGGATAGATTCTGCCACTTGTCAAAGAAATAGCCTGCCATTTCATCTTTGATGGGATACGGTTGCCCGTTTAACTCACCGAAATAGACATTCCCTTCCTTCTTTACGGCTTTCATAAATAATAACCAGGCAGCAAAACCGATGGCCAGTTTTTCCGGTACGACATTGTACAATTCAAAATAACTCTGTAAAACCTGTACCACTCTCATCTTCAATTTGGAAGTATAGTTCAGTGTAATACTGATCCATTGGTGCTCGATGCTTGGATTGCTGAAACGGTCAATCACTTTCGCTGCAAATTCTTTTGCATCCTTTTCCGGTATAGGATAAGGGATCGCCATCGCTATTTCATCCAGCATCAGTTCTTTTAAAAAGTTGGAAATAAGTGTATCATTCATTGCCTCCTTCACTGTTGTAAAGCCCGCCAGGAATGCCACCCCGCAACTGAGTGTATGCGTACCATTGAGTAACCGGAGTTTCAGTTCCTTAAATAAAGTGATATCATTGGTGATAACAACGCCGCTATTCACTCCAGCAAACGATAAAACCTCCTTAACCCGCTCATTGCCTTCAATGGCCCAAAGGCTGTACACTTCGCTCATGGTAACCAAGTCATCTTCGTAGCCCAATTCGCTTTCAAGGGCCGTCTTGATGGCGGGAGCCGGTTTGCCCGGCACAATCCTATCCACCAATGAATTACAGAAATGGCTGTTTTGCTCAAGCCATTCGATGAAATTTTCTTCCAGGCCGTTGAGGTGTGCCTGTTCCAATACAATTGCTTCTAATTTTTTTCCGTTGTCCGAAATCAATTCTGTAGGCACAATGACCATCCCGCTTTCGGGACTGCCTTGAAAAAATTTATAGCGTTCGTAAAGGAATGCCAGTAATTTTCCCGGGTAAGACACAGGTGGATACCGGCGGATATCGTCATTCACCAGTTCAATCCCCACTTCCGTTGTATTAGAAATAATGATGGTAAGATCCGGGTTATGAGCACATTCCAAAATAGCTTCCCATTCTTTACCCGCGGATAAAACGCGGCTGATTGCGGAAGAAATAACGTTTTCCGAAACGGGCTGACCGTTGATGAGGCCACGCATGCATAAAGTGTACAAGCCATCCTGCTTATCGAACGCCGCTGCATCACCGCCATCTGTAGATTTCACTACTACAATCCTGCCGTTAAAAATGCCTTTGCGGTTTGCCTTATCTATGAAATAATCGGGTAAGCCACGGAGCAATACACCCGTGCCAAACTGTAATACTTTTTCAGGCAATGAGAACATACTTTCAGCAGGAACGGATACAATTCCTGCATCTATATTTTTAAGGTTGAATCTGGATAATATCATGGCTATATTTTTTATATTTTATTTTTTATGAATAAATCGATTTGTGTTCTGAAAAATCTCTCTTGAGTATTTATCAACTTCACAGGAAATTCCGCTTAAACTTATTTGCCTGATTTACTGCTTTCCCCTCACGGGATCCCATTTATAATCAAACACCCAGGGCACATTAAAATCATTGATATCAAAATCTGCCGGCAGATTATTTTTATGCCAGGAATAGTCGCCACCTGTTCTATGACAGTTATAGTAGTAAACTCTTCTTCCCCATAGGATCGTGTTAGTTGTCGGCACTAAATAAATATCCGTATCCGCCATATTTTTTGCAAAGCTGCAGTTAAACAGGAAAAATTGAGCGTCCCTGTGGTAGCGGCCCAGTTTAAAACCATCATCCCCTAAAAATTTACAGTTATTCAGAACGGTTTTACTAGACTGGTGTGCCGAGCCATCATGCCAGATAGCAGCAGGACTTTTATTTGATATAAAAGTGCAATTTTCAGCAAGTGCCCAACCACGGGGACAATAAAAATCAACCCCACCCTCCATTATGCAATCTTTAAAATAAAACATCCCTTCATCAGTATTCCATGGGCTAACGGTATCGCCGCCCCATGCCCTGAAAATGCAGTTGATTACTACCAGGCGGGTAGTCGAAAAAGAACGCAATGCCATCTGGTGTGCATTTGGCTTGATGGTCTTAGTGCCAGCGCTATCATTTGCACATTTTATTGTCTTTGTCTGCAGAGCATCCTTTCCATAACTGTTAATGAATGAAAGATTTTCTAACCTGATATCACTGCCTTTTAAATTAATTGTTGCGGTGCCGTAGTCGCTCGGGTTATCGCACCGCCATTCGTCTCTTGCAAGCGATATACTTACAATCGTATTTTGAGGATCTTCCCCTCTTAGCGTTATAAAATCTCTATCGATAAAAATTTTCTCTCCATATATCCCCTTTTTTATGGTGATAACACGCTGCGATTTTGCCTCAACGGGTAAGCTGTTGATAGCCTCCTGGATGGTTTTAAAATCTCCACCACCATCCTTCGACACTACGATGTCTTTTTGAGCCAAAATATTTGTGCCCATTAATAAAGCAGACATGGTGAACAACAGCATTTCTTTAAATATTTTCATCCCTTCAATTACTTGTCTGGCCATTACAAACCGGTGCTTGTAAACGGTCAAATTTCTTTATTATTAACCTTCGATATTCAGTGAACGATTGTTTTATCTTTCATCTCCATTACCGGTTTTGCTAATCAGGGCTTTGCCTGTAACAGCAACCACTTTGCAAGTTCATTGGCAGCAGAAAAATTCTCAAATGCTGCAGGTATTTTTCTCCCATCAGTATATTCATTGTACAGCCACGGATCACCTACTGCGAATACACTGCCTTTGCCATATTTTGCCGTCGCAAAAATGATATCGCCTTCCTTTTGAAGTAAGGCTTTTGCAGGTGATTTAACCCCAAGCACACTGATCTCTTTCAAATACATTTTTTTTGTTTGTTTGAATACAGCATTTGGAGCGTTGTTGAATACAGCACCTGTTTCAAATTCATTCCCCATCACCATGTTGATGTTTTTGTTGGTAAAATCAATCCCAAATGTATTGGCGAGCTTATTAAAATGCGGGATATCGCAATTGGCTGAATCATTGGCCATCAATAATAAAACGCCACCGGCTTTCACCCATTCGGAAATATTCTTTACATCTGCTGCATCTACATAATTTGGATTTTTATTATCCTTTAATCCATCAGGATCCACGATGATATACACACTGCTACCTTTCAAATTAGCTGTGGTGGGTTCTTTTTCAAGGGTGGATAAATTGGCTCCATAGCTTTTGAAAATATCCCCCAGCAAACTAAAGCCACCATTGTCCATTTCGTCCCAGGTGTAATGCCAGCGTTCATTTTCACCGAACCCGTTTTTCTTCCACTCATTGTTGAAGTAAGCATCCAGCATTACTTTTTTTCCCTGTCCGGGTTTTGGCAGTGCAGCCATTTCCATTTCTACACTGCACATGATAAATGCGCCCATTCCCTTTGGATCGTTTACGATCACAGGCTCGCTCATGTAGTATTCAAAACTTCCATCGCGGTAGGGTTTGCCCCCGAGGCCCGATACCGTGACGGTTCCCTTTAAATTGGTTTGCCCGGCAGCATCCACTTCAATAAACTCTTTTATGATACCCGCATAGCCCACCTTCGCGTTTTTCGAATAAGCAGCAGGTATATAACCGTTGCGAACTGCTTTTGCAATGGTGTACACGAACATGCTGGCGGCAGATGCCTCCTTATAGTTTTTTGGCTTGTTGGGTAAGTCAAGAATATCATACCAAAGGCCCGACCGGGCGTCCTGTACCAGTGTGATCGCTTTTACAAAACGGTTAAGAATGCCAATGAGTGAATCCCTACCTGGGTGATTGGCAGGAAAATGATCCAGTGCATCCACCAATGCCACGCCGTACCAACCCATTGCCCGCGCCCAAAAATGAGGAGAATTACCAGTTTTTTTATTGGCCCATTGCTGTTCACGGCTTTCATCCCAACCATGATACAGCAGCCCCGTTTTTGTATCACGGGTATGCTTTTCCACATTGATAAATTGTTTTTCGATATCATCGAAGGCTGCAGTCTCACCAGATAATTTTGCATACTCAGCATAAAAGGGCTGGCCCATATATAGTCCATCCAGCCACACCTGCCAGGGATATATTTTTTTATGCCAGAAACTGCCTTCTTTTGTACGGGGATGGTCGTTCAATTGAGAGCGCATATTGTCGATGGCTTTCTTATATTTTTCTTTCCCGGTAACATTGTACAACATCATTACTACCTTACCATTGTTCAGATGGTCTATATTAAACTCATCTCTTTTATAATCTTTTACCGACCCATCTTCCTGCACATAATGATCCATGCTATGTTGTATGTAAGTAAAATAACTGGCATCCCCATACAACCTCCAAATTCCTTCAATACCTTTTAAAATCACTCCCTGGTCGTAACTCCAGCGGGCAGGCCTTCCTTTTGATGCAAAAGAATCGGGCCATATTTTTATGGCAGTTTGCGCCATTTGCTGCGAGTAAGGCAGTTGCTGGGCGTTACAAAAATGCATCACTGAAAACAGTGCAACGAAAATGATCAATTTTCTCATCCTTTATTTTTTATTAGTAAGATTGACATGTAGTTTGTTTGTGAGACCACGCCGAGCTCATCTACTCTTGTTCTTATGATCTAGTGTTATGTTAAGCGTGAATTGTCAATGGTGAATGGTCAATAATTCACGATTGACCATTCACCATTCACGAATCAAACCGTCACTTTACACTTAACATAACACTAATTCCCTTTTTTCTTTACCTGTTTCTTTTTAAAATCCAAAACTTCAGCGTCTTTATAACTTATCATTGCTTCGGTTGCCCCAAAACCGGCGACCACTTTTTGTTTGGCAGCGGAAGTATTGGTATTTAAAATTTTGATATCTTTTGTTCCTGCTCCCTGCAATTGGATCAGCACATCCGCATTGTCTTTGTACATTAAATTGTTTATCACCAATTGATCGCTGTTGAGCACATAGACCACGGGCTTTGTATTTTTAGTGATGATCTTTACATTATTCAGCCGGATGTCGCTGGCCTCCTGGATATCTATCCCGGCATCTGCCTGAATTACCGCATTTTCTATCAGTACATTCTTTATATGCATTTCGGGAATACCGCGTACAAAAATACCTTTTGCCGCGCCATTACAGGTGATGTTAGTGAAATAGAAATTCCTGAACTGTGGAGTGCTTTCATCTACCGGTTTGGACACCACTATGGGTGGTTCTCTTTTTTCACCGGCCAGCACCACAGGGTCTTTGGCCATGTAATACATATCAAATAAAATGGCTTCTGCCGGGATATCCAGCATATTGATATTGTTGACATAAATATTCTCCACCATTCCTCCGCGGCCGCGATTGGTTTTAAAACGGAGACCGATATCGCTCCCGATAAAAGTGCAATTGCTTACAAACATATTGTTTACACCGCCACTCATTTCGCTCCCTACTACAAAGCCGCCATGAGCATGGTGCACTACGCAATTATTTACAATCACATCCTGTGTGGGCATCCCTCTTTTACGCCCTTCCGCATCCCTGCCGCTTTTGATGGTGATACCATCATCGCCGGTATCAAAGTGACAATCTTCCACCAAGGCATTCTTACAACTCTCCAAATCCAGTGCGTCGGTGTTGGTACCATACCATGGATTTTTAACCGTTAAATTTTTGATGGTGATATGTTCACTCATCATCAGGTGAGTAGTCCATGCCGGCGAATTTTCGAATGACACACCTTCTATCAAAATATTTTTACAATTAAAGATGCGGATCATATTCGGCCGCAGGTAATCCTTTATGTCGTCGAAATCTTTTAATGTTTTCCCGTTTTCGAGCTTGCCAATGTTGTTGGTCAATAAACCCTTTATGGCTTTCGGAGATGAATACCACATCTTCTTATCCGTTGTTAACACACCGCCATATTGAACCATATGATTCTTCCACTGACTTTCGGTTACTTTATCTTTCTTCAACGGCCTCCAGTAAAACCCATTTCCATTCATGATGCCTTCACCGGTAATTGCAATATTTTCCAGGTTTTCTGCGACTACCGGCGACTGGCACCTGGCGGCGTCTACGCCCTCAAAAGATGAGACGACTAAAGGATATTGGTTAAAAGCGGGACTGAAAATGATCAATGCGCCCTTGTTAAGGTGCAGGTTAATATTACTTTTCATAATGATGGGACCGGTTACAAAGGAACCCGCAGGAATTACAACTGTTCCCCCACCCTGTTTTGCACAAGTTTCAATAGCACGGTTGATCGCAGCAGAATTTAATGTAAGTCCGTCGGCGATGGCGCCATAATCCAAAATATTAAAACTGTCTCTTTTGAAATGCGGCGTGTAGATTTTCGGTAATTCAAAGGCAAACTTGTCTTTGAATCCTGATGGCTTGAGGTAATTTACCAGGGGCAGTTGCAGTTCTTTTATACTTTGGCAAACCAACGAAGCCATAGAAGCTGCTCCATATTCACTAAAATGTGTATTGTCCTCTCCGTTGCCTTTATATTTTTTGAAATGATTGGCAGGGATATGTAAAAACAGGCGTTTGGAATTTTCAACGCCTTCTTTCACGATAAGCATTTCGCTACTTTTATGTAGGTCGATCACCGGCACATTTAGTAATGCGGCTACTTCCTTTACTACAGCCGGGTAATCCCCATGTTGGTCGACGAATTTGCCGGACTCATCAAATTTTCTGCGCATCACCGGGGTGATTAAAATTGGCGAAGCGCCTTTGCTTCGGGCATCTTTTACAAAACGGATTAAGTTCTCTTTAAATAAACCATGTGCGGGAGCAGAACGGGTGCTGTCTTCTATTTTTTCATCATTGTGACCAAACTGTATCATCACATAATCTCCTTCCCGGAGCCTGCTCATTATAGTATCCCAACGATGTTCGTTGATAAAGCTTTTGGTACTTCTACCGTTCACCGCATGATTCTGGATATTTACCTCATCTGTAAAAAAAGACGGAAACAATTGTCCCCAGCCACGCTCGGGGTTATCATCCACCGGCTTATTGGCGCAGGTGCTGTCGCCTATTAAAAAGATAGTTGGCTTTTTGGCGGGCATTAGAAAAGCAAAGCCGCTGAGTGAAATCAGCAATACCGCTATTGATTTTTTCATCGTATATTTCATGAAGACTTCCTAAATGATAACACTTACGAAGCGTATTCAAAGAATTTTCTATTTATGTAAAAGAAGCGCTCACTAACTCCCGTTGCAATATTTACAATACTGAAATATGTAAAGTCACCGGGCGCCTTGTAAACTTATTGACCAGCTTTGAAGATGAAGAGCATTGATTGCTTTATAACAGGCCGTGGAGATCGTTTAACTAAAGCAAAAACCAACAGTTTCATTGCAATTCCGATCGCTTACAATTTCAATTTTACCACTAATTTCCAAGGATGAACGTTAATATCGACCCTTTATTTACGCAAACGTTCCCGATAACGTTGGCGTTGTGAGCGCTCTAAGTTTTTTTGGAGGCCATCTGAGTTAAAGGATTTTGGACACCGGATTATTCAGATAAAAAATCTACTCTTTTAGTTCCTGTACTAAAATGATATCGTAGGCAACCCAACCTGGATTATTTCACCATCGCCTGGATCACTTTCCACATTTCCGCCGCCACAAGTATGTTTCCCTTTTCATTCAGGTGTACCCTGTCAACCGTCAAAATTCCTTTCTCTGAATTGGTGGAATTATTTGCTTTTAGATACCCGGTAAAAGCTTCCCGCAGGTCGCAAACCGGTAATGAAAGTTCTTTTGCAATTTTCCGGATGATATTGCTGTATTGATTAAGATCACCATCCTGCTGGTTGGAGTTATCGTTCCGTTCACCAATCACGGAAGGTGTGCATACCGCTACTTTGATATTTTTGTCCCGTAATTTTTTGATAATAGTACGGTAAAATCTTTCAAACTTATCTGCATCTGTACCCGTACCTGAACTGGCTTTGTGCCATACATCATTGATGCCTACATAGATGATCACCACATCGGGATTTTTCTGCAGTACATCCTCTTCCATTCTTAAATACAGGTCATATACTTTGTTGCCGCCAATGCCTGCACCTAACAACTCAAGTGAATCCGGCAGATGAGATTGCTTAATAATGCTGTCGAGCTTTACAATATATCCTTTCGGTTGAGCACCCTGTTGTGTAATCGAATCACCGAAGAATACTACCCTGATCTTTTTTGGAGGATTGTTGAAAGACAATAAAATAAACGGGACGAATATGATGAATTTAGCAAATAATTTCATGGAGTTATTATTTATAGATGAATGGATTAAATGTTGAAGTTTGATAATCTGGGTGAGTAGAGACGCAATGCATTGCGTCTCTA
>JAOQAK010000037.1 GCA_025963635.1 Ferruginibacter sp.
TCGATGAGAATCCCCAATTTACTGAGGGGGTCAAGGTCCTCATCAATCTTCCCTACCCTGTCCAGCACATCTTCGTAGTAGCTTGCGGGTATTTTTAAAAATTCTATCCCCCGCGCCTTGAGTTCGGTTACAGTGTTTACAATATTATCTGTTGCGATCGCCACGTGCTGAACGCCTTCTCCATTATAAAAGTCAAGGTATTCTTCCACCTGGCTCTTCTTTTTTCCTTCCGCAGGTTCATTGATAGGGAACTTCACATAGCCATTTCCATTGCTCATCACCTTACTCATCAATGCCGAATATTCAGTAGAGATATCTTTGTCATCAAAGGTCAAAATGTTTCGGAAGCCCATTACGGTTTCATAAAATTTCACCCAGGGATTCATTTGGTTCCAGCCAACATTACCCACACAATGATCAACATACAGCAGCCCGGTAGCAGTGGGGTTATAATCAGATTTCCAGGGCTTAAAGCCAGGCATAAAAACACCCGAATAATTTTGCCGTTCAATAAACAAATGAACGGTATCGCCATAGGTGTGAATGCCACTCATTACTACTTCCCCGGCTTCATCCTTCAATGAAATGGGTTCCAGGTAACTTTCACCACCCCGGCGGGTTGTTTCGATCCATGCACTGGTGGCGTCTTCTACTTTTAACGCAAGAAATTTTACTCCATCCCCGTGCTTTTGAATATGGTCCGTAATAGCATTTCCCGGTCTCAAAGGCGTGGTTAATACAAAAGTGAGCTTGTTCTGCTGTAACACATAGCTTACTTTGTCTTTCATACCTGTTTCCGGACCGGCATAAGCCAGTGATTGAAAACCAAAAGCTGTTTTATAGAAATGGGCGGCTTGTTTGGCGTTACCCACATAAAACTCTACATAATCGGTACCCAGCAATGGAAGAAAATCGGTTTCAACTATGGTGGACTTATCATCATTATTTAAAGTGGAATACATATAATGGATTTATTAAGTTAAAAAATTGTGAGAACCCTTTTTAACAAATCGTATCCATAGCAAGCGCCAGCATGAGGAGTGTATAGCTGTTGCGCTTGTCGGCAAAAATCTTATGTGGATAATCCGGAAGCATATCGTTTGACAAAGATAATGAAAAGTTGCCGCCACATGATCAGTAGATTCTATATTTGCCGGATGAAAAAAGCAGGAATACTTGGCGGTGGTCAACTTGGTAGAATGTTGCTACAAGTGGCGGCCAATTACCCGGTAGAAACTTATGTGATGGAAAATGATGAGAACTGCCCGGCTGCGCATCTCTGTGACCATTTTGTTAAAGGTGATATTACCCGGTTTGATGATGTGTATCAATTTGGAAAAGGCTTGGATGCGATCACTATTGAAATCGAAAGCGTTAATGAAGAAGCACTTTGTAAACTCGAGCAGGAAGGGGTAAAAGTTTATCCTTCGCCGGCTGCTTTAAAGATTATAAAAAACAAGATCGTACAAAAACAGTTCTATAAAGACAACGAAATCCCTACCAGTGATTTTGTAATCACACAAAATTTGCTGGAATTACAACTACAGCAAAATTTTTTACCCGCCGTGCATAAAGTGGGTATGGGGGGCTATGATGGCAGGGGTGTGCAAATTATCAGGACAAGAGAAGACATGGAAAAGGGCTTTGATGCGCCTTCTGTGTTAGAGAAAATGGTGAATATTAAAAAAGAGATCGCCGTAATCGTGGCGGTGAATGATAAGCGGGAAACCGCGGTATATCCTTCGGTAGACATGCTTTTTGATCAAAGACTGAACCTATTGGAATACCAGATTAGCCCGGCCGACTTGCCCGAAAAAGTTTTATGGAAAGTGGAAGCTGTCGCGATGAAAGTGGTTAAAAACTTAAATAGCGCGGGCATTTTCGCCGTGGAACTTTTTGTTGATATAAATGACAACGTTTTTGTAAATGAAACAGCGCCAAGAGTACACAACAGCGGGCATCACACCATTGAAGCCAACTATTGCTCGCAGTTTGACATGCTATGGAGAGTGATGCTGGGCTATCCCCTGGGAAGTACGGCACATATATTACCAGCAGCCATTGTAAACCTGGTGGGTGCGGAAGGATTTTCCGGGCCTGCACATTATGAAGGTTTACCCGAAATTTTGCAGCTGGAAAATATTTTTGTACACATTTACGGTAAAAAGGAAACCCGCCCGGGTCGTAAAATGGGGCATATCACCATCATAAGCAAGGAGAAACAAGAACTGATTCACCAGGCCAACAGGATTAAACAAACGGTAAGAGTGGTTTGCAGGCAGTGACAAGCATACTCGTAAACATTACTGACATTATATCTCTCGATTTTTAACTAACGAATGGAAAACAATGGGCGCGCTTGCTCATTAAACAGCGTTCAAATACTTACACTTAATTTTGGGGGATGGAAAATTATCTTCAGCAATTATTTGCCAATCAGCAATATGATAAAAACAATTTCTTCCTGCTTGCCGGCCCTTGCGTAGTAGAGAGCGAGGAGTTGGTAATGGAAGTGGCCGATAAAGTATCAACCATTTGTAAAAACCTCGGCATCCCGTATATCTTTAAATCATCGTACCGGAAAGCGAACCGAACGAGCGGTTCTTCATTTACAGGAATTGGAGATGAAGTAGCATTAAACCTGTTAAAAAAAGTAGCCACAACCTATCATTTGCCGACGGTATCAGATATCCATGCTCATGAAGAAGCAGCGATGGCAGCGGAATACATCGATGTACTGCAGATACCCGCTTTCCTTTGCAGGCAAACAGACCTGTTACTTGCCGCAGCAGCCACCGGCAAAATTGTGAATGTGAAAAAAGGCCAGTTTGTTAGCGGCCCTTCAATGAAATTCGCGGTTGAAAAAATCAAAAAAGCCGGCAATGAAAAGGTAATGCTTACTGAAAGAGGTAACACCTTCGGATACCAGGATATGGTGGTGGATTTCCGGAATATACCCTTAATGATGGAACATCATGTACCGGTAATTATGGACTGCACGCATTCTCTTCAGCAACCTAATCAAACCAGCGGCGTTACGGGCGGTAATCCGCAATTAATCGAAACCATTGCCAAAGCCGCCATTGCCACAGGCGCTGATGGTTTATTTATTGAAACACACCCAAATCCTGCAATGGCAAAAAGTGATGGAGCAAATATGCTGCGCCTGGCTCTGCTTGAACCTTTGCTGGAGAAATTAGTTAGGTTAAGAAAAGCAATTCTGTAGTAATAAATTAATATTTTACAATTTCCATTGCCCAACCCGCAATTACAACAACGAATTTGAATACAACAATTTTCCTAAAAAATGAAGTAAAAGAAGATCCCGGTAAGCGGGATCTTTTTTGCATGAGATATCAGAAACAGCAGTAAATACGTTTAATCGTATTATAAATCATTGCTGACTTAAAGCGGGGCACAGGTCATTTTTTACTTGCCTGTCTGTACTGGCAAGATACATTTCATTCAGTTTTGACAATGCCCATAGCCGGTAGAAAATTAACCGGAAGCGTTATAATTCAATGGATTACAATAGCACGTTTATGTCGAATGCTTGATTTTTCGCGCCGTTGCCGTTTTGAGAGGATGAGCTCAACGATAGCATATGCCTTTTATTTCACCATACCTTTACAAGTTCCGGTATGCAGCCGAAAACCAATAAATAATGCAGGATGTATTTGGGATGAACGCCTAAGGGCTGCCAGGATTATGATAGTCGAATCATGTAAAAAGCACCAAAAAGTGCTGATGTTTTTTAAAGATATCTCAGGGGGTTCCGTCTTGCATTTAATATATATCTTTTAATATTCATCCAAAAAGCGATGAACAGGTAGATAATAATTGGTGACCCCATCGTTATAAAAGATATATATATAAAATTTTTCCTGATAATTGCGGTGGCTATTCCGAACCGCTCGCCTATAGCTGTGCACACTCCGAAAACATGCCATTCAATAAAGCGTCTTAAAGTTTTCATACTGCTAATTTACAAGATTTTCTCACTTCACGCTCATATAAAATGCCGTTTAACAGAAAAGCTTAGTCGATTTTTTGTAAATTCGCAGCAAATCAATTGAAAAATATAAAAATTTGCAAATGTGGCACTTGTTCAGGCAGTTTCATTTGTATTTTCCCCAAGTATTATTCCCAATTGAACCATCTCTAACTTTCAAATTGAAACTATGGCCTTCGACGTTGAAATGATCAAAAAAGTTTATGACCGCTACAGCAGCCGCATAGCAGCCGCACGCATTGCAGTTGGAAAACCGTTAACACTTACAGAAAAGATATTGTATTCCCACCTATGGCAGGGAGAAGCCACCCAGGCTTTTGAACGTGGAAAAAGTTATGTAGACTTTGCCCCGGACAGGGTAGCAATGCAGGATGCCACAGCCCAAATGGCCCTGCTACAGTTTATGCAAAGCGGCCGCACCAAAGTGGCTGTGCCCAGTACAGTGCATTGTGATCACCTAATAGAAGCAAAAATTAATAGTAAAACAGATCTTGATAAGGCGGTTCATGAAAGCAGTGAAGTGTATGATTTTCTGGCCTCTGTAAGTAATAAATATGGCATTGGTTTCTGGAAGCCCGGGGCTGGTATCATTCACCAGGTAGTGTTAGAAAATTATGCTTTTCCTGGCGGGATGATGATTGGCACTGATAGCCATACGGTAAATGCCGGTGGTCTTGGAATGATCGCTATTGGTGTAGGCGGCGCCGATGCCTGTGACGTAATGGCCGGACTTGCCTGGGAATTGAAAATGCCCAAACTTATCGGAATAAAACTAACAGGTAAACTGAATGGTTGGACTGCACCAAAAGATGTAATTTTAAAAGTAGCAGGTATCCTTACTGTGAAAGGAGGCACCGGAGCGGTGGTGGAATATTTTGGCGAAGGCGCTACCAGTATGAGTTGTACGGGCAAAGCCACTATCTGTAATATGGGCGCTGAAGTGGGCGCTACCACTTCCACTTTTGGATACGATCGTAGCATGAGCCGTTATCTTGCAGCAACCGGCCGCGGGGAGGTTGCCGCGGCAGCAGATGCTATTGCGGAACATTTGACCGGAGACCCGGAAGTATATGCCAATCCTAAATTATATTTTGACCAGGTAATAGAAATTGACCTTAACACCCTGGAGCCGCATTTGAACGGTCCGTTTACGCCGGATTTAGCTACGCCAATTTCCCAAATGAAATCGGCTGCGAAGGCGAATGACTGGCCAACAAAAATCGAATATGGATTAATCGGCAGTTGTACTAACTCTTCTTACGAAGACATCAGCAGGGCAGTAAGCCTGGCACAACAGGTTTCAGATAAAGGACTGAAATTACGATCCGCCTTTACAATAACGCCCGGGAGTGAGCAGGTACGTTTTACGGTTGAAAGAGATGGATTTCTAAACATATTTGATAAAATTGGCGCTACCGTTTTCGCTAACGCCTGTGGCCCGTGCATAGGTATGTGGGCAAGGGTAGGCGCTGAAAAAGCTGAAAAAAATACCATTGTACATTCGTTCAACAGGAACTTTGCAAAACGTGCAGATGGCAATCCCAATACTTTTGCATTTGTGGGCAGCCCGGAAATAGTAACTGCTATGGCCATTGCGGGTGATCTTTCTTTTAACCCACTCACCGATAAACTCATCAATGATAAGGGCGAAGAAGTAATGCTGGATCCGCCAACAGGATATGAATTGCCTCCCAGGGGATTTGATGTGGATGATGCGGGCTTCAAGGCGCCCGCCGAAGATGGCAGCGGTGTACAGGTACTGGTTTCACCCGATAGCAAACGATTACAAATATTAGATCCATTTCCTGCCTGGGAAGGTATCGATCTGAACGGTTTAAAATTGCTGATCAAGGCTAAAGGAAAATGTACCACCGATCATATCAGCATGGCGGGACCATGGCTTAAATTCCGTGGACATCTCGACAATATCAGCAACAACATGCTGATTGGCGCAATCAACTTTTTTAATGAAAAAACTGACCTGGTAAAAAATCAGCTTACCGGCCAATATGATACTGTTCCTAATACACAAAGAGCATACAAAGCTGCCGGCATCGGCACCATTGTGGTGGGAGATGAAAACTATGGTGAAGGTTCTTCCCGGGAACACGCAGCCATGGAACCACGTCACCTGGGGGTGCGTGCAGTATTGGTTAAATCATTTGCCCGTATTCATGAAACCAATCTTAAAAAACAAGGAATGCTTGGGCTCACTTTCGCTAATAAAGAAGATTACGATAAAATACTGGAAGACGATACAATTGATATCGAAGGCCTTCTAAATTTTGAACCTAATAAACCTTTGCAAGTGGTTTTGAACCATGCCGATGGCAGCAGTGAGACCATCCAGGTAAACCATACCTACAACGAACAACAGATAGAGTGGTTTAAAGCTGGCGGTGCTCTGAACATTATCAGGAGAGAATTTGCGGAAAGCCAATAAAAAATACAGATGCATTTAAAAAGGGCGAAACCACCGAATGGTTTCGCCCTTCTTTTTGAATGCCTTCCCGCTTATTAAAGCCACAAATTGCCCACTGGTGTTTATTGCTTGCGCTTCTTGCCAGTATTTATAGAATACTTCATTACCCAATAATCAACCCGGGCAGCCTGCTGGTAATAACCGCTACCATACGGTTTGTCACCTGACAATCCGTCTTCTATCTCCCTTTCTATTCAGCAGTTACAATCATAGTACGTTTTTTGCGAACAATCATTTATGGTGATCAAAATACTAACTGTAGCTGCACTGGCAACCTTCGAAATATATGCGGCTATTCCTACCGGATTTGCATTTGGGCTTTCGCCATGGATCATTTTTATTGCAAGTGTTACCGGCGGAATAACAGGCGCCTTTTTCACAACTTTTTTAAGTGATAAAATCAGGGCATTCTTCTTTAAGAACAGGCCTGTCAAAGAAAAAAAAACTACCCATCCAATGTTGCACCGGATCTGGGATAAATATGGCATTATAGGGCTGGGGTTTTTAGGATCATTCTTAATGGGGGCTCCAATAAGCATCGCAATAGGAGCAGGTCTCAATGCCAACCTGAAAAAATTACTCACCTGGTGTTGTGTTGGAATTGTAACCCGTTGCATCGTATTTACCCTTGTGGGTTATTTTGGACTTAAATTATTTTAATAAAAGTTGTCGCATCTCACCTTTAGAGCCTACATTTATTGGTTAAAAAAAATCACATGCCTCCAATAAAAACAGCCCTTCTCTCGTTTGGTTTATCCGGCAAAGTATTTCATGCTCCATTTTTACAGGTACATCCCGGTTTTCAGCTGGCGGGTTCATGGGAAAGAAGCAAAAAAATAATTGAGGATGTCTATCCCGGCGTTACTTCTTACCCCTCTTTGGAAGCCGTATTAGCGGATGATTCGATTGACCTCGTCATCGTGAATACCCCTACGGCCACCCATTACGACTATGCCAAACAAGCATTACTTGCAGGAAAGGACATCATTGTCGAGAAAGCATTTACTACCACCGTCGCAGAAGCAGTCGAATTAAAAAATTTAGCCGAAAAGCTGAACAAAAAGATTTCCGTATATCAAAATCGCCGTTGGGATAGTGATTTTAAAACGGTAAAAAAGGTGATCACCGAAGGCTGGCTGGGAGAGTTAAACGAAGCGGAGATCCATTATGAACGGTACAGGCCGGAGCTTAGTCCCAAGCCACACAAGGAAATAAAAGGGCCAGGCTCAGGCCTTTTAAAGGATCTTGGCCCACATATTATCGATAGCGCCATTTCTTTATTTGGTTTCCCACAGGCAATTTTTGCAGATATCCGCATCACCCGGAAAGATTCTCAGGTGGATGACTGGTTTGATATTCTCTTGTTTTATGAAAACATGAGGGTAAAATTAAAGGGAGGTTTATTGGTAAGAGAAAGCATGCCGGGTTTTATTGTTCATGGCACCAAAGGCTCCTTTCTCAAAAATCGTACAGATGTACAGGAAACAAACCTCATGGCAGGTAAAGTACCCGACACCGCCGACTGGGGTACAGAACCTGAATCGGACCAGGGGTTGTTGCATACGGAAAAAGATGGGAAAGTAATAAGAGAGAAGATCCTTTCCCTGCAAGGAAATTATTATGATTATTATGATGGCGTTTACAAAGCGTTGAGCGGAAACAGTCCAATGCCGGTAACCGTTGACGACGGCATCAACGTAATGCGCATCATTGAAACTGCGTTACAAAGTTGCCGCGAAAAACGGGTAATCGATTTATGATCATCTTCCGGTATCTTTTTGTCAATGTTTAAACATTCATTAATTATATTGCAACAAACTTATTATTATGGCAACTAAAAACTGGGTGATTGATCCCTCACATAGTGAAATTCAATTTAAAATAAAGCACCTGATGATCACAAATGTCACAGGCAGCTTTAACATCTTCGAGGCTTCCGTGGTAACGGAGGACGAAGATTTTATGAAGGCAAAAGTGAGTTTTACTGCAGATGTAGATTCAATTTCCACAGGCAACGAACAGCGTGACGCCCATTTGAAAAGTGCAGATTTTTTTGACGGCGCCAAATATCCCAAAATAAAATTTGTAGCTACTAAATTCGAGAGTGTGGACAACGACGGCTCCTACGAATTGTATGGCGATCTTACCATTCGGGATGTTACAAAAAACATCAAACTGGATGTGGAATTTGGCGGAGTAGTGAAGGATGCCTACGGCAATACAAAGGCCGGTTTCAGCATCAATGGTAAAATCAACCGGAAAGACTTTGGACTTACCTGGAGTGCAGTAACAGAAGCAGGGGGTGTAGTAGTAAGTGATGATGTAAGAATCGCCTGTGAGATACAATTAATTGAGCAGCAATAATTTCAAACCGAATTCCATAAATGAAAAACGAAGCGCTTGCTTCGTTTTTTGCTTTGACGTAATTCATTGCTCATTTTAGCCGGAAATATCCGGGCATTTTGACGAGGAACTGTAATTAGTTTTGATTACGGATTTAACGAAGCCTGCCAACAATTTTCCTTTCAGGATATTCTTATAAGCTAAAAATAATTTATATTCACTTAACCATTCGATTGCCGTAATACAGGTATTGATATTGCATCACCACTTAACATACACCGGAATTGAGCTTAAGTAATCAAGACATACTTAGCCTGGTAAACAGCTGTAAACAAAACAACAGGGAAAGCCAGCAAACATTGTATAAGCATTTGTATGGTTATGCTTATACTATCACCAGCCGGTATTCCAATGATGACCACGAAGCCAACGCTTTGGCCAACGACAGCTTCCTGAAATTGTTCAAAAACATTCATGCATGTAAACTGGACAAATCAACCAATATGGTAAATTCCTTTAAAGGATGGTTTCATAAAATAATCGTTAATACCTGCATAGATTGGTATAGGAGTAATAAAAATGCAAAAGTTCTGGACATAGCCACGCAGTACATGCTTACCGATCACAATGAAAATGGTGAAGAAAAATTAAGTTATAAGGAAATTCTGGGGGCTTTAAAGCAATTGTCACCGGCTTATAAAACGGTATTTAACCTGTTTGTGATTGAGGGACTTTCTCATGACGAGATTGCGAAAAAACTGGCAATTTCTACGGGCACTTCCAAATCAAATCTGTCAAAGGCAAGAGAGCACCTCCGTACCATTTTGGAAACAAAAATGAACTTTAAAAACTCGTATGACGCTACCATCAGACAAGGAGCTGGATAAACTGATCAAAGAAGCTGCCGGGCAATTTGAATCAGCTGGTGCCGTCCCTAATTGGGAAGGGATGCGGTCATTGCTGGATGAGCATCTTCCCACAAAAAAAGATCGGGACAGAAAACCGTTGCTTATAATGTTGTTCCTTTTCCTATTTACGCTAATCGGCGGCAGTTATTTTTACTTTGCTGCTAAAAACAGTAAGGAGATTGCACAAAATCTTCCAAAAGAAATTGCTCGCATAAAACCTGTTACCAGCAAACAGGCGGCTACAAAAAAGGAAATAGGCGTACCCCTTAAAAAGGCTGTTGAAGTAAGTCCGGCCGCAAACGCGTCACTAATAACCCGTTCAAGCAACACTCAAAAAAAGAATTCAATTTTAAAGAATATTTCAAAAAACAGGAAAGCCGGCTTTTCTAAAATAACCACTTCCCCGGGGAACATAATTGAAGAAAATCTACCTGGTGAAAAGACCGAATCTTCTCAATTAAATGAGACTGTGATTACAACAGAAACTCAGCCCATTTCACCGAGGGAACAACCCGGAAAGAAGGAAGCACCGGCAATAAAAAATGACACAGTTGACACTCAAATAGCCAAGGTAGAAATTACTCAAAAACCAGGCTCGGACAGTACGTTTTCAAACCTAAAAAACAGGGTTCCCAATAACAAAAAAAATCCGTTTACAATTGCATTACTGTATGCACCCGAATTAACTACCATCAAATTATCTAACCTGGATAAACCAGGCAGTAATTATGGCATTTTGATCGGGTATGACATTTCAGGCAAATTAAATTTTCAAACAGGAATCATTAAATCAAGAAAAAATTACATTGCCGACGGAAAGGATTTCAAAACCAACTACCCCGTACCTCCATCATACAAACTCGCTACTGCGCAAGGCTATTGTAATATGTACGAGATTCCGCTTAACCTTAGCTGGAAACTATCCGGACCAAAGAAGAAACTGAACATCTATGCCATTGGCGGCATTTCTTCTTATTTCATGATGAGAGAATATTATAACCTGTTGTACACTTCCCCTGCCAGCTCCTATAACTGGCTCGACCAGGAGGATACGCAAAAAAATTACTGGCTGTCGCTTTTTACGATTGGTGCAGGTTTTGAAAAAGCGATTTCAGAAAAAATCCGCATTGCGGCAAGTCCATTTGTGAAGATCCCATTAAAGGGGATGGGGGCCGGCGAATTGAAGCTACTAAGCACAGGGATCAATTTTTCACTTTCATACAGGCCTTCCTTTTTGAGATAATTTCCCTTTTGTGGCCGGTCATATTCGGGCAATTTTTGCTCATGCACCTATGCTACATTTTATTCTGCATCAAACCATAGCCTGGTTGCATTATTCCAGTCTCCATTATAATTGATCGTAAGCTCTTCATCTTTTGCAATAATCCGTACAGATTTCACCTGTATCGTTTCCGCTTCATAATCCATAAAATATTCGCAATTACTTTTGTAGCTGTGATTGTAAATTGGTACCAGACCCAGCGCCATACAGCATTTGTCTTTATTTTCTCCCCATTCAAAAATATAGTCATGCAACATGGTTTTATCGAGGTATTGCCTGTCATCCATACTCATTACGATCACCGGTGAAATTTCCACCACCTTTCCCGCGGCGATTCGTTTAGCTGTAAACACGCCCCTACCCTTCGAACCAGCCCGGTCCACAAATAAATAGGGTTTTAGCATAACATTTTATTAAAAGTAAAACAAGTAATTTGCAAGATAGGAATGTTTAGGGTTTACCGTTTCCCGTTTTCGGTGAATTAGGCCCGGTGATTAAGTGTTACCTGTCGCAGTATTTGGCACTGAACACTATATGATCATTTCAAAACGCATTTGCAGTTCATCAGTTGGCATTTAGCATCCACATCGATGATAACTTTGCCCCTCGCTGAAAAATGAAAACAAAAAAAACAGTAAGCAAATTGATTATTCTTTTCGCCGTCAAAAAACGGTAAACAGTAAAACACAAAACAGTAAACAGGAAATATGTCGCTGGAATTGGAAGAAATAACATTACAACAGCAGTTTGAGGAAGTAATCGCTTCAGAAGATAAGTTGCGCATTAAAGATTTCCTGAATCATCAAAATATCAGTGATGTCGCCAACCTCATTTATGAAAATGAGAATTACGAAAGCCAGATCATCAGTCATCTTTCTTTGCACCGTGCGGCAAGTGTTTTCAAAATACTGGAACTGCCTACTCAAAAAAAGATCATCAAATCATTACCACCTTTTGAAACGGCTGAATTACTCAATGAACTACCGCCCGATGACCGTACTTCCTTTCTAAGTGAATTGCCAAGCAATGCAGTGAGAGAACTTGTAAAAACTTTAAACCCCGAAGAAAGAAAGATTACACTTTCGCTGCTAGGTTATCCTGAAGGTAGCGTAGGAAGGCTGATGACACCCGACTATGTGTATGTTTACCAGCATGACACTGTGGAAGATGTTTTTAAAACCATTCGTAAATATGCCACCAACAGCGAAACCATTGATGTGATTTATGTGATCAACGACAAAGGCGAATTGCTGGATGATATCAGGATCAAGGACTTCATCATGGCGAGCCCTGAAAAAAGGGTGGATGAACTCACAGATGGCAGGTTTATTGCGCTTAGCGCCGATGACGACCAGGAAGTTGCCAATGAAGCTTTTAAAATGAATAATCGTGTAGCCCTGCCCGTGGTCAGCAAAAGCAACAAACTATTAGGCATCGTTACCATTGATGA
The DNA here is from genome assembly GCA_025963635.1 of Ferruginibacter sp. Lineage (GTDB taxonomy): Bacteria > Bacteroidota > Bacteroidia > Chitinophagales > Chitinophagaceae > Ferruginibacter. The sequence continues at coordinate 12,478 of JAOQAK010000037.1, forward strand.
TGTATTATGGGTGGCCAATGAAGAATTTAGTGAAGACATGCAGAAAATGGGTGGTACGCAGGCACTCGATGAACCTTACCTGGACATGCCGCTTTTTAAGTTGTTTCGCAAAAGAGTGGGCTGGTTGATTGTACTGTTTTTGGGAGAAATGTTTACTGCAACTGCAATGGGATTTTTCGAAGACGAAATAAAAAAAGCGGTTGTGCTGGCGCTCTTTATTCCACTCATTATTTCGAGCGGAGGCAATACCGGTTCACAGGCATCCACCCTCATCATCCAGGCGATGGCCGTTGGTGAGCTTACTTTAGTGAATTGGTGGCGGGTAATGCGCCGGGAAATCATACAGGGATTAATGCTCGGATCGGTGCTGGGCTGTATTGGTTTTACAAGAGTAATTATCTGGTCCAAAATATTGCCCAATGTATATGGCGCCCACGATTTCCTGATCGGCCTTACTGTCGGTTTTTCATTGATCGGCGTAGTACTATGGGGAACCTTAACAGGCTCTATGTTGCCGCTTATTTTGAAAAGGCTTGGCGCAGATCCTGCCGTGAGCTCTGCACCTTTTGTAGCCACATTAGTAGATGTTACCGGGCTGGTGATTTATTTCTCCGTGGCTTATTTCTTTTTGCAGGGAATTCTTTTGTGATGAAGTTTCCTATGAAGGGTGACTAAAAATTTCATTTGGTTGCAAACATTTGTTTTTCAATTAAACATCCTTGTGTCACTCACTTGTACATTTTCAGC
>JAOQAK010000044.1 GCA_025963635.1 Ferruginibacter sp.
AATTGCGAAAACATCAGGCTTGTACTTAATGATTAGTCCGCTTACCGAATTGTAAATGAGCTGCAATTTCCTGTATGGGTCTTCCGTGCTGCCGGGTTTTAGCACATTCATTTCGAGCAGTTTGATGGAAGTGCCGCTAATTTCTACAAGACCATACCCCATCACCACTGTGCCGGGATCAATTCCTAAAATTATTTTCGACTTTTTTTGCAATGGTTTTTCGGGTAGTTAATTGATAAACTGAATATTTAAATTACACTTGTATTTAGGGGTTGGTGAAAGTATCCTAATAATGACTGTAAATTTGCAGGATTTTAATGATCAACTTAAATAAACAAATTATGTCCACTCCATCCCGCAAGTCAATAAAATTCTTAATGGGTTGTGCTGGTAAATAACAAAAGTAATGAAACATCACCTACCCTTTCTCTTTGCAGGAGACAGGAACAAAATAAGCAAACCAGTTTGAATAAAAGTGTAAGAATAATCATTAACTATTTTTTTGGTCCCCTGTTATTCCTGGTGATCTCCTATAGTTTATACAGGCAGATTAGTAACCAGCCCGACCTGGAGCAGCGATGGGTACAAATCAACGGTGGCTGGAAAGATTGGAAATTCCTCGTGGTCATACTTTTGATGTTCGTGAATTGGGGGATTGAATCAAGAAAATGGCAGTTGTTAGTAAACCATGTACAACATTTTTCCTTCGCCCGGGCATTTAAATCTGTAATGGCGGGCTGCAGTGTAACCATGCTTACACCCAATCGAATAGGCGAATATGGCGGCAGAATATTGTATGTTGGAGAGGAAAACAGGATAAAAGCAATTTCGCTTAGTCTTGTCGGAAGTATCAGTCAATTACTGGTTACCATGGTAATGGGCTGTATCGGACTGCTATATTTAAGGTACCTTTCACATATTAATAGTGGCGAACTGGCTGTTTTGCCGGAATTTTGGGGAGATGTTTTGATATATTTGAGTATCGGATTAACTGTTATCTACCTGTTATTTTATTTGCGCCTCGGATGGCTCGTCAGAATGATGGAACGGTTGCCTTCTTTGCAAAAGATTGTAAATCATATCAGGGTATTGGATGAATTCAGCGACCGTCACCTGGTGCAAATCTTATTTTTATCATTTATACGCTACCTTGTTTTTGTTTTGCAATATGTGCTGATGCTACAGGTTATGCAAATTGAAATTCCCCTCGGGATATGTTTTTGGCTAATGACGGTTTTTTATCTTGTGATGGCGATAGCGCCCTCTATCGGGTTTATAGAATTACCGGTAAGGGTGAGTGCAAGCTGGGTGATTTTCAAACTGTTTACCACCAATGAGCTCGGCGTAGGAACGGCATCATTAAGCATCTGGCTGATCAACATTGTGGTACCTGCAATTATCGGCAGCCTGTTAATTTTGAGTATTAAAATTGTAAAATAAAAATGGACATCATTGTAAAGGCGGGCATTTTATTGATAACAATGCTGGGGACTGTGTCAAAGGTGCAGGAGCCGACAGACAGTTTTTGTGGAACAAAGAACACTGCTTTCAGGGAAGGAGAATCCATCACTATGAAAGTGTTTTATAATTCTCTTGGTATTTATATCGGGGCTGGCGAAGCCACTTTTACTTCTGCTTTGGAAAGATTTAATGGCAAGATGGTTTACCACTGTGTGGGAGAAGGCAAATCGTATTCTTTCTTTGACAACTTTTTCAGGGTAAGAGATCGCTACGAAACCTATATAGATACCTCCAACATGCAGCCCCTCAAATTCATCCGGAATATTGATGAAGGCGGGTACAAAAAATATAATAATGTAACCTTTAACCATAGCGCCGGTACTGCCGTTAGCACCAATGGTGTATTTAAAACCCCCAATTGCATCCAGGATGTAATCAGCGCTATTTATTATGCACGCAATATCAATTTTGATAAATACAAACCAGGAGACAAAATACCTTTTGATATGTACCTGGATGATGAAATTTATCATTTATACATCCGGTATATTGGGAAAGAAAATGTAAAAACTCGTTACGGGAAATTCCGTGCCATTAAGTTTAAACCTTTATTGATCAAGGGGACCATCTTTGAAGGCGGCGAAAAAATGACCGCCTGGATAAGTGATGATCCCAATCACCTCATACTTCGGGTAGAAAGCCCCATTGCTGTCGGAAGCATTAAAGTAGATATGTATGGCTATAAAAACCTTCGTTACCCATTAACCTCGCTGATCAGCATGCGGTAAAAACTGCTACAACTCGCTTAGTTTAAAAATATCTTTTTCACGGATGCCCTTTTCTGTTGACTTCAGCGTGCAACACTCATTTACCGGATCATGCTCAAAAAATAATACACAATCTTTCTCCAGTGCCCAGGTTAAAAATGATTTCTTCTCTTTTAAGGTGGTCAATGGAAACATGTCGTAAGCCATTACGTAGGGCAAAGGAATGTGTCCAACCGAGGGCAAGAGATCGGCCGTATAAACTATTGTTTTATTGTTGAAATTGATCACAGGCAACATCATCGCTTCAGTATGTCCGTTTACAAAAATGAAGGAAAGTTCGGGGGTAATGCCTGACGGCACTAGCGCCGGCATTGCATCGGCGCCTGCCTCATTTGTGGGGATGTCAATCATTTTCAACTGCCCGCTTTCTTTAATGGGCAAAATATTTTCTTTTAAAAAGCTCGCCTTTTCGCGGTCATTTGGTAAGATGGCCCATTGCCAGTGCTTTTCGTTGCTCCAGTAAGTTGCATACTTAAATGCCGGTAGCAATTTTTCGCCTACCCTTATGATGCTGCCACCGCAATGATCAAAATGAAGATGGGTTAATACTACATCCGTGATATCGTCTTTTGTAAAGCCATGTTGTGCCAGCGACCTGTCGAGTGTATCCTCACCATGAAGATAATAATGACCAAAAAATTTACTATCCTGTTTATCACCCATACCATTGTCGATCAAAATTAATTTTTCGCCGGCCTGGATTAAAAGGCATCTGAGCGCCCAGCTGCACATATTATTTTCATCGGCAGGGTTAAGTTTGTTCCACATACTTTTAGGAACCACGCCGAACATGGCACCGCCATCCAGTTTAAAATGCCCTGTATTGATGGAAAATAGTTTCATACATTAAAATTACAATGTTTGTCGCAGCGCTTTTTGCTTTACCGAGGTTAATACAAGTAACAAAAACCCGATGATAAAGAAGATCACCAGGGATAAGATGGAAGTCCGGATAGTGCTGATGCCTTCAATAAACCCGAAAGTGAACAAGCCGATAACGATCGCTAATTTTTCTGTAACATCATAAAAGCTAAAGAAGGAGGCCGTATCCTTTGTTTCGGGCATTAATTTACTGTAGGTAGAACGACTGAGCGATTGTATCCCACCCATTACCAATCCTACCAGCGCAGCGATGATATAAAAATGCGTTTCAGTTGTAATGAAATAGCCGGCAATGCAGACGCCTATCCAAAGCAATACAGTTAAAATAAGTACTTTGATATTACCAAATTTTGCAGAAAGCTTCGACATGCCGACTGCGCCTGCAATAGCCACCAGCTGTATAATAACGGCCGTAATGATTAATTTTTGATCAGGGAGTTTTAGTTCTTTGATCCCAAAATCAATGGCCACCAGCATTACCGTTTGCACGCCCATGCTGTAAAAAAAGAAAGCGGTTAAGAAACGTTTTAATACCGGCATATTCATCACCTGGTCCCAAACGATTTTTAGCTCATGAAAACCATTTATCAAAACATGTTTTTTCGCTTTTCTTTCACTCTTTGGACTGATCGGCAAAGCATTAAAAGTAATTTGTGCAAAGCTCACCCACCAAATTCCTACCAATAAAAAGGTAAGCTTGAGCGCCATTGTTTTATCGGTCATAAACATCACCAATCCAAACCCAACCAATTGCATTAATACGCTACCGATATAACCTAAACTATATCCCCTGGCGCTTACACTATCCCGGTCTTTTTCAGCGGCAATTTCCGGCAGGTAAGAATTATAAAAAACCTGGCTCCCGTAAAAGCCAATACCGGCCATCATAAAACACATCAATCCGAGTACGATGTGGTCTTTATCAAAAAAAAACATCATTGAACAACTGATGGCGCCGACATAGCAAAAAAAGCGCATGAAGTTTTTCTTATTGCCTTTGTAATCTGCCACGGAAGAAAGTATGGGAGATAAAATGGCGATCACCAAAAATCCAAAAGCAAGCACATAATCTTTTAATTCTGTGTTAACAAATCGTCTTCCTAAAAAAGTAAGGCCTTCCGGGAAATTTACAAGACCTGTTACAGCAGCATAATAGGCGGGGAAGAAAGTGGTGGTGATCACAAGATTGTAAACCGAGTTGGCCCAGTCGTACATCGCCCATCCATTGATAACTTTCTTAGAAGCAGTTTGCATTTAGAATATGTTATGTAGGTAATTGAATTTTATTAGGAGGATTCAAATTAATCAAATTTCAACGAAAAAATATTCAATTATCAAGAGAAGCTTTCCAGCCTCCCGGCATGCAACTGCTTAATTTCGGATGATGCCCTGCCAGATGAGCACAAGCATGATAAGGCCGGCAATGATGCGGTAAACTCCCCAGATGCGAAAGCCATATTTTTTTAAAAAGTCAATGAAAAATTTAATCGCCAGCACCGAAACGATGAATGCAACCGAGCTACCCAGCAACAAGGTAATTAAATTAGACTTGTCCAAAACTTCGGGATGATCTTTATAAGTATCCAAAAAACTTTTAGCCGATGCAGCCAGCATCGTCGGTACTGCTAAAAAGAACGAGAATTCGGCCGCAGCGCTACGGGTAAGTTTCTGGCTCATACCTGTAATAATGGTGGCAGCACTTCTACTTAACCCCGGAAAAACGATTGACAAAACCTGCCCGCAACCAATGATAAAAGCTGTTTTGTTGGAAATCTTTTCTTCAGAATCTATTACCGGCTGTTTAAAAACGTTATCGATGAACAAAAGAATAACACCGCCTGCAACCATCACCCATGCGATAAAAGAAAGATTGGCAAGTGCCGCATCGATGTGCTTCTTTAAGAAGAAACCAAATACCAGCGCCGGTATCACGGCAATGATTAGTTTGATGTAAAAATTGAACTTTTTAAAATCGAAGAATTTTTTCCAGTACAATACAACTACCGCTAAGATTGCAGCCAGTTGTATCACTACTTCAAACATATCTACAAACGGAGACGGCGTTATGCCCAATAAGGGATGCGCAAATTTCATATGCGCAGTAGACGAAATAGGCAAAAATTCGGTAAGGCCCTCAATAATGGCAATGATAACAGATTGGATGGTAGTCATTATGTTTGGTGAATGTGATGGAAGATGAAGTATTGGTGCCTGGTATGTAAGTAAAAAAGTAAATAAAGTAAACAAAGTAAATACAGTATGGAAATACTTATAATGGCCTGATCAGAAAGTTGAAGCGAATTGTATATCATTTTTTTCATTTAAATAAAAAATGCGACAGTAAGCATCGCATTTACACTATTTAAATAAGCAGATCTACTTCAATGCCTTATTTACTATCTGCCTTTATACTATATAAACCTCTAAAGCAGTTGTTACGCTATGCCTCTTTGGGCTTCTTCATAATGGCGAAGATCTCTATGATAAACCCACCAATGATCAGCATTGGTGCAATGGTGATCCTTGTAGCGCTATACACATCATTATCATTAAATACTGTTGGATCAGCGCTCTTGCCGCCTGCCATCAAAAAAAATCCAATAGCAAGCAAAATCAATCCTGCAAGCATCATCAGATAATTGTCTTTTCCAAATAATCCCTTGGTGACAGCTTGTTTTTTTTCAATCATAATAAATCATTTAAAGTGCAAATAAAAGGTATAATATCGAAATAGCCTTATTGTTCTATTGTTATGTTAAGCATGAAGGGTCGGTTGTGATCGACGATATTTCACCATTCACCATTCACGATTCATCAATACAGGTCATCTAGCTTCATCTGCAAATATTTCAATACAGAGCGATGCGTACTTAGCAACGAAATTGTGATTCCCAATATCAGTATGGACCCGATGATCAGTATCATATTGTTGGTATCCCTTAACAACCTTAGCCACGGAACAAAGTTTTCTACCAACAAAATGAATCCAAAGATGGCTATGATGGCGATAATTGCTGAAATTAATCCGTTAATGATCGCTCTTACGTTGAGCGGTTTAGCAATAAAACCTCTTGTGGCGCCTACCATCTGCATGGTCTTTATTAAAAAACGATTGCTGTACATTGCCAGCCTGATCGTATTATCGATGGAAACAATTACGATAATGGAAAGAATAATAGCAAAAACCAATATTGCTGCAGCGATATACTTAGTATAGGAGCTCACGTAACCCACCGTTTCTTTCGGGTATTGAAACTCAGACATCACTCCGGGGAAATTATTTTGCAGGTAGTTGCTTAAAACGCCAAGACTATCCTTATCCATATAATCGGCCTTCACATAAAAATCTATGCTTTCTGGTAAAGGGTTATTGGTAATGAATTTTTTCCAGGAGCTGTCATTTTCCGTATTCCATTTCTGAACAGCTTTTTCCTTAGTTACGTACTCAGTACTTTTTACATAGGGGCGTGAGGCGATATATTGCTGAAGCGAATCAATCTGTTTTGGTGCGGCCGAAGGGGTGATCCATGCATGTACCTGGATATTTTCCCTAAACATTTCGCCGGATTTTTTAAGGTTTAAAAACAACCATCCTACAATGCCAAAAAGAAATAACACAAGTGCAACACCAATAATGGCGTATCCGTAAGAAGGTTTGCTGCGTTTGGATGAGGCTGATTTTCCGAACTGAGACATGGGTTTTCAAAATTTTTGTTAATCACTTTTCCGAAGAACACTGCTGTTGGCCTTCAAATTTGATGGATCCGTGGTTTACATTTGGTAATAAAATTTCAATAAAGCGGCAGGCGCAAAAGTAAAGGATTTTACCTGCTTTACTGTACTTTTGCCCACTACAAAACGATTGCTCGCCAAATATATTTTTATTGAAGGATACTACAATGCAGGTCAGGAGGCAAAATAACTTTTCTTTCACAGTTAGGAGAGAAGGTTAAAGGCTAAGGGTTAAAGGTTGAAGGTTAATGAAGACTTCCCAGGCGGGTCTCTTCACAACTAAAGCTTACAAATTAAAAGACTAGTTGTGAAGGACCCGCCGTAGTCAGTGCGAAAACACAATGTTGAAGGTTGATGGTTAATGGTCGAGGGTTAAAGGTTTTCAGGATCGCAGATTATTCTCTATTTTAATCAAGACCGACAATGGAGGCGAGCGGTATTTGAGAATTTTGAAAAATAAATTTAGAAATTACAACGACAATAATTAATGGAATACAGATTTAACGAAATAGAACAAAAATGGCAGGCGAAATGGAAGGAGAATAAGGTATACAAGGTATCCAATGATTCAGCAAAGCCGAAATATTATGTGCTGGATATGTTTCCTTATCCCAGCGGTGCAGGCTTGCATGTTGGCCATCCACTCGGCTATATTGCGAGCGATATTTATAGCCGTTATAAAAGACTAAAAGGGTTTAACGTGCTTCACCCGATGGGGTATGATAGCTTTGGGTTGCCAGCAGAACAGTATGCATTGGAGACGGGGCAGCATCCTGCGGTAACCACAGAAAGAAACATTGCAACATTTAGAAGCCAGTTGGATAAAATAGGGTTTAGTTATGACTGGGACCGCGAAGTAAGAACCAGCGATCCCGATTTTTACAAATGGACACAATGGATATTCCTGCAAATATTTGACAGTTGGTTCAACCGTGCTACAAATAAGGCGGAACGCATTGCCAGCTTACTCGAAATATTTGAAACCGAAGGGAATCTGCATCATGACTGTCCCGGTGATAAATCCATTCAATTTTCCGCAGGTGAATGGAAGGCTTTCAATGAAAAAGAGCAGCAGGATATCTTAATGGATTATCGGCTTACATTCAGCTCCTATGGCGAAGTGAACTGGTGCGAAGCCCTGGGGACAGTGTTGGCCAATGATGAAGTGGTGAATGGCGTTAGCGAGCGAGGAGGGCATCCCGTAGAAAAAAAGAAAATGCGGCAATGGTACCTTCGGATAACTGAATACGCAGATCGTTTATTGGAAGGACTGGAGCGAATAGATTTTAGCGATGCGATGAAAGAGATGCAAAAGAACTGGATCGGTAAAAGCCAGGGTGCAGAAATGGATTTTATTATCAAAGATCAGCAGGAGCATTTAAAAGTATATACTACCAGGCCCGATACCATTTTTGGGGTAGATTTTATGGTGCTTGCCCCCGAGCATGAGCTGGTAAATAAGATCACTTCTGCCGGGCAGAAAAAGGAAATAGAAACCTATTTAACTTATGTAAAAAGCAGGAGCGAACGCGAGCGGCTGGCCGAAGTAAAACAGATCACCGGGTGCTTCACAGGCGCATATGCCATCAATCCTTTCGATGACAGGGAAATACCCATTTGGATAGCAGAGTATGTATTGGCGGGATATGGAACCGGCGCAATCATGGCTGTGCCTTGCGGCGATCAGCGTGATTTTGCGTTTGCCAAACATTTCAACATCCCGATCACTAATATTATCGGCGATTATTACAATGGAGAGGAAGCCAACCCAACCAAGGAAGCCATTCTTCAGAATTCCGGTTTTTTAAATGGTGTTTCGATGAAAGGTGCGATAAGCATTGCCATTGCTAAAATTGAAGGATTGGGTATCGGCAACCGCAAAGTAAACTTCAGAATGCGGGATGCAGGCTTTAGCCGTCAACGATATTGGGGCGAGCCGTTCCCGATAATATGGAGCGATGGTATTGCCATTCCCCTCGACGCCGATGAATTACCGTTGGAATTACCGCATGTAGATAAGTATGGTCCCGGACCGAACGGCGAGGGGCCGTTGGCGAATATTGAGGATTGGGTGAACATAAACCTCACCCCTAACCCCTCTCCGAAGGAGAGGGAGACCCGACTTCAGGGGGAGGCGGAGTTAGCATCTGATCATCTGCTTGAAAATAAAAAAGACGAACCTGGTTATTACAACAGTTCCTTACCGGAATGGCAAAATACTTTGGCTTTTGCGAAAGAGAACCGAAAAGAACTAACCGAAGCAGAGGGGGTTATTTGGCAGAAATTAAGGGATCGGCAACTTGACGGATGTAAGTTCAGGAGGCAACATCCTATTGCAGGATATATTCCAGATTTCGTTTGTTTAGAAAAAAAATTGATCATAGAAATCGATGGTGAATACCATAATAGCGAGGAGCAAAAAAGTTTTGATGAAGCAAGAGCAAACTGGTTGGCAGAAAACGGTTTTGAGATGATTCGTTTCACAAATGAAGAAGTAAAAAATAATATAAAAGATGTATTAATAAAAGTTAGTCAGAAATTAAACGAAGTAGAAAAGACTGACCGATCGAAGAACGAGAAGAGCAATCAACCATCAGGGTCAGGCTCCTCTCTCCTTTGGAGAGGGGTTGGGGGTGAGGTAAAACGCGAAACCTCCACCATGCCCGGTTACGCTGGCTCCAGCTGGTACTTCCTCCGCTACATGGATCCCCACAACGATCAAACATTTTGCGATAGGAAAGCCAGCGATTACTGGGGGCAAGTAGATATTTATATCGGGGGTACCGAACATGCGGTAGGACATTTGTTGTACAGCCGGTTATGGACCAAAATATTATTCGATCTTGGATATGTCAGTCATGATGAGCCGTTTAAAAAGCTGGTGAACCAGGGAATGATACAGGGCAGTAGCAGGTTTGTTTATAGATTGGCCTGGAGCGTAACAGGAGAAGATTTTGATCAATCTTTGCTACCCCAGTTATTCATTTCTAAAAGCATTGCCGATAAAATTATTTCAGAAGATGAAGAAGCTATAAAAGAGACAGGAGGAATTGCGAAAGAATTACTTATAAAAGCTTTTCCAGGAAGGGAGGATCTTTCTATTTTTCGTATTTCTGTGATCGAGACCCATGTCGATGTAAGCTTTGTGAATGGGGTTGAATTGGATATCAACCATTTTAAAAACTGGCGAAATGGTGAATATGCAGACGCTCAATTTGTATTTGAAAACGATGGCAAATATATCTGTGGTGTTGAGACAGAAAAAATGTCTAAATCCAAATACAATACCGTCAATCCGGATGTATTGGTACAAAAATTCGGCGCTGACACCTTCCGCATGTATGAAATGTTTCTTGGCCCTGTTGAGCAAAGCAAACCATGGGATACCAAGGGCATCGAAGGCGTTCACCGGTTTTTACGTAAACTTTGGCGCCTGTTTTATGACGATCTGAAAGGTAAAGTATGGAATGAAGACAAGGCCACCGATGCCGAACTAAAAGTGTTGCACCGGACCATTAAGAAAATTGATGAGGACACAGAACGCTTCAGCTTTAATACTGCTGTAAGCACTTTCATGATCTGTGTAAATGATTTGGCGGATATGAAATGTCATAAGAAAGAAATTCTGGAGCCCCTGTTGTTTTTATTATCCCCTTATGCTCCCCATATCAGCGCAGAATTGGGCAGCTTAATCAATGCCAAATCTTCGCCCATCGGGGAAGATGCGGAACGGTCAGTATACCCAACCTTTAATCCGGCATTGCTGGTTGAAAGTGCTAAGGAATATCCGGTATCCATCAATGGTAAAGTTCGTACCAACATTAATATTGCATTGGATATCACCCAGGCTGATGTGGAACAGATTGTTTTGAAAAATGAAGTCGTGCAAAAATGGCTGGAAGGCAAGGCACCTAAAAAAATCATTTATGTGAAGAATAAAATGGTAAATGTCGTGATATAATGAGTGGTGGGCAATGAGGAAATAAATGAACAATGAGTAATGAATAATGAGTAGGCTCCCTTAGTGGCTGGCACTAAGCGTTCATCTATTAAATAGCAAATGCCGGGTTATACCCGGCTTTTTTTATTCCGGTTAAACAATATGTATTTACTGCTGTTTTTATTGGGAAGGTGGATTCAAGCTATCGGACAACCATCAACTATCAACCATCAACAGCATATGGCGAAACCAACCATTGAATTAATAGCTGCCTTGCGGCAAACAGCTGAAAGACTTCGAAATGGTGCCTACTATGCGTGGGGGCATCACGGTGCCTGCAATTGCGGCAACCTTGTACAGGTGGTAACGAATTTTACCAAAGAAGAAGTGTTGCGCTACGCTCACACAGGTATTGGTGAGTGGACAGAAATGGCGGAAGAATTTTGTTCAGCAACCCATGCGCCCGTTGCATTAGTAATCACCCGACTTCAGGAGATTGGCCTCACGCCAACAGATATTCACAATATCGAATACTTATCAGACAAGGAAGTACTGCAGCATTTACCTGGCGGCTTTCAATGGCTCAAAAGGAATAATAAAGAGCATGCAATCCTGTATTTTGAAGCCTTTGCAAATTTGCTGGAAGAAAAGCTACTTCGTTCCATTGATATAAGTTTTGAGTCGATTCCAACACCGTTTATCAATAGCTTTGTTCAGCACAATTACCCGGATGCTGTGATTGCGTGATGGCAAAATCAAATATCTCAAACCGGCCAATACTACCGGAATCATAAGTATGATGAGATGTTTTACAGCCAGTTTTATAGCTTATAATCTATACTATTTTTTATAGGATATCAATTGTATCTTGAACATGTATCAACCAGCTGCGACATGTCCAAAATACTCAACCCTGCCATTCTTATCATTGCAATCTTCCTCGTTTTCCTCTCCATCCGTTCTGCATCGCCACCGTCTGTCAATTCAGGTAAAGTGCCGGACACCTGCTTCTCCGTTGCAAGGGCATTTACTCATCTAACAAAAATATCTCATGTTCCTCATAGTGTCGGCACGGCTGAACATGCTATTGTAAGAGAGTATATCGCGTCTACCTGCAGGCTGTTGGGCTTTACGGTAGCAATTCAAAATACTACTTCAGTGATGCAGGAAGCAAAGCGTATCGAAGCTGCTGAAGTGTATAATATTGTTGCCCATAAAAAAGGGCTGCACAACAGCAAGGCACTCATATTAATGGCACATTATGATTCACAGATAAATACTCCTGGTGCAGGAGACGACGGTGCAGGAGTGGCTGCTATGCTGGAAACTGCCAGGGCAATTGAGAAAACCGGCCCGCTGCAAAATGATCTTATTTTATTGTTTACGGATGGAGAAGAAAGCGGTCTTATGGGAGCCAATGCTTTTGTGAAAGAAAGTCCCTTGATCAAAGAAATAGGATTAGTGATAAATTTTGAAGGACGTGGTAATGCAGGGCCCAGCAATATGTTTGAAGTAAATGATCAAAACGGTTGGGTAATCAGGGAGTATGCAAAGTCAGCAGCTCATCCATTCGCCAATTCGTTGGGATACGAAATCTATAAAAAATTACCCAATTATACCGACTATACCTTATTTAAAGATGCCGGTATTACCGGTTTGAACAACGCTTTTATAGATGGCTTTGTAAATTATCATAGTCCCAATGATAAGCCAGAAAACCTTGACATGCGAAGTCTACAGCACCACGGTGATAATATGCTAAGCCTCACAAAGCATTTCGGCAACATATCAATCACTAATACCAAAGCCGCTGATGTCAGTTATTTTAACCTGGGTAATTGGCTTGTGCATTACCCAGCATCCTGGAACTTGCTGTTGGTTATCCTGACAGACCTGGCATTTATTGTAGTGCTGGTTGCAGGCTTCACGAATAAAAAAATTAGAGCGGGTGTTTTCATCATCAGTGTACTACTTTTTCCTGTAGTGTTGGCAGTTATTTATTTTTCAGCAAAATTCCTGTTGAAAATGGTCCTTTCATGGTACCCGCTGTATAGTCATTTTGATGAAAACAATTCTTATAACTGTGCCTGGTATTTCCTGGCGATGAGTGCATTGTCCGCCACCATCTTTTCATTCATTTATCATTTCGCAGCAAAAAAAATAAACCTGCATTCCTTGTTCGCGGGCATTCTATTAGTCGGGGTAATACTTCTAAACGGAATGCAATATGCTATCCCCTCGGCCAGTTACCTGCTTATGGTCCCGCTTTTAGGTTTGTTAGTGGGTCGGCTTTTTGTAATGCGCAAAAAACAGATGGATGAAAACCGTGTCATGCAAATGGGTATTATCAACCTGCTAAGTGTGTTGCCGGCTATTTGGTTGCTGGCGCCCGTAGTAAATGCCACTTTTATTGCCTTTGCATTAGGCGGCACCATGCCCTTCGTGGCAATTGCCGCCGCACTTTGCGCAGCTTTTTTATTGCCGGTGGTGTACCCGGTATTAAAGAACAACAGGTTACTACTTCCTTTATCAGCATTGCTTTGTTTTTTAGGAGCTATGCTTGGAGGTCATTTGACTTCGGGGTATTCCGCCAGGCAGCCCTTACAATCCTCCGTACGCTATTGGATGGATGCTGATTCATCCGACGGAAAATGGATCTCTGAATTTGTTGCAAAAGATAAATGGTCAGCAGGTTTTTTTAACGACTCCAATCATCACGCAGTTAATCCTTACAAAGGGATGCTGGTAAATGATGCACCCCGGTTAGCATTACTTCCATCAACAGCAATCCTGGTAAAAGATACACTCAACAATGGAAATAGAGAGTTATGGATCCATTTTAATGAGGGAAGGGAAAATGTGACTTTTATGGATATTTCCATCCAGGAAGACAGTAAAGTGAACAATGCTTTTATTAATGGAAAGGGAACCGGATCAATTGGAAACGAAAATCCTGCAGGCATCCGTCAAATTACCTATGCGGGCGTAAACAGCAAGGGATTTGATGTGCTTTTTCAATTGAAAGAAACAAAAAAGCTGGACATCATCGTGACGGACAAATCTGTCGGGTTGCCTGTTATACCAGGATTTAATACTGCCTACCCTGCGGATATCATCCCTGCACAGGGAAATAATAGCAATACTACCCAGGTGAGAAAACATTTTAGCTTTTAATAACGGGGGTGTTATAATAGCGATAATTTTACCTGCAGTTGATTAATATATGTATGGGGCTTTCGATGGGTCGTTCCATCACAACCTAAAATCGTGCAATTGGATAACTCACCCCATCGAAAAGGATAAATAATTAAGCACTATGAAAATACGCATTAAGGGCAATTCATTAAGAATCCGGCTGTCTAAATCTGAAGTGAACCAGCTCGCAGGGGAAGGTTACCTGCAGGAGCAAACCGCTTTTGGAGGCAAAACCCTCGTATATGCCGTACAGGTAAAAGACACAATAGGGGAATTGTCAGCTGATTTTGTTGAAAATAAAATAACCCTGTATGTACCACGGGCTTTCATCATCGGCTGGCCTGTAAATACGATCGTTGGCTTTGAAGCAGACATGCCGTTGAATGAAAATGACAGTCTGCATTTGAAACTTGAAAAGGATTTTGCCTGTATCGACGCAACCACCGAAGACCAAAGCGATAATTATGAAAATCCAAATAAAAACTGCTGAGGTTATTTTGGGACCGCGATTTACCACCAATATAAAGCCAGGTTAAATACCTGGCTAAAATCTAATACGTGTATAGGTCAACCGTTTTACTAAGCGTGTATAGCCTGGCTGGCATCTCTGTATCCCTTTATAAGTTGATGAGCCGTTTTAAGCGAAGACTGTTGATTTATAAGCAGGTGTCTCGTGTGGGCATCCATTTCAGCGTCGGAAGCGAGTGCTGCACTATAAGCTCTCTGGATAGTGTCTTCGCCAAACTCACAAGACTCAAGAATGGTTTGACGGTCATATCCCGAAAACGTTGCTTTTACATCCATCCACACCTGGTAAATTTTTCCTTTTCCCGTATTGCCTTTCGCCGGTTCACCACCACATTTAACAACTTCCTGGGTTAATTCAGCAGCGTATTTTCTGCTGTCATTTGCCATGCTGAGAAAGATAGCCTGCAGGTCTACATCCAGTTTTTTTGATTCCGCAGCAGCCTTCTCGTAACCGGTAACGCGGTCATTGTTAATTTGAATGAGGTCGTTGATTACCTCAATCAACTTTTCGTTTGTTTCCATAATTCATCGCTTTATGCCTTATATCGTCTAATATTGTGCCAGTGCGGGTTCTGCCTGAAATTTGCGCCACGAAATTGTTTATGGGTATTATGATGTACAAGTGGGGAAATTAATCTTCTTAAAAAAAATCCGCATCAAAGGGATTGAGTCCAAAACGATTCCTTTCGAATGGTAGTATGCTTTTGATTTTTGAATGATACACTCCTTAACGAGCAGAAGTCTAAATAACTTTTCGGAAATTCAGTTTTATTTTGTTCCTCCATTTTGGTATCTTCATGTTCAAACTAATTGCCTGGAGTCATTCTTAAAGTGAAACAATTTTGTTTGAGTTAACAATTAAAACGATTGATTATGAAAGTTGCTAATATTTTGCAGGCCAAAGGAAGTAATGTGTATTCTATTACGAGCGGCATTACTGTATTTGAAGCTTTGAAAATCATGGGGGAAAAGAATATCGGCGCCTTATTGGTAATTGAAGATGAGAATTTACTGGGAATTTTATCAGAAAGAGATTATGCCCGTAAAATCATATTAAAGGGTAAAAATTCGCATGAAACGCTGGTGAAGGAAATTATGACTGAGCGGGTAATATCAGTGAGCCCCGGGGATAATATTGAAAAATGTATGGAATTGATGAGCGAAAGGCGTATTCGCCATTTACCTGTTGTGCAGGATTCTAAAGTTATCGGCATCATCTCTATCACCGATGTGGTTACTGCCATTATAGCCGCACAAAAAGAAACGATCTCCCTGCTCCACGATTATATCTCACAATAGTTTGTTTGTAAAAAAGTGAATGGCCTATGAAACATTGACCATTCACCATTCAATGTCGTTTAGTTAAGGGCTAAGTTAAGCTAAGCCAATATTAAAGGGAAAAAGTTCTTTGACAATTGTTGTAATAATGCGGTAAATATTATCTTTGGATTATAGGGGT
>JAOQAK010000071.1 GCA_025963635.1 Ferruginibacter sp.
AGGGCACCCAATCCGGTAACAACTACTCTCTTTAAATCCATAAAGTTTGCCTGCGATGATTAAAACAGATGATGAAGACTACTTAGCGTGCTCTTCAAGGTAAGTAACGGCTTGCCCAACAGTAGTGATGGTTTCAGCCTGCTCATCGGGAATAGAAATGTTGAATTCCTTTTCAAATTCCATGATAAGTTCAACGGTGTCCAAGCTATCGGCACCTAGATCATTGGTGAAAGACGCTTCGGGGGTAACCTCGGCTTCATCTACACCTAATTTGTCAACAATTATTTTCTTTACCCTTGTTGCAATGTCTGACATAATAGTAATATTTAGTTAATCAGGTGCAAAAATATACTTTTTGAGATAAATACAAAGAAATATAAGTTAGGCCAAAATTAATGTTACAAATGGGGTCAAAAGGATGCATTTAAAACTGATTTCCCCGAGCAAATTTTTGAGAGATTTTCTTTGAAACGGTCTTTTGGGAAATGCTATGGCCTGCTCTTTTCGGAAAAAGTTTAAATAGATATTCAGCTCTATTTTCTTCAATGCAGGCTTTAGGAACAAAAGGCCTTCCCGCGAAATACTTCAAAACGCAGACATGCAAGTCGGAAATGCTTATGCTGATAGCTATACGTTTCGCTCTTTTAAATGCCTGGTAATTGGCTATCCCGCATGGGTTATTACAACCCGCCATTTTAAGTGTGTATGTTTGAAAGCAAGATTTTATTATATTGCAGCATGGGCCTAAAACAAATAGATCACGGAAGTAAAGAATACCTGCAAATGGTAAACCTTCGCTACGAAATTATGCGCAAGCCGCTTGGTCTTAACTTTAGCCAGGAAGAATTGGCAAAGGAAAAAAATGATATTTTAATAGGCGCTTTCGATGAAGATGAGATGATGGGATGCTGCATTCTCAGTGACATGAAAGATGGATGTGCAAGGCTTCGTCAGATGGCAGTACAAAAAAATATGCAGGGAAAAGGGATAGGAGAATCAATCATGAGATTTGCGGAAATCATTGCGCGGGATAAAGGCTTTAAAGCTTTAACCATGCACGCAAGGGATACCGCAATTGGCTTTTACGAGAAGTATGGCTATAAAGTAAAAGGCGACCGGTTTATTGAAATAAATATACCTCATCATATTATGGAAAAAAAATTGCGCTAAATTTTTCCGCCTGTTTTCTCCTGCAGTTATTCACCGAAAAATCCATAAAAGATCTTTACTTGCTTCAATTACATATACATAGCCGATTCAAAGTTGCCGCCTACCTATACCCGATTTTGGTCGCCAGCATTTTCCTTACAGCATTTACTTCTTCCTCCGGGAAAGCTTCTTTTGGAACAATAAAGAACGAGCGGGAATTAAAATAGAGATGAAAGAAATGCGGGCTTTCCATTGATGTGCTAAACGCGTTCCACGGCCAGCTGCGACTACCTCTTTCATTTTCAATGGTGAAATCATTTTTACCAAAAGTCGCTTTCAATTTGTCTTTAAAAGTGGCCGATTTTTTATAAATGGTTATGGGTAGCAGGTACCAAAATGCTATCATCAACACAAACCACAAAATAGAACTAACCAAAAAAGCCAAAGGGGATATTTTTTTAAGAAAGTACAATGAAGCAGAAACAATAGCAAACACATTTACCAATATCATCATCACTTTAATTTCACGCCTGCTAATAAAGTGATATCGCAGCGCCTGGATTACTTTGCCTTTATTGTAAGTGAAAAATTGGGAGGTCATGATGTAAAGTTAAGGATATTAAGAAAGTGAATATTGGGAAAATAGACTCATCAACGGGTATTGAGGCAGCACCTAATGATTCCGGATGAATTAACAGGCTAGTGGATATTGTTTTAATAAGCAGGAGACGTGATCATTGAATCATGCGGCTAAAATTGTGACAACTTATAACAGGATAAATGTCATTCGTTCACATAAACTTTTAGTTAACTGGTTTGTTATTTGCAATATTATTGCTTTTTAAAAAGTAAACAGGCAGAATTTTCTATATTCGTTTACAATCTATAATTTTCTTCTATTGTCAGCTATCCTCTATTATTTATCATTACCATTTATCTACCTTTTATCGTTGCTGCCCTTTCCTGTTTTATATTTCTTTTCGGACGGGCTTTACCTGCTGTTGTATTATGTTATCGGCTATCGTAAAAAGGTAGTATTTGCCAATTTAAAAAACGCCTTCCCGGGTAAGGCAACTGCAGAGTTAATTATCCTCCAGAAAAAGTTTTACAAATATTTCTGCGACCTGTTCCTGGAAACTTTTAAAACCCTCACGATTAGTCGAAAACAAATGTTAAAGCATTGCAGCTTTGATCCTGGGGCCGATGAACTTTTTAAAACGCTGGCGGCTGAAAACAAAAACTTAATTATTGTAATGGGGCATAAAGGCAATTGGGAATGGGCCGGGAATACTTTTAGCATTTGCGCTCAACACCAGCTATATGTAATCTATCACCCGCTGGCAAATAAATATTTTAACCGCCTGGTTTGTAAAATGAGGGAAAGGTTTGGAACAAAATTGATACCGATGAAAGATACTTTCCGGGACATGATAAAAAACCGGGATCAGTTAAATGCAACTGCCTTCATTGCTGACCAGTCACCTAATCCCGCCAAAGCACATTGGATGAATTTCCTGAACCAGGATACCCCCGTATTTATGGGAACAGAGAAGATAGCTCAAAAGGTGAAATATCCCATTGTGTTTGTGTCTGTAAAAAGATTAACAAGAGGTTATTACACTTTAACAGCAGAACTGCTCCAAACGCCTCCGTATACTGGTAATGAGGGTGATATAACAGAAATTCATACCCTAAAACTGGAATCTGATATCAATGAACAGCCTGAAACATGGCTCTGGACACACAAAAGATGGAAGCACAAACGTTTTTAATTTTTAAATAAAGTAACTTAGTGTCTTAAAATCTGATAATGCTCCTGGGTAAAAATCTCATATTAGCTACAAAACCTTTCGCGAAAGAAATTAGAACCAGGAGTTGGTTTCATACTATTTCCACCCTCTCTTTATTGATTACAGCACTTGCCGGTACGCTGGTAATGCCGTTCCTATTACTTAAGTTATTGAGCAGTGTTATAGCAGGCTTACTATTGATAAGAATGTTTATTATTTATCACGATCACCAGCATCACACCATCTTAACCCGTTCGGCGGTTGCTGATGTAATCATGACCATCTTTGGAATGTACATGCTTTCGCCCACCAGTATCTGGAAGAGATCGCATGACCATCATCATAACCATAACTCTAAATTATTCAGTGCGAGTATTGGATCTTACCCCATTGTTACAAGAAAGAAATACCTCGAGATGACGCGGATGCAGAAATTTATTTATCTCGCCACACGCCACCCGGTAACTATCGGGCTCGGATATTTTTCGATGTTCATCATTGGTATGTGCCTGCGTTCTTTTATCAGTAACCCACGCAAACACTATGATTCCCTGTTAGCACTGGTGTTGCATGTTACCGTAGCCGTCCTCCTGTTTGTGTTCATCGGATGGCAGGCATGGTTCTTTATGTTTTTTCTTCCTTTTTTAATTGCATTTGGCATGGGCGCCTATTTATTTTATGCCCAACACAATTTTCCCGGTGTGGAGTTTTATGAAAACAAAAACTGGGTATATGAAAAAGCAGCTTTGGAATCTTCCAGCTTTATGAAAATGAATCCTGTAATGGAATGGTTTACCGGCAATATTGGTTACCATCATATTCATCATCTTAATTCAAAGATCCCGTTTTACCGGTTAAAAGAAGTTATGAAACATTTTAGCGAGCTTCAAAACTGCAAAACTACTTCCCTCTCACCAAAGGCTATGAATGCTTGTTTTAAATTAAAGGTATGGGACCAGGAAAGTAACCAAATGATTGGGGTGAAGAACCTATAACAAGAGAAGATGGTATTCCCTCTCAATTCAGCCACAGCAATTTGCCAATCCACAACAAAAAATAATACAATGCAATATAGCGCAACACAAATAGCCGGCCTGCTCAATGGAACCATTGAAGGAAATGCAGAAGTTACCGTTTCTAAATTGTCTAAAATTGAGGAAGGTGTACCCGGCTCTATTTCCTTTCTTTCCAATCCGCATTACACACAGTATTTGTATGGCACCCAGGCATCGGTGGTGATCATTAACCGCAGTTTTGTATTGACAGCACCCGTTACCACCACTTTGATAAGAGTTGAAAGTGCCGAAAATGCATTTGCGCAATTACTGGAGATGTACAACCAGGTGAAGCTCAATAAAAAAGGTATTTCCAAATTGTCCTTTATCTCGGAAAGCGCTACGATCGGGAATGATATTTACGCCGGCGAATTTTCATTCGTTGGTGAAAATGCTACCATAGGAAATAATGTAAAAATCTACCCACAGGTTTATATCGGCGACAATGCGGTGATCGGTGACAATACCACGCTTTTTGCGGGGGTAAAAATCTATTCAGAAACAAGCATTGGTAAAAACTGTATCATCCATTCGGGAACAGTCATCGGCAGCGACGGCTTTAGATTTACCCCTGAAAATGACAATAAGAAAGTAGCCCAGATCGGGAATGTTGTGATTGAAGATGATGTGGAAATTGGTGCCAATTGTGCTATTGACAGGGCTACGCTGGGTTCAACGATTCTTCGAAAAGGCGTTAAATTTGATAACCTTATCCATATCGCACACAATGTAGAAGTTGGAGAAAACACCTATTTTGCCGCACATGGCGTAGTAGCAGGTTCTACCCGGATTGGTAAGAATTGCATGTTCAGCGGACAAGTTGGTATTATTGGGCATTTAAATATTGCGGACAATACTATCATTACTGCACAATCAGGTATTTCTAAAAGCATCACAAAAAAGGGTGAAGTTTACATGGGTTCTCCTGCATTTGATGCCGCAAAATACCGGAAGGCATATATTCATTTCCGTAATCTTGACTCACTTGTACAGAGAGTTGATAAGATCGAAAAGCTGCAAAAAGAAATTGATTTGAAGGAGATTTAATTTTCTTCTTCTTAAATTCTCACAATCGAAATTTTAATAAACATCAACGCCACTCGAATGAGTGGCGTTGATGTTTATTAGACGCAATGCATTGCGTCTCTAGCTGCAACCCATACTGTTTCCGCAATTCAAACATTTGTAGCAGGTGCCGCTCCGTACTGTGATATGTCCGCAGGTGTTACAAGACGGTGCATCACTCTGCATGCTTTTTGCCGCTGCATTCACCGCATCAAATCCATTGAACTGGGCTGCACTTAAATTATTTTTTACACTCTTTGCAGATTGCACATTGCCGGCCGGTGAAGAATTGCCGATTACCCGTACTTCACTTAACTCATGCACCCTGTTGCCAATAGTAGGTGTTGATTCATCCCATGCTTCGTTGCCCAGATTTTGTACTTCAGGTTTGTCCAATACATGAACGAGGTCATTCCTTCCAAGGTATTCATATGCCATGGAGCGGAAAATGAAATCTATGATGGATGTAGTGCTTTTGATATTCGGATGCTCAACCATTCCGGACGGCTCAAAACGGGTGAATACAAACTTCTCAACAAATTCTTCCAAAGGAACACCATATTGTAAACCGATAGAGATCGCAATGGCAAAGCAGTTCAGCATACTGCGAACAGTTGCGCCTTCTTTCGCCATATCGATGAATATTTCTCCAACGGTTCCATCACCGTATTCGCCGGTGCGGAGAAATAATGCCTGGCCATTGATCTTTGCTTTTTGTGTAAAGCCCCTGCGTTTGGCTGGCAGTTTTTTACGCTCAACAATCTTTGCAAGCCGTCCTTTCAATATTGTATCCGGACTACTTTGCATGCGTTTGCTCACTTCATCTAATAATTCATCAACAGTTAACTTGCTCATATCAACAATGCGTGAAGAAGCATTGCTGTCGTCTACAGCCCCTTCTTCTTCAGCAACCAGTTCTCCTGTTTTCTTCTTCTTATCAGATTTATTACTAAGCGGCTGTGATAATTTAGAACCGTCGCGGTACAAAGCATTTGCTTTTAATCCCAGTTCCCAGCTCATGCGGTAACAATCAGCAATTTCTTCAACCGTAGCTTCATTAGGCAGGTTGATCGTTTTGCTGATGGCCCCACTTAAGAACGGCTGTGCAGCACTCATCATACGGATGTGGCCGTGTGCATGAATGAACCGTTTGCCCTTATGGCCACATTTATTGGCACAATCAAATACAGGCAGATGCTCATCCTTTAAATAAGGAGCACCTTCAACGGTCATGGTGCCGCATACGTAAATATTGGCTGCATCAATTTCATCATCTGAAAAGCCCAATGCTTCCAGCAAGCTCCAGCTAAAATCGTGGTATTGTTCCGACTTAAAGCCTAAGCGTTGTAAAGTAGCTTCTCCAAAAGTATATACGTTGAATACAAACCCGATTTCGAAAGCGCTGCCTAAAGCTGCTTCAACTTTCGCCAGTTCTTCTTTTGTAAAACCTTTTGCCAGTAAAGATTGTGTATTGATAAAAGGAGCGCCTTCCAGAGTAGCATGCCCCTTTGCATAATTCACTATTTCTTGCAACTCTTTTTCACTATACTTTAAATTACGCAATGCAGCGGGTACGCTCTGGTTAATGATTTTGAAATAACCACCGCCGCTGAGCTTTTTAAATTTCACTAATGCAAAATCAGGTTCTACGCCGGTTGTATCACAATCCATTACCAATCCAATAGTTCCTGTTGGAGCGATCACGGTAGTTTGCGCATTGCGATAGCCATATTTTTCACCCAACTGTACTGCTTCATCCCATGCTTTGATTGCAGCGGTAAGTAAATAATCAGGACAATATTTTGAATTGATGCCCTGGGGTTTTATTTCGATCCCTTCATATGCATCCTGCGCATCGTATGCGGCAGCACGGTGATTACGCATTACGCGTAACATATGAGCTTCATTTTCTTCGTATTTGGAAAATGCACCGAGGAAGCCGGCCATTTCCGCCGACGTTTTATAAGCAACACCAGTCATGATAGCGGTGATAGCGCCTGCAATGGCTCTTGCAGCTTCACTGTCATAAGGAATGCCGCTTACCATTAGCATACTGCCCAGGTTTGCGTATCCCAATCCAAGCGTACGGTAATCATAAGAAAGCTGTGCCACTTCTTTTGAAGGAAACTGTGCCATTAATACAGAAATTTCCAATACTGCTGTCCACATGCGACAGGTATATTCAAAACCCTTTACATCAAAACTGTTGTCGCTTTCTTCGAAAAAACGGCGGAGGTTTACAGAAGCAAGGTTACAAGCCGTATTGTCGAGGAACATGTATTCGCTGCAGGGATTGGATGCACGTATGGGGCCTCCTTCGGGGCAGGTATGCCATTCGTTGATAGTAGTATCATATTGTGTTCCCGGATCAGCACATTTCCAGGCAGCATGGGTGATCTGCTTCCATAATTGCGCTGCCTTTACTTTTTTCATTACGCGGCCATCACTTCTTCCTTTTAATTCCCAATCACCATCTTCATCGAGCACTTTAAAGAAAGCGTTAGGGATGCGAACAGAATTATTACTGTTTTGTCCGCTAACGGTACGGTAGGCTTCCCCTTCATAATCACTTGGATATCCGGCAGCGATTAAAGCCGCCACTTTATCTTCTTCTTCCACTTTCCAGTTTACAAACTTTTCAATTTCAGGATGGTCTATATCCAGGCAAACCATTTTAGCTGCCCGGCGGGTAGTGCCACCACTCTTAATGGCACCTGCTGCCCGGTCGCCTATTTTAAGAAAACTCATCAGGCCACTGGAAGTTCCTCCACCACTTAATTTTTCTCCTTCGCCGCGGATGCTGCTGAAATTGGTACCAACACCACTGCCATATTTAAATATCCTGGCTTCTCTTACCCAGAGATCCATAATCCCTCCCTCGTTTACCAAATCATCTTCTACACTTAATATAAAACAGGCATGAGGCTGTGGACGCTCATAGGCTGAAGTTGATTTTTTCAATTCGCCATCAATGGCATCTACATAATAATGACCCTGTGGTTTTCCACTTATTCCATACACTTCGTACAAACCGGTATTAAACCATTGCGGACTATTGGGTACACAGGCCTGGTTGAGGATAGAGTATGCCAGCTCATCATAAAAAACCTGTGCGTCGTTTTCAGTTGCAAAATAATTGTACCGTTCGCCCCATACCCGCCAGCAATGTGCCATGCGGTGAGCAACCTGCTTGATAGTAGTTTCTCTTCCGCTTGAGCCATCTGCCTGTGGCACACCTGCTTTACGGAAATATTTCTGTGCCAATATATCGGTTGCTATCTGGCTCCATTGTTTTGGAACCTCCACATTGTCCATTTGGAACACCACCTCGCCCGAAGGATTTTTAATAATTGAAGTACGATAGTCGTATTCAAACATGTCATAGGGAGATATCCCCTCTTTGGTGAACTGCCGGCTGAAAACCAAGCCTTTAGCTGCATTTTTTTTGATTGGCATAAAATAAAATGATTAATATATGGGATTGGTTAACTAATCGTTAAGGAATAACGGAGAACGAAATTATCATTCCTAAATGAGTAATCCGAGCTTTAAATATTAACAGGTGTGGACAAATATGGTGGATAATTTTTAATACCCAACGGCACAGGGCATTTGGCCCGATTTCAACTTTTTTAAATAAAAATAATCCTACAAAATTCGGTAAAGTTGATTAAACCAATACGGCTTTTTCATCTAAATCAGCGCATCACAGTAAATGGATACTTATGCAATTGCTATTTAGCCAAATACAGTCACTTACCTGCAATTTTACACCTCCGGAAGGCTGTGATTCTAAAATCATGCTATCTCGTTTTTAGCTTTCCAGCCATTTTTCAAAGAATATCCTTCGCTCTCCAGGTGATCTCAAAATCAACGAAGGAATTACTTCTTCTTTCAAAAATTGTACCCGTATTATTTGTCGTTTGGTCTTAAAGTATTCACGGGACTTCAAGAAGGGTTAATCAACTGTAGGGTCATTTGGTTCAAAATGTCCCTGTCATCTATTGGCGCATTATCTTTAGTATATGAAAGTGGTGATACAAAGAGTAATAAAAGCCGGTGTAACAATTAACAATTCTATAAGGTCCGAAATCAAAAACGGACTATTGGTTTTGGCAGGGATTGAAGATGCAGATACAGACGAAGATATTGTTTGGCTAAGCAACAAAATAGTGAACCTCCGAATATTTGATGATGAAAATAAAATACCGAATGTATCGGTGAAAGATGTTGGGGGAGAAATTTTATTAGTGAGCCAGTTTACATTGCAGGCAAGCACCCGCAAAGGGAACCGGCCTTCGTATATCCGGGCCAGTAAGGCGGAAGTGGCAATACCAATCTATGAAAAAATGATTCTTCAACTGGAAAAGGATCTTGGCAAAAAAATTTACACAGGAGAGTTTGGTGCCGATATGAAAGTAGATTTGGTAAATAACGGGCCGGTGACGATTATAATTGATTCGAAGAATAAAGAATAACACGAATTTAAAGGCACTAATTACACGAATTAAAGCTTTTCATAATGACAGAAATAATCTTAAAAGAAGAATCTTATCAGCTTATAGGTATATGCATGGAAGTACACAGGGAACTCGGCATGGCTTCAAAGAGTT
The DNA here is from genome assembly GCA_025963635.1 of Ferruginibacter sp. GTDB lineage: Bacteria > Bacteroidota > Bacteroidia > Chitinophagales > Chitinophagaceae > Ferruginibacter. The sequence continues at coordinate 9,673 of JAOQAK010000071.1, forward strand.
GTATATAAAGATGCTTTAGAATATGAATTTAAAATAAGAAATATCGCTTATACACGTGAAAAACAATATACAATAGCTTACAAAGAAATCATACTTCCACATCGTTATAATGCTGACTTTATAGTTCAAGGCTTGATCATTCTAGAAGTAAAAGCATCTTCTATGATCGCAAATGGTTTTGTAAAACAAACGATCAATTATCTGAAAGCATCTGGGCTACAGTTAGGAATTATAGCCAACTTTGGTGAAAAATCATTTGAATCTAAAAGGGTCGTATTTTAATTCGTGCAATTCGTGTTCGTAATTCGTGTAATAAATTAATCATTGCTGATGACAATACAACAAGCGCAACAAGACATTGACCAATGGATAAAAACTGTTGGAGTAAGGTATTTCAGTGAACTAACCAATCTTGGCATTTTAATGGAAGAAGTGGGGGAACTTTCAAGGCTGATGGTAAGAACCTATGGCGATCAATCTTTCAAAAAAACAGATACAGGAAAAGAGTTGGGTGATGAAATGGCAGACGTCCTTTGGGTGCTGATCTGCCTTGCAAACCAAACAGGTGTTGATTTAACGGAAGCCTTAAAGAAAAATTTTGAAAAGAAAAATTTGAGAGATGCCGAAAGGCACCAGCAAAATGATAAGCTGAAGTGAGCCACGGTCGGCACCGAAGGTCAGACCGTGGATTGGAGTAAAACCCGGAATTCAAAATAATCATTCAGCAATCCCTTTTCTTCAAGGACCAATAGGAACACTCTTCGCGTCACCACCGGTCCGACCTTCGGTACTGACCGGTGGTGACCAATCTCTTTTATCAAAAATTTTCTGCAAAAGATCATCCTTGATATTTTGATAGATAGCTGCGATGAAATCCGCTCCATTAAAACATATTAACCGCTCAGCCAATACCCTATCGCAAATAGTTCCATTTCTTAACCCTGCATAATCACGAAATGAAGAGTAATGCCAGTCCTCTAAATTTTTCACCAATCCTGCCTTAAACGGGTTTTGATGTATATACTGAAATGCAGTAAACTGGTAATGCGCTTCGCCGTCATTCATAGATTTCGCTTTCGCTTTCTGCCTGAATAGTGAGCCAGTTCTTTTCTCCTTATTGTTAATATACTGCGCATAACTACTTTGTAATAATCGAAAACCATTGGAAAGCTCGCATGACTCAATGTTGCCGATTCGTTTTAAAATTGCTGAATGTTCGGTCGCATATATTAAAAAATGAAAATGATTGGGCATTAAGCAATATGCCAATACTTTACAATGGCTGTAAACATATTTTCTAAAAAGGTTTAGAAATTCACGGTAATCTTCTTCCCCATAAAAGATTGTCTGACGGTTATTACCCTGGTTGTAAATGTGATAAATTTCATGGGCATTTATTTTCATAGCAGGTAGTTTTTAATCCACGGTCGGCACCGAAGGTCAGACCGTGGATTGCACGGATGATTTCTGTTCTGTTAATGTACTTAATTTATTTACTTTTTGCAAGTATGAGGTATCACCCACGGTCGGTACCGAAGGTCAGACCGTGAATGGTCGATTTGTCAATACTGTCACCAATCTGCATGCTGGCAACTCTTGTAAGACACTTGTATTTATCTTTTACAAGTTTGCTGATAACCAGTGCGGGTGATAACGGTCTGACCTTCGGTGCCGACCGTTATCACCCGCCATAACCAAATCTATCTTAACTTTGCCGCCAATTATGGCAAACGAAGCAAACAATTTCCCCGAACTGATCGCTCATTGTAAAGAGTACGGTTATATTTTTCAATCATCAGAAATTTATGATGGATTAGCTGCTGTATACGACTATGGTCAGAATGGCGCACAACTTAAAAAGAATATCCGCGATTATTGGTGGAAGAGCATGACCCAGCTAAACGACAATATCGTTGGTATCGATGCGGCCATCTTCATGCATCCCACCACCTGGAAAGCAAGCGGACATGTCGACAATTTCAGCGACCCAATGATCGATAACAAAGACAGCAATAAAAGATACAGGGTAGACCATTTGATTGAAGGTTATGCTGAAGAACTGAAAGCAAATGGCAATGAGCAATTAGCAACCGATGTATTGGCAGCAATGGACACTTTAATAGTGGCAAGCGATTATATCGGACTGAAAAAATTGATCGAGGACAACAAAATAAAATGTGCCATCAGCAAAACCTGCAACTGGACAGAAGTGAGGGATTTCAATTTAATGTTCAGCACACAAATAGGCAGTGTATCCGAAGAAAGTGATACCATTTATTTAAGGCCCGAAACAGCACAAGGCATCTTTGTAAATTTTTTGAATGTACAAAAAACGGGCAGGATGAAGATCCCGTTTGGTATTGCTCAAACCGGCAAGGCTTTCAGAAATGAAATTGTTGCAAGGCAGTTCATTTTCAGGATGCGGGAATTTGAACAGATGGAGATGCAGTTCTTTGTGAGGCCCGGCACACAAATGGAATGGTACAATTTCTGGAAGGAAGCAAGAAAAAAGTGGCATGAAAGCCTTGGCATACCGGCTGAGAAATTGCGCTACCACGATCATATCAAACTGGCACATTATGCAGATGCTGCACTCGATATAGAATTTGAATTCCCTTTCGGTTGGAAAGAACTTGAAGGCATTCACAGCCGTACCGATTTTGATCTTACCCAGCACCAAACCTATAGCAAAAAGAAAATACAGTATTTCGACAACGATCTCAAAGAAGATGGAAAACCTTATGGCAACTACATCCCATACGTTGTAGAAACATCCGTTGGTTTGGACAGGCTATTTTTAACAATCATCAGCCTTGCTTATGCAAACGAAGAATGGACCAAAGAAGATGGTACAAAGGATAGCCGCGTAGTATTGCGCATCGCGGCAAAAATTGCTCCTACCAAACTCGCCATTTTACCTTTGTTAAAAAAAGATGGCTTGCCCGAAATAGCCCGTGAACTGATGAATGCCTGCAAAGGAAGCTTTATGTGTTTTTATGAAGAAAAGGACAGCATAGGAAAACGTTATCGTCGGATGGACGCTTTAGGAACGCCCTTTTGTGTAACCATCGATCACCAGACCAAAGAAGATCAAACTGTCACTATTCGTTACAGGGACACCATGGTACAGGAAAGGATCGCTTTGGCAGATGTGGAGAAATTGGTGTTAGATAAACTTAGTTAATCGCTGAAGTATAAAAACGGGGCAGGGCTGACAGCTTTTTGAAGATATCAGCCCTGCTTCAAAATCATTGCCTCATTTTTTCTTCAGCACCAGAGGCTCCTTTAAAAACTCAAATATTTTTTGATACACTTCTTTGATAACAGGGTACATATCCGTTTCATACAAGCTCTTTTTAAATTCAAACTGGATCATACACCTAACAATATGATCTTGTTTCAATTCATCTACCTGACGGGTAAATACAATGTCTTTGTCGGGACTGGAAAGTTTTATCGACCGGGGAAGTTCATCCGTTGAGTAATTTGAAGGAACTTCAACAGAAATCGTGAGATTTATAAACCGTGGGTAACCAAAATTGATATTTGAAAAGCGGTTATCGGCGAGAAAAGGATTTGCATTGAACCCGGTGAAAAGATTCAATGGTAAAAAAGAATACTCACCGGTTGCATTTAGGCTACCAGACAGTTTACAGTACTGCTCCAACGCCATCGAATCATTTTCAAGATTGATCAGTGCTAAATCCTTACCAGCAATAGTAGATCCTTCAACCACGAAATGGTGGCTGAGGAATTTATCTTTATCTTCTTTATACTCGCCCAGCTTTTTTACCCTTGCATAGCCACTGCTTTTTACCGATATATCGCCAGACAAACTACCATCTTCAGCAAGCTTCATTACTACAAGTATGTGTTCCCGGTATTCCAGTGTATCATTGGTAATATTGATCAATCCTCCCGACTTACGATTAACAATAAGCGCTGTGGTGTTCAGTATCGTGGAAGGAGTTAAATGTGGGGGGATAGACTTATCAGTAGCATCGAGAAAATATTTCTTTTCGTTAATAACCACACAGGCGAATACGGAATTAAACTGGTCGATGAATGGATAACTGGTGTTTACTTTTCCATGAAACCGCTCACTTACCAGCATAGGATACGCCTCCATACCGGCTTCTTTTAAAAGATTTACCAATAGCAGGTTGATATCGCCACTGGTACCGCTTTTCTTTTGCCATGCATTTTTTACACCCGAAAACGCATACTTGCTGTAAAAATTATTCCAGCTCATATTACTGCGCACATAATTGTACACTGCCTTCATCCGGTCTTCCGGTTGAGTAATCGCTTTTGCTTGTTTAATAAAATCGTTTGTGCCGGAAATATTTTTACCTAGCTGAACTCCAAAATCAGAAGACATTAATAATTCACGGTTCACTTCCTCCCAGGAGGTCATGTATTTCTTTTTGCTCATATCATCTCTGCCGTAGCTGCTGAGCTGAAAAATTACCTTTTGCACATAGTCTTTACGGGCATCCATATAAGGTTCATTTCCCAGGCCGGGAATATTATTCATTTCAAAATAAACACCGCCCATAGCTGTCTCCTGCCGGATGATAATGGGTAACTCCGGCGCCTTACTAACCCTGTAGGCAAACTCCATATTCGGGAGAATAACCAATGTGTACTTGCTGGCTATTACGGGCAGTTCATCCTGGAAATCCCAGTCTTCGAGGCCGCCATAGTGCAGCATGTTACTCTGGTACTTATATTCAATAATGCTACCCGCACTGATTGAAGGAAATGCAAATACCACCTCCCCTAGCTGCTCATTTGTTCTTTTGGTAAAAATAGATTTACGATCCAGCTTTGTAGTTACCTGGTTACCATCCACTATGTTAATGGTCATGCCCTCCAGGTTGGTGATCTGTTCAAAATCATCCTTGCGGTAAAACGGGATGGAAACATCTGCTGCCGAACTCCCCTTTTCTTTTAAAATCTTTATCCGCAGGTGATGGGTGGTAATGAGATGGTGCTGGTCGTCGTAATTTGAAAAAGCTTCATGAAGCAGTATTACTGCGTTGGCGTCTTTATCAAATGCACATTGTTTCAAAGCAATTTCTTCACTCTTCAGAATACCGAAGTCCGGAAATTCCTGTGAAAAAGAATGGATGCTCGTTAGCAGGCAGGCCACCATAAATGGGATAATTTTTTTCATGCGGAAGTTATTAGGATAAAATATGTAGGGCATATGGAAAGAAAAGAGACCGGCAAACAAGGGTTGTTGAAAGCGCAGCTAAAGGAACGAAATAATCCGCTAAATCCAATTTAAATTAGTGTGTTGCGGAAGATAATTTTATGAGTTATTTTGGTCCGGGCAGTAGCAGCAGCCGGGAACATTGTTGCATCGCCCTCTTGTACTGAAGTGCATAAAGCAACCATTCCACCTTCGCGAGAATCTGTTATCAAAAAAAGATATTTATCAAAAATAGATCAGTAAAGGGATCTGCCAATCACTTGCCGGTCCAGCGCGGCAGTGTTGATTTATAAAGATTCGACTGGTTATAAGAAAAGCCGTGCTCGTATCTTGAACAAGCCGTGGATGTGTCCTAAAAAGCCGTGGTTCGTATCCTCACAAATCAGGCTGCAAAACAAGTATTGGAACCAATCAGGCTTTGCCGCTTGGGGTTCGCTCATAATACGGAATCTCATCATGGCTCACAGCTTCCTGTTGATACCAATAGGCTTGGGTAACCACATGCCCATCCGGTGTATGCAGTATTCGTCCAAAAATTGCATTTACAGGATTGAAAGTATAATCTGTTACTCCAACGGTAAAAGTCTCGGGAGCAGGTGGTGGAGGCGGTGGAGGAGGTGGTGGTGTAGCGCCTTCGACAGGTTTTGCTACAGGTACGGGAGCAACCTTGGGTGGTGGAGAGGGAACTATCACCACTGTATATTTATTGTATTCCAGCAATTTTTTTAAAAACTCAGTCCTGGCTGGATTTACATTCTTTTCAACGATGCCGCATTTTACACCGTTCAGTTCTTCAAATTCGTGATTTTTATTAATGGCCATTGGGTGAGGTTGATGGTTGAAATTTGATGGTTGATCGTTGCTTGTTGTTTGTGTCCGTTGATTAATTTGCTATTTAGTTGCTTTGCTGCTCAAAGGTATTCAGTACAAGTGAGTGACACAACGATGATGCCATGAAAAACAAATGCCTGTAACCAAATTATTTAAAAGATCAAACAACTGAAAACTCATTCAAATAATTGTTAAACAGTAAGCGCTACGATATAATCATATATCCAACTCAGCAAGCCAACAAACACAATGCCTGCGCCGCATATAATCATACCTAGTTTGGTGGATGGATGCATATTGATCTTTTCGATGGGTTGTTCATTTTTATCCATGAACACTGCACGGATCACTCTCAAATAATAAAATAGAGAAACGATCAGGTTCAATGCAGCCATCGTAATAAAAAAGTAATTTCCTTTGGCTGCGCCGGCGGTGATCAAAAACAGTTTCCCAAAAAAGCCCGCAGTCGGCGGAATACCCGCCAGTGAAAACAATGCCAATGCCAGTATCCAGCTGATGAAGGGATTGGTTTGGTAAAGCCCTTTATAATCATCGATGCGCTCTTTACCAGTTTGTTGCGATATAACGCCCGCCACGCCAAATGCGGCCAGGTTAGAAAAAGTATAGATCAAAACAAAATACACGACAGAAGATATTCCTTCAAATGAATTGCCGCTTAAACCAACCAATATAAAACCAACCTGCGCAATGGATGAATAGGCAAGAAAGCGTTTCATATTTTGCTGCCTTAAAGCAAAGAGGTTACCGATGACCATGGTAGCAATCGACAATATCATCAGCATATTGTACCAAACATTATGCATTGGGCCAAATACTTTATAGAGTGCCGTAAGCAATATAAATGCAATGGAACCTTTCGATATCACGGATAAAAAAGAAGACACTGCAATTGGTGCGCCTTCATATACATCGGCCGTCCACAAGTGAAAGGGAACCACGGATAATTTAAAAGCGAAAGCGCCAAAGAGGAATACGAAAGCAAGGATTTGTAAAGGACTTCCATCCAGCAATGCAGGCATTTCTGTAAAACTAATGGTGCCGGTAGCGCCATAGATCAGGGAAATGCCAAACAATAATATCCCGGACGAAAAAGCAGATGAGAGGATCATTTTCATAGAAGCTTCCGATGCAATTTTTTTCTCCAGGTCAAAATTCGCCATAGCCGCCACAGGGATGGTAGAAAGCTCAAGTGATAAAAAGAACATCAGCAGGCTTCCGCTGGAGATCATAAAAAACATACCCAGCAAAGCAGATAACATCAGTATAAAAAATTCCGGCATGTGCTCGCTCTTCTTGAGCCAGTCTGCAAACAATAAAGAAATAAGATAAACTCCCAGGCTTAAAATGCTCTTTTGAAATGTCATTAAAGCATTGGTGGTGAAAAGTCCGCCAAACAAACTACCTGCTTCGTTAAAGAAAAACCCTGCAATAAAATTAGCCAGCAATAAAAATTGTACCAGCGATAAAAAGCGATCATTCTTCATCTCCGTACCTACCTTTATTATCAGCAGCACGAACAGGATCAAAGTGATCACCAGTTCAGATTTCATTAAAATCAAAAAGTCGTTCATTATAGAATTTAAATGTAGAATGCCGGTTGCCAGGACTTATTTCGCTTGCCCGATACACCTTGTTCTTTTATTACCAGATTTATTTTCCTGCCACTTTGTGCATTATTATATCCGCAGCCGGGCTCACTAAATCATTCAACCAAAATGGTGCAATACCAATTGCAATGATGCCTGCAATTAAAATCACCGCAGCCAGTTTCTCGTTCCATGCTGCATCCGTTAGATTGCTAAACTCTGCTTTTATGGGTCCCATGGCGGTTTGCCCGATTGCCCTTAAAATATAGACTGCCGTTACTACAATGGACATACAAGCTGCAATGGTTGCAACGCGGTGGAATGTATCAGGCTGCTGCCATGATCCCATTAATATAGTCATCTCCGCCACAAAACCACTTAGTCCGGGCAGGCCCAATGAACACAATCCAACAATAAATAACACCGTAGTGATGAAGGGCATTACTTTCAACAATCCGCCCATTTCATTTACCTGCCGCGTATGTGTGCGCTCGTAGATCATGCCAATCACGGCAAAGAAAAGGGCCGTCATCAATCCGTGAGAAACCATTTGCATTACCGCCCCCGTCATGGCTGTTTTAGTTAACATACCAATACCGAGCAACACAAATCCGCAATGACTCACGGATGAATAGGCGTTGATATATTTCAAATCCTTCTGCATCATGGTAGCGAAGGCGCCATATAAAATAGCAATGGTAGAAAGAACAATAATAATGTTAGCATACTCCTTTGCTCCATCTGGCATCATATAGGTAGCCACCCGTAAGCAACCGTAGCCGCCCAATTTCATAGATATCCCTGCCAGGAACATAGAACCCGCGGTAGGTGCAGAAGAGTGACCATCGGGTACCCAGGTATGGAAGGGAAACAGCGCCGTAAATACTCCAAACCCAACGAACAATAAAGGGAAACAAATTTTTTGAACAGTGATAGGAATATGCAGCTGAGATAAGGATATCAAGTCAAAAGTTCTTTCAGGGCTGCCAAAATAAACACCCAATAAGCCTACTAACACCAATGCAGAGCCGCCCATTAACATCAGGGCAAGTTTGTTGGCAGCATTTTCTTTTTTGCCACTTCCCCAAATGCCGATCAGCAAATATTTTGGTATTACTGCTATTTCAAGAAAGAAGAAAAGGATAAACAGGTCAAGAGAGATAAAGAATCCGTAAGCGCCAAAACTTAAGAGGATCAGTAAGAAATAAAATTCCTTCGTCATCTTTGTTACGTTCCAGGAAACCAACACGCCGGCAATTACTACGAAAGCTGTTAACAGGATCATTGCTACTGAGATACCATCTACGCCCAAATGAAAACTAATATGCAACGAAGGAAACCAGTTGTATTGCAGTTCAAATAGCATTTGTGCTTCATTGCCAGCTGCCCGCTCATTTCGGAATGTAAAAAGTAATGCAAAGGCCAATGCGAATTGCAGTGTAGCCCCAATCAACGCGGTCCATTTTACCTGTTGGGGATTGCGCATCAAAAGTATAGCAACTGCAGTGAGCAATGGTAACCCTATGAGTGATATTAGATTCATGTATTGATTTCTTGATTAATATTTTAAACCGGACCTCACCCCCAACCCCTCTTCAAGAGAGAGGGGAGCTTGACCCTGAATATGCTTAGCTCTTTTAGACGCTCTGATAGATGAACCCTATTTCCATATATAAATAAACAGTACCGCCAGGCCAATTACTCCCGCTAAAAAGTAAATCGCGTACTGCTGTACTTTACCCGATTGAAACTGCTTGATCTTTTCAGAAATGGCCTGGGTTGTATTCCCTGCTCCTATCACCATTCCATCCACTACATTTTTATCAAACCAGGCAGCGGGCCTTCCTATTAGATTAAACAATATTTTTTTTGTGATGAACAAGTACAGTTCATCCATGTAAAATTTATGATAAGCTGCTTTATAAAACCCACTCAATGAAGCAGCGATGGAAGCCGGCCTGTCATTTTGTTTTTTGTACAACCACATGGCGGTGAATATGCCCGCCAATCCCAATAGAACCGGCGCAATAGAAAACTGCAGATGAAAGGCAGATTCCAATGGTTTGCCATCGGTACTCACAAAATTTCCAAAGGGAATAAATCCTGCAAAGGCAGCGCCTGCAGCCAGTAAAACCAATGGCAGCATCATTGCAAAACCACCTTCGCCGTGATGTTCACCATGAACAGTTGCTTCTTTGTTCCAAAAAACGCTGAAATACAACCGGAACATATAAAAGGCGGTCAGTCCTGAAGTAATCAATGCAGTCCAGTAGATAGCCGGGTTATGATTGAACGCTGCCAGTAATATTTCTTCTTTGCTAAAAAAACCTGCGAATGGCGGAACACCCGAGATAGCAAGACAAGCAATCAAAAATGTAATATGGGTAACCGGTAAATACTTTCTTAATCCACCCATATCTTTCATTTCATTGCTATGAATAAAATGTATTACTGAACCCGCGCCAAGGAACAATAAGGCCTTGAACATGGCATGTGTAAAAAGATGAAACATAGATGCGGTGAAACCCAAACCATTCTCTCCACCCCAACCGGATACACCGAGCGCAAACATCATAAAACCGATCTGCGACATCGTTGAATAAGCGAGTACTCTTTTAATATCGGTTTGTGTACACGCAATCAGCGCTGCAAATAAGGCTGAAAATATCCCGGTATAGGCTACTACATCCAATGCAGGTGGCGACATACTGAAAACAGGGAATAATCTTGCCACTAAAAATACACCAGCTACTACCATCGTTGCGGCGTGTATCAATGCGGATACGGGTGTAGGACCTTCCATTGCATCCGGCAACCAGATGTGCAGCGGGAACATGGCACTTTTACCAGCACCACCAATAAACACCAGCACCAACGCCCAGGTTAAAGCTGAAACACCAAGGAAAGAAGACGCAATCGCCGCTTGGAATTCAGGAGCCGAAGTGGATGTTAATCGTTGTATGAGTGTATTGAAATCCAGGGTACCTGCATAAAATGCCAGCACCAAAATCCCGATGAGAAATCCAAGATCAGCAAAACGGGTAACGATAAACGCTTTTTTACAAGCTGCCACTGCACTCGGGCGATCGTAATAATATCCAATCAGCAAAAAGGAAGAAACACCCACCAGTTCCCAGAAGAAATACATCTGGAAAATATTGGAAGACATTACTAAACCAAGCATAGAAAAAGTGAACAGGCCGAGGAAAGCAAAATAAGTTGGGAAACGTTCTTCACCCTTCATGTAAGCCAAACTATACAGATGCACCATCAGCGAGATAAAGCTTACTACCACCAGCATCATCACAGAGATCGGATCGAGGATGACACCCATATCGATAGAAACACCGGGTGAAAACTGCAGCCACGTAAATTGAAAAGGAATTATTTTTTGGTAGATGCCATCCACTTTTCCAAACTCAAAAAAATACCCATAGGCGGTATAAAGAGATAGAACGGTGGAAGACAATAAAAGCAGTGTGGCTAAGATACCAGAAGAGCGTTGTAAATATTTTCTGCCAAACAAACCCAGCAATAAAAACCCGGCGAGCGGAAGCAAAGGAATCAAAATTAAAGCCCATCCTAAATCCCAGCCGAGGGGAAGTACCTGGAGCACACGAATTTGCAATAAGTCATTCATAAATATATTGTATGGCGTCGCTTTCTACTCCCTTTGCGGTAGTAACTGGCAGCGCCTTTTAAAATTTCATTTCTTCAGCATTCTCCACATCAATGGATTGGTGGCTCCGGTATAAATTAATTATGATCGCAATGGCCACCGCCGCTTCTGCAGCTGCAATGGCAATTACAAAAATGGAAAAGAATAACCCATCCAGCCTGTTGGGCCATAAATATTTATTGAAGGCTATAAAATTCAGGTTCACACTATTCAACACCAGTTCTATGCTCATTAGCATAGTGATCAGGTTCCTCCTGGTAAAGAAACCAAACACACCGATAAAAAATAGCGCTGCGCTAATGAATAACAAATGATATAATCCGGGCTCCATCATGCTACTGCGGGTTTAGAACGTAAAGCAATTACGATGCAACCAATCATTGCCGCCAGCAGTAATATACTCACTACTTCAAAGGGCAATGCAAACCCGCTGTCTTCCACACCCAGCATTTGGTTGCCGATGTTTGTTACAGTAGGAGCAGTTGGTTGGTCGGTTGTTTGTGTAAATGAATGTTGGTACAATTGCACCATGGTTAAGGCAAATCCACAGAAGGCTGCCATTGCAGAAAATAGCTGCCGGCCGATCTTTTGCTTGGGTAATAAATCGCCTGCCTGCTGTGTTAAAAAAATTGAGAAGATGATCAATACCGTTATGCCACCAACATACACTACTATTTGAACGGCCGCAATAAATTCGTATTGCATCCAGAAAAAAAGGCCGGCGATTCCAATCAATGAAAACAAAAGGAAGATGGCTGCACGAAATATTTGCCGGGTAGTAACTGCCAGCACTCCACTCACCAAAGTAAGTGCTGCCAGCATGTAAAATATAATTGTAGATCCGCTCATTTAAGGGTTATTATTGCTCTTCAAAAATTCTTGTGTTAAATAAGTAATGCTGAAAATTTTTGCTTACAAACATTTGTTTCCATGGCATCACCGTTGTGTTCACTCACTTGTACCGCATACCATTGTGGATCTTTTACTGCAGCGGGTATAGCGACGGTCATCATTCTATACCTTCCCTGATTTTTGATCCCGGTTTATTTAAAATTTTTGTAAGCTCACTCCTGTCAAATACACTGTGTTCAAAGGTTTGCGCCATTTTGATTGCATCCGTAGGACAGGCAACTACACATAAATTACACATGGTGCACAATTCAAGATGGTATACAAATTTATCCAGCGCTTTTTTCTTTTTGCCCTCAGGTGTAATATCAAATTTGGTGATGATCTTAATGGTTGCATTCGGACAAGCCAGTTCACAGGCCGTGCACCCGGTGCAGGCGTGTTCATTATTTTCATCATGGGGCATTACTACTTCGCCTTTAAATCGCTCCGGCAAATTCAAAGTGTCCCGGTTCTCAGGGTACTGTTCGGTAATGATCTCTTTATGATGTGTAAAGTAATAAAGCGTACGACGAAGACCTGTAGCCAATGACTTCAGGCCATTGAAAACATCTTTAAGATATTGAAGCGCCCCACCACCAGAAGAAGAAGCCCCCCCACCCCCGCTAGCCAGCGGGGGGATTGAAGAAGAGTCTTTATAATTTGAATTGTTACTCATTATACGTTGTGTTCAATTTTCTTTATTTTGAACCTTTCAATTTCATAACTAATGTGCCGCCCGAATGCTGTTGCTTAAATCCCCCCTTTGGGGGGCAGGGGGGCTTGGTGGCTTTAAAAATGCCACCCCAAAATCGCCATTAAAGTTACCAGCAGTATATTAAACATACTGATGGGTAATAAATATTTCCATTCAAGATTTAGCAACTGGTCGATGCGCAACCTTGGGAATGTCCACCTGAACCACATGATCAGGAATATCAGGAAAAACGTTTTACCAAAGAACCAAAGGCTCGAAGGAATATAATCCATTACATGATTAAACGCTTCCCAATGACCGATGTGAAATGGCATCCATCCGCCCAGGAACAAAGTAGCGCCGATAGCACATACAATAAAAACATTGATGTATTCCGCCAGGAAAAACAGTGCGAATTTCATCCCTGAATATTCTGTGTGAAAACCGGCTGTCAACTCAGATTCTGCTTCTGCAAGATCAAATGGCGCCCGGTTGGTTTCAGCAGTAACGGCTATAATAAAAATGATAAATGCAATGATCACCGGTATATGCCCTTTAAATATCCACCAGCCATCCGCCTGTGATTGGATGATCTCGTTTAAATTTAAACTGCCAGTTAATATTACAACGGCCAGGATAGATAAGCCTGCAGATAATTCATAACTCACAATTTGGGCTCCGCTGCGCATGGCACCCATCAAAGAATATTTATTGTTGCTGGCCCATCCTGCCATTAGAATACTGATCACCATGATGGAAGAAATCGCTGAAAAATACAGTACACCAATATTCAGGTCCCATAGTTGAAAGTCTTTTGCGAAAGCAATCGGCGCCATCAAAAGCATCGCCACCATCATAGCGATAAATGGTGCGAAATTGAACAGGAATTTATCAGCGCCGTTTGGTGTCATCCCTTCTTTCACCAATAATTTAACTGTGTCAGCTAAAGACTGCAACATTCCTTTCGGACCAACCCTGTTAGGCCCCAGCCGGATTTGTATCCATGCCGCTACCCTTCTTTCCATCAGCACTAATACCAAACCGAGTGCAGCAAATAAGCCGATAACACAAACACCTGCAATCACCATTTCGATGACCATTGTCCAGGTTGGGTTAAAGATTCCTCTTAACCAACTGTCTATAAATTTCGATAAATTAGAAAAGCTCAACATAAAGCCCCCCCACCCCCCAAGGGGGGATTTAAGAATAGAATATTGTTTGGAATGGTATTCATTTTTTAAGAGTTCAATTTTTTATTTTTGGCAGTAACTATATATAACACGCTACCAATTTTAAAAGCTCTGCATTTCGGTTCTCCCCGCTGGCTAGCGGGGGCGTTAGAGGGGCTTTACCTATCAATATCAGGTATTACCAAATCCAATGTTCCCATCATCGCCACCAGGTCGCCTAGCTTACTTCCTCTTGCCATTTGATCTAAAGCGGAAAGATTTGAAAAGCCCGGTGACCGGAATTTGATCCTGTATGGAGTAGTTCCGCCTTCGCTCACAATGTATACTCCGAACTCACCGCGTGCTGTCTCTACCCTTTGGTAAAATTCACCTTTGGGTAACTTCAAAACCGCTTTGGTTTTGGCCTGGAAATCACCTTCCGGAATATTATCAATCAGTTGTTCAATGATCCTGATCGATTGGTTCATTTCCCTGATCCTCACCATATACCTCGCAAAGGAATCACAACCTGTTTCCAACACTTCATCAAACTGCACCTGGTCATATACTTCGTAAGGATATAATTTCCGGATGTCGCTTGATACGCCACTACCCTTTGCCGTTGGCCCTGTGCAGCCAAAAGAAATCGCATCTTCCGGAGATAAATAACCAACGCCTTTCATCCTGTTCTGAAAAATAATATTACCCGTCACCAATTCATCGTACTCACTGATCTTTGATTTATATAAAGTGATAAAATCCTTTACGCGTTTTTGAAAATTGGGATGAATGTCCAGCATTACTCCGCCGGGGACCATGTAATTCATGGTAAGTCTTGCCCCGCAGGTTTCTTCCATGATATCATTGATGGTTTCTCTTTCCCTGAAGGCATGAAAGAAAGGCGTAAAGGCGCCAAGATCCATTGCCATTGCTCCCCACCACAATTCATGCGATGCTATTCTTGTAAGTTCATCCATTATCACGCGGATCACTTTTGCACGGGACGGTATTTCTATCTGCAAGCCCTTTTCTACACAAAGCGCACATGCGTGGTTGTTAATATGAGCAGAAAGATAATCCATCCTGCTTGTTACATAAATGAACTGGCGGTAGGTTAAACTCTCGCACATTTTTTCAATAGAGCGATGAATATATCCAAGGTGCGGTTCCACTTTCTTAATGGTTTCTCCATTAATAGTAATCACCAGGTGCAACACGCCATGGGTGGCAGGATGCTGAGGACCTACATTAATGATGATATCGCCTTCTGGTGTTGTGCCTATTTCTTCAACCATTTTCGTCTACCCCTTTAGAGAGTTTTATTTTGATATGATGTTATTATCCTGTGGATATTAGTTATCATAGGTTTTACAATATTCTTTCCAGGTATTTATTTTAAAATCTTTGATTTTATTTTTATCTGAAATCCTTGGCGGACTTATAATCTGATCATGTTGATTGGGTCTTCAAAGCTTTTCAGCATTGGCCGTTTACCTTCCCAGCCATCAGGCAATATCAATAATCTCAGGTCGGGATGTCCCAAAAAATTTACACCAAACATTTCGTATACTTCCCTTTCGTGAAAATTTGCGGTTTTCCATATATCACTCACTGTATCAATTGCAGGACTGCTAATATCTAACTTCGATTTGAGGACAATGTTATGCCGGAACTTCGTGGAATCGAGATGGTACACCATGGTAAGATGTGTTTTCCAATCTATGCAGGTAAGACAAAAAAGATAATCGAAAAATAAAGAAGTATCCTGGCGAAGCTGTGTAGCCAGCAAATGCAAATCGCCCGGGGCAACATTGATGGTAAGCCATTGTGTACCCTCTTCAAAAGTAGCAGTGGGCAACAGTTCTGAAATCTTTATTTTTAACTCCTCGTTGTTCATCGCTTTATTTAATCCTGTTTACTTTATCTAAATACTTTATACTAAATACTATATACTCTTTCACAACTAACCTCCCTTTATCTGTTCCCTGGTCATGCCCATTTTTATTTTTTCCTGTAAACTTATCAGGGCGTGTAAAAGTGCTTCGGGTCTTGGGGGACAACCGGCAACATATACATCTACCGGTATTACATGATCGGCTCCCTTTACAACTGAATAGGTATTGTAAAAGAATGGGCCGCCGCTGATGGCGCATGCGCCCATGGCGATCACATATTTAGGGTCGGCCATCTGGTCGTATAATCTTTTTAAGACCGGCGCCATTTTGTTGACGATGGTACCGGCAATGATGATCACATCTGCCTGTCGCGGTGAGGCTCTTGCTACTTCAAAGCCAAATCTTGAAAAATCGTATTTGGCTGCAGCAACCGCCATCATTTCTATCCCACAACAACTGGTAGCAAAAGTGAGGGGCCATAATGAATTTGAACGTGCCCAGTTGATCACATCATCCAGTTTGCTTAACACTATTCCGCCGCCTGGCGTTTCGTGTAACTGGCCTGGGAAGGAAGCGCCGCCGGCACCTAAATGGGTGTTTGGAGAAGGCGCTGAATTATTTGAATTACTACTCATTATTTGAAGAGTTGTCAATTTTTATTTTGTGCAATTAGCGCACATTGGTGCCTACATCCACTTCAATGCACCTTTTTTATGAGCGTATAAAAAGCCCATAAACAATATAAAAAAGAAAATAAGAATTTCTACCATGGCTGTCCAGCCCACTGATTTTGCCACTACTGCCCATGGAAATAAAAAAACCAATTCCACATCAAAAATTAAAAATATCAATGCAAACAGGTAATACCCAACATTTAGCTGGGTCCAGGTTTTTCCATGAGTAGGAATACCACATTCATAGGGTTCCCCTTTTTGTGGATTGGTAGTAGCCTTTGTTACGAATTTTGCGATCAGGATGGCAATAGTAGAAAATGTGAGCGCCGCAAGAATCAAAACAATCATCGAGGAAGAACCCATAAAAATTCAATTAATTGTATAAAATATCTGGTGCGCAAGTTACCAAAAAATACCCATACCCACCTCTCACTGATCATGCCTGAAAGTGATTTTAATCATGAACTTGCATGCTTATTTTGTATAGTTAGTGATTAACCGAATGCGGACGGATGCAATGTTATATTAAAAATAGTGATTTAGTGGATACGATTCAGATCGCCCGTTAACAAGTTAAAACGAAGCAAAGTTTATTTCAAATCGCATGTAGTCATTTAAAAAAAAGATGCTACTCTTGTCGCCAAAATACCTACCCGTAAATTTCAAAATGAACCGCTTTTTTATCGTAGCCCATATCCAGAATTCTGCTTCTTGCTTCGTCGATCATTCCTTTCCATCCGCACAATAAAAACTTGGCTGGCCGCTTATGGCTACAAATTGATTCATATACAGCATGAACATAGCCGCTATGCCCTCCCCATTGCTCACGTGATAAAGTAGGGAGATAAAAAAATCCCTCAATTTCATTTTCAAGCGTTTTCATCTCATTATAATATAGCAGGCCGCTCCTGGTACGGCACCCAAAAACAAGGTAAATATTTTTGTGCGGTATTTTATTATTATGAATATGATGGATCATGCTCCTGAACGGGGCGATACCGGTACCGGTGCAGATCAACACCAGATCTTCTTCCAACGGCTCTTTTAAAGTGAATACACCCTGTGGCCCACGCAAAGTAATTTCGGTTCCCACATTTACTTCCTCAAATAAATAAGGAGTTCCCGCTCCTCTTTTATCCAGCACAATCAATAATTCAAATATATTGGTGCCATCCGGCCACGATGCAATCGAATAGCTCCGCCAACGTTTATTGGGCTTTTCATGAACAGGGAGATCCAATGTTACAAACTGGCCGGGAGTAAAATCAAAAGAACTTAGTTCTGGTACTTCGATCCGGAATCTTCTTGTATCCTCCGTTTCATTGACTATGCTGATAACTTTTCCCTTGCGCCACGGTTGTAATGCCATAAAAAAATTTGAACCGCCAAATTACAAAGAATGCCATAGGCGGAGTGGATTATTTGAGCTGTTATCATGATTGCATCACCTGCCATTTATCTGCAACACTGCCCCCGTACCTACCGTAACCATCCCTCCCGACTGAACGCTTATACTTTTTACAGACGTATTTGCATTCACAAGCGGGTATACAGCCATTCCGCCGGGAACAATCACTTCTGTATTTTGGCCGGGGATGCTGCCGCAACTCCAGTTAGCAGCGGTAAACCAATTAGCATCAGTGTTTCCATTCCAAATGTTGGTAAACCGCACCATGTTCGCCGGGCCATTTAGGCCGTCTATAATGCAGCGGTATTCGTAGCCGGAAAATGAAGTGGGCAAATTAATTAATTGTAGGTCTGGCGTATGAGTGCCCTGGTACAAGGTTCCTTCACTGATGTTGCCGTATCCTGAACCACTATCCAGTTGCCATTGATAATTACTGCCTCCGCCGGCTGCAGAAAATAGCATGGTTTCACCCGGACATACACCGCTTGCTGATGGCTTAATAGTTGCACGGCTCAGCCAAAATTCACTAAAATTACTTACACTGAACTCGGCATAATAACCATTGTCGTAAGGAACAATGACAGTAGCCGCCGGTAAAATATATTGAAAATAGCCGGTAGTGTCATCCCCCAAAAGCCCGTTCTCCTGGCCGGCTGTGCCACTATATTTTGTGACGCCGAGCTGATAGGCATCGGTTAAATTTGTACAGGCCGCACATCCGCTGGCAGTAACCATACGCTGCACTTCGGCATCTGTAAAATAAAACCGTACGCTCACATTTGCTGCCGGAACTTTTGCTGTTTGAACAACAATGTCCCGGTCGGCATAATATTGGTTATTGCTGTTACGCACCGGCCCGGTATACGGATGCACCTGAACAGTAGCTGCGCCCAGGTCTGCTCCGTGTGAATTCAATGAAACAACTCTCTTTCCACCAGAAGAAAAATCAATCCAGTTATTACCGTTTACATCCTGGGTGATCCCAGTTACCGGCAGGCCAACGTAAACGGACTCCTTATCAAATATATGGATATCATCTACCCCGATGCCTTCCTCGGTAAGTCCGGCATCGCTGCTCAACACAAACCGGAAGCGAATATCTGTTGCTCCTAAAGGCAGGTCGATACTGGCAACATGCCATCTTGTATTGGGGTCAGCCCAGCTGATTAATGATGTGTTCTCATACCAATTAGTACCAGCGCCCACTGTTCCCAGCTTTTTCCAAACTATGCCATCAGTAGTATACTCCACCCAACTGTAATCATAATTTTGTTCAGTGGTAAGAATATGACTGAAGGATAGTACAGGTTGCGTCAATGAATGCACATCAAAACAGGGCGAATACAAATAAGACAGTTCATTGTCATTATAATTACCCGTTAAACTGGTTACCCACGCCTTGGTACCACTTGCTGCTTTACTAATGGCGGCTTTTGTGGGAGTGCCCCACTTCCACGAACTATTGGTACCTTTTGTATAGAAAAAACCGTCATTGCTTTCAAAGTTTTGCAGGTATGGAAAACTGCTGATCAGGGGACTGTGATGCAGCGTGTAATTTAGAATACTATCATTGGCTGGATAACTGTCTGATGGATATTTTACCCACACGTCGATCGAATAGTCGATAAATGCAGAGAGGTCGGCGGTTTGTGCGAATGAATAATCTATTGTTTGATTGGGTCCAATGGCAGCAATGTTTTCAGTTACAATCGCCCCGCCATTTACCTGGTAACTCACAGGAAAATTATTGAGTGTATTTGAATTATAATTTTTTACCTGGATACTTACCGGATTGGTGGCACTGTAAGAACAATTGGAGTTTTCGGGTAAATTGATTTTTGTAATCCCCACATCATTCGACACCTCTGTTAATACAAGGTCATCAAAAGTATAGCCATCATCCATTTCATTTACAGCATTGGCAACATTGGCAGAATTATTTCCTTCCTGGCCAATTTTCACCTGGAATGTTTGTGTTACGATTTGCGGGGGAACTGCAGCTCCCAATACATCATTGATATTGATCAGGCCACGGGTCCACGATCCAAAGGCCGACTGGTTAGCAAAAAGGTCAAATGCCTGTACCCATGGGCTGGTTTCGCTTCCCCTTAACCAAACTTTGTTTCCAGGTGCATCAGCCTGACCGTGGTTTTTATAATAGAAATCAAAGCGAAGCTGCTTCGAAACATAATTAGAGAGGTTATAGCTAATAGTTAAACTATCTGCGGTAGCAACTGAATTACGAGGCGCCTGATCCAATGTTATCGCCCGGTTTCCATTGAATGCAAACCCAGTATTTACAAAAGATCTTGCCCGCCCCCTTGGAGTTCCCGATGAAAAATCAAGGCGATTATTATTATCAATCGCCATTTCCGGAAGGGTAAACTCAGCCACGGTGAAAGATTCAAAATCTTCTTTGACCGGCATGGAGGTGATCGCATCATTATTTATATACTTCACGGTTTTATAGGCGGTGTCATTCAGATGATTATTATCTGCGGCCAAACTGACCCATGATTTGAAATCGTATTTAAAGCCTGCAGCAATTACAGGGTAAGTGCCTGTAAATGTATAGGTGTAGGTTCCGCCGGCCGTTATTACCAGGTTGATGATTTCAGTAACAGTAGAGCCTCCATAAGTGTAAGAAACATTGAATGGCCCATTTACCGGAACCTGCCCCAGGTTCCTGATTAATATTTTTACAGGCCGCGTGGCATTGCTTGCGTTTGCGAAACCTTGCCTGGCGCTATTGGGTTCCAATATGCTATCTACTTTAAGATCGTTGTTAAACGCTGCGAGTGTGCATGCGCCGCTGTTGGGCAGGATGCCTACTGACACAGACCGCCTACCAGTTACTGTGCCATTTTTGGCCGCCACGCCCAACCACACCATTGCATTTGTATTTAGGCCTTGTATCAGCCAGGAAGTTGAAGAAGTATTGCCAATTACCTGCATACTATCCCCGGCCAGTTTTACAATGTCGTAAGAAGTAGCACCTGCAATAGCTGGCCAGCCTAGTAGTATAGCTCCCAGACAAGGGTTGGTGGCTGTTACCAAAGGACTTCCCAAAATATTAAAACTAAGGCTGCGGCCCCGTAATAATGTTCCATTCCCCGATACCCTTATCATACCAAGTGTAGTATTTATGCCAGGCGGAATGGTCCATGCATACTTGCGGGTGGAAGCGGGAACACTGTTATCGATTGTGGTCCAGCTTAAGCCATTGTTCACCGAATAATCTATGGTTAAATTATTTAATGAATTTCCGGGCGCAGACCACCGGATAGATTCCGTTTCGCCCGGCACTAGTTTCTCACCGCCAAAAGGATATTCTACAATGATGGGAGATAGCACAAACTCATAACTGACAATATATTCCTGGGCGCCGGAAGGTATGGCAAACCCATTTACCTCGATACTGTAACTACCCGCTGGCGGATTTTGAAGCACCACCTGCTCTATATTATTCAACCGGTCGACACCTTCAGCCGCAGTATTGTTGACCAATGCAGGAGCTGCATTTAAGATAAGCGGACGATGCAATACATTACCTGGTGCCGTAACAGTAAGATCCAGGTCATTTACAAGTGCAACGGATGCGTTGATAGCACCAGCGGCATCCGCCCAGTACAACATTACTTTCAATGCAATGGTATTTGCCGGAACTGCAATAGTATGCGTGGCATTGCCTCCATTTGAGAGGCTATTGATAAAATATTGATTGTTTTCAATGGCATCAACTGCACGCCGGGCATTCAACATACCAAAACCATAAGTATAATCCGGTCCGGCATTGCCCAGGTCTTCTGCTGTATTACAAACCAGCGCCTTCATTAACGAAGCCCCGGGGTTAGCGCCTCCATGAAGCTGCCGGTAACGTTCATACATCAATGACAGCGCACCGGTTACTGCGGGACTTGCCATACTGGTGCCGGATTTTGACCCATAAGTATTGTATGTAGTGGTTGAAGTAATGTTTACCCCAGATGCTGTTATTTCAGGTTTTATGCGGCCATCTTTAACCGGCCCCTGGCTGCTGTAATCGTCAATACTGTAATCGTTCGAACTTATGGACCCCACAGTAAGTACATTTTTGGCGCTTTGCCACCCGGATTTAATGGTTGCAAAACCGCCCGAATAAGGTGAACAGGTAAGCATACCATCATTACCTGCCGCAATTACATGCAATAACTGTGGGTAATCACGCTCCTGCAGATCAATATAATTACTCAAAATGTCATACTCCCCTGAACCTGCGCAACCTGTGTCTACGGAAAAATAGGAGTTATTGGTAAGTATCATATTATTGTCAGCAATATAGGTAGGTGCATTGGTGATAATATCGCTGAAATACTGGTTAATGAGGGTAGCTTTTGATGCCATTCCGCGATTTTTAATATTGATGATACCAGCTCCCGCAAGGATTCCTGCAACATGCATCCCATGATCCTGTGGATCGGCGGGGCTCCTGTTAATCAATCTTCCCGAAAAATCAATATGACTTGAAATGTCAGCATTGTCCCCGATCCCCATGGTTATACCACGGCCATTTAGATTTTTCCCGACCTCTGAATTGAGACCGCTGATACCATGTGTGCCCACAGTATTATAATTAAGCGATTGATCTTTGAAGGCTTGTGAACGAATTCCGCTCACAAATGGAAACAATGCGATTGCATTAATGATCGATGGGCTGGCCTGTATAAAAACGATATTGCTTTTGTCGAATTTGGTGGGGATAATTGTTGCACCGGCATTTTGCAGCTGTTGCAGTACCATAGTTCTGTCCATGGAAGGATAAAAACTTACCGCGATTTTTTTTGCGTTTTGCTTATCCCGGTGAGAACGATCGTCAAAAATGGTAGGATCGAGTTTATAAAACGGAGGAATTACATTTATAGAGGATATTTTAAATGCTCCAGCCATGGAAAAATTAAAGTTATTTGGGATGGTGGCGAGGTATGCCCTACCCGGCAGGTAATCATGTAACAAGATGCCGGCTGATTTTAGGTTTTGTTGCACCGATGCAGAAGGTAAAATGGAAAATTGCACCAACACAAAATACTGCCCGCCAAAGCCGGCGGCACTAATCTGCTCTTTTTTGAATGTTTGCCCGCTTATATTGTTTCCTGTAAGCAAGTTGCCATTTAAAAACATTACCGGCTGTTCGGTTTGTTGAGCAGAAACTACTAACACGGTAAAACAAATCAATACAATTGAAAGAAAACGGATAATCGGTTTCATGAAATATTTTTATTGGATTTTAAGCTTCATCGGAAAGGAACAATATAAAGAAAATATACTGCTATCACAATAGTGTTAACATTGTTGATTGCCAGCCGCTCATTGAACGATAGAAGCGGGTTAATATTATGTGAACTGCCATTAATTACCGGCACAGATTTCATCATCAGAAATTTTTACACCCGTGTTGGTTTGAACAAATCAGCAACCAAAAATCCCACATCAGCCAATCACCCTTATCTTTGCACACGGATGAATTTGGAGTTGTTGTTGAAAGAATATGCAAATGATCCCCGCTGTTTTCAAATTGCGGACAGGATCACTTTGTCTAAACCGCAGCAAATCCATCTTTCCGGGCTTCATGGAAGCGCCATTGGGTTCATACTGGCTGCAGTATTTAACCACCGTACTGCCAGCCAACTCAACCATCTTGTTATTTTAAGAGACTCCGAGGAAGCGGCTTATTTCCACAATACTTTGGAGAATCTGACACAGGCCCTGGATATTTTTTATTTCCCTTCTTCTTTCAAGAATAAAAAGAATTACCGGTTACTGAATAGCAGCCATGTGATGCTAAGGACGGAAGCACTCACCAAAATAGCGGGTGGAACCAATAAAAAGGTATTGATCACTTATCCTGAAGCACTGTTCGAAAAAGTGGTGTTGCCGAAAACCCTGTCTGAAAATATCATTTCCATAAAGCAGAGTGAAACACTGGATGTAAACGGGATACTCGAGAAATTTGTAAACTACGGATTTGAACGGACCGATTTTGTATATGAACCCGGCCAGTTTGCAGTAAGGGGCGGCATTCTTGATATTTATTCTTTTGGGAACGAAAAGCCTTACCGTATAGAACTATTTGGCAACGAAGTAGATAGTATAAGGATATTTGATCCTGAATCGCAATTGAGCGAACGAAAATTATTACAGGTAAATATTATCCCCAATGTAGAAACCCAGTTTGAAACCGGTGATAAGGTTTCGCTGATGGAATTTTTACCGGAGAATACCGTAGTATGGACAGAGGACTGGCCTTTTATAAAGGAAAAAATCCAACAGCAGGAAGAAGACCTCGAATTATATTTGGAGGTGGCGAACACAACCTCGGCCAGCCAACGCGCCACAGTTGAAGATGACAGCGAAATCAACGAAAAAATAAATGTAAGTGCAGCCGATTTTGTAAGTGGAGAAACCATTGAAGCGCAATGTACACAACGCCATATTATTGAGTTTGGATCTAAAAGTTATTTTTCCTCGGGTAAAAAGAATCCCCAGGCATTAATTATTCCTTTTTCGATTAAATCCCAGCCCGCGTTCAACCGCCAGTTTGAACTGCTGATCAAAAATCTGAAGGAATACGAAGCCAGTAAATACAATATTTACATTTTTGCTGAAAATCCGAAGCAATTAGAAAGATTGCACATCATTTTTACCGATTTAAAAGCTGAAATACAGGTTACACCGGTTCCCATTTCCATCCACGAAGGGTTTATTGATGATGACCTCAAAACAGTTTGTTATACCGATCACGAAATTTTTCAGCGCTATCATAAGTACAAAGTAAAACAGGCTTTCAGCAAGAATAAGGCCCTTACGCTAAAAACCTTGCGTGAATTACAACCCGGTGATTACGTAACACATATTGACCATGGAGTAGGTGTGTACAGTGGACTTCAAAAAATAGAAGTGAACGGAAAGATGCAGGAAGCCGTGAGGATCCAGTACAAGGATGGCGATCTTTTATATGTAAATATCTCATCCTTACATAAAATCGGAAAATACAGCGGCAAGGAAGGCACGATTCCAAAAATGAATAAACTGGGCAGTGATGTCTGGAACAAATTAAAAGAGAAAACAAAGAAGCAGGTAAAAGATATTGCCGCCGACCTGATCCAATTATACGCTCAAAGAAAAAGTCAGGCTGGTTTTGCACACAGCCCGGACAACTATATGCAGACCGAACTGGAAGCGTCTTTTATTTATGAAGACACTCCAGACCAGGGCAAGGCCACGGAAGATGTTAAAAAGGATATGGAAAAACCATCGCCGATGGACAGGCTGGTGTGTGGAGACGTGGGCTTTGGCAAAACGGAAGTTGCCATCAGGGCAGCCTTTAAAAGCTGTTGCGATGGAAAACAGGCTGCCATATTGGTTCCTACTACTATTTTGGCCTACCAGCATTATAAAACTTTCGGCGATCGGTTAAAGGATTTTCCCGTAACGGTGGACTATATCAACCGTTTCAAAACGGCCAAAGAAAAAAAAGAAACTTTACAAAAAGTTGCTGAAGGGAAAATTGATATTATCATCGGCACACATTCTTTGCTGAGCAAGGATGTTAAATTTAAAGATCTTGGGCTGATGGTAATTGATGAGGAGCAAAAGTTTGGCGTAGGGGCAAAAGAAAAATTAAAACAGTTAAGAACCACTGTAGACTCACTTACCTTAACAGCCACCCCAATTCCGAGGACATTGCAATTCAGCTTAATGGGCGCCCGCGACCTCAGCATCATCAATACGCCGCCACCCAACCGGCAACCCATACAAACCGAGGTAATGGTGTTTAATGAAGATGCCATCCGGGATATTATTTATTATGAAACGGAAAGAGGTGGGCAGGTTTTCTTTATCCATAACCGGGTAAAAGGCCTGGCTGAAATGAAAAGCCTGATACAGGGACTTTGTCCGGATGTCAGTATCGCCTATGCGCACGGCCAGATGGAAGGCGATCAACTGGAAGATACTATCCTGGATTTTATGGATAAAAAATATGATGTGCTGGTTTGTACTAATATCGTGGAAAGCGGTGTGGATATCCCCAATGTGAATACGATCATCGTGAACAATGCGCACCAGTTTGGTCTCAGCGATCTTCACCAGCTCCGGGGCCGGGTGGGCAGGAGTAACCGGAAAGCTTTCTGTTATTTGCTGGCCCCTCCCAAGAGCACCCTCACATCCGATAGTCGCAAACGGCTTGATACGCTGGAACAATATAGTGAACTGGGCAGCGGCTTCCAGATTGCGATGAGAGATCTTGACATACGCGGCGCTGGTAACATGCTCGGCGGCGAACAAAGCGGGTTTATTGCCGAAATCGGATTTGAAATGTACCAGAAGATTTTGGATGAAGCCATCAAAGAATTAAAACGTTCGGAATTTAAAGAACTCTTTAAAGAGGAAATTCAGCAGCAGGATGATTTTGTAAAAGACTGTAGCATAGATACGGACCTGGAGATATTAATACCCGATACCTATGTAGAAAGCATCACAGAAAGGTTGAGTTTATACAGCAGGCTCGACAATTGTGAAACCGAAAAAGACCTGGAGGATTTTCATACTGAAATGTTGGACCGTTTTGGCCCGATCCCACCGCAGGTGGAAGACTTGTTTACCACAGTTCGTTGCCGCAGAATAGCAGTAGAACTTGGCTTTGAAAAAATGATGCTTAAAAATGAGACATTAAAATGTTTTTTTGTAAGTAATCCGGATTCGCCTTATTTTCAAAGTGAAATATTTAATGGAATATTACAATTTTTGCAAAAAGGAACCAATAAAGCAAAATTAAAGCAGGTGGGCAAAAATGGTATCCTGGTGGTGGAGGAAGTGAAAACAATGAAAACCCTTTATAACTTCCTGAGAAGAATGAAGGACTCGTTGGTATCAACAATTCCAATGTAACTTTCTCTCACGGAATTCGTCGAATGAATAATAGTCACATGGGTTGAACTGTTAAAGAGCCGCTAAAGTGTTGGTATCAACGTCTTTACAAGTTCAGCCGGTTCAAAATCACTCTTAAAAACGGTCTTTTTTTAGAAAGAGCATTTAAATTTGCACGTGGAAAAAAATGTTATATACCCTTATTATGGAAGCAGTAGCTGGAGCGAAGCCTGGGAGAGTTCGTTGTTTCGCAAAAAAGTGATAGCTGCTATCAGTATATTTATAGTCATCGTGCTTTTGCTACCGCATTTTTTTGCCATTATCGAAGCCCGGCAAGGAATCGTTTTAAATGATTGGCTATTGGATCGTTTACCGGCAAGCGACTTTTCAGTAACCATTTTTATTTTTGTCTGGTCTTCCTCTTTACTGATTATCATAAGAGGTATTCAGCAACCTGCCATTTTTTTAAGATCGATGTACTTATTAATTGCAATTACCATTGCCCGGGTAATCACTATTTCGCTGGTTCCCCTGGATCCGCCTGTAGATTTAATTCATTTAAGAGACCCTTTAACGAGTCTTTCTTACGGTGGTAGCGAGGTTTTCATCACAAAGGACCTTTTCTTTTCGGGCCATACTTCCAATTTATTCATGTTTTATTTATGCCTTCAGAAAAGGAGGGATAAACAGTTCGCCTTGCTTGCTTGCCTCACCGTAGGCATCCTCGTATTGGTACAACACGTGCATTATTCTGTAGATGTAATCATGGCATTTATCTTCACTTATTGCCTGGTGTGGTTTTCGAGGAACTTACGCTTTTTTAACGTGTAACTTTCACTCAATTCAATAGATACGAACTTAATAAATTCCTCTTAATGAAAGCTGGCGCAAGTAAACCAATCGCTTCAAGGGATGAGTTACTTACACCAGCCAATAGTTTTATCCAGGGGGCCTTTTTGAACATTGCGCTGGGCCCGCAAAGGAAGATGTTTTATGACTGCTTTTTATATGACTTCCACTCAGACATTTCCCCGTCATGTACCCTCAGCAATTTGATGCTAGTACTATCCTCCATGTGGATAACATAGGTGGGAATCCCTTTTGACTCCAATGTCTCCACTTCCTGCACATAAGTGATGGTATAATCAAAGTATTCGCGTTTAACAATGTTGCGGATAGCCCGGGGCATTTTATCTTCGGTGTAGCCTTTTAAACTGGCATCCCAATTTCCTTTCTTATCAAAATAGATCCTGGTATGTACATCATTTGAAACAAATTTGGCCGAAAATCCACCGTCAATTTTCTCCCAGCTTTCACCGCTTACTCCTTTATAGGCTTTGGTAAAATTTTTGAGGGCTTTTGGACTAATCGCTGCCTGTTCCGCAAGCTGTTTGGCACCAGCAGTAGCCATGTTTTCATTACCGGTAACATTCTTTTGTACCTGGGGCTCTATCGCTTGTGAACTAACTGTGTTTTGAGCATAAGCTCCGTTAGCTGCTGCAAGGGTTGTAATAGATCCTGCTAATAAGGCAAAAACTAAATTTTTCATTTTGTAAGTTTTTTAATTGTTTAAGTATTTGTTTGTTGTTGATTTTTTTTGTTGGCACCAATTGTTGAACAAACGATTTGTCGCAGATTAATGCAGGGAGGAAACAATAATATTCCTATTTTATAATATTTGTTTTTAGGACACCGGCGTTTTCAATTCAAAAATATGAGGCTCTATCCATCTTACATGCGGGAACGGTCAATTAGTAGTGTTCCATCTTATACTGGTTTTCAATACTGGTAATTTTACCCGGCTATTGTTCCTCAGGCTTTGTCTATTATCCCCTTCTGTCATTTACCACCTGCGGGTGTGGGCTGATTGGTAAATGACAGGAAGGCATTTATTTTATATATATTTTTGTTATCTTTCTGAAATACTTATAATCATGACTTTTGACAACCCCTCCGCAGATGAAGAACTGATCAAAAGCCTTCAACAAAACAATTCGCTAAAAAGAAGGGCCGAAGAGGAACTGTTTAACCGACATGCATATTTTATAAGAGAGGGCATGAATAAATATTCACTCCCCGAAGAAGAAGCTTTTGATGCCTACTCAGATACCATTTTACAAACCATCGATAATATTACAAAGGGCCTTTTTGAAAAAAGATCTTCTCTAAAAACGTATCTCTTTAGAATTTTTTATAATAAATGTGTTGACCTGATAAGAAAAAAAACGACCAATAAGAGTAGCATCCACCAAACTGCCTCTATTTCGGATATGTTGTTACTGGTAGCAGATTCGGCCAAAACGGTTATTCAGCAACTGATCGAAAAAACTGATTTGGATATTTTAAAAAATAAAATGAAGGAACTGGGCGAAAATTGCAGGAAACTACTGGCAATGTTTGCAGATGGGTACAATGATAAGGAAATTGCGGTGTTCATGGAATATAAAACCGCAGACGTAGTTAAAACGAGCCGCTTACGTTGCCTGGAAAAGTTGCGGCAATTATATAATACTAAAAAGGAGTAAAATGGAGAATATAGAATATATAGAGGACTATTTCAAAAGCAACCCCAACGATAAAGAAAAACAGGCATTTGAACAACGAATTATTAGTGACAATTCATTTGCCGAAGAAGTAGCTTTCTATATATCTGCCAACGGAGTAATAAAAGACCAACTGCTAGAAGAAAAGAAGCAAAGGTTCAGGAAAATATATGATGATCATAAGGTAATCCCATTTACCAAGCGCCCCGTAAACAAGTTTGTAAGATACTTGGCAGCAGCCTGCGTAGTTGCCGCTGTAATACTTTTGACCTGGTTTTTAAAGAGCGATAGCCATTCACCCCAACAGCTGGCCGATAAATATATAGACCAAAACTGGCAAACGATGAGCGGAACCATGAGTAGCAGCCAGGACAGCCTTCAAACCGGGCTGGCTTTATTTAATTCCCATAAATATAACCCGGCTCTCGAAATATTCGAAACCTTGGCAAAAACTGACCCGGCAAATTACACCGCGAAAAAATATGCTGGTATTGTTGCAGTCCAACTGGGAGATTATGAGAAAGCCCTTACCTATTTTACCCGTCTTGAGACTGACACAGCCCTGTACAATAACCCCGGCAAGTTTTATAAAGCAATTACCGTGATGAAAAGGAACGGCCCGGGTGATAAGGAGTCTGCAAAAGCGTTGTTGAAGGAAGTGAGCGATCAGCCTGGCCAGGAAATGGAAGGAAAAGCCGAAGCAGCGGAGTTGCTCAAAAAATTACAATAATAAAAATCGCCTGTCTCGCTCCTAATTTTTTATCGTCGTTCATTGCAAATAAAGCAAAACGATAGAACAAGTCCTTAGAATCTTTCACCGCCATTATAAGGGCAAACCCCCACCGCAGGCAAGGGCAATAAAAAAGGTCACCCGCTTCACAGCGAATGACCTGAATTATATCAGTTATAAAATTACCAGCCTTTTTTAGCTACACCATCCTTAACTGCTTCCAAAGCCCGGGCTTCACCAAGCATAGTGGTCATTTTATTTCCCTTTCCGTCGTGCCCCTGGGCCATATATCCGCCACGGGCAGTTTTGGTTATCACTGCGTCCTGCATGGGAACATTTTTTTCTTTTGTTTTCATGCAATAAGCTGTTAACATGTTTGACATTTTGTAGAATTTATGATTAGTAAATATGGGTGATTAATTAAAATTCAGGCTACAAGCTACTAAAAATATTGGTTTTTGCAAAAAATAGGCCCTGTAAGCATAGTGGTAGAATGTTTAAGAGTGGCTTTTAGAAATGAATTTGGCTAAAAGCAACAAATTTCAGTCGAATTTCAGATTGCAGGAAAACTTTGCCTGATTTATCCTGTAGCCGGAAAGTTGCTACAGAATTTAGTATTTATTACAAAAAATGGGTCAACGGCCGTAACCTCCTTAAACTATCACATTAATGCTGTGTCGATTCCGCCCCCGGGGTTTCATTGCGATACGCTACAGCCTTTAACGGCTCTAAATCCACTTAAATATGCTGATGACTGAAAACGAATTCTCTTCATAGGAATTATCCGGCATTTTATGAATACATACCCCCGGTTCGGTTTCTCCGCTGATCTTTGCAGGACAGGAACCGACCCCGGGAAACACCAATGCCACTAAGACCAGGATAAGCGGCAGAACCAATCCGGTCTTAGCGCTATGTTTTATAATTGTATTCTTTGAGATGAAAAATATTTTAGAAAGATTATACAATTTTGTCTTTAAAAGCCTTTGCAACAGCTTCACTTTTGCTGTTTACATGCAACTTTTCGTATATTTTTTTAATATGGCTCCTTACTGTGTCGATGGCAATAAACATATCTGATGCAATCATTTTATAGCTGAATCCCTCTACCAATAGCTGCAGCACCTGTTTTTCACGGTCGGATAAATTGTAATCTTCTCCCCGCTCGTTGTTCATGGAAGAAAACATTTTGAGTACCTGTGTGGCGATGGAAGCTGTCATGGGTGCGCCTCCTGTTTGAGCTTCTGCGATATATTCCAATAGTTTCCCTGGCGGTGTTTTTTTGAGGATATAGCCATTTGCGCCGTTACTGATTGCCTGGAAAACATTTTTATTGTCATCAAACACTGTCAGCATCAATATTTTCACCTGGGTATTTACAGCCCTGATCCGTTTTAACCCTTCAATGCCATTTACCCCTGGCATGTCAATATCCATCAATATAACGTCGGGATTAAAGGCTTCCACCTCCGCTACCACGTTATCACAGTTTTTAAATCCTGCCAGTACATCGAAACCCTCTGATCCGCTAATGAGCATGGTGAGCCCTTCCCTTAGTTGGGGATTGTCTTCGTATATTAAAACTTTAATCATTATACCTGGTTAAATAGTGATGAAGCATAATTGCCAACTTTTCTTTAACAAAATTAGCCGGTTAATTTCTTACGGGCAACCACATAATAATGTGAGTAGCCGATGGGAGGCTAAAAGGAGGAAATCTCCCAGAACAGCAATTTTTTGAAAATCCGACCAATTCAATGATAGTGCCGCACTATAACACCCATCTTAACAACAGTGCCAATCTATACATTTTATGAGAAACCCCTTCCGCCCGTCATTACTTTATAAACTTTTGGCACATACTCCCTCAGCAGGGTGCCCGTAGCAATACATATCGCCAATACTACCACGGGGGCAGCAAAATAAGTCAGCAGCCGGTAATAAGAGATACTACTCCATATTGTAAACATGTGCATCGAAACGTATTTTATAACAGGCACGTGCATTCCATAAATAACAAAGGAAAAAGCTGTAGCCCATACAAACCATCTTTTACTCATGCACCATCTCACCACAGCATCGCCCCCATACCATACTGCAAAGATGCCGGCAAGTATGGTTGTTGCGTGAAGTGTTATGAGTACCCAGAAAGTGGATGCCGCGTTTGGCTCCAATTCAAAAGCCATAAAAGTTTTTATAATACTGATGCCAATAAAAAACAGCCATCCCAGATAATGGCTATACCACTCCGGCCTCTTATCAATCGGGTAATTGCTTTTATTTAACCAGATGCCAAAAGAAAAAAACAACATGCCCTGTCCTTCGATGAATATAAATTGAAACCCTACATACCATAGCAGAAACACAATTGTAAACCAAATGGCGGTGTATTTCATTACTACCCACCTAAAAAAAGGATATAGCATGTTATAGATAAACAGGCTCATAATGAACCATAACTGGAATGATACCGGCATCAATACCCACCGATAGAGCACCCCACCCCATCCAATTTGGGCATAGGGCCGGTTGTCTCCAAGCTGGTCGATATTTGCTTCCGCTACCAATTGGGCGGTATATGGAAATTGCTGCAGTAAAAATGTGATCGCCAAGCCAACGGCGCTCCATATGAAGTAAGGTATCACCAACGTAGAAAACCTGTTGCGCACCCGTTCAATATAGGGCCTGTAATCCCGAAGGGCAAAAATGTACCCTGAAATAATAAACAACATCGGGATGCGGAATCGAAGTGCACCGTTCGCAAGAAAATACTCCACAAAAGTAGTAATGGTAAGATCTTCACCTACAGTGCTGTTGGGTCGCAAATATCCTTCCTTTAAATTATACCCATGCACAAACATTAGTAATGCAATGCATACAAAGGAGTAAAAACGAAATTTTTGGCTGACAAAGCGATTCATACTTGTTGCTTATAGTAATGCGTGCGACTTTTAACATTTATAGGCCATATCCTATCCTAAACGGCACCCCCATTCGCTTGCCGTTTGGAATTTGATTGAGGAGCATTCAGGGGTATGGTAACTGTTACCTTGGTTCCATTCCTGGCTTTCGAATAAATTACCACTTTACCATTCATTGCATCTGCACGCTTTTGCATATTGCCAAGCCCGTTACCACTATCGGCCTTCGCAACGTCAAACCCTATCCCGTCATCCTTTACAACCAATACCAGTTTCTTATTATCTACTGCAATAGTCATTTCCACCTTTGTTGCTTTTGAATATTTTGCGGCATTATTTACTGCTTCTTTAAAAACTAAAAAGAAGTCTCTTCTTGCTTCCATATTCAGTTTTACGTCATACACCAGGTCTTCTGCAGTAAAGTCCAGTTCTATTTCTTTTGGCTCTAACACATTGGTAGCAAATTCACGCATCCGGGCGATGATTTTTTGCATGCTGTCATTGCTGGGCTTTATGCTCCAGACTATATCATCCATTGCATCCATCATGCGCTGGCTGTTATCCGTTATTTTGGTGAGATACTCAGATGTTCTGACGGCATCACTGCTCATCTTACTTTTTGCCATAGCGCTCAATATATTGATGGTGCTTAAGGTACTACCCATGTCATCATGCAAATCGCGGGCTACCCTGTTTCGGAGTTTTTCTACCTCCATCAGGCGTTTCACCCGCAAATCGTGTAGTGCATATATAATAAGTGCGATGAAAAATAACAGGGTACTTATGAACCAGCGGGTGCGCCAAAAGAATGGCTTTATCAATATCTTTATTTCTGTAATTGAGTTGGGGCGCTGCCCTTCGATATTTTCACAATAGATTCTAAAAGTGTATTTACCCGGCGGCAATAATGAATAATTTACGTAAGATGATTTATCAGCCTGCACCCAATCCTTATCCAACCCCTCCATTTTATAATAGTAAGTCAGCCTGTCGCGTTGCAGATAACTCAATGAGGCAAAAAAAATGCTGAACGAATTTTGATCATTTTTTAATTGGATCACTCCGCCCTGCAGCAATGAGTCAATTGGCAGAAACTGGTTAAAAATTTTAAAGTCAGTAATTGTTACCGGCGGTGGTGATTGGTTGGTGGAATAAACAGCCGGATGAAACATGATCATAGCATTGCTGCCCGCAAACATCATATACCCATTACTGAGTTTTAAGTCGGCATTGCCTGCAAGCTCACCCAATATAATCCCGTCCTTTCTTCCGTACGGCGTAATCCGGTGATTGTTCGGATTATACCTGCATAAGCCGTTGGAAGTAATGATCCAAAGAAACCCACTTTCATCCATTCTTAACCTCGCAACGGTATTAGAAGGCAGGCCGTTGGCATAGGTTACTAATTTTACCGCCTGGGTTCTTTTGTTGATGAAATTCAAGACACCGGCGCCGAGTACGATGATGCTGTCATTTAACTGTTCTATGTCGTTTCCTGTGTTGCTGTAAAGGCTGTTGCTGCCATTGTTTACGGTATAACGTTGTATCATTTTGCCATCGACCGGGTTAATGGCATAAAATCCTTTTTCGTGTGTAGATAACCAGATCCATCCCTGCCGATCGATAAACACTTTGTAAATAGTTGAGCCGATATCCTGCATCACTGTGAATCTGCCATCATTGTATTTGATCAGTCTTCCCGCCTGTGTTCCAAACCACATTTGTCCCTCTTTGTCTTCGGTAATATATCTTATCGTGCTGTTATTAAATTCTGCCGGTGAAAGATAACGGGTTGTCCTTTTAACAGGATCATGCACCAACAATATCCCACCATTACAACCTATCCATACTTCGCCGGTAGCATTTTGCCTGCACATACACCATGTGTTTCGGGTATTGCTTTTCGCAACTTGCGACCAGTTGGCCGGTGGAGCCGGAGAATAGACAAAATTGTCCTTCTTCTCGAAGTTTTTGCTCATCGTTCTTACCCCGATACCCCATGAAGTAAACCAGAGATCACCATTTGGCATTTCGAGTATATCTGTGATATAGGTTGAGCTTTTTTTATTATCAAACATTAAATTGATAACAGAATAAGCATTGTTTCCCAACGAGGTAAAATATAAGCCCTGGTCGGTAGCAATCCAGATGCCACCGTCTTTATCTTCGATTACCTGGTAAACTTCTTCATAGTTGATGTTAATGTTGTCGTTACCAGAACCACTTTTGTGAAACTGGAACCGTTGCAGGCTTTGGTTATAGTTAAAAAGAGCGCCCATGCCGTATACCCATAGGTTGGCATTCCTGGTTTCATAGAAATGGCTGTACACTGTATAACCCAACGGGCCGGTGTTTAAGCCACTGGTATCTTTGGTTAAATATTTACTTCCTGTGCTGTCCAGGCAATATTTATACTGCTTTCCTGCAACTCCTTCAGGCCAGCCGAAGATCCATATACGTCGTTTCCTGTCGATATATATTTCCGAAATATTCTTCTGTATTTGATCATTTTTTAGTACGGGCAGATGTTGCGGGTTGTTTTTCTTCGTCCACATTTGATTGCTGCCCCTGTCATAAATACAAAGGCCACTATCTGTACAAATCCATACCTGCTTTTTAATGCTGTCTTCATAAATGCCGAACAAGGTATTTTTCCAGCCGGAGGGAAGCGGAAACGGATGATTGTCTTCAAACGTTCTTTCATTTTTATTAAACTTCAAAATATCATATCCAATCACATTAAGATATAGCTGGCCGCTAAAATCCTTCCATGCAAAAAATTCTGCCCGTGGTGGAATTTCCTGTGAAGTTTTGAGAAGTATCTTTTTGTAGCTAAAATTTGCCGGGTTGAAAATACCAAATTCCCTGATCGAATTATAAGCGAGGAAGAGTTTGCCACTATCCAAAGGGATAATTTGAAAGAGCCTTGAGTCCGGCATAGCATCGCTGCCCGGCTTGAAGCTACTGAACTGGATAAATTTTCTTCCATCAAACCTTTGCAGCCCGTTTGCTGTACCCACCCATATAAAACCTTTTTCATCCTGGTAAATGCTATTGACCACGTTGCTGGAAAGGCCAATCCCATCGTCAGTTGTAAAACGGTTGAAAGTAAAACTCTGCGCAACGCCAGCGCCGCAAAAGAACAATGAAAGAATTATAAAGAAAGTGATTCTCATATATGCTATACAAATCTAATAATTGCGCTGATTAAATGATCATCTGAACTGGTGCGATAAAAAGTCCCGGCAAATGAACCAGGACTCATCAATTTCACGATTTGAGAAGGATAGAAGTCTTGCTTTGAACTTCTATTAATAAATATAGCTCTTCACCGGTTTTCCGTCGGCTATTTATTTTTGATCTTACCACTTTCGCTAACCTGTACTTATTGCCTACAACCAAAGAATTTCTGATCAGGCAAAAATATTGGAATACCAGGATCCCCTCAATCACATAAACGGGTGAATTGTTTAAACGATTAGATGAATTGTATTCCGGCAGCAATTCATCACTACCGCCTTGGCAACTTCGAATAAGTTTTCATTCTTACGCCAGATATCACCCCTTCAGGAAATACATATTTATGTGGTAGCCATTTGTAGTAGTAAGCATGCCAATGATGGATAAGTGGTTCTATACAAGGATGAACCGCAACTTGCAAAAAGCGCTCATCAGTGGGCAATCATTCCGCCGATATTTTCACATGCTCATGCGGTTGCAATGCGATATTTTCTGAAGCAAATTTGTGTTATAAAGAAAATGATAACCCGTTGCAACCGCAACACAAACTAAAATAACATGAAAAAAATAATCGCAATGGCAGTGGCAATATTACTTACTGCGTGCATCACCGTTTTTGCAACAGGCAAAAAACCCGGAGCTACTCCACCTAAAAAAGTTGATTACCAAATATCGTTCAACAGAATAGTGGTGGCCGATGACATCGATCTGCAGCTAATAGAAAGCAACGACAAGTTCATTGAAATTACCGGCGACAATGCAGCTATAGAAAAGGTAGACTGGAAGATCAGTAAAAATGTTTTGTATATCAAGAGCAAAAAAGAATCCCTGAAAGACAAGGTGACGGTAACGGTAAATGTAAACCAGTTGAAGGAGCTCATGATAAAGGGAAAATCCGTTATCAATTCACAGGGAGCGCTTCTTTCACCAAGCCTGCACGTGTACATGACGGATGACTCGTATGTCGCCATCAAAAGTGCCGGCCAAATCAGGATAATGAACAGTAGCGATACGCAGCTTGATGTAAGGAGGATAGTTGGCGACGTGCAGTTTGCAATAAAATAAATACAGTTTGGGGGTTTAGAAGTAAGGTCATGCAGCGATGTATGACCTCTGCTTACTTCCAAACTGAAAGAACTCCGAAAAACAAACCACCACTTATGTTGGCCGTTTTACTATTCATACGACCAATTGTGCATTCCACACATTAGGCTTTGTGTCAAAAGATTTGAACCCATAAATTTGTTAAACCTTTTGACAAATGAATGGTCAATAGATTAGGCGAGGCAAATAAAATGGATTTTCTGAAGATGGTAAAAGTTATCCAAAAATTAAGGATCGTTTTTAGCAATCTATTACTCCAAATGCAGTATGTGAATAAACCGGGAATTAAAAAAGGCAATCAATTAAAGTAAATTAAAAACACGATAATGGAAAAGAAACTGCTAAGCTTTATGGACTATTTTTTCACCGTTCTTTTATATCTCTCCGGGGAAGACGCTTCGGACAAAGCCCCGATCAATCATATTCTTTAGTCAGCTACCCGTTTCTTCTTAAAAGAAAAGGACCTTGTACCTTTTACTTGTTGCAGGCGAGGTTCAGCAAAGACTAATTGAAATTGGACAACAATCTAAAAAAATAGCCCCGATTGGTTCGGGGCTATTTTTTATATACAGTTTGCACTTTCCATGCTGATATTATACATCGATTTTCGCATATTTTGCGTGCGTTTCAATAAATTCTCTTCTCGGCGGTACTTCATCGCCCATTAACATACTAAAAACGAGATCTGCTTCAGCAGCACTTTGGATGGTAACCTGTTTTAAAGTGCGGGTTGCAGGGTTCATAGTGGTCTCCCACAATTGTTCAGCATTCATTTCACCCAAACCTTTGTAACGCTGTGTAGTTACGCTATCGTCTTTTCCCTGTCCAAACTTTGCAATAAGGCCCTTCCGTTCTTCGTCGGTCCATGCATAATCCTGGTCTTTTCCCTTTTTTACGAGGTACAAAGGCGGCTGGGCAATAAAAACGTAGCCCTGCTCTACCAGTTCTTTCATATACCTGAAAATGAATGTTAATATTAAAGTAGCAATATGACTTCCATCCACATCGGCATCGGTCATTATAATTAACTTATGATACCTGAGCTTAGACAGGTCCAGTGCTTTCGGATCTTCAGGAGTGCCAATCTTTACACCTAAAGCCGTAAACATGTTCCTGATTTCTTCATTATCATATATCTTATGCTCCATTGCTTTTTCCACATTCAAAATCTTACCTCTCAATGGAAGAATTGCCTGGTAGCTTCTGTCGCGGCCTTGTTTGGCAGTACCACCTGCAGAATCCCCTTCCACCAGGTATAACTCACAACGGTTTGGATCTTTGTCGCTGCAATCGGCTAATTTGCCCGGCAATCCGCCACCGGTGAGCACACTTTTGCGCTGCACCATTTCTCGTGCCCGTTTGGCCGCCGCCCTTGCCTGTGCCGCAAGTATAACTTTCTGTATAATCGTTTTGGCATCTTTAGGGTTTTCCTCTAGGTAAGCATTTAATACGCGGCTCAGCGTGCTGTCTACCACACCCATTACCTCATTGTTCCCCAACTTTGTCTTTGTTTGGCCTTCAAATTGAGGCTCTGGCACTTTAACCGAAATAATCGCACTCAGCCCTTCCCTGAAATCATCGCCTTCTATATCTACTTTGGCTTTTTCAAACATGCCTTCTCTTTCGCCGTAACTCTTAAATACCCTGGTGATAGAACGGCGAAAACCGGCCACATGTGTTCCCCCTTCAATGGTATTGATATTGTTTACATAGCTGAAAAGGTGCTCCTGGTAACCGGTGTTATAAATCATTGCTACTTCAACAGTCACATTACTTGAAGGATCGTAACCGTCGCAATAAATCACGGTTGGTAATAATGGGTTCCGGTTAGCATTTTTATCGAGCATTTCAACAAACTCCACAATTCCGCCTTCACTGTAAAACGTTTTGGAATAAGTTTTACCCTGCTCATCCACTTCCCTCAAATCGCGGATTACAATGCTTAATTTCCTGTTTAGAAATGCGAGTTCCCGCAAACGCCCTTCCAATATCTCCCTGTTATAAATGCCTGAAGTGAAAATTGTAAGATCTGGCCAGAACTGTACCGTGGTACCATGTTCATCAGAAACACCCGTTTGTCTTACCGGGTACTTTGGAACCCCCTTGGAATATTCCTGTTCAAAAGAATTTCCATCGCGGTTGACTGTAACGATCAGCTTACTGCTCAATGCATTTACACAACTTACGCCCACACCATGCAACCCACCGGAAACTTTATAAGAATCTTTATCAAATTTTCCTCCCGCATGTAAAACGGTCATTACCACTTCGAGGGCGCTTCGGTTTTCCTTTGTATGTAGACCGGTTGGAATACCACGCCCATCATCTGCAACGGTAATGGAATTATCTTCGTTAATAGTAACCAGGATATTTTTGCAATAACCTGCGAGGGCTTCATCAATGGAATTGTCAACTACTTCATAAACAAGATGGTGTAATCCCTTAACACCGATATCACCAATATACATGGCCGGACGCTTACGAACAGCTTCCAAACCTTCTAAAACCTGGATACTATCAGCTCCATAACCATTAATGTCGGGTAATACTGCTTCTTCAATTTCTGTGCTCATATTTGGACGAATTCACTTTAAAATTTTCAAATTTGATATTCGTGCAAAGATAAGGAAAATCAAGGGTTTAAGGTAATAAAAGAAGCATGTGGAAGTATAATTTCCACCCAAGATTTCCACAGAAATTCCAGCAGTAAATCCTTCAAAGGCAGTGCAATTATTCACCTGCCGGGGTTATTTACCCAGTCCGGTGCCAAATCATATTTATCCTTTTTGAAATGAATATTTCCGCATTTTGCAAACTATTCATCATTCATAAGATTATATTTATTTCTATTAGAGCGCAATTGCTTCTCAGCTCGTCATCAAATCGTCATAATAAAACGCTTTTATATTCGTTCGTAGCCCAGAGGCATGGTTAATTAAGCGTTTACTGTATATTTGCATCGAAGTTTATCAATGGATCAATCAATTAACATATTACAGATTGCCCAAAAACAACCGTTCATGTATGATGAACTGGACGTTTTGCAGGATATTGAGCGCTCTGTACCAGGGTCGGTGCAATATTCCATTAAACGCTATAAAAAACATCTGCAGTGGAGTTTTGAAGATACCGGCATGCTGGTGTACAATTTTGAAAAAAACAACCCGGAAGCTAATTACCTGGAGCTGAAATTTTGTATCACCGGCAATGTATATTGCCGGTCGAAGCTGGTTGAATGTGATTATTGTAAATTCAACGCTTCCAAAAATTGCGCGGAAAAAATAGACAGTGTGGATGTGTTAAGTTTTAGTTTTCGGCCATCCTATCTTACACAATTTGTAAAAGGTAAAAAGCAATTGGATATTTCGGATGAAGTATTGTCGTTTTCGCATACCGCTTCATTTTCAAAATTGCTACCGCTGTGTAACAAAACCAGGAAGGCCATTGAATCGCTCCTGAACCATCCCTATAGTGATACGCTGGAAAATATTTTTGTGAATGCTCAAACACAGATCCTGCTCCTTTACAGTATGGATTGTATGCTAGGCATCAAAGAGGAAGTGTTTACCTGTAAATTTTTGGCCAATGCCGATGATCGCGAAAAGATCTCCAGGGCAAGGGAAGTGTTACTTCAGCATATCGGCGAACCATTAACCATCAAAGAGCTAAGCCGTAAAGTAGCCATCAACGAGTGCTACTTGAAAAAAGGTTTTAAAGAAATGTTCGGCACCACTATTTTTGATTTTTATCAAAGCCAGCGCATGGAACACGCCAAATACCTCCTCTACGAAAAAGGCCTTAGCGTAACAGAAGTTTCTCTTCTGCTGGGCTATTCTTCCATCTCCCATTTTAGCACCGCCTTTAAAAAGCATACGGGCATAAAGCCTTGCGAATTGCTGCTACGATAATTTACCCGGTTAGTTATATTAATGAATGTTGCACCACCGGCAACCAGGGAATATTCGAAGTCTCAACAGCGATCGACTCCATTCGTTCCGTTTTGCGTAAACCGTTTTCCCTTATCCGTAACTCCTTGTACAATAGATAAGTTTCCTTTGCACCTTTAAGAAACAGGAATTTTCAAAAAGTCTCCCAAAAAATTATGTGTAAAAGATCATTACTAACTGCAGTTGTATTATTTATAGCATTTGTGGCACAAAGCCAAAGCAATATCACCGGAAAAATTGTAACAAAAGATGGCTCCCCTGCTGCAAACGTAAATGTTGAAGTAAAGGAATTAAGAAAATTTAGTATTAGTAACGAGGATGGGCGCTTTACCATCAGAAGTGTTAGCGATGGCATCTACCATATTGTTGTTTCATTCACGGGCTTGCTTACACAACAACAGGAAATTTCCGTACAGCAGAATAAAACCACAGAAGTAAGTTTTGTACTGCAGGAAAATGCGAGCCAGTTGGAAGAAGTTATCGTGAATTCAAGAAAAGGCCTTAATAACCAGCCGGTTTCGGCAGGAAAAGTAGCCATTGACCCCATGGACCTTCCACAAAGCGTTACTGTAGTAGGCCAAACGGTAATTCGCGATCAGCAGGCCCAGCGGCTGAGTGATGTAATTAAGAATGTAAATGGCGTTTACCTTTCAGACGCCAGGGGCAGTACTTCGGAAAGATTCTTTGCAAGAGGTTATAATTTGGGCAGCTATAATTTGTTTAAAAACGGTTACAGGGTAAATTCAGGTACGATGCCGGAAATAAGTTCGCTTGAAAAAGTTGAAATCCTGAAAGGGAGCGCCGCGATCCTTTATGGAAATGTAGCTCCGGGCGGTATCATCAACATGGTTACAAAACAACCGAAATTTTACAAAGGCGGAGAAATATCAATGAGAGCGGGCAGTTATGGATTATGGAAACCATCAGTGGATATATATGGACCGTTATCTGCTAACGTAGCATTTCGCCTGAACGGTACCTATGAAAAAGCTGAGAGCTACAGGGATAACGTGAAATCTGAAAGATATTATCTTAATCCTTCTTTCCTTTTTAAATTGGGACAACACACAGAATTGTTGGTTCAGGGCGATTATCTACATCATGATTTTACACCTGATTTTGGCATCGGATCTATTAATAATACTATCATTCCAACAGTAGGCCGCTCGCACTTTGTGGGCACGCCATGGCAATACAACAAAGCGGATCAAACCACCGCCACTGTTACTTTAAAACACCAGATCAATACAACCTGGAATATCAACGCAAGCACTTCTTATCAAGTGTACAAGAGAGATTATTACTCCATTGAAAGAATTATTGCAGCAGCCAATGGCGATTGGGCACGGCCATTAAATAAAATTCAATCCCAGGAGGATTATTTTATCGGGAACATCGACCTCGTGGGCAAATTTAAAACAGGTCAGCTGGAGCATACTTTTCTTGCAGGGGTGGATGCGGACAAGTATGTTACTACGAGTTACACGTTCAATAACCCGGTTATTTACGACACAATCAACATCCTTGATCTCAATAAATTTGAAGCCCGAACTGATATTCCCGCAGCCTCAAAAGTTACCGGGTTAAAAACACCTATAAAAAGAATGGGCGCTTATGTGCAGGATCTCATAAGTATTTCATCTAAATTAAAATTGTTGGCAGGAATTCGGTGGTCGATGCAGGAAGGACAAGCTGCTACTACCCACTATCTGCTGAAAGACAGTATTGCCAAGGGTATCACCACCAAGGCAGATGCATTTTCACCACGTGTCGGGTTGGTTTACCGGCCGTATGAGAATATCTCCGCTTTTGCCAGTTATGCAAATTCTTTTTCAGTTAACAGTGGCACAGATGTTTTTGGAAATGCCTTGCAACCATCGATCATTGATCAATATGAAATCGGAATCAAAAACGAACTGCTGAAGGGAAAACTTTCGATAAACCTGACACTGTACAGAATTATTAATAACAACCTGGCACAAACAGCACCCTACGCCGCAGACGGAATTACTCGCAATAATAATACTGCATTGAAAGAGCTGGCAGGGCAAACTACCAGTGATGGTGTCGAATTAGATATCAATAGCCAACCAATTAAAGGGCTGAACATCCTCGCGGGATACAGCTTTAATAACATGCGATTCACCAATACTAAAATAGCCAAGGGTAATTATATAGAAGGTGAGCGTTTGGTAAATACACCTGCTAATACGGCTAATACAAGCCTCATGTACACTTTCCAAAAAGGTAATTTCAAAGGACTTAAAGTGGGCGCCGGCGCCTTTCATACGGGAGATCGTTTTGGAGGATATAACAATACACAACAACAGGCGCAAAATTACTCAAGGCTGATCCCCGTTGCAGGTTTTACAACCGTGGATATTTCTGCAGGTTACAGCTTTAAAAAAGCCTCGTTAATGGTAAAGGTTTCCAACCTGTTTAATACCTATAATTACCTTGTGCACGAAAATTATAGTATCAACCCGATTGCACCGAGGCAGTTTATCAGTACAGTTGCCTTCAGATTTTAATCCCGTAAGTATATTTATCAATAAGCCACCTGCACCGGTGGCTTATTGATTTAAATTAAAAGCATTGAAAATCTTATTCAGAAGAATACATCTTTACCTGGCTTTTGCAACAGGACTTGTAATTATGACCACCTGCTTTACGGGTGCGTTGCTGGTATTTGAAGAAAATCTGCAACATTTATTTCTGGTTCATAGGGCTTCAATTAATGGAACAGCGTGAAAAATGGTGGGATTGCTAATTTGTATTGTGGGAGTAATTTTTCCTGCGACAGGAAATACAATGTGGTGGCTTCGGCCGGGCAGAAAAATAAGGATCAAAAAATTAATCCTTT
Source organism: Ferruginibacter sp. (assembly GCA_025963635.1). Lineage (GTDB taxonomy): Bacteria > Bacteroidota > Bacteroidia > Chitinophagales > Chitinophagaceae > Ferruginibacter. Next base: position 53,991 of record JAOQAK010000071.1, read on the forward strand.
CAAAAATTTACCAGATAAAGGCCCGCTGAAAATAGCAGGCCTTCGTTTTTTTGCTCGAACAGATCGGAGTTCTTCCAAATATATTGGTCGTTCTTCAGAAAAAGTGGAGGTGTTTTTAAAATAGATAATGGATTCTTAACTTTTTTCACAGGAATTGAAACAATAAAATTATTTAGCTGATCTAAAAAGTGACGGGAGCAAGACTACCCCCGTCTTTACCCTAATAAAACCCTAAACCAGCAAAGATTTCGCGACTAACCACCTTAACTAGAGCATTTTCTTTAAATAAAATGTGATTAGGTTGCATAGATATTTTAATAAATACTTATAATAAATACTGTAAGGAAAAGCATTTTCAACAAGTAAAAGATTGCCATTCACAAGCATAATAAGTAATCCAATATTATGCCGAAGCACGATAATGTGGAAAACTAAAGATATACGGCTGAAACCGCGAATCACTTTCACGATACTAAGCAACCGGCCTTTTTCTTACCTTTGCACACATTTTATGTTACAGACTGAAAATAATATGACCGCTAAATACAAAGAATACCAGCAATTGAATTTGCCTGCGATCGGTAATGAAATATTGGAGAAATGGGAAAGGACGAATGCTTTTGAAGAGAGCGTAAATTTAAGGGAAGGCTTTCCTCCTTTTGTATTTTACGAAGGTCCGCCTAGTGCAAATGGTCTGCCGGGTATTCATCATGTTATTTCAAGAACCTTAAAAGACCTGGTTTGCCGATATAAAACCATGCAGGGATTCCAGGTGAAAAGAAAGGGTGGCTGGGATACACACGGCTTACCGGTGGAACTGGGAGTGGAAAAACTATTGGGGATCACCAAGGAGGATATCGGCAAAAAGATATCAGTTGAAGAATACAATGCCACCTGCCGCAAAGAGGTGCTGAAGTTTAAAGACAAATGGGATGATATTACCAATAAAATGGGATACTGGGTCGATCTGGACAATCCTTATATCACTTTTGAGAACAATTATGTAGAAACCTTGTGGTGGATTCTAAGTGAATTGTACAAGAAAGGATATCTATATGAGAGTGTAAGTATCCAACCATACTCACCGGCTGCGGGTACGGGCCTCAGCTCACACGAATTGAACCAACCTGGCACTTATAAAGATGTAAAGGATACCAGTGTAGTGGCCATGTTTCGTCTAGTCAAAAATGGAAATTTAAAAATTGATTCTTTCGAAGGTGATGCCTTCTTAATGGCCTGGACAACAACACCCTGGACCTTACCTTCCAACCTCGGGCTAACTGTGGGCCCCAATATTGACTATGTGCTGGTAAAAACATTTAACCCTTATACCCATTTGCCGATTAATGTGATTCTAGCCAAAAGCCTGGTATCCAAATATTTTAAGCCAGAAGGGGAAGATGGAGATTTCGATGGGTATAAAGAAGGAGTCAAGCTTTTGCCATGGAAAATACTCACTGAATTCAAGGGCAAAGACATAGCAGGTTGCACTTACGAACAATTATTACCTTCCGAGGCAAATACAATAGAAAAGATCAGGGAAATAACCCCGGACGCAACCCCCTTTAAAATAATTGTCGGCGATTTTGTTACCACCGAAGATGGAACCGGCATTGTACATACCGCCCCGGCCTTTGGTGCCGATGACTATAAGGTAGGTAAAAAAAATCACCTCGGCATTCTAACGCTGGTTGATAAACAAGGGAAATTTGTAGAAGGAACCGGCGAATTCAGCGGGCGTTATGTAAAAGATTACAAGGATGAAAAGGATTATACAGATGTAAATGTAGACATCAGCGTAAAACTGAAAAAAGAAAACCGTGCCTTCAAGGTAGAAAAATACGAACACAATTATCCGCATTGCTGGAGAACTGATAAGCCCATCATTTACTATCCCCTGGATGCGTGGTTCATCAAAACCACCGCAGTAAAAGACCGGATGGTGGAACTAAACAAAACCATCAACTGGAAACCGGCAGCCACCGGTACCGGACGTTTTGGAAACTGGCTGGAAAATATGGTAGACTGGAACCTGAGCAGGAGCCGCTTTTGGGGAACTCCCCTACCCATCTGGCGTACTGAAGATGGCTCGGAAGAAAAATGTATTGGATCCATCGAAGAATTGAACACGCAAATTAAAAAGGCGGCAAACGAATTAGGTGGCGAAACCAACCAGCATTATATGCACGAAGGGATTTTGGACCTTCATAAACCATATGTAGATGATATTGTGCTGGTTAGCAGCCAGGGTTTGCCCATGAAAAGGGTGCCCGACCTGGTAGATGTTTGGTTCGATAGCGGCTCAATGCCTTATGCGCAATGGGGATTGCCAGATGCCAGTTCCAATGCATTTGGCCCCTTAAGTACAGAGAATTTCTGGCAGTACCATGCTGCTTCGCCTACTTCTCCACTCAAAGGGAAAGGGGCTAACGGGGCCTTTCCCGCAGATTTTATAGCAGAAGGGGTGGATCAAACAAGAGGATGGTTCTACACATTACATGCACTCGGCGTGTTATTATTCGACAGCGTTGCCTATAAAACAGTAGTAAGCAATGGTTTGGTATTGGATAAAAACGGCAATAAAATGAGCAAACGGCTCGGTAATGTGATCGATCCTTTTGAAACCATTCATTCCTATGGAGCTGATGCCACCCGCTGGTACCTGGTTACCAATGCATCTCCCTGGGATAGCCTGAAGTTCGATAATGAAGGCATTAAAGAAGTACAGCGGAAATTCTTCGGCACATTGTACAATACTTACCAGTTTTTTGCCCTCTATGCAAATGTTGACGGATTTGCTTTTAAGGAAGCCAATATACCGGTAAAGGAGCGGCCCGAAATTGATCAGTGGATATTGTCATCGCTGAATACTTTAATAAAATTCGTGCAGCAAAACCTTGACGATTACGAACCCACTGCCGCCGGTCGGGCAATCGAGGATTTTGTAGATGCCCATTTAAGTAACTGGTATGTAAGATTGTGCCGTCGCCGTTTCTGGAAAGGAGATTACGGGGAGGATAAAATATCTGCCTATCAAACCTTGTATGAGTGCCTCGAAACTTTAACCCGGCTGATGGCACCCGTTGCGCCATTCTTTGCAGACTGGTTATTTCTAAATATCAATAGCGTTTCCGGACGATTTGACCAAAAGTCGGTGCATCATACTGATTTCCCGGTTGTGGAGGAATCTGTGATAGATGCAGAACTTGAAAAAAGAATGCAGCTGGCGCAGGACGCATCTTCGCTGATATTGTCCTTACGCAAAAAGGTGAATATCAAGGTACGCCAGCCTCTTCAGAAAGTATTTATTCCCGCGATGGATGCAGAAATGGCAGAAAGGATTAGAAAAGTAGAAGATATCATAAAAGCCGAAACCAATATTAAAGAAGTAGATGTGTTGGGCGCAGAAAATGATTTCATCCAAAAAAAGGCAAAGGCAAATTTCAAAACACTCGGTAAAAAGCTGGGTGCAAAGATGAAGTGGGCAGCCAGCCAAATCAGTGCGTTCAATAACAGCACGATCGATAAGGTGCTGGAAGGCGATTATTTATTGAATCCTGATTATCTGTCAAATAATGAGGAGCCCATCTACATTAACAGTGAAGACCTGGAAGTATCAACAGATGAAATCACCGGTTACGAGGTAGCATCTAAGGGTACCTTAACGGTAGCCTTAGATATTACGATCACAGATGAATTGAAAAACGAAGGAAATGCTAGAGAGTTTGTCAACAAAATTCAAAATATCCGGAAAGACAGCGGATTTGAATTGACTGACAGAATAAATGTATCCATATTAGAAAATGCCGGAATACAACTATCATTAAATCAATATAAAGATTATATTTGCGCCGAAATTCTGGCAGATTCGCTTGTTTTTTATCCCGTTTTAGACGCGGGCACCGAGATAGAGGTGAATAATGCCATATTAAAAGTGAACGTACTAAAAAAAGCAGACTAGTATGGCAATAAAAAAGCAAGTTCCGGCCAAAGCGGGAAAAGCAGCAGTTAAAGCGCCTGTAAAAAAAGGGAAAGCTGCTACGCCAATTGTAAAAAAAGCCGCAATCGCTGTTAAATTTGCTCCTGCAAAAAAAGCGGTTCCCCAAAAAGCCGCTTCCAGGCCGGCTGGAAAAAATAGTTCCAAACCTATTGCAAAGAATGTTGTTGTTACAAAGCCAGCTGCAAAAAAAGCCGCTAAACCTGCCACAAAACTAAAAGACACTAAGCCAGTAGTTAAACAAGTTAAAAAAATATCTCAAATTGTTGAGAAGCCACTATTAAAAACAACACCCAGGAAAGTAGTTCAGGGTAAAAATATACCAGCACCAATTGCCAAAAAAGAAACAAAAACACCGGTAGCGGTAAAAAGCATTCCCAACAAAGTTGTTAAACCAGCGGAAAAAATTATGTCAAAGAAAGATGAAAATAAGAGCCAGGCAGCTATAACAGCCAACGAAAAAGCAGCTTCATCCAAGCCGGCTGCTGAAGTAAAAGCAAAAGATATCAAAGTGCCGGCACCAAAGCCAGTGGTAATGCCAAAAATATCAACTAAAACTGTGCGTAAATATCAACCGGAATTTACAAAGTCCGTACTGGATAAAGCACAAAGGGATCCCGGCGCTCCTTCTCAACGTTATAGCGATGCTGAATTGCAGGAATTTCGCGAGTTGATTCAACGTAAACTTGAAGCAGCCAAAAAAGAATTGTCTTACCTCCATGGCCTGATCACCCGCAAGGATGAAATGGGTGGAGATGAAGGAGACAATCGCTATATGACAATGGAAGACGGCAGCCTTAGCATGGAAAGAGAACAATTAAGTCAAATGGCAAGTCGCCAGATCACTTTCATTGATCATCTTGAAAAAGCGGTAATGCGGATAGAAAATAAGACATATGGAATTTGCCGGGTTACCGGTAAATTAATCGATAAAGCACGTTTGCGTGCTGTTCCGCATGCCACTCTAAGCATCGAAGCCAAAATGAGCGGTAAATAACCATTCACCAGGAATAATATTATTTTTAAAAGAGAATGAATTTTTCATTCTCTTTTTTCATTGCTCCAATTTTAAATATTACTCATCTATAAAATAGCAATACATGTTTAAGAAATTGAGAACGGTGATCTACCATACCGAAGATCTTCGGGAAGCAAAAGCCTGGTATACGAAGCTCCTAGGTAAGGATCCTTATTTTGATGAGCCATTTTATGTAGGATTTGATATTAATGGATGTGAACTGGGGCTTGATCCTGATTGGAAAGGATTTGAAAAAGGAAATCAATCGGTGGCCTTTTGGGCGGTTGACGATATTGAAACTTGTGTAAAAACGCTTGAGGAGCAAGGGGCAATTATCATAGATGCAGTGAAAGAAGTGGGTGGAGGAATTAAAGTTGCTGTAGTAAATGATCCTTTCGGCAATGCAGTTGGGTTAATTGAAGGTGCCTGATGATCATGGTACCATTGTCGTTCCCTGCTTCAATAATTAATTTTGATTTTCAAGATGTCGTTGAGTAATAACCTCTTGCCGCTTAACCACGTCTTTCGACGAACAGTTAAGCGGCTTTTTTCTTCCCTTTACTCATCTTCTCCTTCTTCTAAAAACCTACATTTGCGTTCTTTCTATTACATATGCAACTAATTCCCGTAAAAGACCGTCCACTCGCCAGGCAATTTCTGCAGGTAGCAGTAGAATTATACAAAGATGATCCTAAATGGATCCGTCCGCTTGACAAAGACATCAACGAGGTTTTTGATCCAACGATCAATAAAGCCTTCCGCTTCGGGGAAGCTGAACGGTGGGTACTAAAAAACGATGAAGGGAAGTTAATTGGCCGCATTGCAGCTTTTGTGAGCAAAAAGTATAAGAATAAGGGCGATGATGTGCCTGTTGGTGGAATTGGGTTTTTTGAATGTATCAATGATCAAGCTGCCGCCGACCTGATGCTCGATAATGCCAAACACTGGCTGATGCAAAAAGGGATGGAAGCAATGGATGGCCCGATAAACTTTGGAGAAAGAGACAAGTGGTGGGGCATGTTAACTAAAGGATTCGATGAACCTTTTTATTGCATGAATTACAATCCACCCTATTATGTGGATTTGTTTGAGCAATACGGTTTTAAATTGTTTTTTAACCAGGTTTGTTTCGGCCTGGACCCAAAAGCCCCGCTGGAAAAAAAAATTCACGACCGCCACGCCGCCATTGAACGGGATCCGGACTTTTCATCCAAACATATAAAAAAAGACCAGTTGCCGAAATTTGCTAATGATTTTACAACAATCTATAACAAGGCCTGGGCGGGCCACGGCGGTTTAAAACAGATGGCCAAAGAACAGGTGCTGATCCTTTTTAACAAGATGAAGCCGGTGATGGATGAAAAACTGATCTGGTTTGCTTTCCATAAAACTGATCCTGTGGCGATGTTTGTAAATATCCCCGATCTGAACCAATGGTTTAAATATCTCAACGGCAAATTCGATCTTATTCATAAATTGAAATTTCTGTGGATAAAAAAGTTCAGGCCCAACAAAAAGTTCAGCGGAATTGTTTTTGGTGTGGTACCTGAGTGGCAGGGCAAGGGCGTTGATGCATATGTAATTGGTGAATCGGCCAAGGTGATCCAGCAACCTGATGTACACTATACCCAATATGAAATGCAATGGATTGGCGATTTCAATCCTAAAATGATCAATATTGCCGAGAGCCTCGGCGAAACTTTCCGCAGCAGGAACCTGGTTACCTACCGCTATTTATTTGACAGAACCAGCGAATTTAAAAGACACCCGATACTCCAGTAGATATCGCGGTCACCTAACATCTTTAGGTAGGTTTAAAAGCTTTGATGCAGAAAAACCGGCCACTTTCCAATCCCCTATTTTATCAAAAAGAAGGGAAGGGTTTATTAACTTGCATTGGTAATTTCAAGACAAATTAATTCCGCCTCCGGGGCGATTTCATATGGATAAATTTATTGTATCAGCGCGCAAATACAGGCCGCAAATTTTTTCAACAGTAGTTGGGCAGTCGCACATTACTACCACCCTAAAGAATGCGATTAGAAATAACCAGCTGGCACATGCATTTTTATTTTGCGGGCCAAGAGGTGTTGGCAAAACCACCTGCGCCAGGATACTGGCAAAAACCATTAACTGCGAAAACCAGACGAAAGATGGCGAAGCCTGCAATACCTGTAACAGCTGTGTTTCTTTTGATGCCGGTACTTCTTTAAATATTCATGAATTGGATGCTGCCAGCAACAACTCGGTAGATGATATCAGGAGTTTGGTAGAACAGGTGCGCTTTGCCCCGCAGGCGGGAAAATACAAGGTATACATCGTGGATGAGGTACATATGTTAAGTGCATCAGCGTTTAATGCATTTTTAAAAACGCTTGAAGAACCGCCGCCATACGCCATTTTTATTTTAGCTACCACTGAAAAGCACAAAATCCTGCCAACCATTTTAAGTCGTTGCCAGATTTTCGACTTTAAGCGGATCACCAACAACGACACAGTTGAGCATCTGCAGGAGATTTGTGATAAAGAAAACATCACCGCTGAAAAGCCAGCCTTGCACATCATCGCACAGAAAAGTGAAGGTTGTATGAGGGATTCATTGAGCATCCTCGATAAAATTGTAAGTTTTACCAATGGTGCCGTAACCTATAAAAATACGCTGGAACATCTCAATATTTTAGATGAAGATTACTATTTCAAAATGCTTGATTTTGTTCAACAACAAGACCTTGGAAGTGCTTTATTAATGTTTGATGAAATTAACCGGAAGGGTTTTGAGGGTGACCTCGTGTTAAATGGATTTGCAGAATTTTTGCGCAACCTGCTTATAAGCAGGGATGCAAGGGTAGCGATATTATTGGAAGTAGCTGAAGACTTCAAACAAAGATATTTGCAAACAGCTCAAAATATATCTCCCGCCTATATTGTGAGCGCCCTTAACATCTTAAACGAAGCGGAGATCAATTATAAACAAGCCCGCAATAAACGCTTACATGTTGAGTTAACCATTATCAAGCTGAGTTATTTGCAGCAGGCGCTCGAACTGGTAAGCAATGACAATATTGTAAGTAAAAAAAAAATAATTGATGGTGCAAAGACAGTTGCTTTTAGATCGCTGCCGCTGGTTAAAATAGCTGGTTCAGGCAATTCCTCCGTTGTAGCGAATACTACAAAATCAAATGCCACGACCGGGGCAAAACTTATTATCGAAGATTCTGTAGGCTTTAAAAAAGAACCTGCCAATAAGATTCATACACCTGAAACCCTCACACCTGCGAAAACGACTGAAAATAAAACGGAAGTAAGAACCTCGCTGGGTTCATTGATGAACATCCGCAAACATATTACTCAAAAAAACAAACAGGGCGATCCCGCAGTAAAGCCATTAACTGAAGAGGAATTGTATGCCTGCTGGGGTTTGTTTGTAGAAAAATTAAGAGCAAAAAGTAATTTTTCGGCAGTTACCAACTTTAGGGCTGCGGAGTTAAAAGTAGTGGATCAGCAAACCATAGAAATTATCACCAAGGGGGAAATTCACAAAGCGTTTATTGAGGAAGAACGGGCAGACCTGGTAACACATCTGCAGGAATATTTTAATAACCGGTTCCTCGTATACCAGGTATCCGTAACAGAAAAGGACGAAGTTGAAACACCCGGCGAAGTGATATTGACAAGGAAACAACAGTACCTGAAGATCATAGAAGAATACCCACTGGTAAAGGAATTAAAAGACCGGTTAAAACTGGATATTGAATAAAAGTGAGCTATTGTTTTCCATACCTGCCAAACTTGGGTGATCAATGATCCCTCGCTTGTAAGACAATAAATTCCGGGTTGTTTCGGCTAATGAATGTACTTAACCCTTTTTGAGCCATGGCCAATGATTTCATCTTTTCGATGGTGGATTTTTTTTCAGTATCGTAACTATATTTATACTTTCGGGCATCATCAAACTGCACAATAATATAATCTTCCCCGATTTGAAAACCGGTAACGCCGGACTTTTTACCACTTTTACTTTTGTAAGGTGTCATAAACGTTTAAAATTGAGTTGCTCGTTTGACAACATTGCAATGATGATGTGTCAATTGCGAATGGTTCAATTTCCAATCGAAAGGGCGCATCAAAACGACAGATTAGTTCCCAATGCATTTATCAATAGAAAAAAATAAGCCAAAACACATTAGAATAAGACTAAACTACAGTAACAACAACATGGAACTACTGTTACAATAAATGTTCTCGCATCGGCCTTTGTGACAGCACATTGCTATATTAAACCCTCCCTGGTTTGAAAAGTTTTTCCGGAAACACCCTCCTCCTCCATTAATGCTTGCTTATAATATTTAAGATTATAAAAGAAGGCATTCTAAATTTTCAAACCGGATATATCAAATGAACGGCAGAATAGGGTAGATAATTGCCATATTTGCATTAATTTCGACTTCCATTTTAAAACAATAGAAATTATCAATTATGGCAGAAGTGATTCGCATGCCCCGTATGAGTGATACCATGACAGAAGGTGTGATAGTAGAATGGCATAAAAAAGTGGGTGACCAGGTAAAATCAGGCGATTTATTAGCCGAAGTGGAAACTGACAAAGCTACCATGGAACTGGAGAGTTATAATGATGGAACATTATTATATATCGGCGTGGAGAAAGGAAAACCGGCACAGGTAGATGGTGTTTTAGCGGTGATTGGCAAGGCTGGCGAAGATTATAAACCTGCATTGGATGCAGCTGTTGGTGGAGCGGCGCAACCTGCAGTCCCTGCAAGCCCCGCCTCCCAGGAAACGGCCCCTGCTAAACAAGCTGAACCGGCAAAGGCAAGTGCGCCAGCCGGCAAGGTAGCCTTACCGGCTGGCGCCAAAGAAATAAGGATGCCATTACTAAGTGATACCATGACTGAGGGTAAAATAGTCGCCTGGAATAAGAAAGTGGGCGACCAGGTAAAAGCGGATGATGTGCTTGCAGATGTTGAAACCGATAAAGCTACCATGGAAGTGGTGGGTTATGAAGAGGGTACATTATTGTACATCGGCGTGGAAGCGGGTAATGCAGCTAAAGTAAACGAGATCATTGCTATTGTTGGAAAAGAAGGTACTGATGTAAGCGCCTATGTCGCTGCAGAAAAAGCAGGCGGCAATGCAGCACCTGGCGGTACAGAACAACCCGCAGCAACTGAGAATACCGCATCTGCACCGGCGGAAGCAGTACCGGAAGAGGAAGCTGCCCCCACACCAAACGGAAGAATTAAAGCCTCTCCCCTTGCTAAAAAACTAGCTGCTGATAAAGGGATCGACATAAGTAAAGTGAGTGGCACCGGCGACAATGGCCGTATTACTAAAAGAGATATTGATAGTTATGTACCAGCCGCAACTCCTGCTGCAAAAGCAGCTCCGCAAACTGCCCCGGCTGCTCCCAAACCTGCTGCTCCTGCATTTGTAGCTAACGGACAGGAAGGATTTACCGATACGCCATTGACACAAATGCGCAAAGTGATTGCCCGCCGCCTTGGCGAAAGCAAATTTACAGCGCCGCATTTTTACCTCACGATGGAAATCAATATGGACAATGCCATTACCTCCCGTGCAGCCATGAACGACATCAGCCCGGTAAAAATCTCGTTCAACGACATGATCATCAAAGCAAGTGCCGTAGCGCTTCGCCAGCATCCTGATGTAAACAGTAGCTGGATGGGTGAGTTTATCCGGCATAACCAACACATTCATATCGGTTCAGCGCTTGCATTACCGGAAGGATTGATTGTGCCGGTAATAAAATTTGCAGATCAGAAAACATTATCTCAAATTGCCGCCGAGGCAAAAGACCTGTATGGTAAGGCAAAAGATAAAAAATTGCAGCCAGCCGAATTCAGTGGTAATACATTTACCATTTCGAACCTGGGGATGATGGATATTGAAGAATTTACTGCAATCATTAATCCACCTGACAGCGCAATTTTAGCAGTGGGCGCAATTAAGGAAAAAGTAGTGAAAAAGGGTGACGGTTTTGGTGTGGTGAATGTAATGAAGCTCACCTTAAGTTGTGATCACCGGAGTGTAGATGGCGCTGTGGGCGCAGCTTTCTTACAAACCCTGAAAAAGTTTTTGGAGAACCCGGTCACCATGTTGGTATAAACAAAGCAAAATACTTATTTATTAGAGGCACTGAAATTTCAGTGCCTTTTTTATGTGCCAAAAAGCGAGTTATGAAATACACACATATTTAAAACGCGAAGGGTCGAATCTAAAGGGTAGCATAACAATATGAAATCTATTTTTAGCAATCTCGCTTCTTAACTATTGGTGACTTTTAACAGGAGTAATAAAGTTGTAAATTTGTGTATTTTAAATCCCTGCAATCTGCAGTCTAATTCGCTAGAAAAATGGCTGATCATCCAATTGTATTATTTGATGGTATTTGTAATTTCTGCAATGGTGCGGTAAATTTTGCTATCAGGAGAGATAAAAAAGCCACCATAAAGTTTGCGGCCTTACAAAGTGCGGCCGGCCAGCAGTTACTCCAACAGTTTAATTTACCTTTTACAAAGTTCAATTCTTTTGTGCTGATCGAAAAAGGCAGGGCCTTTACAAAATCTACTGCCGCCTTAAAATTGTGTAAATATTTGACCGCATTTTGGCCCCTGCTATATGGCTTTATTATTGTACCTGCTTTTATAAGGGATGGTGTTTATCAGTTCATTGCAAAAAACCGGTACAAATCGTTCGGAAAACTTGATCAATGTATGATACCAACCCCACAGGTAAAAGAACGTTTTTTATAATGATCGTAAATACCTGATCAATTTAAAATAAGCATATGGAAAAGAAGAAAACGCTTGTGATCGGTGCCTCCGCAAATCCTGCGAGATACAGTTATCTCGCCGTGCAGAAGTTAGCCGCACATCAACATCCCGTGATAGCACTTGGAATCCGGAAGGGAAATATCGGAAATACTGAGATCGAGATCGAAAAAAAACCTTTTGAGGAAATAGACACCATTACCTTATATATCAACCCCTCGCGTCAGAAGGAGTATTACGACTATATCCTGGGGCTGCGCCCAAAACGAATCATCTTTAATCCCGGTACGGAAAACGATGAATTATATGCAATAGCCGAAAAAAATGGCATTAAAACAATGGAAGCCTGCACCCTCGTATTACTTAGCATAGGTCAGTATTGACCAAACTGTCGTGCGCTAATATCTTCCCAAATTCTTCCAACCTCCTTTTATTTCAGGCACCGTAAAATATTTTCGGGCAATTACCGTTTACATAATAACGTATCCCTGATTCACTTTTTTCAGTGGCAATGCTACCAGGAAAAAAGTGCACCCGCCCTGTATGAGAGTGCAGTAAGTAAAATTTATCGACAATCAGATAATTATAAGAGTAAAACAGAACAAAACTATAAGACAGTAAGGTAGATTCATGTGTAAGTTAAAGGGTCAGCGTAAGGGCTGGCCCTTTTTAATCGTTGCTGTCTCAAACTGCTAAATAGAATAAGTCAAAAAATATTTCAAGATGTTAAGGTAGATTTGAGTAATGTGAGGGCCGGCATAAGGCGCTGGCCCTTTTTGTTTGTTTGTATATGGCTAAAAGCCATTCAACTAAAAAGAAAAATATTGAGTTGCGCTCATCTATCTACATCTATTTCCTGGCATCCATCATTCTTTTAGGATAAAATAAAAAGGTTAAATAATCATTACAATTACTCTCCCCCAAGCCCGCATTCATTATTTCCTTAACTTTAGAAAACCCCTTTTCATATGTTATGGAGAAAATTCAATGGCGATCCCATTCAACTACCCATCAAATCAGCGGTGGAAGAAACTATCAAAAGAGAAACCCGGGCAGGTTATCATCTTAAAGTTTGCATTGGTACAGACAGCCAGGTAAAAGGCAAAGAAACAGAGTTTGCAACCGTTATCGTGTTTTTACGGGAAGGTCATGGAGGCTTTATGTTTATCCATAACGAAAAAACATTGCTCAAGTACAGCATCAAAGAACGGATGTTGGTGGAAGTGGCCAAAAGCATCGAAATCGCCTACGAACTTTGCGACCTGTTTACTTTGTATGATGTGGATATGGAAGTTCATGCAGATATCAACACCAACCCTCAATTTAAAAGCAATGAAGCACTTCGGGAAGCCATGGGATATATCCTCGGTATGGGCTTCGCTTTTAAAGCCAAGCCAGAGGCATTCGCAAGCAGTAGCTGTGCTAACAAAGTGGTGAACTAAATAGTTTCCCGGATGTCCTTCCTGTGGCAAAAGTGTTATGTCTGATGGCTGATTTTTTGGATGTCTAATGTCCTTCTGAGGCAATAGTGTTCTAATCCTCAAGGGTTAAAAAGTGAGTTCAGTCTTGTTGTCCAAACCAAGAAGTAGCTATGGGCGTCATTGTTGTGTCACTCCCTTGTACCATATACCAATGGGAACTTTGCTTATGTTAAATTAAAATACAAATCAATTGATAAGGTCGTGCTACAAATAAAATTCACTGTTTTGCCCCCCGCATAGTATAATTGATTCGAATATCCGTCATTCCGGAGTTCAAACGTTTGAAGATTGGCAATTAAAATAAAGTAGCAAATTGAAATAAATCAGAAATCAAAATCTCCCTATCCAACCAAATTCTTGTTCTAGTGGTACCCGCCCGGATAATACTTATTCCGACTTAGTTGTACTTTGAATATCTTTGCCCTCCATTAAAAAAATTTATATGAGCGAAGCAATAGCCACCAAAGGAGAAATACACACAAAAAAGGGCGTCCTCACCTTTGAATTATACGATGATGATGCGCCCATCGCCGTAGCAAATTTTAAAAAACTGATCGGCGAAGGTTTTTACAACGGACTTAGTTTTCACAGGGTGATTCCTAACTTTATGATACAGGGCGGTTGCCCGAATGGTACAGGTTCCGGTGGGCCGGGTTATACCATTCAATGCGAAACCAGCGGAACCAAACAAATTCACGACCGGGGCGTACTGTCGATGGCACACCGCGGACCAAACACAGGAGGATCACAGTTTTTCATCTGTCACAACCGTTCCAACACTAAACATTTGGACGGTGTGCATACCTGTTTTGGGAAAATAACAGGTGGATTGGATATCATTGATGACATCAAAGGAGGCGATATAATGGAAAAAGTTGTGCTGCTGGATCAATAATTGACGGCAAAGCACTATGTTAAATAAGTTTATAAACCATCCATCTTTTAATTTTAGGTGGATGGCTTTTTTTTTGCTTACTTAAAAAATCGTTTTATGCACTGGCACAAAACGCTGATAAAATATTTGCTGTTCTTTATGCTGCTGCCAGGCGGCAATTTAACCGGCCAGCGGATACCAACGAACCGTTTAATCAGCAAAGAGCTGTTACAGGAAACCGTTCTTTTTTTATCGCAGGACAGTTTACAGGGCAGGCTAACAGGCAGCCGGGGAGCGGACATCGCAGCTGCATTTATTGCGGCCAGCTTTGATTCCATCGGGCTACAGCCAAGGACCGGCTTTGATGGGTATTTCGATCATTTTACTGCTGATTTTAACCGCAAAAAGATCCCCGCAAAAAACGTGGTGGCTGCCATCCCCGGAAATATCACCAACGATACAATGGTGATTTTTTCAGCACATTATGACCATATAGGAAAAGGCAACGATCTTCCTTATAACAAAGATTACACTTACCAGGATGATATTTTTAATGGCGCCAATGACAATGCCACGGGTGTAGCGGCCTTACTGGAACTTGCCAGATACTACAAATCACAAAAAAACAACCGCTATTTATTGCTGTTCATCGCCTTTTCGGGAGAGGAAATGGAAATGCTTGGCTCCGCCCAC
>JAOQAK010000024.1 GCA_025963635.1 Ferruginibacter sp.
CACCGGTTTGAAATATATCCGGGATAAAAAAGATAAATACCAGGTTTCAATTGATGATGTGCATATTCAATTAGCTGAGGAACCGTGCCAGGCTTCAGATAAAAAACATCTCTCGCTCTACCAGGCAATTGGCGAGCTTGCGGAAGTGGACAGGTTGATCATAATGATGGTGGGCCGAATATTCCTGATCGCATAAAATTCCATGTAAAGTGTATTGAGGGGGTACTGGCTATTGAAAAAACAGAAGGGAACTTTTACTGTGGATCGAAACTGACAGTTTAGTAAGAGAAGCAAAAAGAGACAACGAAACAACTGATTATCCCCGCTTTGGCTACGTAGCCTTTAGCTGTGCTGAAAGGTTGCTATGTATAGCCTGCCTGGAATCAGTTTCTGATGAGGCTTTGGTAAAACTTGAGAATTGCGAGTCCACGTTCAACAAAATATTTAGTTATATTCCTTGTCGTATCAATTCGAAAGTGGATATTTATTTGCCATAAGGTAGAAATTTCATTTTTCAACTTGTCAACCAAAGACTGTCGTAGCACAGAATTTAAAAAGATCAATAACAGACTGCTTATTATTAAATATGGGCAAAAATAGAACGAGAAAAAACATACAAAGTGAAAGAAGCACTCATTTATTAGCAGCAACATGTAAAAAAAACAACAGCTAAGTGATCAGCCGTGAGATAAAATGCTTCAACAACAATGTTGGTAAAATATGAAGCAGGATAAACGGGTTTAGCCGACCTGGATATCAATAAAAGCTTATAGGCTACCTACTAATTATTTATCTAAATTCAATACTTCATGACCGAAGTTGATGAAATAGCAAAAGCGAGAGCAAAAAAATCAGGTATGCCGGCTGATGTGCATATACCCATTGGTGCCCGTGATCAGGATGCGATAACAAAATTATATTGGCAAAATTACATATATCGAAGGCGTTAAATCTGAAAACGCGTTTATGGTAACACCCTATCCTTGTACTGTATTAAATAGCAAGCTTCCCCTGTGGAAAGTTAAAGAATCAAGCATATTGCATTGTAATAAACAAGTGTGGGTTCAGGTTGATTATCGAAATTACAGGGCGGCTTATATTAAAGCATATCCAGAAGAGAACATAAAAAAGTATTTCCTCGACCATATACTCAACAGGCGGGTAGCAAGATTAAAAGGTTACAATTATTTACGAATCATTCCTGTTTTTTCGGGTGTAAACACAAGTAGTGGCGGGGTTACCGAGAAGTATGGTTTTGATTATCATAGTACAGAACGAATGATAAAATTGAATGAAGAGAATAGAGCGTTTATTGAATACGCTGACATAACTGGCATTGTAAAGATGTTGAATCGAAAAACGGGGGGTAAATTCCAGGATTTAATCCGGGACTCGCTGGGCCTTTTTGAAAAAGCATAGAATAGAACCGGCGCCGGTGTGGGTTAAACACTCCTTCAGGGCTTTTAGGAGCATTGCGATAAAACAAATCACTTTTGGGTGAGTTAGCGAACCCGGCATATCTTAAAATCCTTTTTAAAAGATTTTATGCGCAACGTAAAAAAAGCTTCCACAATTAAATGGAAGCTTTTTTATGTTCCGGGCAATCCTCACCCCAACCAACGATTACGGGTTATGAGTCGCCCTCTCTTATTTATCACCGGTTTTTATTGTGGCCTGTCTGCCTTGCTGTCAAGCCCTGTAGAAGACAGTACGATGGGTACAAACAGATCTTGCGAAGTACCTTCTTCTGCCACGATATTGGCAATATTACCGGAGGTTTTGAACACCCTGACACCACTTCCATTCAACTCAGTATAGTTGTCGTTCACTGCAATGGTACAGGCCTTTGCAGATCCGCTGCAGGTGGGTATCGTTCCCGGGTTGGATATCCAGTTGGCTTTATTTTCCACCGCTAATTCCGTATAAAGCCCGGAAGGCGCAACGTAATAAAAGTTGTGTGACGTCAGCGGTTTTGTAACTGAATGGCTTGATGTGAAAGCAACAGATGCTGTTGCGATGATCACGGCGATTATGCCGAATAGGTATCTTTTCATAAAAACGTTTTGATTAATTAAACAATAAAATTGAGTGCATTTCAAATTACCTCACCTAAAGTCTCGCAAAGCCATCTGAACCAGAAGCTCTCCGGAGGAATGTGGAACCCGGCCCTTCTGATTCAATGCTTCCATGTAATTGCTTTCAGTAAGTTTCATAGTGGAGCATTTACAATTGATGTTTGCTTTCTGAGTTTCAGCTCTTGAATGCACTTTTAATGTAAGCCGGTTTTTCAGCCGGTGCCTCGCCTGTTCTGACAGGTTTGGTCGTTGTTAATATTTTTCGTTCCTGGCGGAACTAGGGAGGCGTTCGTTTCATTGTTTCGGTCCTCTTTTCGTAAACCAATATCCCGCTTCCTGTGAGTATGGTGAAGAATATGTTGAACACAATATGTTGTGGCCAACTCATGCCTGAAATGATTCCGCCACAGTTGCATGGAAGTTCGCGTGTGGCGAGTACCATCACCGATAGGTAAACCGTAAACGTGCTTACCAGCAGAAAACCTGCCTGCAATCCTCTTAAACGGGTGGAAGGAAAAAACAGCAGGATGGCTGTTATTATTTCTGTAACAGGTATTAGCCAGGCAAGCAGGGCTGCAAAGGATTTGAGTACCGGGGCAGCGGAAAGGGTGGCTCTGAATTGCTGGTATTGTAACAATTTACTAAGGGCGGCATATAGCATCAGCAACAGGATTATGGCACTGATGATATCGGTTATGAGTACTTGCTTTTTCATGTTGTTCGTTCCTATTATGTATGTCTCCATAATTGATAGTACCAGATGTTTACGAAATGGATTCCCCACCGGCAACCGGCTGGCTACTGAATCACCTGTTCCCGTAAAATTGATCGCTGACTGGGTGTGTATAAAAGTTTTGGCGGCGGATCGAATGCATTGTAAAGTTTATACTTTTTCGCTAGTGATAAAATGCCATTTTGAGACATTTAATTTTAACTATTTGAGCGGGTAAAGAATTGCAGTTAAAAATTACTATGGCGGCAAAGAATTTGGCGGGTGCTAATGCGTTTAATGGGGATTGCTATTGGTAGTTGCTGTTTTTTTTACTTTGCCGGGGGCATAGCCAAACTTCTTTTTGAACTCCCTGCTGAAATGGGAGAGATAGTCGTATCCTGTTTCCAGTGCAACTTCCTGTACCTGCAGGTGCCTGGTAGAAAGTAAGTGATGGGCAAGGGAAAGGCGCTCATGCCTTATGAATTCGGGAACTGTTTTGCCTACCAGCTTTTTAAATTCTCTGGTAAGGGTTTTGGGTGTAATAGGGAATTGCCTGGTGAGTTCCTTTGTTCTCCCGAGGGTTATATTGCTGAGATTAGCGAGTATGTACTCTTTGATTGCATATACAACTTGTTCTTTACTTTGATATACCTGCTGGTAATCTTTTTCTTTCAACTGCTGGTTATAAAATGACAGGAATTTCAGCATATAGCTCCGCAACACAAGATCGAGCGCTGCGCCTTTCTTATTGCATTTTTCCATGCTTCTGAGCATGCGTAACACCGCCCTGGGAAATGCGAACTGATCGGGCATGTAGCAGTGGGTGTTACCGGCAGCCAGGCACTCCAGCAGTTGTTTGATTTCGGCATGTTCCGCTGCCATGCTTTGCAGGTAGTAAGTTGGCGGGATGATGACCAGCATCGAATGTTCTCCTTTGTTCAATACTAACCGGTGTTTTCCTTTTGGCACATATATACAGGAATAGAACCCCTCGCGGACTGACCGATCGCTCATTTCATGAAACTGTAAAGCAAGGTTACCTTTCAATACCAGCATAAAAGATATAACTGAAGAAAGACTGAGAAAAGACACGGCACTGTCCGTTTGTATTGTCCAGGAAAATAACGCTATCCAGTAGTCTTCACCGTTTGCAGACTGAGTCAGGAAAGCCCCGGAGGGCCAGTTTGACATTGATGTATCCGCAAACGGGATTCTGTATCCACTGTTCGGAGGAGTTATAGAGCCACGGTACTCCTGTTTTTCCCCGGGCAATAATATCTCAAAGGGAGGTTTCATATTGAAGCCTAAAAGTATTATCTACATGCTCTAGGTTTTTTTCCGAAATATTTATGAAATGCTGTTACAAAGCCCGAGAGTGTATCAAACCCACATTCTTTTGCAATAATGGATTCTTTCAGGCTGCTTTCGGTGATTAATCTCCAGGCATACTCCATCCTTCTATTTAGCAGGTATTGGTAAACAGTAATTTGAAAAATTTCTTTAAATCCTTTCTTTAATGTGCATTCGTTCGTTCCTACTTTTCTGGCTAGTTTATTTAGCACAAGATGCTGTTGGATATCCGTGTTCATCAGTTGCTTTGCATCGTGAATAGACTTTACAACAGAGGGCGGATATTTTGCCAGTGCAGGCGTATCGTGATTTGTTTTCATTGTTTGGTTTTAGCTGGTAAGTCTTATCTATAAGGATGCAGGCATTCGGGATGCCCTGGAAATGTTTGACATCGATTCAAGGTTAAAGCTGTCTTTTGTATGCATGTATGCAATGGTGTTGACGGGCTTTGCTCCCAGCTTTTGTTTTTCAATGGAAGCCGAAAACCCGAGATATATTTTGTTCATGCCTGTTTGTTGCGCCCTTAATATCAATTGGTAGAGTGCCTGCCTGTATATTCCCATGCTTTGATTATGTGTATAATCCAGGCCTATAATCATTGGTATATAACTGTCTTTCGTTTTATAGCTGAAAATAACACAGCAGGGGAGTTTATCAGCGTGCAGTGCGGAATCCTTAAGAAATAGTTGTAACATTTCCCATTTTTTATCCATTGCCAGGCAGGTAAAAAGCCTGGAGGGCAATGCGAATGTATTTAGCTCCAGGCTTTTGCCTTTAACGTTCAGGTATAACCGGTACCAGTGATCAATTTCTTGCTGGTTGGTTGAAACCGGGGTTACTTTTACTACGAACTGATCAATGTTCCGCAATACCTTTTTCCGCAAGTGGTCCTGGCTGTTGCGTGAGAGGGAAGCGTAGTATTCTGCAGGATCTTTCCACGGTAGGTCTTCAATGATATGCGTATCCGGCATGTTGATTTTAATAAAACCATTGTCAACCATCAGGTCATCAAGTTTGCTATGGTTGTCTTTGAAGTCGCGGAACACGATATGGTTTGCCTTATGCAGTTCCTGTAAAGCATAAGCATTCTGCAAAATCAGCTGTAATGCCGGCTTCCAATGGGGTGAATGATAGTCAATGTACAGGTGTTCACCTTCTGTGAGCAGCGAGCCACTGCAAATAACTTTGCTGGTGAGATAATACGGTTCAGTGAGCCTGGCATTTTCCACCTGTGCTGATACCATAGCAGGGGAGAGCATATCATCTTTCCACAACGCTGTTGTGAAGAAAGTTGCGCTGATGATATTGCCTGCAGGGTCTTTCACGAGAACATAATCAAAGATCCAGTTATCTTCCGGAAAACGGTTACGGGTGAATATTTGCTCGAGCATCCGAAGTCCATTCCAATCGAAAGTGCCTTTTCCCTCAAATAGTTTGTTCCATGAATGGCGATCTATTTGAACGATGCTTTTGTAGTGTTCTGCTGTAAATGGATTTGTTGCGTTTATCTTGATAGCGGTTCCGGGTATGGCTTTCGGGGCTTGTATTTTGAAGGCCTTGTAAATATCCTCCAGGGTTATATTCTCTTCCTTCATAGCAACGGGGAATTCCTCCGCCAGCACAGAGATCATGCTTTCGATCTCATCAAAACTGTGAAGGCGTGTAATGGTAAACCGGATACCCGTTTGTTTCATGGGCACCGTAGGGAAAACGCCGAGGTTGACATAAAATCCCCTGTCAAGCATTCTCGCCACCAGGTTCTGTCCTAATTTTGGCAGGCTGACGCCTACGAAAAATATTGCTGCTCCGGCATGGGAAACAACCGGAAGTTTATATTTTTCAAGGGTGCTCCTGGTGAATTCAATATTTTTCTTTAATTCTTGCTGCATTTGTACAATCTCTTTACTCAGGTGGATCTTTGCAGAGGCGATTGCTGCACCAAGGGCACCTGGCTGCATGGGGCCTGAACTGAGCAAAGGGCCTCCAACGGTGCCAACCTTTCTCGCTATTTCCTTATCCTTGTAAACCAGTACACCGCCTCCGCTTGCAAATGCCTTGTTCAACGATGTTGCCATTGCCATTTTTGCGTGAATAGGGTTGTCTTTTAAAACAAAGCCCCGGCCATGGGTTCCATGGATACTCATTCCATGCGCATCATCCACGTAGTAATACAATTCAGGGTATTGATCCATTAACCTGTAGACCTCTTCTACCGGGCTGGCATCTCCAAACATAGAATAAATGCCATCTGCCATATACCAGATCTTTCTGTGTTTCGCACGCAATTCCGTGATCCTTTCTTCCAGCAGATCCATCCTGTTGTGGCGAACCAGTTCTACATGTATGCCTCTTGGCTTCAGCAGCTGTACGGCGGTTTGCACGGAATTATGTACCTGCTGGTCCATAATCACTGCATCCGTGTCATCAACCAATACGGGTATACAGGCGATATGTCCGAGGGTGGTAGTGGGCGTAATAACACAATGGGCATCGAAAATATTTTCCAGTAAATATTCAAGCTCTTTGTAGAGGCTTAAGGAGACATAGGCCCGCGATTCGGAGAATTGTGTTCCGTATTTATCGATAGCTTCCCTGGCAGCCATTTTAAGCCTGTCATCAAATTCCAATCCCAGGTAACTGCAGGAGCCGAAATTTAATGTCTTTCGATCATGGAGGGTAATATAACTGCCTTCAAACTGTTCCGTCCCGGTATAAAGGTGGAGAATGCCTTTCCGGACACCATAGGTTACGATCTGGTCGACCGTATCGTAAAAGTTGTGTTGTTTGCTCATGGGGTTGATTTTTTGTTTATCAAACTTGGTAAATAATTTAATGTTTTTAATCAGCCTAAACACTGAATTTTCATTACCATGGTAGGTATTTTAATTACGTGTAAACACGTATTTTTTGTTAGCGAATAAGGGTTAATTTTATAGTATGGAGCTTGATACACCCTATATTCATCTCCGTATCCAGGATAATATACTGGTGGGGACCTATAAGAAGAACGTTAGCATTAATCTTGCTATTGCCAGGCAAATCGTGCTTGACCGTCTGTCTTTTACCGAGGGGAAAATGTATCCTTCCCTGATCATGAGCGAGGGGATCATCAGTATGGATAAACCTGCCAGGGAGTATCTTTCATCTGAGCAGGGCACCGCCGGATTGGTCGCAGCGGCGATCATTGCAAATTCTCCCTTTAGTTGGATGCTTGGCAATTTTTTCATGAAAGTCAATAAAACAAGTATGCCTGTAAAAATTTTCACGAAAATCCCACGGGCTATAGGGTGGCTAAAAACTTTTATTGATTAATTAATCTGCTCTCCCATGGATAAACGCTTTACTATACTTAACAATAGGATTATCGATTATTCTCTTGGAAAATTTGATAAAAGGCTGAGGGTTTCTACGAAATTGGATGAAGTGGATGCCTGCTACAGCAGCCTCAACATGTTAGGCGATGAGTTAAAAGCCATCACCATTTCAAGAGACTATTTTACTAATATTTTCAACGCTGTTTCCGATATGGTTTTTGTTTTGAATCCGAGGGGAATTATCGAAGATGCGAATCAATCTGCAGCAGTGCAACTGAAGTATGATCGGGATAATTTGAGGGGAAAATCTATCAATGCGCTGCAGAAAGACAATCCTTTGTTTTTTCGTCAAATCAGGCGTGAATTAAAGCAACGGCAGGCAGTGGTTTGCAGTGACGGGGTTTTGCATTCAACAGATGGCAGACCTATCCAGGTGAGGTTAAATGCCTCCTATCTTAAAGATGACCGCAGAAAAGAACAACTCGTTTTACTGACGGCCAGCGATATTACTTTTCAAAACAGAACAGAGAACTTACTCATCCGTGCCGTTCTTAACACACAGGAAAAAGAAAGGCAACGGCTTGCGAAGGACCTTCATGACAGCCTTACCCAGCAATTGTCTGCCATTAAGTTTTACATCAGCAGTATGGCAGGGCATACAAAAAAACAGGAACAACAAAAGATCCTTCAGAAATGCAGCGATGCGCTTACAGAGTGCATCACGGAAATGAGAAATATTTGTTTTAACCTGATGCCGAAAACCCTGGAAGAATTTGGACTGGTAAAAGCAGTACGAGAGTTTTGCGATCATTTTTCGCATTCCAAACAAGTAAATTTTTTAATACAGTACAACACTGCTTTGCCGGAATTTCTGCCGGAACTGGCAATCGATCTTTACCGCGTTATACAGGAATTCATTACCAACGCAATCAGGCATGGTCTAGCGACCAGGATCAGCATTTTTTTTAGCTATCGTAAGAAAGTATTGAAACTGATCCTCACAGATAATGGACAGGGGTTTGATTGTACAAAGCCGCACGAGGGGATGGGATTGCATCATATGCAGTCGAGGATCAAATCGCAAAATGGCAGGTTCAATATGACCAGTGATGCAGGTAAAGGAACCTGTCTCAGGCTCGCCGTTCCTATAAATAATTAACCATGGAAACGAATAAAAGAAAACACGGGCATATCACCAGTGTACTCCTGATTGATGACCATGAAATGGTGAGGGATGGCTTAAAAGTAATGCTCCTCTCCTTAAAAAAAGACATTCGGCTTAAAGTAGATGAGGCCGCAAGCGGCGAGGAGGCATTGAGGAAAATCGCCCGAAATGATTTTGATATGGCCATCATTGATTACCAAATGCCTGAGTTGTCCGGGCCTGAAACAGTCTGCAGGATCGTACGATTTAAGCCTGCTATCAAAATACTGGCATTAAGCAACTACGATGAGTTAGCCTATATCGAGGGGATGATGCATGCAGGCGCCAATGGCTTTGTGCTTAAGAATATAGGTTGTGGTGAATTGTTGATGGCGGTCAGGACTGTGCTTTCCGGCAATACTTATTTTTGTAACAGTGTGGCGTTAAAAATTATTGACGCCGGGCTTGATAAAAAGCCCCATACCGGTATTCATCATAAAACCATCACCCCCCGTGAATTAGAAGTATTGCGATTGATTGCGGTTGGACTGACCAATGATGAGATTGCCCGGAAATTATTTCTTTCCAAGCGTACCATCGATACCCACCGGCAAAATTTACTAAATAAACTTGGTCTCAAAAATACTGCAGGCCTGGTAAGGGCAGCCTATGAGATGAAGTTGCTCGATTGATTATTGACTATTACCGGCATCCTTTCATGGTGTTATCCGGATCGTAATGATAAAAAGGATAAGTCGGTTCTTTATAAACCTGGTTATTTTTCAAAGTCACTGGCAACAGTTCGGCAGTTACCCGGTGCCGAAAACGTCCATCAATTCTTCACCTCGTTGAAACCTTCCTTGCCATCGTCTATTCTCTGCACTTCGAAGGTCACTTCTTATCCGACAATAGGTAAATTATATAAATTAAAGTTACATACGCCGGTAAAAGCTATTCCGTTCTAAAACTCTTTGAGGGTTTGCGATTGCTGCTTTTATTGATTGAAAGCTAATAGTAAGTACGATGATTACAATCGCCGCAATGCCCGCAATAACAAACACAAACGGACTTATAGAAATCCGGTAATCATACTTCTGCAGCCGCTATCGAAATTTTGAATGCAAGCCAGCCAACCTTAAATTTCACACAGTGCTATTGCTCTTGAAAAGACCTGTTCTTAGGTTGCCGTCAGCCATTTATGTAGTTTTATCCAACTTGTGATTCGGGAAATTGCCCCTTTATACTGGCAAGAAAAAACTTGCCGCATGACTCACATGAGCACATTTCAAAATAAGTACTTTCGGGCACATCAAAATACTGCCATATTGCACCACTTTTTTTAAATTCAATTTCTAAAGTCGATATTTCGACAGCGTAACCAAAACTGCTTATCATACTTGATTCTACATAATTTCTTTCCATCTTCAAAATTTTTGCTGCCTGATCCTTGTGACAACGGTTTTATAATTATCAGCATGCTCTGGATGTTGTATTTTCCAGCCATCTATTAATTTAGGGTCATCACTAGTTGGCCTGGGGTTGTTGAGTGTAATTCTTACCCTGGATGGAATTTTGATTGCCTCACCTACTATTATGGCTTCCCCTGTTCGCAATGAAGGAAGTAAATTAATCAGGCTGTTCAAATTGTCGGGGGCAGAAGATTTTACAATATTTTGGTCTCCTGAATTAGTAAGTCGCAAAGCAATAAAAGTCCCAACTTGAGCTAAAATGGTTTCGGAAATCTCTGAAGGGCGCTGGGAAATCACCAATGCACCTAGGCCGAATTTGCGACCCTCTTTAAACACTTGTTCCACAGCCAATTTTGAATAGCTGGTATTATCATTTTTATTTAAGTAAGTATGTGCCTCTTCGTACGCCAACAGAAGTGGTCTTTGTTTTCCGGTATAGCTTTCATTTCTGCCCCAAAACATGCTATCATAAATAAACCTGGTAATCAGACCAACAGTGATATCCAAAACTTCAAATGGAACTCCACTTAAGTCTAATATTGCAAGCTTATTTTCACTTCCAATCCATTTGTTTAACAAGTCATTCAGGTCATTTGCGTTTTCAGCCCCGGTAAAGTCGCCCGGGTTGAAAAGGAAATCAAAACGGGAATCTCTTAACCTGGACAATACTTTTTTTTCGTAAGAATAATACTCCTGGTGTTGCGATTTGTAAGGTGGCTTAGTATTGTCTGTTGAAAGATGAGAAGTAAACCTGGCAGCCGTTATATTCTGAAATTCACCCTCATTCTCAAGAATCGCGGTATCTTTTGTTTGCTCATCTTTTTTCGTAGTGCTAAAACTTGCATTGAGCCACCAGTTCATCTCGTGCCATAGTTTCCTCGCACTAAAAGGAATAGGTGAATCCGCGGTGACAAAATCCTGATTAACCAGCCCGGCCTTTAATTGGCAATTGCTCTTTTTTAAATTCACTACTAATTCGCGCAACAATCTATAGTCAGGTTTCTGATCATCCTTGGGTATCGCGCCTACAAGAAAATATGCTAATTCATCAAAGTTCATCAACCAAAAGGGTATAAATAACGGATTTTTGCAATCATTGATTTTGAAAACTTTAGCATCAGGGAATGCAGAAACATATTCACCATGCGGATCAACTAAAACCACTCTTGAACCTTGATAATCGTTAAGAATAGCTTTTAAAATACTGACCGTCGTATTTGATTTTCCACTTCCTGTTGATCCCAGTATAGCGCAATGACGTAAAATCAATTTATGAATGTCAGCGTATACCGATAAATTTTCAGATGAAGAGTGTTTCCCTATTTCGATAGAACCTAAATCCTTCTTGCCATAAATATCAAAAAGGTCCTTCTCGATGACCAAATGAACTTCGTCATTAATAGTAGGGTATGTTCCAATTCCTTTTTCAAAATCATCTTCCCCAATTTTTTCTCCCACCAACTGAACTGTTAAGAACCGGGATCCAAAATTGTATTTTATTTGGAATTCTTCTGCCTTATCAGGTGTATTACTTACCGAAGAAACAACGCCATATATAGAAATATTGCCGATAGGGATTTTTATGAATGTACCAATTTGCCCGATTTTATATAGCCTGCCCTTGATGATGGGGGCAGCAGAAGGAATATCATTTGATACTTCCACTTCGACCGTATTTGAATCTACACGGATTATTTTCCCTAAGTAAGTTATGTCATTGATCATAAGGCGATGTTTTCTATGGCCTCTTTGCGCCCTGAGTTAGTAATCAAAAAATTAGACAGTGAGTTAAAATCACCCAAAATAAATTTCTTTGTGCTGTCATTCCAATAATGATCAAATTTTTCCGTTGCCGATTTAAATTCTTTTTTAGAAAACTCCCATTCTCCAAGATTCCCGTTAATGATAGCTTTTGTAGGGCCGAAAACATTCAAATTCATATAAGCCGAAGTATGTTTATGCAGGTTGTCGACTTCAGCATCCTGGAAAAAGAAAACCAACACTGTGAGCCGGTTATTTTGGCGGAGGCAATTAAAGATAATTTCATTGATATGTTGGTCTGAAAACGAATATCCTGTAAATATGAACAGTAGTTCGCCGCTTAACAGGTAATTTTTCAGTCTGTCAAAATATGCCACAAAGGGTTGCTTTTTAGAAGAATCGTATTTTTCCTTGGAGGGATAAATGACCAATTCATTTTTTCCAATACTAACATTTTCAATTTTGCCGATCCTAATAACCTTTTGGGCTTTTGTCTTCGGATCTTCTTTCCAAAACCAACTTAATGACCCATGTATTTTCCACAACCGGATCCAGTTCTGCGTCATATCATTTTTACTTACAAATTGGTCAATACTTTCTTGCCAAAAGAATGGTTCGTATGAACCAACGAAGCCATCAAAATAGGGGATTTGACTTCCTTCCAGTGACTTTTCGATTATTAAATCGTAGTTCGTAGTAAAAACTTCTTTTGATATATCCCGGTTTAGTAAGCTTAACCAGGCAAAAAACTTCTTTGTATTTTCGATGTTGGCAGCTTCCTCCTTTTCAGCGATAATACTATAAATGGTATTACAAATTTCTTTGTCCAGTAATCTGGCATTTTCGCCACTCACTCCTTCGTATTTTTTAGCAGTTTCGCCCGTCAATTCCCTAATTCTGCGAATATGATTGAGAATATCCTCGATGTTTACTTTTCTGGTTGTAATATAGGTTTCCAGGTCTTTTTTTACATGTCCAAAGTTTGTTAGCAGATCACCTTTAAGCTTTGCTTCAATTCCGGCGGTCAATTGTTCAACATTAGGAATACCTAATGCACATGATGTTCCTGCTCCAAAAAAGAATCCGATATTTTTCGAATAGGAAAGCTGTGTCTTAAGTTCTCTTATTTCCCTAACCAGGTTTATTTTGTCCATATGTCGCTCTAAATAGGTGAGTAATTTTATTTTGCAAGGTAAGGCCTTATCTAATCTCGTGTTCTACGTATTTCTACCTGATTTATAATGGTGTAAAAGCTGTAAGTAAAGTCAGCGGTGGTGACTGCCATATCTGTCGTTTATCAGTAGTGTATTATGCCTTGCTGCCTAGGCCAGTATTCTAGCTGTAAAGTTGATTATCTATTGGGTTTTTAAGGTCTGTTCTCCAACAGAAAATATTATCTGCCCGGTAATATTTTATACAGCGTGAAATAGAAATGCGTCTGCGTTAATCTCATTAATTCCTTCATGTATAATTGTATACTTGAAGTTAAGACTTTGGTATCTCCATCACTTCATCCACTCGTTTATCCATTAGATAAATATTGCGGATAGTGCCTGAATAATGTACTGACAACGCAGTCAAGATTATATTTTTTAAACGCTTAAGTAAACTTCTTCTGATACCCCGATTTACGGACTATTGAATATGGTTTTGTCTTTTATCCATTTACAAATATTGTTCATGTCTCCAATATTGGAAGGATTTTGAATTTATTAAATTCGATTGACTTACTGCCACAATGCTTGTTGGGGAGACAGTTGCCGATGCCAGTACATAGCGTTATTGGATGCACATTGTGTATCAGCTGCCGTTTCATATAAGCACTTTGAATAAAAAATGATATTTTAAGGCAAACCCGCTGTACTATGTAAATGGACCTATATTCCAGGAAATTTATATGTTGCGGTTTCACAGAGGGAAGTTTTTTATAATTTGTACGGTTTGCAATGAAACGCCGCCCTAAAATCGTAACTTCATTAAATGAAAAATGATAATGACCTGGTAGAAGCGGCAATAATTGGCGGCTTGGTTGGAGCCGCGTTAGAAGCATTGATTACAAAAGGTAACAAAAATTCAGGTTTGGGTATTTTAGCAGGTGCCGTAATTGCTGCATCGCTTAAAGCAAATGAAGCCGCATTAAAAACAAAAATTCCATTGGTTCTTAAAATGGATAATCACTTATACCAGGTAAATGCTGATGGCACCAAAAAACTAATCCGAAAGCTACCAACCAATAAAAAGCCCATTCAAAAAAGATTCACCTTAAAATAATGCCGGTCACGAAAAGGGTTAGAGTATTTGCAGGGCCAAATGGCTCCGGAAAAACCACTATCATCAATGAGTTAAGAGACAAATTTTCATTTGGCGTTTATGTAAATGCTGATGATATAGAAAAAGCCCTGATCAACAACGGGTCTCTCGATCTGTTACCTTATAAAATCAAAACGACTACTTTAAAACTTAGAAAGTTTTTTCAATTGGATGCATTTTCTCCCGCAAAGTTGGCTGACGATTCTATTGGACAGTATTTATCTATTAGAAAAGATAATATTGTCATAACTGATAAGAAATTTATAAACTCTTATGTGGCAGCAGATTTAGCTGAATTTATCCGCAAGGCGTTATTGAAAGTAGGCGCTTCGTTTACCTATGAAACGGTTATGAGCCATGAAAGTAAGTTGCATTTAATGCAAAAAGCAAAACAGAATGGTTACAAGGTATACCTGTATTTTATTGCTACCGAAGATCCGATGATCAATATCAATAGAGTAAAAATCCGGGTTGCTCAGCGTGGGCATAAAGTGAAGGCTAAAACGGTGAAAGACCGTTATTACCGCAGTCTTGAAAATTTAAAAGCGGCTGTTCAACTTACAGACCGGGCATACATTTTTGATAACTCCGGTAAGGTAAGCAAGCTAATTGCAGAAATAACAAAAGGAAAGGAGGTTGCAATTGTTGATGAAAATGAAGTTCCCTATTGGTTTATAAAATATTTGGTAGGCAATTAAGATGTTGGATGATTCATTCCTTGTTTGAGGGCAGAATGCCGGGTCCTGTTACACCTCTTCCGTTCAATAGCCCTTCAATGATGAAGTTGTATTTTTTTTTAATCCGGGCCTGCTGTCAAAAACAACGCCCAGAAAGAATATAGCATAATACAACCAGCTCAATGCTTCACTTCATTCATTCTCCTTTTTTTAATAAAATTTCATCGCATCCCGAAGCTAACAGGACTCATTCTGTCATTCCATCTCAAAGGATAATCGGAAACGTTAATATTTTGCTTTTGATAGTACTAAAACAATACAAACCAGTCTTTAGAATTTGTATACTGATGCACAGCTTACCAGGAGGCTAGTGTTATGATTTATAAGTTAATTTAGTATCAAATTGCCAAAGGCTTACCTGTGTAAGTCCATTTAAAAGGTTTAGCTCTTTCTTCATTGTAGGTCTTGACATACTTCATTAATTTATCTTAAAAATAAAATAAACCAATAGCGCTATACAACTCACGCCTCCTATCAAGACCAATCACATAAGTAAGCTATCATTTATCCTCATGAATTCGTACAGGCGCATTTACCTGGTGTGTTTTATTCTTATGCTCTTAGGATACTTTATTTTCCCATCATGAACACCTCCTTTCTGCGGCCTGATTGCATTAAATCAAAAAGATCAAAATATTGTCCAATGCCTCCAGGCAACCTCCTTCACTTCGATGCGCTCATTCAGTCGGTAACCTTCCGGCAATTAGCAACTTTCTCCGATTACCACACGGAAATCCAATGACAAAGAAACGATCAAACCGCGTATTAGTACGGTTGTGGTTGTCAATAATTCTTTTCAATTTGCAATGGTTATACGCTTTGTATTACTTAATTCATTACCCAAAAAAGCTTTAGTCATGAGCTACACTCAAATAGATTTGTTTAGTTTCAGCGTGTTCATTGCAGCCATCATAGCACTTATCAGGTATGATAAAATTTGCCCCGAATACTACCCGTTTATTTTTTGTATGTGGGTTGCAAGCTTAAATGAGATATTTAGCTACTTCATAGTAAAATGCGGTTATACAACAGCTGTCAATAATAGTGTTTATAACGTTCTGGAAATGTTATTAATAACCTGGCAGTTTAGAAGATGGGGGTTGTTTTATACCCGCAACACATTCTATTCTTGCGCATTCGTAGTAATAATCATTGCCTGGGTAATGGAGAATAGCGGCAACAGGCTGATCGCTACCATTGGCGCCTGGTTTCATGTAGCTTTTATTTTAGCAATAATCTTTAAAAGTATAGACTTCATTACTCAAAGTATAGTGGATAATTACGGACGACTATTAAGAAATTCAATTTTCCTAATTTCTTTGGGTTATGTATGCTTTTTTAGTTTCGAGATGTTAACCGAAGTGTATACCCTTTTTTAAGATGGATCCATTAAATGAGTTTAGCATCCGGTTATATTTAATTTTTACCTGGGTAAATCTTTTCGTCAATATTCTATTTGCCTTTGCGGTCCTGTGCATTCCTGGTAAGGCGCGTTACGCTCCAACGCTCAGGGGGCTCGCAACATAATAATTCCAATGTTAGCACTTTATTGTAAAGCATCGTTATAAAATTGCCTTTTAGATATGATAACGATGAAGATGAGGACGTACAGGATGAATTTGATTAATAGGTTAGTGTTAATATGGATTACATAACGGCGCCCTCCACTTAAAGACGTGCACACTCTTCAAGATATGCTTGCATACTTTAGCTATTCGGGATGAAACCGCACTAAGAAATGGGGGTAAAGGGATGGATATTTAAATTCAAGGGAAACTGATTACCATGTTATGAAAATAAATGAATCTCAAACGAGCCTGTCGCCAACCAGTTATGCGCCTTGCAACTGGCACACTTGTGCGGGTTAAGTTGTACTGTACCTTGCCTTTTTTAAGGGCTGTCATGTTCCTTGAATAATTGCATTTAATCGTTCCTGTATATACGATTGGGCGATCCTTTCCTGCTCCAGCCGTTTGTTATTAGCTAATAGAAACTGATATAGATGTTGCTCTTCTGCTGTAAGTGCTGGCAATAGCTTTTTTCTGTTGGTATTGTCGACTGCATAATGTTGGAATCGGTTATAAGTAACTTCGTCCATTAAAAAACTGGTAGCGGGCGGATAATACTCCCTGATCATATTCAGCATTTCAAAACCGGCGGCATCCAAATCGAACCAGCAATACAACCGCGTTTTATTAAGCCAGGGAATATGCCTGCTCAGCCTGCTTTTAAAACCTTCCCCAAATATGACCACCGATTGCGTTACTTTAGGGAAAGTTAAAAAGCACACCTGGTTCTCGATGATAAAAACATTTTTTGGCGTCCAGTTTAACCATGCCGCGTCTTCCAGTGTAAGCGCGCATTCATCGTATCCCAGGTGCGATTTTAGCTCATCATCCAAAATCCTAATCTGCGTGTATACGCTTATCTTTTTCAAATAATATCGTTGGGGAAAATCAGTTGCTGTTAGGTTTTTCTTTTCATCGGGTAGTAGCAGATCCAGTAGTTTTTTTAACAGCCTTTCGTTGTCTTCGATAAATTTCGTATGTACCGGTATGGGTAGCTCACGCATGTAATAGGGGTGGGGTGGTTCGTTGTTGATAAAATACCGGCATACCTTGATTATGCTATCCCAATGGTCAACATTATCTAATATAATTGCAGGATTGTTATTTGCCCATTGCGTTAAAGCTGGTAGTTGTTCAACAATCAAATTCCTTGCAGCAACGATTTGCTGGTAGGCGGTCGCTTTTCCAACAAAATATAAAAAATCCTCCAGGCCGCTGAAATAGATTTTAGCCGGGACCGATTGCGTGCTGCCATTAATATTCCGCTCTTTCCAATCTACCGTGTAACCTTTATATTTTAAAGCTTTGGAGTGTTGATGTAATGGTACCAAATCGTTTTTCCAGTCGCTGAAATTGCTTCCAGCTACTTGTTTATTGGCAGGTATCACTAAAGGGAATATATTTTCATCCTTCAATTGGGATGAGACCACTTTCAAAAATAATTTTTCAGCCTTGGCCAGCAATTCTTTGGGCGTTATCATTGCGTAATTTCAGCTAATTGTTTTAAGGCTTCCTTCTTTTCATAGTATTCATCCATTGTAAGGTTGTACACAATCGAATGCTTCTTGTTTTTGATCTCTACAAAATGAACGGCATGAATATAGGGCTCGGCAATGTTAATTTTATCCAGTGGAGTTACTACTAATATCTGCAAATTTAGCTGGGCACAAAATTCCATCAGGAACTGGCTCTTTTCCGGATCGAGTTTACTAAAAGCCTCATCCACCGTTATAAACCGCAGGCTTTTGTATTGTTTGCCCGGTTGAAAAATACCAAACTGGTGGGCAATGGCAGCACCCAAAATAGCATAGGTGAATTGCGCTTTTTGTCCGCCCGAGTAGCTGGCAGTGTTATCATGGTATTGCCCTGCTTTATTTTCAACAACAGAGTATTCCCTGGCACTAAAGGTAAGCCAGTTGCGTATGTCGGTTACTTTTTTTCGCCAGGCTTCTTCCTTTTGCAGTTCCGTTACCAGGTCCTTTATTTTATTAAAAACACCTTCGCGGTAAGCATCATCTTTATGTGTGGCTAACTCTAGTGCATTGGGGATAGTGGCACTCAATTGATCCTTAAACAATTTTATTTCCTGCTCCTTAGTGAGCCTGCACTCCAGTTGCAGGTAAGTATCGGGGTCTTTATTGAAAGTGATCTTTTTCAGCGGCACATTCAATTCTTCAATTACATCCTTTATTTTTTCTTCTTCTGTAAACAGCCAGGTCCGGTAATTGGTAAGTGCATCCAGCATACTTTTATCCATATAATCTTTAAAGCGTCGCTTATGCTCTACCAGCCGCTGGTTGCGAATGGTATTATATAAGTCTTCCAATTCTTCCAGGCTGGTAAGGCTGGCGCTGATATTCATCACATCCCCACTCCAGTCGGGGAAGGCTGTCAAAATTTTTTCGTTGGGATGTATAAATGCATTTACCAGTGAAATCGTTGCCAATTTTATTTTACTCTCTTCATCATTGGCGGCTGCAAGCCTGTTTTTTACGGATGCGGTCAATACCTTTTTCAATGTTTCCATTTGCCCGAGTGTTTCAGGTACGGTATTGTTTATTTTTTCTGTGCCGGCAAAATGTTCGATTGCCGCACTACCTTCATCAGTCAATTCATCAAACCTGATATTTATCTTACGCTGGTTCTTCTGAATCAGGTCATTGTCCAGCTTGCTGATTGCCCTGATTATTTCATCTTTTAATTTGCGTTTTACGGCCAGTTCTTTATCTACGGTTTCCAATTGATCGGAGATCGTTTGGTATTTATCAGATGACTTTTTAAGGTCCTCGATTTGCCGGCTCAGTGATTCAATTTTGGTGGCATGCTGTTGCCAATGGATCTCGTTATAAGATTTTACTTCGGCAATTAAGGTGATCCAATGTCTCTTATTTTCCAGCCCCTTGATTTTGTGATCTAACTCGCCCAACTGCTCAAACAAACCCTCCTGCATCTTTTCGAGCCTGTATTTTTCCTGCTGCAGCAACTGGTCTGTTTCTTTATTTTCCCAGCCCAGCGTGTAGTTTAATTTGCTCCATTTGTGGGGCCGGTCATCCTTTTCGTGGCGGTTTTTATTTCGGATAAGCCCGTTTGATGTCACCGCCTTCTGTGAGCCATAGAATACTTCCAGATTATCCGTACAGTGATAATTAAACCGCTCTCCCAATTGTTGCTCTATCCATTTGGTGTATATACCGGCCTCTTTAATTTCCAGTTTGTTCACCAAAGCATTATCATCCGTGGGCCAGCGGAAGATTGAGTCTACTTGCCGCCTATCGATCCTTTGGTATACCAGTCGCGCCTGCAAATTATTGGTATGCACAAATTGATTTACCTGTAGATTGTATTTTTCAGGCACTATCAATTGCAAAGCAAAGTTGTTCAATACTCTTTCAATGGCATCTTCCCAATGTAAGGCGCCTGCCTTCACTTTGATTAACTCTCCGGCAAATGGCAGCTCGCTCTCGCCTGTTTCAAGCAGGTCGAGCAATCGCTTACGTACATCGATCAGTTGCTGCGGTATGCGGTTCTTCCTGCTTAACAAAGAAGTAATGCTGCGCTGTAACTGATCTATTTGAAGCTCAGTCTTTTCCTTTTCAGCTTTACTGGTAAATTTTAGCTGTAGCAGTTCTTCATACTCCTGGTGCAGGGAAACCTGCAGTTGATCAACTTTTTTATGGTTTTCACGAAAGCTGGGCTCGTCCAGGTCCGTGTGCAAGCCAAGTTTTGCCGCCAGGTTACTATAGTCTTGTGCATGACTTTTCTTGGTATCCCGTTCTTTTGTTTCAGCAATCTTGTCCTTGTTTAGCAATTGGATCTGCCCGTCAATATTTAAGGCTGCTTTTTGAGCGATCAACTGTTTTTGTTCCTGCTCAATGCGGCCGATCGCTTCTTCTGCAATTATTTGCTCAATGGTGGCATCGTCTATTTCTTTTTCTATTTGCCTGATATGGATATCTAATAAATTGTATTCAATTTTATCCAAAAAAGATGGCAGCTGATCCTGTATTAACCGCAAATGCATAAGATTGGTTTCTGCCAAGTCGAGCTGATTCTTGTTAGCTATCACCGGCTCCAGCAATGCCAGCTGCCGCTCATCTTTCTGTATGGCTTTATGGCTTATCAACAGGTCGCTGTAATGGTCGTGCAGGCTTTTGAATTGCTCCTCCGCATCCGGCTCTTCCAACATTTGGTGGCGGATAAATTGAGTGAGGTCACCCAGTACTTTTATGCCAACAGTTTGGTTGAAGAGCGACAACGCCTTTTCCTTTAACCCAAAAAGATCGGTAAACCTGGCGGCATATTCTTTAAAGCTATCATACAGGTCCGTTTTCGGAAATTGCCTGGTCAATTTCTTTTTCCAGTCGCCCTTAATATCAAAATGCCCCGTGCCAAAATGCTCGTTGATATTTAATGGATAGGGCGCCACAATAAATACTTTCTTTAACATGCCACCACTAAACCAGCGCACCTGCACCAAAGTAATGGTATGCTGTGTGCCCGCATTTTGAAAGCAAGCCAGTAAAACAGAGTAGGGGTTGTCGGCCTTGTACCTCAATTGTTCGGTGCTCGACCTGCTTTCCGATTCCAGGTAGGTTTTTCCGAAATGGCCCCAAAAATAGGAGTTCTCGTCTCGTTCCTTTTTGCTTTCTGCCCCGGAAGATTGGTTGTAAAATCGCTTGCCAACAGGTACTAACAAAGTAAGCAATGCATCAATTAAGGTGGTTTTGCCGCTGCCGTTGGCGCCGGTGAGCAGGGAGGTTTGCCCGTTCGTTTGCAGTTTATATACCTTGCCGTGAAACGTGCCCCAGTTAAATACTTCCATATACCGCAACCGGTAACCGCCTTCCGAATTATTGTTGTTGAATAGTGTCGACATATGTTTTTAGCTTGTTCCTTATTTGTTCCATTTTATCGTTATCCACCAGTGATTTGATGATTCTTTTTACTTCGTATTGATTGTTGTCCCTATTAACCGGGTCTTCGCGTGTGAGTTTTAATATCCCGATATTTTTAAGCGTATTAATAGGTGTGGCCAGTTCTTTCCAAAGCTTGCTTCTATTGGTTTGTTCCTTATAAAAAAGTTCAATTCGCTCTTTTATATCTTTTTGCGTAAGGAACAATTTGGTGCCTTCCGTTTTGATGTCAAACTCTTCCAGCGTCTCCCGCAGTATTACGCAGAGCAGGGTGGTTTCATAATTCATTGTTTGCTTGCGCATTAACCTGGGCAATGGATTTTCATCGGAGTCGTCCGCTTCCGGTTGCACTATCCTGGCATAGCCGTCTGCTTCATTGATCAATAGCTGTATCCCTATCTTGGTAAAATATTCTTGTATACTGGTTTGCCAGGATTGCAGATCACGCCAAAGATTTTTTTCATCGGCATATACCGGTCCCTGAAGTAGTTTTATGATCACATGGGCGTAGATAGATCTTGTATTCGTGTTTTCCATCCCCCACGCTGAATGGCATTCTTTTCGAAATAAAATAAAACGCTTATCTGCCAATTTGTTAACTATTCCTTAACCATCACGTAATACACGTAATGCAATTTGCAGGAAATTAAGATACTGAATTAACTGCGATTCATTAAGATGGAATTAAATTCTGCAATACAAAACGGAACTGAAAAAGATTTCACAATAGCTTACAATCTTTACCATGTAAAGCTGTACCGATATTTCTTAAAAAAAACAAAGTCTGAAGAAGTGTCGATTGAATTGGTACAAATTGTTTTTATAAAACTTTGGAAGTTCAGGCATACCATTTCTGAAGATTTTTCTTTTGACACCCAACTTTTTAATATTGCCCGTACCTGTTTCATTGATTTTATCCGACAAAAATCCATTCAACGAAGCAGAACGTTCAACTTAAACGATCTCCCCGATCTTTCGCTAACTATAGCACCTGATACAACTTTTGAAGCAACGAATTATTTTGATAATATAACTCGGTCTTTACCGCCTGCTCGTAAAAAAGTTTTTATACTTAGCCGTATACAAGGTCTGTCTTACAAAGAAATTGCTGGCCATCTATCCATTTCCATCAATACAGTAGAAGATCATATGTCAAAAGCCATCCGGCAAATAAAAACCATCACTTCTATTTTCGTCTTCTTTTATTTCGCCCTGTATTAAGTAAATGTTAAGGGCAGTGGTAAGGATCTTTTACCAACGTATTCATTTCAGGAGTAAATATTTTAAATGCAAATTTCGCAAGAGCTAATCAATCGTTTTTTTTTAAATGAATGTTCTTCAGATGAAGTGGATTTGGTAACTAAATATTTCTCTGCAAATAAAGACGCGTTTGAAAAATATATGGGTAAAGCGGAATGGGATATTATTGATACCGGTGAAGATTTAGATACTGAACAATCAAAAATATTACTTGTTTCGCTGAGACAACAATTGTTCAACAAGCGAAAGGTGGGTTTGTTTGCAATGAATCATATTCCCTTCAAAGCTATCCTGGCTGCGGCTTCCGTGATACTATTGATCGCAAGCGCATGGTGGTTTACCGCAAAAAGCAATATAGGAAAAAATGGTGTACCCACAGGTGACCAGGCCGTTCTTGTTCGGCATAATGAGCCGGGGCTTAACTGGCTTGTTGTAAGAAATACTGGAAAAAATGCACGTGTTCTCAAATTAGGGGATGGCTCTGTGGTTACCCTATTTAAAAATTCTATTCTTAGATATCCTGATCCTTTTGCAAGTAATATAAGAGCAATCGAATTGAATGGAGATGCCTTTTTTCAAGTAGCCAAAAATAAGCTTAAACCATTCATTGTTTACGCTGGCAACTTATCAACAACAGCTTTAGGCACTTCGTTTAGAATTACTGCTTTTGATGAAGGAAAGTTGGGGATTACTATAAAATTACTAACAGGAAAAGTGGTGGTTAAATCCGTCGATGCAGCGGCCAAATGGAAAAAAGATCGCTTTATGCTCCCGGGTGATTTGCTTACTTACAATACCCCTACCGCGGCTGTATTGGTTACGAGGTCTGCTCCAAAAAATGAAACCATTGCAAATATTTCACGAAAACTGCAAAGGGATATTGCAGGCAGCGAGCTGCGGTTTAACAGCACTCCTCTGAATGAAGTAATAAATTCCATAGCAACTTTGCATCACATTAAAATAAACTACAGCGATGCTGATCTGCAGGGCATGAATTTTACGGGTATTATTAAAGAGTATGATGATGTACAGACCATACTCAAAATGATTGCCCAAATGAATGAACTGCAGGTAAATCAGTTACCGGAAGGGTTCACTTTAAGCAGCCTGCAAAAGAAATAACAATCACGCGTTATACACCAACTTAATACACTGTAGTATAAGTGTACAGACAAATTATTGCAAAAATCAACACTAAATTATGAAACAAAATTTAAGCGAACAGTTAAGAAAGGTTTTAAAAAAACGATTGCCGTTTGTATTTTTAATCCTCTGTTGCCAGGCCTTAAGCGCCCAGCAAATCGCTGTTGTAAAGGGTACCGTTATGAATGATAGCAATGAAATTTTGCCAGGCGTTACGATAAAAGTTACTGCGTTAAATGGCAAAAGGGATTACTCAAATATGACCGATGAGAATGGTGTTTTTATATTCAATAATTTAGGGAGCGGTAGGTTGTATAATTTTTCGGTGTCCTTCATTGGATACGAAACCAGCATTATCAAAAATTACCTGGTTAAGCAGGGTGAAAATAACACCCTGTTGGTTAAACTAAAACAAACGAACACTTCATTACAGGAGGTAGTAGTAACTGCGTTGGGGATTAAGAGAGAGGAGAAATCACTGGGTTATGCTGCCCAAACCGTAACTGAAAACACTGTAAAGGATGCAAAAACAAACAACTGGGTAAACTCTTTGTCTGGTAAAGTTGCGGGGCTTAATATACAAGGTACCGGTGCAGGCCCAATGGGCTCGTCCCGCATTACCCTGCGTGGAGAAAATTCATTAAATCTCGACAATAACCAGGCACTGATTGTACTTGATGGTGTGCCGATCAGTAGCAAGATTACCGGCACAGGATATAACTCACATCTTTCCACTGACAGCCCTGTTGATTTTGGTTCAGCAGTATCAGATATCAACCCGGATGATATTGCCTCCATTACGGTTTTAAAAGGTCCCGGAGCCACAGCATTGTATGGAAGCCGTGCCGCAGGGGGAGCCCTCATTATTACAACAAAAAACGGTAGCAGAAAGGATAAGGGGCTGGGCATTACTTATAACACGAATATAAGTATGGACCAGGTAAATCGATGGCCTGACTACCAGTACGAATACGGAGAGGGCAGAACAAGTGCATACTATTCTTATGGCGATAGCCCCGATGGCATTAATACCAGTACAGGTGTTGCGGCCGGTAGAGCCTGGGGCCCTAAATTTAAAGGGCAGTCTTATTTTCAATACGATCCAACTACTGCGGATAACTTAGCAACTAGCCGAACACCATGGGTGGCAGATCCTGACTACATCAAAGGCTTCTTTCAAACCGGGTTAACTTTTTCAAACAGCGTTTCCGTTGAAGGAGGCACTGACAAAGGATCGGCGCGTTTATCTGTTTCTCATCTCAAGAATACATGGATCATACCGAATACAGGATATGAACGGTTAACAGCTGCTTTGTCGGTAAATCAAAAAGTGACTGATAAATTAAAGATCAACGGCAAAGTGACTTACACCAATAAAACAAGCAACAACCTTCCTTCTGCGGGGTACAACAACCAGACGTTGATGTACTTTCTGATTATCGGAACCGCTCCCAATATCAGGCCCGACTGGTTTAAACCATACTGGCAGCCCGGGCTGGTTGGAATAAAACAAAAAAATCCATTTAACCCTGGCCCTGATAATCCTTACCTGGATATTTATGAGAACATCAATAAAATGAACAAGCATGGCGTGGTTGGTACACTTTCCGCTAATTACGAAATAAGTAAGAAAATGGAATTTATGATTCGTTCCGGTGTAGATATGTCGTTTGAATTTCGTTCGCAGCAACGCCCCTATAGCATGACCAAATTTCCCCAGGGAAATTACAGGGAACAGAATGTTTTCAACTACGAGGTCAATACGGATGCCTTGCTTACTTTCAAGGATAATATTACCAGTAAAATAAAATATAGTATTTCGGCAGGTGCCAATATAATGAAGCAAACTTATGATTTTGCAGGGTTATATGCTGAACGGCTTGCACAGCCGGGCATTTATCAAATATCCAATAGTTTAGACCAGGCTGTCGCTGATCCGCAAAAATCATCAAAAGCGATCAACAGTGTTTATGCCACTTCGCAGTGGTCGTACATGGAAAAAGTTTTTTTAGATGTAACGGGCCGAAATGACTGGAGTAGTACATTGCCTTTTAGCAACAATTCCTTCTTTTATCCATCCGTTAGCACCAGTTTTTTACTCAGTGATCTTTTTAATTTACCGGCACAGATTTCATTTGCAAAGTTCAGGTTATCCTGGGCACAGGTGGGCAACGATACAAGGCCTTACCAAACCTCTAAATATTATGATAGGATTTACGGTAACAGTTTTACCAATCCTGGCACCTTATTCAATCCGGGACTAAAACCTGAAATCATTTCCAGCTACGAATCAGGACTGGATATCAGGTTTCTTAAAAGCCGGGTGTCTGTGGATCTAGCAGTTTACCAAAATAAAAGCCGCAATCAAATCATCGCTATTCCTTTAGATCCCACCTCAGGATATTCCAGTGCATTAATAAATGCAGGTTTGATTGAAAGCAAGGGTGTTGAACTGCAGCTAAAAGGTACACCACTCTTAACCAAAAATTTCAAATGGTCTTCTACGCTGAACTGGAGCATCAACAGAAGTTATGTACGTGAACTCGCCAGTGGCATTACCAGCCAGGTAATCTACAGCCATAGTGGCAATGTAACCATTGAGGCAAGGGTTGGTGGAAGAATGGGAGATATGTATGGAAGAGGGTTTCAACGCTCACCTGACGGTGAAATTATTTACAATTCCACCGGGTT
Source organism: Ferruginibacter sp. (assembly GCA_025963635.1). Lineage (GTDB taxonomy): Bacteria > Bacteroidota > Bacteroidia > Chitinophagales > Chitinophagaceae > Ferruginibacter. Next base: position 26,448 of record JAOQAK010000024.1, read on the forward strand.
GCCTGCAACCCTTGATACCAAAACGAAGGTTTGGGGAAATGCCTTTGCAGATTGGAAGGCAGGGCTGATGAATGAATTTACTTACAAAAATTGGAGAGTGAGTATTCTTTTTGATTACCAGAAAGGAGGAAGTATGTTCTCACAAACCAACCATAAATCTAATACGTTGGGTAAAACAAATGTAACGTTACCGGGACGGGATGACGGTATTATAGGAGATGGTGTTGTCTACAATTCGGCAACGGGTAAGTATACTCCTAACACAGTTAAAGTTTCCGCGGATAGCTATTATGAAACAGTGTATGCCATCAACAATGCGGAAATGAATGTATTTGATGCCACTTATCTAAAATTAAGAGAAGCCCGGATTGAATTCAGTTTGCCGGAGCACCTGCTATCTAAAATAGGCATTAAACAAACCAATGTGGCAATATATGGAAGGGATCTTTTCAACTTCACCAAGTTTCCGGGGTTTGATCCGGAAGGCGGCAATTTAAACAACGGAACCATCACGCCAGGGGTTGAGTTGATGCAGTTTCCCTCCACAAGAAATGTGGGTGTTAACCTCACTTTTAAATTTTAAATGAACCAAAAAAAATCATTATGAAATTGTTTAGAAATATATACCTGCCGCTTATCTTATTGTGTTGTGTGCTGGCATCCTGTACTAAGAACTTTGAGGAAATTAATACTGATCCCAACCGGCCAAAAGAAATAAACCCGGGTGTAATGCTGGGGCAAATGCAATATCGTATCGTTAACACCAGTATCGGAGGTGCCCGGAATTTTACGCATGAATTAATGCAGGTAACCGCTCCGCGAAGCAGTAGCAGCAATGGCGTCCATAGGTATTATATTACACCCGGAGATGGAGTTTGGTCAGGCTTTTATAACAATATCACTGATATTGAAGACATCATTCAACTGTCGGATAAACTCGGCGAAAAAAATTATAAAGCAATTGCACTGGTGTATAAATGTTGGGCGTATTCGATATTGACTGACCTGTATGGTGATGTGCCTTATTCCGAAGCAATCAAAGCTACTGAAGGAAATTTTCAACCAAAATTTGATAGCCAAAAGGATATTTATACTCAAATCTTAAAAGACCTTGCTACTGCCAATGACCTGTTTGACGACACTAAAGCGTTGATCTATGCAGGCGATAATGTGTATCCTTCCAATGCGCTGACAGGAGGTAAAAATATCGGGATTCAGCGCTGGAAAAAATTCAGCAATACACTTCGCCTAAGACTTCTATTAAGGTTAACAAAAAGACAAGGTGAAATAGATGTAAATGCACAGATCACTGCTATTTTATCGGATGCGGTAAAATTTCCGGTATTTGCCAGTAATGCAGATGACTGCATTTTCAGGTATCCAAATGTGTATCCTTATTTTAATCCTTATTTTACAGCAAGGCAATTAGACTGGCGGGATGGAACTTATTATACTAAGTTCTTTCTTGACAAAATGAACACAGCCAATGATCCACGCAGGGCAGTTTGGGCGTTGCCTGTTACGGCGGCTGGTGCAAGTGTTTTTCAGGGGATTGAAAGTGGCTATCCAACGAGCACAGAATACGTGGTTGGTAAAAATTCAAGTTATACGGATGCACTTAAAACTTCTTCTTACCTGGGTGTAATGTTGACTTATGCTGAAGCTGAATTTATAAAAGCCGAACTTGCTTTAAAGGGCTTTACTACAGGCAAAACACCTAAAGCGCATTATGATAATGGTATAGCCGCATCCATCACACAATGGGGCGCTACTATGCAGGCGGGTTATTTAGCCCAGCCAGGCGTTATTTACGATGCTACTGCGAGTGCTGATGCCCGGTTGGAACAAATAATGCTGCAAAAATATTATGCCTATTTCTTCGTGGATTACCAGGCATGGTTCGAGAAAAGAAGAACCGGCTACCCGGTATTGCCAAGAGGAGCAGGTATACCTGTTGAAAATATTTTTCCTTCCCGGATACCTTACCCAACTTATTTGCAATCGCTTAACCCGGCAAATTATACTGCTGCTGTTGCTGCTATGGGCGGTAAGGATGACAGCAATATAAAAGTGTGGTGGGATAAATAATCTAATGATACTGCCCATGGATATTGAAATTATCCAGTGCAACAGCGCTTCCATAACCGCCATGCTATTTCAACCCTTTAAACACCTTCATTCGAATGATGATGTTTAAATAAACTGAATTCTTGTTTAACTCTAATAGATTAATTGTATGATAAGATTGTTTTTTTTTACGACGCTATGTGTTGTAATAAATAGTGTCGGAGCTCAGAATAGTGTAAGCAAGAAGCCCTTTGCGAATAAAATTTCCGCCAAAACAACGGTTATGCTGCCCAATGGCTGGTCGCTAACACCGGCCGGCAGAAGTTTGGAAGCAGGTGACTTTCCGCTTAACATTGCAGTTGCCAGTTCAAAAAAAATGATTGCTGTTACCAATAACGGGCAAAGTATTCAAACCATCCAGTTGATTGACATACAGCATGAGCAAGTGTTACATACCATTGAGATTCCAACAGCTTTTTACGGCTTAAAATTCAGCAAGGATGAAAAATACCTGTATGCATCAGGTGGCAATGATAACCGTATAGTTAAGTACAGTATTGCACAAGGGAAATTGATATTGAACGACAGTATTCTATTAGGTAAGAAATGGCCTGAAAAAATATCTCCGGTGGGAATAGAAATCGATGACGATCGTAATATCCTGTATGCAGTAACGAAAGAAAATAACAGTTTATATGTTGTTGATCTTACTTCTAAAAAAATAGTTCGCCAGGTCCCGCTCGGTCATGAAGCCTATGCCTGCATTTTATCGCCTGATAAAAAGGAGTTGTTTATTTCTTTATGGGGAGGTAAAAAGGTTGCTGTCTACAATACTGTGTCCGGTGAGGTTGTAGGCCAAATACCGGTGTCTTTAAATCCCAATGAATTAGCACTTACCAGGAACGGAAAAATACTTTTTGTTGCCAACGCCGGTGATAACAGTGTTTCTGTGATAGATACTAAAGCAAGAAAACCTATAGAGCTTTTAAATGCAGCCCTATTTGCCAATGCACCCGCAGGCTCCGCTACCAACGGCGTTGCCCTTTCCGAAAATGAAAAACTTTTGTACATCGCAAATGCAGATAATAATTTTGTTGCTGTTTTTGATGTGAGTAAACCGGGTTCAAGTAAATCTAAGGGCTTTATACCAGTTGGCTGGTATCCAACCAATGTGCGGGTGATTGGTAATAAAATAATAGTAGCCAATGGCAAAGGGTTTAGCTCTTTTCCAAATCCAAAAGGGCCCCAGCCGGTATCTGCCAGTGTATTATCTGAAACCCACATGGGGGAAGCAAGTCGTAATAAAAGACTACAATACATTGGGTCGCTGATGAAGGGTACGCTTAGTATTATTGACAGTCCGACCGATGCCGAACTAGCGGTTTATTCAAAAACAGTTTATCGTAATACACCTTATACAAAGGAGAAGGAACTGGTTACGGAAGGAGAAGCCGGAAACCCAATTCCATCTAAAGTTGGAGAAGCATCCCCAATCAAATATGTGTTTTATATTTTAAAAGAGAACCGAACCTACGACCAGGTTTTTGGAGACATATCGGAAGGCAACGGCGATACCTCCCTTTGCTTGTTTGGTGAAAAATATACACCCAATCAACACAAACTTGCCCGTGAATTTGTGCTATTGGATAATTTTTATGTGGATGCGGAAGTGAGTGCTGATGGCCATAATTGGAGCCTTGGGGCGCATGCCAATGACTATCTTGAAAAGACATGGCCTACCAGCTACGGCAGACGTGGCGGCGCAACTGAAGGTATGGGCAGAAGAGAAATTGCCAATAATAAAGATGGTTTTCTATGGGATTTTTGTAAGAAATCAAATGTTAGTTACAGAACCTATGGTGTTTTCCAGGATAAAGAAAAGGGAAATATTCCTTCATTGATCGGTCACGAATGCAGCTATTTCCCCACGTTTTATTTAAACAATGTCCGGGATACTACCAGGTTTCAAAAATGGAAAAAAGACTTTGATTCGCTGCTTGCGATCAACAGCGTACCACGATTTAACTCTATCCGGTTAGGTGGCGATCATACCCAGGGGCTAGCGGTAGGTAGACCTACTCCTTTTGCCTGTGTTGCAGACAATGACCTTGCCGTCGGTTTGTTAATTGAACACTTGAGTAAAAGTGTAATCTGGAAGGAGAGCGCCGTTTTTATACTCGAAGATGATGCACAAAACGGCCCCGACCATGTAGATGCACATCGCTCAAATGCACTGGTCATAAGTCCGTATACAAAAAGAAGATTTGTGGATCATTCTTTTTACTCCACCTCCGGAATGCTTAGAACAATGGAATTGATATTGGGGCTACCACCAATGACGCAATATGATGCGGCAGCCCGGCCCATGTGGCGCAGTTTTACTGCAGGGCCCGATTATAAAGCATATACAGCAGCGCCTTGTAATATCAACCTGGATGATATAAATAAAAAATCTACCGAGACTGCAAAGAAATCAGCCTTGCTTGACTTTTCTAATGCCGATAAAATTGATGATAAAATATTTACAGAAATACTGTGGAAAGGGATTAAGGGAGAATCAGCTATCGTACCCGTTCCCAGGAGAAGTGCGTTTGTAAAGGTAACATCAAAAGATAAGGATGATTGATTGTTGGTGTTCCCAGGTATAGTATCGCAATTGGCTGGACTATCAACAAATGGTTACCCAATCGTTATCAAATAAGCATATAATTACCAACAAATTATTATCAGTTATTAAACGTTGTTGCAGTCTTTTGCCTGCTCTTATTTTTGCCGTTCCAAACTGACATTAATGACTTCATTTAAAAGTATTATAGGTAAATTATTTTTCTCGCCAGTTCTACTATTTCTATTTTATACTGCGGCGTATACACAAATAAAATCTCCAGACCCTCACTATAAATTAATAGGGGGGAAAGATTTCGTTCAATCAAAAAATTATTACCTGCTTACATTATTCCAGGAGATTTCGGAGGTAAATAATTTATTGGAACATGACAAAGTGCTGTCAGGCATCGCCAAAACAAAAGTTGATTCACTGGTTGCATCCTTAAAAAATTGCGGCAAGGATGGTGAATGTTATATCAGCAGGATGAAGTTTAATGAAGAAGAAATAAAACTTGTCAGCGACCGGTTATCTGAACTGTACCGACCTGGGAATGTCCTGGGAAAAATGGTTCTTAATCATTTAATTCCTTCTGGTGCGTATGTCTTATTCCAGCAATTGCCCCCTAAGGATATGTTGGTAAAAGCATGGGAACAGGATGCGCGTGGAATCAATTTTGGATTGGACGTATATGCAGGAGGGAAAAAGCCTAATTATCCACTCATTGATTCTATCAGCTTCAACACCCGGGATGGCGGCAATAACAATGCTTACCTCCTCAGCTATGTAAGTCTATTGTATAACACGAGTGCCCTCGTTGCGCTTGAGAACAAATCAAATCTCAATTTCTTCAGTCCATCTCTCAACGCGGCGCTTCACTTTTTAGAAATGAATGAAAGAGAACAGGCTGGGGACTTTGAGCCGATGGCAGAAGGAGAAAATAAAGCGGCTTTTGACCGTATAAAGACTGTCAGATGGGCCAATTTCAAATACTCTGTGATTCTTGTTCCGGGTGCAGGGCCTGAAAAGTCGGATGTGGCGCTAAGCGCAGAAGGCATGCTAAGATGCAGGCTTGCAGCGCTCCAATACGCAAATGGTATTGCACCCTTTATTGTTGCCTCTGGTGGGAAAGTGCATCCCTATAAAACAAAATATTGCGAAGCAACTGAGATGAAAAAATTTCTCATAGAAAAGTTGCATATTCCTGGGAATGCTATAATCATCGACCCGCATGCCCGCCACACCACTACAAACATGCGCAATACGGCCCGGTTAATATATCGCTATGGAATTCCCTTTGATAAACCAGGTATCACCTGCACCACACGTGGGCAAAGTACCATGATCGGAGCAACCTTAATTGAAAGATGCATCAAGGAATTAAACGAAGCCCCCTATAAAAATGGCAATCGTTTAAGCGAGACAGAAATTGAATTTTATCCGCTGGTTGAAGCGCTGCAGATCAATCCTGCAGAACCAATGGACCCCTAAACCTCCTACAAAAATTATGAAAATTATTTTATTCTCAACAACACTGGCACTTGCAATTGTCACTTTATCATTTAACGCTATTGTTGATATGAAGATCGAACGATCTTTTACGATAGATTCTCTTGGCGCCTGCCAGGGAATTTCGTACCAACAGGGAAAACTTTTTTTATATGGTGACCGCGAAACTGGTGTTATTAGAGAATACCGGGAGGACGCTGACAGCCTGGTATACCTGGGCCATGAAATGAAACTTACCCTGCATGATACAGATGTGATTAATCATCCCACTGGTATCGCATATCATGAAAAAGATCCCGTATTTATCGGTAACAGTATCCGGCTAAATAAAGAAGGTACGCTCTGGAAAGCAATGATTTATTGCGTGAACTGGCAGGGGCTGCAACGCACCGGAAGCCTTGATGGCAATCTTATCAATACCATCGAAGATGATGCATGCATACAGGGAACAAGGCCTGAATATGTGCAGTACGGCAACAAATGGTTTGTGGCCACAGCAGACTACGGTGGCAAGGCAAACGAAGTGAGATTGTACGACCCGGCCCTTTTGAAAAAGGTTAAAAGAACTTCTGAAAAAGGAGTGGTATTTAAAAAATTCACCTGCGATCCATGGGTACAAAACCTTCATTGGATGGCAGACAAGGGTATATTGGTATTGATTCAAAACCAGGTGGAAGGAAGAAAATGGCGCTTTGCATTTTTAGACCTCGATAAATCTATCAGGGATGGTAAACAATCTGTAATAAAAGTAGTGGACCTGTCGCCGGAGAATGAACTGGAGGGCTTTACATTTTTAAAGGATTATACCAGGGGAATAGCGGTAAGCTCATCCCGCCGTAACAATGCAACAATGATCTCCGTGCAGGATTAATAAATGGCTATAAAATCATAAAAATCATAAACAATGCAAATAAGAAATTTACCAAAAGAAAATGTTGACACCTTAATAAAGCGGTTGTTCGTTTTTTGTATCGCTTTATTTTTATTAGCCGGGGCAAATGCTCAGGCTGGCAAAAATAATGGGGAATCGACACCTGTACTGACTGTAGCCGGAACTGTGAGTGACCAAAAAGGAAATCCATTGGAGGGCGTAAGTATCAATGTGAAAAAGAAGGGGAGGGGCATAATCACCGATGCCCGGGGACAGTTTACCATTGAAGTAAATGAAGGGGCTGTACTGGTGTTTTCTTCAAAGGGTTTTCAAAACCAGGAAGTACCTGTGAAGAAAGCAACTGCTTTGAGAATCGTGTTGAAAGAAGACATTCAGTTAATGGATGAAGTAGTTTCCATTGGCTATCAAAGGTTGCGCAAGAGTGACCTTACCGGCGCTATATCCAGTGTGAAATCCAGCGAACTCAATCTTTCCTCGCCTACCATCAGCCAGGCACTTGTTGGCAAGGTGGCAGGGGTGCAGGTATCGCAGGTAAGTGGTGCTCCCTATTCCGGTACAAAGATCAGGGTTCGTGGAATTGGTTCTATCAATGCGAGTTCGGAACCTTTATATGTTATCGATGGATATGCGGTAGGCGGCAATGTTAGTTCGGGCCCCGGCAATGGTGGAACGGGCACCGGGGGCTACAACCCCGCGACGGCTGGCAATGATATTTTTGTAAATCCCGAAGATATTGAATCCATTGAAATATTGAAGGATGCGGCCTCTGCAGCTATTTACGGTTCAAGAGCCTCAGGCGGAGTAGTGTTGATCACTACAAAACATGGTAAGCTGGGTAAGGGCAAATTTGAGTATGACTACCAGGCAGGCATTAACCAGCTTGCCCACAAAGTAAAGATGATGAACTCATCTGAATTTGCGCAGTTATTTATTGACGGACGCAATAATAATTACCACGACGTACTGGTAGCAAACGGGGTAGCATGGAATGATGCTTTTTATTCAGATGACAACGCTACCCGTACCGCCAAGGGAGGCGGTGCTTCCAGTAATATCCTGAAATCCATCTACGATTTTCCTACCCAAAAGCTTATAACACCGCAGTATAATACCGATTGGCAGGAGGCATTGTATAAAAATGCTTTTGTACAAAGGCATAACCTTTCCTTTTCCGGCGGCAAAGAGGGTGTTAGGTATGCAGTGAGTGGTGGCTACCAGGACCAGCCGGGCATCCTTACCGCTACATTTCAAAAGCGAACTAATTTCAGGGCAAATGTAGATGGCGAGATAAGTAAAAAACTAAAGGTAAGTGCCAATGTTGCCTATACCGATAACAATAACCGGGAAGTGCAGGAAGGCCGGTTTAACCAGGGCCCCATTTTAGGCGGACTTGTGATGATGCCCATTTTTTCGGTTTATAATACTGATGGAACCTTGCAGCTTGGAAAGGCTTCTGAGCAAACAGACGGATTTGCATACAGTTTTCAAACCATTGAAAACCCTGTTGCACTTGCCGAGCGTGTTAAAATAACCCGCAAAGGAGCAAGAGGCACTTATAATGGAAGCGCCACCTACCAGTTACTTACTGATCTATCTGCGAGAGTGAACCTTGGCCTTCAGACCTACAATGAAAAATACGAGTATTATTATCCTACCAATTTAAGCAGTGGGGTAAATCCTCCGGGTTCGCCCGCAGCCGTAGCAGCCGCTACAGCTTCGGCCCAAACCATTTTAAATCTTGATAAGCTGGCAGAGTTCACCCTTAATTATAATAAGGAATTTAATAAACACCGGATCAATGCCATTGCAGGGTATACTTCACAGGAAACTACCAGTGATATTGTGAGCGTGGTAGCTAAAAATTTCAGCAATGATATTGTTCCTGAAATTACCGCCCAGGGAGCTGCTGCCGGGAGTTTTTTATTAAATGGCAATACAGGAAAATCCACTACCACACTGGTTTCTTACCTGGCAAGGGTATTGTATTCTTTTAACAACCGTTACTTTCTTGCAGGCTCTATACGCGCTGACGGTTCTTCAAGATTTGGACCCAATAACCGCTACGGAACTTTCCCCTCGGTTTCTGCAGGATGGAACCTATCGGACGAATCATTCTATCATAACTGGCTAGGCAAAGGTTCTGCAATTAAACTTCGGGCAAGCTGGGGGCTGAGTGGAAATAATAATATTGGCAATTACCAATATGTACAATTGATTTCTTCTCCCGGTGGAACCGTATTAGGGAATACAATTTATTCTACTACAGCAGCAGGGAAACTAGCTGATGATAAACTGGGTTGGGAATCCACTTCACAGTATAATGTTGGAACGGATATCACCTTGTTGAATGGAAGGATTAGTGTGATTGGAAATTTTTATGTAGGTAGATCCTTCAATCTTTTATATGATAAAAATGTAACCGCTTCTTCCGGTTCCACTACGGTGCTTACCAACCTTAAAAATTCTGACATAAGAAACACCGGTTTTGATTTGCAGGTAGATGCAAAACTGATCAGGAAAAAGGATTTTTCTTTGAATGTAAGTGCAAACATTACTGCCAACAAAAACGAAGTAAAGAGCTTGGATGGAGCCAGTGAAGTTTACAGGGCAGGCGCAGAACGGTCGTACACAACCCATGTTACCCGTGAAGGCCAGCCAATCGGAATGTTCTACGGATTGAAGGTGGCAGGCATGGTAAAGCAAACTGATATGGCCAATATTGCTGCAGATGATGCAGTTTATGCTGCAAACAATAAATCATTTCCCAAAGGTTATGTGCTTAAAGGTCCGGCACGTTCCATTGGATATTCCAGTACTCCCTTGCAGCCCGGCGACCTGTATTTCAAAGACATGAGTGGAGATGGAATAGTGAATGAAGCAGATAAAGGGGTAATAGGTACTCCGTATCCTAAGTTCACGTATGGCTTCAATGTTTCGGTGAGTTATAAAATGATTGACCTCAGTGCTTCTTTCAACGGGTCGTGTGGAAATGATGTGCTGGACGGACAGGACTATTATATCAGGAATATGGAAGGTTCCGGTAACAACTACCAGTTATTAACACAACGCTATCGCAACGAAGCAGCACCTGGCAATGGTCATGATTATCGTGCTTCAAGAGGCGGTACTCAAAGCAATAGCAGCCGCTTGTCTGACTACTACCTGCAGGATGGCTCATTTTTCAGGTGCACCAATATGACCGTTGGTTACAATGCATCCGGGAGCAATGCAATTAAGAAACTTGGATTGAGCAGCCTCAGGGTATATGCGAGTATTGACAATGCTTTCACTGTTACGAAATACCTCGGTTATAATCCCGAAGTAGATTACAATAATGGAAGCAATCTCACACCGGGAGTTGACTACGGAAAGTATCCGCTGGCACGGGCATTCAGTGCAGGTGTAAAAATGGTATTTTAATCAACTCCTCATTATTCTTAAAAAGACAACAATGAAAAATAAATTAAGTATAGCAGCAGCATTTCTGGGCCTGGTATTATTCAGTGCATGTAAAAAAGATTTCCTGGAGCAGCAAGCACCCAATGCAGTGTCAGTTGATCAAAATTTTCAAACGGAAAACGATGTGGCGCTTGCCGTGTATGGAACCTACCAGGCATTGCGCAGTTCAAACTGTATCGGGGAAGGTGCACAAATCTGGACAGATGACCGTTCGGATGATGTTAATACCACCGACAACCAATCTAACAATGGAGAACCATTCCAGTTTACCGCGTTTGCCTTGTCGCCGAGTAATACTTATTTATATAGTCACTGGGTAGCTTTGTATACCCCGATATCAAGAGCCAATCTTGTTTTATCCGTCATTGATTCAATCAAATTTGCCATTCCTGATACCAAAATCCAGTACAAAGCTGAAATGAAATTTATAAGGGCCCTGATGTATTTTAATCTCGTAAGGGAATTTGGGGAAGTGCCTCTTGTAGCCGAATATATAAAAACGCCGGAGCAGGCAAAGGCGCTCACCGTCCGGGAAAAGAGAGAAAAAATATATGCGCAGATCATTGCTGATTCGAAAGATGCCCTCGCCGGTAATTTATCGGTTATACAAACTGCTGCCAACAAAGGAAAAGTGTCTTTGCAGGCGGTGAATGCCTTGCTGGGGCAGGCATATCTTACGATGGCTACAACTGGTGTAGATGCACCAAATGCTGCGGCAAATTTCAATAATGCCAAAACTTATTTATTGGCATGTTTCAACCAGAAGACATTTAATAATTTGTCAGATATCCCCTATGCGGATGTTTTTGATGTAGCTAAAAAAACCACCAATCCTGAAATCATCTGGCAGATAGCCTATTTGCAGGGGGATGCAGCATTAAGTTCTTCGCTGGCACGAAATAACCAGTCGAAAGGAGAAACGATCAACTCGCAGTTTATTGCTACCGGAGCCGGTGGCACCTTATCAGCGGACCTCCGTAAAGAATTTGAAACAGGTGATCCCCGCGCTGCCTTCTCTTTTAAATTTGCGGCGAATGTGTCGATACAGGATTATTTTATTACAAAATTCAGGGACGTTAGTGCTGGTGCCGGAAAGCTTGGCTATGGGGGCAATGATTTTATAATTATCCGCTATGCTGATATCATATTAAACCTCGCAGAAGTGTTTATGTACCTGGGTGACAATGCAAATGCAATAAAATATCTTGATATGGTACGTACCAGGGCTGGTTTGCCGGGTTATACCGAAATGCAAAACAATGCAATCTACCTGGCCAAATATCCGACGCTTAAAATGGCAATATTACATGAAAGAAGAGTGGAACTGGCATTTGAGCATCATCGTTGGCATGACCTTACCCGCTTTTTTAATGCCTCCGACTTAGTTGCTTATTTCAAAGCCAAAAGCCAGGTTGATTATAATAATTCGCCTTTAGCAAATATATCCGCAAAAGATTATTATTTCCCGATTCCCCTGGCAGAAATCAAACTGGACCCGGAAAAAATGTCTCAAAACGCGGGCTATTGATATTTGCACTTTCGTATAAATTATGCTTTGAAGGAAAGATATCATTTAAATAAAGATGTTTCGGATATAGGCGCTGAATTTTTCAGCGCCTATTTTAGTGCACATATGACTCCGTTAGGAAAATCCCACAAATTATTCCAATGGCACATAGTACCTTAATTTATAATCAATTGTGTGTAATCAAGGGCAGCTACGAATAGCTAATTAATGAACACTTCTATTATCCAACCGACTCTCTGAATTAAAGGTGCAGAGACTTCAGTGCTTTGTATCCTGTCTATTCATGTTTGAGCATCCCGATTTCAGGGGAATGAAAGCAGTAAAGATGAAAATGATCGTTGACATTGACCAATATGTAAAATGATGTGTTATCATTGGCTTGATTTAAAATTTACTAACTTAACTTTCAAGAATGCATGGAAAAATATTGATAATAGATGACGAGATTAAACTGCGGGGTTTGCTGGCACGGATCATTGGTTTGGAGGGCCACCACGTTCTACAGGCTGACGGTTTAAAAGCCGCCGCTAAAATATTGGAAAAGGAAGATATTGATGTAATCTTTTGTGATGTTAAACTGCCCGATGGAAACGGCGTTGATTTCGTTCCCGGAATCAAAGCCACTTATCCCCTTGTAGAAATTATTTTACTTACCGCTTACGGCAATATTCCAGATGGGATCCGGGCAATGAAGAACGGTGCATTCAATTATATTCTTAAAGGAGACGACAATGATAAAATAATTCCATTGCTGGGCAAAGCATTTGAAAAGGTTAGCCTTCAAAAACGCGTTTTGCAATTGCAGCAGCAGGTCGGCAAAAAATATAGTTTCGAGAGCATCATCGGAAAATCCGTTTCTATACAAGCATCAATTGCGCTTGCCCGGAAGGTTGCCCCAACTGATGCGTCCGTTTTACTGTTAGGTGAAACAGGTACCGGAAAAGAAGTCTTTGCCCAGGCGATTCACACTACCAGTAAAAGGGCAGCACAGTCATTTATGGCACTGAATTGTAGTGCTTTTACAAAAGAATTACTGGAAAGTGAATTATTTGGTCATAAAGCCGGAGCTTTTACGGGTGCGATAAAGGATAAAAAAGGATTAATTGAAGAAGCCAATAATGGCACATTATTTTTAGACGAAATAGGTGAAATGCCTATGGATCTCCAGTCAAAGATGCTTCGGGTATTAGAAACAAATGAATTTATCAAAGTAGGAGACACAAAAACAACCAAAGTATCCGTTCGTATTATTGCAGCCACAAACAGGAACTTAGAGCAGGATGTAGCTGAAGGTAAATTCAGGGAAGATCTTTTTTACCGGCTGAATGTATTCACGATTTCTTTGCCCCCGCTAAGGGAAAGAATCAATGATATTACTGTTTTGGCAGAATTTTTTCTCAAGATATTTGCCCAAAAAACAAATATCAATATAAGGGCAATGAACAAAGAATTTATTGAACATTTAAAAAAACATGATTGGAAAGGGAATATCCGTGAATTAAAGAATATAATTGAACGGGCCGTTATACTTGCTGAAGGCGATGAACTTACTATCCGGAATCTTCCGTTGGAATTCCAGGTGAATAATTTTCAACCAGGTTCTTCTTTAACAACTTTTGATCTTGCAACTGCTGAGAAAGTGCATATTGCAAAAGTGCTTCATTATACCCACGGGAACAAAACAGAAACTGCCCGGCTCCTCAATATCGGGCTGGCTACTTTATACAGAAAAATTCAGGAATATCAATTAGGCTAACGCTCAAACCCTCTCATTTTGATAATCGCCCTTTCATTTTGAAAGGGTTTTTTATTTGTAAGTTTTCTCATTAAGGGATATTATATCGCTGTATGCCTTTACCATACAGCATTTCACCATTCCCCCTTCGCCATTCACGGGTTAGGCACACCTTTGGCAACCGGTGAGTTCTCAAAACAATAATATGATCAATCAATATGAAGTAGCACCCTGCCTGGTGGATGAAACTACCGGAAATATAAAATGAAATTAAATCCATTTCGCCTGCACCCAGATTTAAAGGCAATCAATGTTTGAGTGACTATACCAGGCGTAAGTATTGCAACAAGATCTGCGGATTGTAAAAAAATGTTTTACGATACTGAAAAATATTTATAGAATTTAAAATGCTTTTAAAATAAAAATATATGATGACCATTTTGTTACTACTCGCCGGCCTTTTGTGTTTCGCACTCTTTTTTAAATCAATTGATTTTTTTGAAAATATCTAATCCTGTCCATCCATTCGTCTAATCAAAAATAAAACCCCAAGATATGTTTGTAATCCTCTTTTGCCTTTCCATCGTGGTATTTATTTACCTCGTGTACGTTTTATTGAAACCAGAAAAATTTTAATCTTTTAAAGAAGAAATATGAACACAGAATTAACAGGCATCATCGTTACGTTTATCATTACGGTATTACTGGCTTTTCCATTAGGGAAATATATTGCAAAAGTATTCAGTGGGGAAAAGACATTTCTGGATTTTATGAAACCAGTAGAGCATTTGATCTACCGTATATGCGGCATCAATCCTGCCCAGGAAATGAGCTGGAAACAATTTTTAAAAGCTATGCTAACCATTAATATGTTATGGCTGGTGTATGCTTTCTTCATGTTTCTTTACCAGGCTCATTTACCATTAAACCCGGATGGTAACCCCAACATGACTGCTGATCTGAGTTTCAATACCGCAATCAGTTTTGTGGTCAACTGTGATCTCCAGCACTATTCCGGGGAGAGTGGCGCAACCTATCTTACACAACTATTTGTCATTACTTTCTTGCAGTTTGTAAGTGCCGCCACTGGCATTGCTTGTTTAGTAGCGTTGTTTAATGGACTTAAGGAAAAAACTACGAACAATCTCGGCAACTTTTGGAGCATTTTCACAAAAACGATTACCCGGATATTATTACCGCTTTGTATCGTTGTAGCCATATTGCTGGCATTCAATGGTTCACCTGCAAGCTATGATGGAAAAGACACGATTGTAACAATGCAGGGCGATACAGTACAGGTATCCCGAGGTCCTGCTGCGGGTATGATCGCAATAAAGCACCTGGGTACAAATGGCGGCGGCTGGTTCGGAGCCAACTCGGCGCACCCCCTTGAAAATCCGAATTATTTTACCAATATGCTGGAAGTGATCGGGCAGGTGTTGATACCGATGGCGATGCTTTTTGCTTTGGGTTTTTATATTAAGCGCAAAAAATTTGCCTATGTTATTTTCGGTGTGATGACGATGGGCATCCTTTGCCTTTTGATACCAACCGTCATTAGTGAAATCCATGGCAACCCGGAAATTGCAAAAATGGGAATTGCCCAGGCAACGGGGGCCATGGAAGGTAAAGAAGTAAGATTTGGCCCCGCCGCATCGGGTTACTGGAGCATCCTCACAACGGTTATTTCCACAGGGTCGGTAAATTCCATGCATGATAGTTCGATGCCGGTATCCGGCCTGATGCAGATGCTCGGCATGTTAGTAAATGGCTTCTATGGAGGTTGCGGAGTTGGTTTCCTGAATTATTTCATCTATATCATTATCGCGGTATTTATATCCGGGCTGATGGTTGGCCGAACACCGGAATTTATGGGGCATAAAGTAGAAGCAAGGGAAGTGAAGATTGCTGCACTGGTAACTTTATTATCTGCCTTTATCGTAAAAGGTGGAGCAGCTTTGGCCACTTATTATTTTGTCAACCATGGTAATGCAGACTGGGCTGTAAAGCCAAATGCCTGGCTGAATAATCCTGGTTATCATGGCTTTTCTGAAATATTGTATGAATTCACCTCCGGCAATGCCAACAATGGAAGCGGCTTCGAGGGCCTTGGAGATAACAATATTTTCTGGAACGTTTCTACTGGGTTTGCAATGATATTCGGGAGGTTCCTTCCTATCATCGGGCCAGTAGCCATTATAGGATTGATGGCCAATAAAAAATATGTTCCTGAATCTGCAGGGACCTTAAAAGTAGACTCTCTCACATTTGGTATGATGACTTTTGCAGTGATCATTATCATTACTGCATTGTCTTACTTTCCTCCATTGGTGCTGGGACCTATTGCGGAATACTTCAGTATCCACTAATGTATAAATACAAAATAAAACCAGCCTAAACCACACTGATTAATAAACTTAAGTCGTAAGGCTTACCGCGTAGTAAATATGACCAAAAGAAACTATAAAATTATGTCAAAGAATCATTCAACTAAGCTGTTCGAGCCATCACTTGTAAAAGAAGCGCTCAGGCAATCATTTGTAAAACTTAACCCGCGCATCATGCTGCGCAACCCAGTAATGTTTACCGTGGAAATAGGCACAGCGATCATGCTTGGTATGTGTATCTGGATATTCGCCGGCGAAAAAGCCCAGGGTAGCTTTGCCTACAACCTCGCTATATTCCTCATATTACTTATCACTGTATTATTTGCCAATTTTGCAGAAGCGATTGCTGAAGCCAGGGGTAAAGCGCAGGCCGATAGCCTTCGCAAAACAAGACAGGATACGCCGGCAAAAAAGATATTTCCCATTGGAGAAATGTATGTGGATGAAGTAAAAATAGTTCCCTCAGCACAATTGGAAAAGGGTGATCATTTTATTTGCGAAGCCGGTGATACCATTCCGATGGATGGAGAGATCATTAAAGGAATTGCTACCATTGACGAAAGTGCAATCACTGGTGAAAGTGCGCCTGTGATACGTGAGGCTGGTGGTGATAAATCATCGGTGACTGGCGGCACCAGGGTTCTTTCCGATAAAATTGTTGTTAAAGTAACTACTTCCCCCGGTGAGAGCTTTTTAGATAAGATGATAGCATTGGTGGAAGGTGCATCCCGTCAAAAGACACCCAATGAAATTGCGCTCACCATTTTGTTGGCAAGTTTCACCATCATATTTCTGATCGTTTGCGTTACTTTAAAACCTTTTGCTGACTATGCCAATACACCCATCACTATTGCTGCATTCGTATCATTGTATGTATGTTTAATACCAACAACAATCGGCGGCTTACTAAGCGCCATTGGCATTGCCGGTATGGACAGGGCCTTACGGGCCAACGTAATTACGAAAAGCGGTAAAGCTGTAGAAACAGCAGGCGATCTCGATGTGCTATTATTAGATAAGACAGGCACCATCACCATCGGCAACAGGAAGGCCACCAATTTTTACCCTGCAAATGGCGTAGATGAAAAATTGTTTATTGAAACCTCCGTTCTGTCTTCGCTTGCAGATGAAACGCCGGAAGGAAAATCCATTGTAGAATTGGGTAAATTAAACCCGGCTTCTTTCAATGCCCATAATTCGAAATTTATAAAATTTACGGCTGAAACAAGAAGCAGCGGCATGGATATGATTGATGGAACGAAAGTGCGTAAAGGTGCATTTGATTCTATTCGTAACCTGGTCGTCAAAGCGGGCAATCCTTTTCCAACTGAAACAGAAGAAAGAGTAAAAATTATTGCTTCGAATGGAGGCACACCATTGGTAGTTAGCCGCAACAACATAGCGCTTGGTGTAGTTGAATTACAGGATATTATAAAGCCCGGTATACAAGAACGTTTTGAGCGCCTGAGAAAAATGGGTGTGAAGACGGTAATGGTTACCGGTGACAACCCGCTGACTGCAAAGTTCATTGCAGAAAAAGCAGGTGTGGATGATTTTATTGCAGAAGCAAAGCCGGAAGATAAAATGAACTATATACAGAAGGAACAGCAGGGTGGCAAACTGGTAGCAATGATGGGTGACGGCACCAATGATGCACCTGCACTGGCGCAGGCTGATGTAGGGGTGGCAATGAACAGTGGTACAGCTGCAGCAAAAGAGGCAGGTAATATGGTTGACCTGGATAACGATCCAACCAAGCTGATCGAGATTGTTGAGATAGGCAAACAGTTACTAATGACAAGAGGCACACTTACGACATTTTCTATTGCCAACGACGTAGCAAAATATTTTGCTATCGTGCCTGCCTTGTTCATCGTGTCGATTCCTGGTTTACAATCGCTAAATATCATGTACCTGAAAAGTGCAGAAAGTGCCATATTATCTGCAGTGATTTTTAACGCGATCATTATCCCTTTTCTTATTCCGCTGGCATTGAAGGGTGTGGCTTATAAACCCATCGGGGCAAGTGCACTATTGAGAAGAAACCTGTTGATCTATGGGTTAGGCGGACTCATCGCACCATTTATCGGTATTAAATTGATTGATATGTTGCTTGCGTTGTTCATGTAAAAATTGGTAATATCAAAAATTAAAAACTTAAAAAATGAAAAAATATTTGTTGCCTTCCTTAAAACTTACCCTTGTACTAATCATTATATGTTCTGTATTGTACCCTTTATTTATTGCCGCAGTATCAAAATTAGCGCCAGGTGGCGGCAAGGGAGAAACCTTAAAAGTAAATGGCAAAGTAGTGGGCTATGCTAATATCGGCCAGAAGTTTACAGCCGATAAATACTTTTGGACCCGCCCTTCGGCTGTCGATTACAATGCTGCCGGTTCTGCCGGTTCTAACATGGGGCCAACCAACGCTGAGTATTTAAAACAGGTTCAGGATAGGATAGATACTTTTTTGGTGCATAACCCATCTGTAAAAAAAGAAGACATACCGGCTGAACTGGTAACAGCGTCAGGAAGCGGTTTAGATCCTAATGTTTCTCCGCATGGAGCTTATGTGCAGGTTGCAAGAATTGCAAAAGCAAGAAATATTTCATCAGAAAAAGTAAAAGCTTTGGTTGTCCAACAAGTTCAAAAGCCACTGCTTGGTCTGTTTGGGCCGGAGAAAGTGAATATTTTAAAACTGAATATTGAATTAGATCAATTAAAGTAATCAAAAAAACGAATTTAAATGAAGAGGAGGATGATTTTACCAATGGCGCTGGTAATAGCCGGGTTCAGCTTTTCCCGGATACCGGTTTGACTTAAACCTCGCCTCCTGGCTATGCTTTACGTTCCGAACCTTAAGAGAAAAATAGTCGCATTACAATTATAAGGTGTTCTATATGATGAATAATGAAAACAATCATAACCCGGAAGATTGGCTTCAGCATTTTAAAAAACCTGAAGCAGGTAAGCTAAAAATATATTTGGGAATGAGTGCAGGTGTAGGCAAAACCTATCGTATGCTCCAGGAAGCACATGCCTTATTGGAGATCGGGGTAAATATTAAAATTGCATATGTAGAAACGCATGGCAGAATGGAAACACAGGCGTTGGTAGACGGGCTCCCGGTTATTCCCCGAAGAGATGTATTTTATAAAGGCAAAAGATTAGAAGAACTGGATGTGCAGGCTATTTTTCTGCTTCATCCCCGGGTAGTCATTATCGATGAATTGGCGCACACAAATATTCCGGGCAGTAAGAATGAAAAGCGCTGGCAAGATGTATTGGATGTATTGGAGGCGGGGATAGACGTGATATCGGCAGTAAATATCCAGCATATTGAGAGCATCAATGAAGATGTAAAAGAAATTACAGGTGTGGAGGTAAGGGAGCGCATACCGGACAGGATGTTGCAGATTGCCGATGAAGTGGTGAACATTGATCTAACCGCGGATGAATTAATATCCAGGTTAAAGGCGGGTAAGATCTATGATCATACTAAAGTGCAACAGGCACTACAAAACTTCTTTCAGTCCGACAAAATACTACAACTTCGTGAACTTGCGTTAAAAGAAGTAGCAGGGCAGGTGGAACGAAAAGTGGATCACCAGATCACCGCCAGGCAGACACCCTTTCGCCACGAACATTTTTTAGCATGTGTTTCCACTAACCAGGAAATCGCACAAAGAATTATCCGTAAAACTGCCAGGCTTGCCTCTTATTACAATAGTAAATGGTATGTATTATATGTGCAACTGCCAAAAGAATCAGCGGGTAAAATTCCTTTGGCGGCGCAACGGCACTTAATCAATAACTTCAAGAATGCAACAGAACTGGGCGCCGAAGTAATTCAGCGGAAAGGCGAAAATATTGCTTCAATAATAATGGAAACAGTTAATGAAAAAGAAATAACAACCATATGTATAGGCAAGCCGCATTTAAACCTCTGGCAAATCATTTTAAAGACAAGCGTCTTTAACCAGCTATTAAAAATACTTTCAAAAAATAATATAGATATTGTAATCTTTTCATAAGATGAGGCTAAATGTTAAAAATAAGATCTGGTTAGGTACTTTATTCCTCTTTATGCTATTGGTAATAACAGGCGGAGTGAGTATTTATTATATGGCCCAAATGAAAGCAGAAGCGAAAAACATTTTGCATGATAATTACGAAAGTTTATTATACGGGCATACCATGCAGCAACAATTAGATAGCGTTGAAATAGATTACGAGCGATCAATAAAGCAATTTGAAAATGCTTTGCAACAACAGGAAAAAAACGTAACGGAACCAGGAGAAAAGCAGGGGACAAGTTTACTAAGGTCTTATTTTAACAATTTTAAGAAGGGAGATACCTCCAAACAAAATATAAAGCATATCCAGGCCGAACTGCAATCTGTGCTCAATTTGAACATGCAGGCCATTCAGCGGAAAAATGACAAGGCCGAAAAAACAGCCGAAGAGGCTTTCACGCTGATCATTGCGCTTGCGGTGATTGTTTTCATTATTGCATTTACTTTTATATTGAATTTCCCTTCTATAGTTACCAATCCGATCATGCACCTTAATACCGCTATTAAAGAAATAAGCAATAAGAATTACAAACATCGTGTTCATATTGACAATAAGGATGAATTTGGAAAATTAGCCGATGCATTTAACGAGATGGCTGAAAGGCTTGAATATTTTGAAAGCAGCAACCTGAATAAGTTATTATTTGAAAAAAGCAGGGCGGAAGCGGTGATCAATAGTTTAAAGGATGCAAGTATTGGAATCGATAAATCAGGACAGGTGCTTTTCGCGAATTCGCAGGCACTGCAGTTATTAGGATTAAAAGCTGAGGACGTGATAAGTTTACACGTAAATGATTTAAAAAGCAGGAACGAGCTCTTCCGTTTCTTGATTGATAATGAGAGTTCCTCTCCCTTTAAAATTGTAATTGATAACCGGGAAAACTATTTCGTTAAAGAAGTAATTGTAGTAGAACAGGAAGAGGCGAGAAATAAGGTAATTGTTTTAAAAAATATAACGTCCTATAAAGAACTGGATGTAGCCAAAACAAATTTTATTGCAACTATATCACATGAATTGAAAACACCACTGGCGTCCTCAGATTTAAGTTTAAAGTTACTGGAAGATGAACGTGTAAGTAAACTATCCCATGATCAAAAGGAGTTAATATCTAATCTCAAACAGGATAATTTGAACATGCTAAAGATTCTTAGTGAATTATTGAATATGGCACAAGTAGAAACCGGCCGCATTCAATTAAGTTTACAAATGGTTGATCCGGGAGAGATCATTGAAAATGCAATGCAAACGGTAACTTCAGCAGCCAAAGAAAAGAATATAACTCTAAAGAATCTTGTAAATAATAATTTGCCACTGGTGGAAGCTGATGCGGATAAAACGACCTGGGTAATAAATAATTTTCTCACCAACGCTATAAAATACTCTTATAATGATAGCATTGTAGAATTATATGTTGCTGAGCAGGAAGGAAGGATTGTATTTTTAGTGAAGGACTTTGGCCCCGGGATTGCAGCGGAGTATTTACCCAGGCTGTTTGAGAGATATTTCCAGGTGCCCGGTTCAAAAGAAAAAGGGACAGGATTAGGCCTCGCTATTTCAAAAGAATTTATCGAGGCACAAAAGGGAAAAATTTGGGTTGAAAGTGAAATCGGGAGAGGCTCATCTTTTTACTTTGGTCTTCCGGTAAAAATGCCCCGATAATGAAAATTTTTAAACTTAAACTAGTAAAAATTGAAACGAAAATAAATTAAGTTTCGCCAACTATAATATACACGAAGGCAAATAATAACACCAACACAGGCGGTTTAATTTCATTGGAAATTAACAAACACACATTAAGCAAATGATTAAGAAATATTCAGTTTTAACAGGAGTTGCCATTTCTTTTATTCTAATGATAATAGCAACTTCAATTTACCCGGGAGGCTCCATGTTTGACAAGAATTCTGTTGGCTTTGACTGGTCA
This sequence comes from Ferruginibacter sp., assembly GCA_025963635.1. GTDB lineage: Bacteria > Bacteroidota > Bacteroidia > Chitinophagales > Chitinophagaceae > Ferruginibacter. Next base: position 48,631 of record JAOQAK010000024.1, read on the forward strand.
AAGAATTTTATAAGCAACTTGTTTGCAACAAAAACAATAAATGGCGCTGAAAACTCTTCCAGAATTTGGGCATGCTTAGGAATGATTTTGCTTCCATTTAGTTATGCAATATTTTTCTTAAACATGTCAAAAAAGATACCGGAAAAAAGGGCTTCAAATATCCTAAAATATGGAGGTGTAATTAATATTCTCTGCATGTTTTTAATTGTAACACCACTGCATGACTTGATGCTAAATGTATCGATCACTTTATTTTGGACATGCATAATTATTGTCACCGTTTTTATACTAAAGACAAGGCTTCATTTATTTAAATTCTTTTGCGTGGTTTGTCTTGCGGTTTTTTATTATAGTATATACTTATGGGCAATAAGCGATTGGAATTTATTACCAACAATGCAAAAGGTGAATTTTATCAATTCAACATTATTAATTTTAGGGCTTGAGTATTTTACCACGCAGGAAGATTTTGCTCATATTAAACCAGGAAGAAGTAAAGAGTACGCAACAACCCGCTAATACTCCATTTGCAAGGCACGGGCCAGGACACACAAAGCTCAGCGCCATTCCGCTCACTAACATTTTGTTTGATGAAACACCTTCCTTTTAAGCATTACTACTGCATTAATTCCCGACTTTTCAGCAATGCAAAACCTAGGGAAAAGAATTCCAGGATGGTTACTATCAGTGAATATTAATATCTACAATCAATTTGGCCAAAAGGTATTGGTGAAACAGGTTACCGGCACAGCTCAACTATCAGTTGGGCACCTGGCTAAAGGGATATATGTGATTCAGCTAGTTTCTAATGAGACGGTTAGTTTTCGGTTACAAAGTCTTTAATTGAATATCTATTTCTTTACTGGAATTGGTCTGCTTCCTTGAGTTTGTATTCTACCAATGTTCTGGTATTTACCTAAAACTCATATTTCTCTTTGAAAAAACAGGAAATCACTTAAGCAGTGAAAGACATTTTTACCTTCAAGTTCAACCGCAATAGTTTCGGAGTACAAAGCCGGTTTTCCAATTACCAACATACTTCCTTTTTTTCACGTGTTGTCGAATAGTTTAAAAATCTAATTTAAACTTATTGAATTTTTTCCTTCTCCTCCTCAATGATTTTCTGCAACTCCTTTTCACTCGGCAAATTGATTAAATACTTTGAAACAAATACCTGTTGGGGCAAGCCCATTGTGGCATATTTTACTAATGCTTCATTTTTACCTGAACATAAAATAATACCAATGGGATCATTATCACCAGGATGGGTTTCGTTTTCTTTATAATAATTAAGATACACATTCATCTGACCGGAATCTGAATGATCAAATTCGCCAATTTTTATGTCCAGGAGACAACTACATTTTAAAATTCTGTGATAAAATACAAGGTCGATCCGGTAATGTTTATTATCAAACGTTATTCGCTTTTGCCTGGCTTCGAAACAAAAACCCCGCCCCATTTCAATAAGAAAATTTTGCAGGTTGGTAATAATACCTTTTTCCAAATCAGATTCGCTATATGCCACCTTTTCCTCCAGCCCCAAAAATTCTAACAAATAGGTATTGCGAAATACATCCTCCGGTTTAAGCTTATTTTCGGAGATATGTTTTGCGATTACAGCTTTCTTATCAGTACTCAGACCGGTTCTCTCATACAACAGACTTTCTATTGCTCTTTTTAGATCCCTCACACCCCAATTGTTATTTATTGCCTGTAGTTCGTAAAATCTGCGTTTTGTAGCTGAATCGGCCTTTAAAAGCTCTATAAAGTGAGAGAAACTGAGGTTGGTAAGCAACTGGTTCATTTCTGCTAGAATTGTGTCGTAGGGCTCCAATTCTGCGGACACTGTCCGCAGAATTGGAGAGTATTGGAAATCAATTAAGTACGATTTTGCGGACACCGTCCGCAAAATCTGAGGGTAAGCTTTATAAAGGTCTTTACAAAGGTATAAATGCCGCTCCCTAATTGATTTTAAGCCCTTTTGGGCAAGTCCTTGTGCTATAGCTTTGTAAAGTTGCCTGCCATAATCAGCCCTATCTTTTCCGGATTGTTCATACTCCGCAATGTAATACCCAATAATCCAGTTTCGCAGCGTTAGTGCAGTGTTTACTTGTTTAAGCACTTTATTGACGAAAAATGTATTTGTGTCCTGAATTGTGGTTGTCAAATTTTCCAGTGTATTTATTTCCGGTTCATTTAAATTCTTTTTCATTTTGTTTGATTTAAAACTTGAAGATTACATTTAATTAATAAAACCCTCTTTTTCCATTTCTTCATTCTTAAAAGAAGTAAGTCGTCGAGAAAACTCCTTTTTCACTTCCTTACCAAAACTGTCCAAATAATTTTCAGTAGTTTTTACATTTGTATGTCCCAAAGCTTCCTGAATATATTCTGTGCTGGCACCTGAACGTTTTAATACTGTGGAGAAAGTGTGCCTGGCTACGTAAGTGGTGACTTTTTTATCAATGCCTATTTTTTTCAGAATTCGTTTCATCCAATCGTTTATGAAGCTTACAAAAAGTTGCATGAGTTCGTATTGACGTAGGGGAGTAGTACCAGGTTCTAATACAGGAAAGATGTATTTATTTAGAGACTTATCTTTATTGCCCCATCGTTCAATAATGGCATCCATATCTTCTGTTATGAAAACTGTAATTGGTTTGGGGGCGCTGCGCATGGCACGTTCTGTTTTGGAACGATCAAAAACTATGTAGCCATCATTAATGTTTTTATATTTCAGGCAGGCGATATCTTTTGGATTCATTCCATTGGCGAAATAACTAAATAGCCAAAAATCCCTTGCTTTTTGCTCACTTGCGATCTCTTGATCACATTCATAATAATAAATCCTCTTTACGTCAGTTAAGTCAAGTGCTTTTTTTATATTCTTAGATGCAGGAATCTTGTATTTACGCCGTCCAAACGGATAGCATTTCTCTCTTTTAATAATACCATCTTCAATGGCTTCATTAAAAAGCGCTCTTAGTGGCCGCAGATACATACCTACTGTAGTTATAGAAATATCCTGGTTTAATAACCAGCTTTCGTATTCATTTAAATAAGAAACAGTAATATCAGTAAATCGAACATTGCCTTTAAATTTCTTTAATGAAACATAACTACAGTGATAATTTATTCCGGAGCTGATACGGCCCTCTCTTAAAAATTTTTTGATAAAAGATAGGTAGGAGATAGAAATAGTACCTGGCTTGTTATGATCTTCCAGAAGTATGGGGAATTTTTTATAAAAAAGAGAATAATCAAACGTTTCCTCATTTTTGGAAGGCAATTCAGCTTTAAGTTTTCTTGGCCGGAAAAGACTATTATTATGTATAAAGTCTTTCTCAAAGCCCATAAAATTAAAGGGTCTAATTCCTTAACAGCATTTTCAGCCGTTCTTTCAATTTCCTTTAATTTATCCCGGATGGTTTGCAGGTCATTACTAATTCGGGAGGCTGATAATTTCTCATGCTCATCTTTAGACAGATCAAAGATGGTTTGATAATATTCAGTAATCCGTTCAAATGTTACCCTTAGCTTAATGGGATACTTGCTTGTTTTCTTAATCCTTCGTGTATCGAGGATAACGTTTATTGTTGTAGACATAACTGATAATTTTCTTGCTTCACAAAAATCTTCCCTTCAAAAATTTGCACACAATTTGCAAACAAATCATAGTTAAACGACTCTAAGAGGTCGTTAAGTCTAAAAAGCAAATATCATGCAACAAATTGAAAACGAACACTTTAGATTAAAATCAGTTAAACTAGGCAAAGCTGAATAAAGAATTTCATCCTTCTACGGATCAGAAGGTTTGAAGTTCTTTTATGCAGAATGTTTTTAAATGGCTTCGTAGCTCAATTGAATAAAGCACTTGACTACGGATCAAGAGGTTATAGGTTTGAATCCTATCGAGGTCACTGATTTTCAATTTTTACAGGGGGAATGATTTAATAAACCAAATCATTTCCCCTTGTTTTTATGACATTTTTGCCGGATTTGTTGAGAGATTTTCGTTTTACCAAAACCTTACAATTGCCTCATTTTGAAATTTGCAAACAATTGCAGACAAATGAGGGATAAATCAAAAAACCTTTTCAAATTCTTACAAACATCTTCCCGGAAAATTAAAGAACTAAATTATTTTAATAAAGCTAGATAACTTTATTTCCAATCTCAAAAGCAGAAAAGGTTTTACTCACATTTCTATATCAAAAAATCCCAACAGAAATTTATCCGTCAGGCTTTATTTTTTATCAATCCTTTTGCTTATAATTTCTTCGTTCACTTTTATAATCTTCGGGTGAGGCAAATAAGTCCTCTTTTCCCTTGTAAAAATGTTCCCTCAATTCTTTTCCCGTGAATGTTGAGCAGTCAGCAAATAGCTGGATAAACAATAGATCATTCCGAATCTTTCTCCTTTCACTTCTTTACCACCAATCCTACCAATTCCGGGTCTCCCATCATCTTTTCTATTTCTGCATTTACCAAATCTTCCACGTCCTGTTTAATCTGCAAATAATTCCGTTGTACCATGCTGGTATCTAAATTGCGAATGGAGGGAAATGGCTTGTAGTTATCCTGTTCTTTTTTGAGCGCTGCATGATCATTTTGTATCTCACAATGAAAAGCCTTCAATTCGATTTTACGATCAGGGTAATCCGCAACCATGCTAACGAACTCACCGGAACTAAGAGCACCTATTTTAGAGGCTGATATGGCAATACCCATTTTATGATCAATAAAGGAGATGCCATAGATAACGCCTTCTTTACCCCTGCGAAGCACAGTGCTTATATTTTCTTTCTCCAATGTTTTTATAAAAGTTTCCAGGCTGCCGGAGTTTTATTGCGGTACATAACCTTAGCATGGTAGCCTGGGATAAATTGAACGCTCAGGAATATGCTTATGACTGGGCAGCTAAAATGAACGGGAAGTTTAAAGAGCTGATACAAACATGGTGGCCACAAATCCCTGCTCAATTATAGTACTTTAGGTAAAGATGCTTTGCTGGCAATTCCTACCCCCGAGCATTATCTGCCTTTGATGTACACGTTAGGGTTAAAAGGCAATAAAGACAACATCTCTTTTTTTTTAGATAAAGCAGTGGGCGGATCTTTAACAATGACATCTTTAAAATTAGGATAACATGCATAACGGCCTTAACCTGTTGGTCTTCCTTTTATCAATAAATGCCCATCAAACAAAATACAAAGAAATGACAGATAAAATATAACAGAAGCAAGTGGGAAGCTCGCCGACGGTATGGTATTACAATACCTCGTTCGGGAGCCAGAGGTTAGATATATTAAGAAAAAAGCGATCATTTTACTACACCGCGTAGGCAGTAACGAAAAGGACTTGTTCAGTCTTGCCAATCAATTGCCCGACGACTCTTTAATTATAGCACTGCGTGGCCAATTTAGTTTGGGTTCAGGAAGATATTGATAGTACAATGTTGATTTTTCAACAGCGAAACCAATTTTTCATAAAGCCCAGGAAGCATCGAGCCGCGAAATTATTGAAAAGTTTGTAAGGCAGGTAAAGCAAAAATATGGTGCAGATGAAATATATCTTGGCGGCTTTCGCTAGGGTGCCATTATGAGTTATAGTGTAGGGTTAACAAACCCTAAAGAGTTAAAGGGCATTATATCCCTTGGTGGCAGGTTATTGACCGAAGTAAGGCCCTCTATTATTAAGAGTGATGATATGGTGCAGTTAAAGGTATTTGTTGCTCATGGAGTACAGGATAATACACTGTCCATCCACTATGCAAGAGAAGCGAAATTGTACCTCGAAAACCTGGACGTTCGATTAAGCTATCACGAGTACGATATGTGGCACGAGATAAACGGTACGGTATTGAATGATGTGAATATGCGGTTGGCTGAATAGGTTTTGTCGAAGGTAAATGTTACCGGAACTATATAAGGCTGAAGCCCATCCGTGCAGGCCAATCTCCCAATCACGTGGCTGGAAAGAATATTGTGGATTTGCGAATCATTTAGTTCTCCGGTCATGGGTTTAAATTTTATAGTGATTTGTATGTCGTGATAATTAATGGGGAAGTATTCTGTGGATTAACATTTGACAAATGACCGATCGGGATTCGATATGTAATTGGTAGTCTTCAAATCGCAAGCTGCAGGAATTTTTCTTGGTTTATTACTGACGTTGAATGATTAAAGAATGGCTATATCCCCCTTCGCCCGGTTATTAATTTCATGCTCTGCCAGGTGCGACAAGCGGTCGTCGATTTGTTTTTCATTTACTTCTGCTTCATGAAAGGCACCGGCCTGCTTTTCCAGGCCTAGCGCATTTGCGAACGAGGCTGCGGTTCCGTAACTGCTGATTTTATAATGATTGATCGCCTGGATACTGGCAAGCAGGCAGGCATCCTTTATTTCTGCATCAGAACAAGCTGCAATTTTTTCATTTGTGTCATCAATAAAAGCTTCCAATACACGATTGGTGAGACTTAGCGAAGCAATCTCCTCTTCAAAGAAAAAGTCTTCCATTTTTTCAACATGCTTTTGTATAAGGTCAAGATATTTATTCAGTACTGATTTCAATTTTGATGAACTGGCATGATCAATCCATCCGGGCAGATGATTTTTTAGCAATATCTCTGCAATCATAAACATGCGTGAATTGTGGTACAGCAGGTTGTAAAGTGTTTTGATGGCATTTTTATTTTCTTCCATAGTATTTAATTGAATGAATCCAAATTTACCCGTTGCAAAAGCCAAAAAATATGATCACTATCAAGTAAAACATTGACAGTCCTCATTGAGTTATATCGACTTTCAAAAGCATTGGCTCAAAAACAGGTTAGCTGTTAACTATAACGCACCCGGATTGCTGCGGCCCAAAGAAAAAATTCAACAACTAATGTGCAATGGTTCTGTTGATTGAAAGCATATTGGAACGAATGAAGTTGGCTTGCCGGGTATTAATTGCGGCAGTTTGGCGCCCTGGGTTCCTATATTACCATCCAGTGCCAGCACGATTTTATTTGTTTTGTAAATGCCTTCCAAATCAAAACTCGTAAAATCATTGCTAAATGCATTGAGACCTTGGGTAGAAATCGTATTGAGGGTGGATCCTGATCCTGGCAAATATGTATAACCAAATTTCAACAATCCCGCAATACCCCTCGTGTGTTGGGCAGATACTCCGCCTATGGATATACCAGCTATCATCAATAGCATAATTATCTTTTTCATAATAAAAGTATTTTAGGTTACGAAATGAAATTTCTATTTGACGATGAAAGGTATTGTCAGCATCGAAAGCCAAAAATGATAGCAGTCAATTATACTTTTGATTGTTATCAATCAATCTTTTGATGGTGATCAGTGAAATACTAAAGGTGATAGTCCAATTTTGTACTGCAATCAAGGGTAGCAACAATAGTAAGGAGCCTTCCATACTCTTCATAACATAACAGCCCTGGTGTTGCCGGTGACTATTGTAGTATATTCATTCTTTAAAACCCTTCTATGAAAATGAATCAGCAGGCAATGGCTTCTAAAATCTCAATGGGGATCATTTTTTTTGCCCTGGTAACTTCTTCAGGCGGACTATGGATACCTGGTCTTTACCACGACAATGATTTTGTTAAGAGCGCCTGGTTCGCCAGTGATATCATCACCTTTTTTGTTGCAGTGCCTCTATTGTGTTTAGCAGTGTATTTTTCAAAAAAAGGTTCAGCCCGTTGGCGAATGCTGTGGTGCGGACTGTTGGGGTATATGTTTTATAATTTTGCCTTTATCTTTTTGGTGCGGTGTTCAATGTCTTTTTCCTGCTGTATGCTGCACTATGTTCGTTATCGGCGTTTACGCTTATCCTGTTGTTAACAGATCCGGGTATTCGAATCATTGCACGAAGTTTTGCTGTGGGTACTACAATAAAAGTAATAAGCATATATCTGTTGGCAATCGCCCTAATGCTTTTTGCAATGGAGTTAAGCATGATCATCCCATATCTTACCAAAGGAACGATTCCCGAGACCATCAGGCTTACTGCGCATCCCACCAGTGTGGTATTCGCATTGGATTTTACAATTGTGATCCCGGTTTCATTGTTGGCTGCTTACCTGTTGTGGCGCAGGCGTGCTTATGGCTATATCCTCGCAATGATAATGCTTGTAAAAGGATTTACCTTCGGACTGGTTCTATGCATAGGGACGGCTGTGCTGGCATTTTCAGATGCTTATGGAAAATGGGATCCGCTCATGCCATTTTATATTGTGCTTGCAATAGGAGGTTTAACGGGAGTGAGCCTGTTACTTAAGAATTTAGAAATGAATAAACCAATTAACATTCGGCACCAGGTTCGGCATCATCAAAATTAATCATCATGTTAAGGCAGGCGTCATCCTGCTTTTTTTGTAAATTACCAGCCGGTTGTAAAAGTTTAAAATATCTTCAATAGCACAACGATTGCCGGTAACTCGTAAAGAGCCGCACCACTTATTAAATCTGAGAAACAATGAACGCTTCAATTCACGATTTGTCTGAAGTTCACCGCTTGATATCCGGTATTTTTTCCTAGCCTGATAAAACATCTGATTGGGAGCAGTACAAATTATCCGCAGAGCAACTGGAGTTTTTTGATGAGTTTGGTTACGTCAGCGGTATAAAATTACTCGCTGAACCGCAGGTGGAAAGGCTTACAAAAGAACTGGCTGAAATAATGGATCCCGCCCATCCTGCACATGAACTGTTTTATGAATTTCATAGCAATGAATCTACTGACCCCACTGCGGTTCTTTTTCATGCCTTGGGCGCATGGCGTATCACCAATGGTTTTCATGATGTGATATGGAATCCCGCCTTTGTAATGCCGGCGAGCCAATTGCTGGGCAACAGGGCAGTTCGTTTCTGGCACGATCAATTATTCTGCAAACCAGCACATCATGGTGGAGTGGTGGCATGGCACCAGGATTATTCTTACTGGACAAGAACCGGCCCTATTCAACATCTTACCTGTTGGACTGCACTTCCAGCGCCTTTATTGATCAAAATCTGATAGGTATTGGAACGATGTTTATTGACATCTATGAAGTATATCAACTATTCGTTTTCAGATGCTCTTAAAAACATCCTCTTCAATAAATGGCTGATTCTTTAGCCGCTTACCGGTTGCTTTGAAAATAGCATTTGCAACCGCGCCGCCTGTTGGTGGAAGCGCCGGTTCTCCAAGACCAGTAGGATCAATTCCATTATCTATAAAGAAGGTTTCCACTTCAGGAATCTCTTTCATCCGGATGAGGCGATAAGTATTGAAATTCTTTTGCTCTGTAGCGCCGTTCTTAAAGGATATTTTGCCATACATCGCATGCCCGTATCCATCCACAATGCCGCCCATTACCTGCTGGCGGGCACCACTTAAATTCACCACCTGGCCACAGTCTGAAACTGCATATATTTTCTTCACAACCGGTTTGCCGGCCACCATGGCTACTTCACAAATTTGGGCAACATAAGATGAATGAGAAAAATAAACGCTGAAGCCCTGGAAAACACCGGACTTATTGCCCCAGCCAGCTTTTTCAGCCACTGTTTTAATAACCGTTTCCATCCGGTCGATATTGTATTTGATGGGGCCAGTTGGAGCGTTGCGTGCCTTTTGTAACAACTCAAGCCTGAACTGGATGGGATCTTTACCTGCTGCCATAGCTACTTCATCCAAAAACGCCTGTTCCGCAAAAGCCAAAAAATTGGTGGTAGGCGCACGCCACGGCCCGGTCGTAATCGGCGATTTATATTCAATGCTATCGATCAGTAAATTTTCAACCGCTCCGGAAGGGAAATTATCTTCTCTCGTCGGGTTGCCTGCATTGATACCCACTCCGCGGCATTTATATCCAACCAGGTTGCCGTTGCTGTCCAATGCTGCCTCAAACCGGTAGCGCACTGATGGCCGGTAGGTTCCGCCGCCCATATCATCCTCTCTTGTCCAGATCACTTTCACAGGCGCTTTAATAATAGAAGATAATTCTGCAGCTTCCGTTACATAATCATTTTTCAGGCGCCTTCCAAACCCGCCACCCAGCCTCGTGAGTTCAAGCGTAATCTTATCCTCAGGTACATTTAATAATTTCGAAACCTCGTTGCGGGCTCCGCCGGGTGTTTGTGTAGGACCAACCAGCTCAACGCCATCGGCTCTCACATCAGCGAAAAAGTTCATCGGCTCCAATGGTGCATGCGATAGAAACGGGCTTTGGTATTCACTTTTGATGATTTTGGCAGCGCTTTTAAAGACTGCTTCCACATCACCATTCTTCCTGCGCACCACTGGTGTTCCGGTATCTAATAAAGTTGCTAACGCCTTGTTATGATCTTCGGTACTCTCGAGTGTGCCATTGTTTTCATATTCAATCTTTAATAACTTCCGGGCCTTACTTACTTCCCAGGTAGATTTACCCACAACGGCAACGTTGTTTTTAAATACTACTACATCAACGATCCCGGGCATGGCCTTGGCCGCTGCGAAATCTACCGATTTTATTTTCGTACCAAATGCTTCAGGACGTTGTATCATGGCGAACAGCATGCCTTTCCTGTAAAAATCCATTCCAAACAGGGGCTTACCGGTGGTGATACTTTTATTGGCAACATTTTTTACTGCCGTACCGATGATCTTAAAATCTTTACGATCTTTTAATTTTATTTCAGCGGGCGCAGGCATACGGGAAGCGGCCTCTGAAAGCTCACCAAAGCCCAGCTTTTTTCCGGAAGTGGAATGTATTACAAAGCCATTGCTGGCTGAACACTCTTCCGGTGATACGTTCCATTGTTTTGCAGCCGCTTGTATCAGCATATATCTTGCAGTAGCGCCGGCAGTTCTCAGTCGCTTCCACGAATGCGGAACTGCGCCGCTTCCACCAGTAACCTGCCGGTCGAAATTTTTATCAAGCGGCGCCTGCAGCACTTTTACTTTTGTCCAATCCGCATCCAGTTCTTCCGCAACGATCATGGGAAAGGAAGTCATGATATTTTGACCGAGTTCAGGATTGGGAGAGAGTATGGTAATGATCCCATCGGTGGAAATGGACAGGTAACTGTTGAAGCCGATGGTAGCGGAAAGCGGGATCTTTTTTATGACCTGCGGAGTTTCAGCATCGGAACCAAACCAGCTAAAACCTAATAACAGGCCACCGCCGGTGATGGAACTTAATTTTAGAAAATCTCTGCGGCTGGTTGTATTTGACTTTGACATTGCTTCAGATTTTAGTGCTGGCTAATTTTACTGCTTCCCGAATGCGGTGATAGGCGCCGCAACGGCAAATATTACCGTGCATGGTATTGGCAATTTCCTCATCTGCCGGGTGCGGTTTTCTTTTTAACAATGCAGCAGCGGTCATGATCTGGCCGGCCTGGCAATAACCACATTGGGGCACGTCCACTTCGTCCCAAGCCAATTGCAAAGGATGATCGCCATTTTCTGAAAGGCCTTCAATAGTAGTGATGGCCCCGGCTTTTATAGCCGAAACGGGCAACACACATGATTTTACTGCGTTACCATCAAGGTGAACTGTGCAGGCGCCACATTGCGCAATGCCGCAACCGAACTTGGTACCCACCAGTCCAAGATGATCTCTTAATACCCACAAGAGCGGGGTATCAGCGGCCACATCCGCTTTAAATTGCTTACCATTGATCTTAAGTGTGTAAACCGGCATGCTGTATATTTTTATTTGTTGCCAAAATTACGGAAAAAATCAAAACCGGTAAGCCACCAGCCTATCCTAATCAACCGCCGATTTCGTAACCCATCTTCAAATATCCAAATCTCAATATCCAATATCCCAATATCCGATATCACAATATCCAAATATTGCTTTTACAATTCGAATAATTATAGCCAATCTTTTGATTCAATCCTTTACTTTTACTCCTCAAAATTTTTACCGACATATATGAAAAAGATCCCCTTGTTAACAATGGTTTTATTGATTGCCTGCACGGTTTCCGCGAATGTGAGGCTGCCCAAAATTTTTGGTGATAATATGGTATTGCAAAGAGACCATACGATACCTGTCTGGGGCTGGGCAGATAACAAAGAAAAAATCACCATTCATTTCAATAAACAAACCAAAGTGGTTACCGCCGATAAGTCGGGCAAATGGAAGATCAACCTGGATGCGGAAGCGGCTGGTGGGCCATTTCAATTAGCCATCAATGGAAAAAATAACATTACTCTTAGCAATATATTAGTAGGGGATGTGTGGGTTTGCTCCGGTCAGTCGAATATGGAATTTCACCTGCAAACCGCCAATGATGCAGAGAAGGAAATTAAGCAGGCAAACTATCCACAGATACGGCAATTTGAAGTGCCGAAAACAGTTGCTTCTTTGCCTAAGGAAGACCTTTCCGGTGGAGACTGGAAAGTTTGCAGCCCGGAAACAGCGGGTAATTTTACTGCCGTTGGCTATTTCTTTGCAAGAGAACTTCAGAAGGAGTTGAATATACCTATTGGCCTCATTCATACTTCCTGGGGTGGAACACATGTAGAAACCTGGACGAGCCGGAATGCATTTGAAAACAGTGATGAATTCAAAACGATGATCGCCTCTATGCCGGTGTTGAACATCGATTCATTAGCTGAGCAGAAAAATGCAGAAAGTGCGGCCAGGCTCAAAAAAATACAGGCTTCCTATCCGCCTACCGGCAATGAAATAGCCTCCTGGAAAGAAGCCGCTACGGACGACAGCCATTGGCCAAAAATGAATGTACCGGGCCTATGGGAACAACAGGCTTTAGGAGATCTGGATGGGATTGTGTGGGTTAGAAAAACAGTAAACATTTCCACTGCCGATGCAGGAAAAGCCGCCGTATTGGAACTTGCCATGATTGATGATGTGGATGAATGTTATGTAAACGGTTCAAAAGTGGGAAGCACTGCAGGGTATAATGTAAAAAGAAAGTACAATATCCCGCCGGGCATTTTAAAAGAGGGTAAAAACGTAATCGCCGTAAGAGTGGAAGACACTGGCGGTGGCGGAGGAATTTATGGCGAGGCTTCTGATATCAAATTGTCCATTGGATCCAATACAATTCCACTGGCAGGTGAATGGATGTACCAGGTAGCGTCTGTATCGTCTTCCGGGTCATCAGGCGTTGGTCCAAATAGTTACCCAACCTTACTTTACAATGCAATGCTACATCCAATCATTCCATTCGCTATCAAAGGCGCAATCTGGTACCAGGGAGAAAGCAACGCAGACCGTGCCTGGCAATACAGGAAAGCATTTCCTTTGATGATAACCGATTGGCGGAAAAGCTGGAACCAGGGCGACTTCCCATTCTACTTTGTACAACTGGCGACCTACAATGCCAATAACGGCGATAGCCGAAAAGGAAGTAGCTGGGCCGAACTGCGGGAAGCACAATCCCTCACCTTATCGTTGCCCAATACCGGGATGGCGGTTACAACGGATATTGGCAATCCAACAGACATTCATCCAAAAAATAAACTGGATGTAGGTAAAAGGCTTGCAGCCGTGGCCTTGAATAAAACCTACGGAAAAGGCAATGTGTACAGTGGCCCTGTTTACCAGTCGCACAAAACAGAAGGCAATAAGATCATTCTTACTTTTAGCAATATTGGATCGGGTTTATCAGCACACAATAAGTATGGCTATTTACAGGGTTTTGAAATCGCCGGCCAGGATCACCAATTCCATTATGCGAAAGCGTTTATAGAAGGTGACCATGTTGTGGTGTACAGCGATGAAGTGCCTAACCCTGCAGCTGTAAGATATGGCTGGGCCGATAATGCAGAAGACGATAATCTCTATAATAAAAACGGTTTTCCTGCACCGCCTTTCAGAACAGACGATTGGAAAGGCATTACAGAATCAGCAAAATTTCACATCGGAAATTAAAATGCAGAAGCCGAATAAAACAGCCTGAAGCTTGCTAAACTTACATTGAGGCCGCCTGGTAGTTGGTTTAATTTTTTTATGCCACGAATGCACGAATAGCCAAGGGGATTTTATTTAAATTTATTCGTGCAATTCGCATAATTAGTGGCAAAAAAATGTTTTTCCCTTTCAAGAATATATTATTGCATACATGGATTTCCCTGGTCACCTTTTAGTTATTTATGCCACGAATGCACGAATATCCACGGGGAGTTTTATTTATTTTTATTCGTGCAAATTCGCATAATTAGTGGCATAAAAATGTTTTTCCCTTTCAAAAATAAATTATTGTATAAACGGATTTCTTTGGTCACTTTTTGTATTGTTCTCACTGTTATTGTGATTGCACAGCAAAAGCGGTTCTCGTTTACTGAACCTAAAATGGGGTCACCGTTTACGATTGTTTTTTATTCAGGTGACAGTTTACAGGCTAATGCCATCGCAAAACGATGCTTCCATTTGGTGGACTCATTCAATCTTGTTTTCAGTGATTATATAGATAGCAGTGAGTTGTCGCGGTTAAATGCTTCATCAGGAAAAGGTTTGAATCCGGTGCAGGTTTCCCCTGCTTTGTATGAAATAATTGCTCTGTCAAAAAAAGCATTTTATAAAAGTGATGGTGCTTTCGATATTACCATTGGGCCATTGGTGAAACTATGGCGGCAATCAAGAAAGGTAAAGCAATTTCCTTCGGGGGATTCGGTTCAATCGGCATTGAACCAAACAGGATTTGGCAATCTGTCGATTGACAGCTTTCATAAAACCGTTGCTTTGACAAAGGCAGGCATGCAGCTGGACCTTGGGGGAATTGCCAAGGGATGGATCGCACAAAAAATAATTGATTTTTTGCATACACAACAGGTAAATCATGCATTGGCAGATGCGGGCGGTGATATTGCCATGAGTGAGGCTCCACCCGGTACAGGCGGGTGGACAATCGGCGTAAATATTCCGGAAACAACCGATGAGTTACTGTCGAAAAAACTTTTCTTAAAAAACAAGGCTGTAGCAACTTCTGGCGATGCATACCAGTTTATGATGAAGGATGGAAAAAAGTATTCACACATTATCGATCCACGTACGGGCTATGGTGTCACCAGCCAACGAAATGTAACTGTGATAGCCAGGGATGGCGCCACGGCGGATTGGCTGGCGACGGCCTGTAGTATTCTGAAAATTAAAAGGGCCAAAAGGCTTGCCACGCAGTTCGATGCAGATGTACTGATCGCCGAAGTTAAAAATGGCCGGATGATTTTAAATGCAACAAAAGGCTTTGCCCGGTATTGGAAACAGCCGTAACAATAATCATTTTCTTAATTTATTTCTTATCTTCCAACCTCGAACAAAAACGCTGTTGAAAAAATTATTTATAATACTTATCCTCGCCCCCTGGAATGATTTGGCGCATGCACAGGATTCTGTAAAAGTTTTTTCCGCTTATCAATTCAATATTCCAGGCTCAACAATCCAATGTAAAATGATGCCGGTTAACAGGGGAACTTTTTTAATGGGAAGCAGTACGGACGAAAAGGGCAGGGAAGCAGATGAAGGTCCACAGCGCACGGTGTCCGTTAGCGCTTTTTGGATGGGAGCGTTTGAAGTGTCAAGGGATGAATTTGATGTGTTTTATAAAGATGAAACCACCAGTGCAAATTCGGACGTGGATGCGGTAACCAGGCCCAGTCCGCAGTATGTAGATTTAAGTTGGGGAATGGGCAAAGAAGGAGGATATCCCGTAAATAGTTTATCGCAGTATGCGGCGCTGATGTATTGCAGGTGGATATATGATAAGACAGGTGTTTTTTACCGTTTGCCGACAGAGGCGGAATGGGAGTATGCCTGCCGTGCCGGAACTACCAGTCGTTATTATTTTGGTGATGATGAACAGCAACTGGATAAATATGCATGGTACAAAAATAACAGTGATAATAAATTTCAGCGTTCGGGGCTAAAGCAACCCAATGCCTGGGGATTATATGATATGCTGGGGAATGTTTGTGAATGGACTTTGGATCACTATGAAGAAAAACGCATGGAAAATATGGCCGATAAAACGGAGAACCCTTTTGTAGCACCCATTAAAGCAAAATATCCAAAAGCGTTGCGGGGGGGAGGCTATACGGACGAAGCCATTCAATTAAGATGCGCCAGGCGTTTTAAGTCGGATCCGTTATGGAACCGTCGCGATCCCCAGATACCAAAAAGCAAGTGGTGGCTGACAGATGCACCCTCGGTAGGATTTCGGATAATTAGACCCCGGGAACAACCAACAGCCGAAAAAATAAACGAGTTTTATAAGCAATATCTTGGAAACTAGATTATGATTTCCGATGCCGGCCCGGATGAACCGGTTTGGACGGGGCTGATTTAATGATGTCTGATCTGGAGAACTGCGAATGGTTTGGCAAATATCTGATGACTGATGTGATGATGTAGGATGTAAGACTCGATTTTTTTAAGTGTGGTTGGTGGATGACTGAAACAAGTTTGAATAAAATACACCTAAAAATAACAAAACATGAAAAGTGATAACAATCAGCACAAGCCAGGAACCCCCCTTGGGGGGCAGGGGGGCTTTAACAATCCCCGTAGAGAATTTTTACGGCAAAGTTCTTTACTTGCAGGCGGCTTAATTGCAGCGCCACTGCTTTCTAAAGCCAATTATTTTGCAGGTGCTGCGGACACTATAAAAATTGTTTTGATTGGTTGCGGTGGCCGCGGTACCGGTGCTGTAATGCAGGCCTTGCTGAGTAAGCAAAATGTAAAGCTCGTGGCCATGGCAGATGCATTCCGCGACAATTTGGATAAATGCTATCAGTCCATCAATAGTGATGAGGCTGCCGAATCCGCTGGCGGCAAAAGCAATTTAAAAGCTAAAATAGACGTTCCCGAAGAAAGAAAATTTACAGGTTTTGACGGCTACCTGAAAGCCATTCCATTTGCTGATGTAGTGTTGTTGGCCACACCGCCCGGCTTCCGGCCTATTCATTTTGAAGAAGCCATTAAACAGGGTAAACATGTCTTTATGGAAAAGCCTGTGGCAACTGATCCGGCAGGCATTCAAAAAGTGCTTGCTGCAGCAGCCAGCGCCAAAGAGAAGAAATTGAATGTAGTGGTTGGGTTGCAAAGACATTACCAGAATTCGTACCGGGAGTTATTTAAACGCAAAGAGCTGATCGGTGACATTACTTCTTCGCAGGCATGGTGGAACAATGACGGCGTTTGGGTGAGGCCCCGGAAAACCAGCCAGACTGAAATGGAATACCAGATGCGCAACTGGTATTACTTTAACTGGCTTTGTGGCGATCATATCAATGAACAGCATATTCACAATATCGATGTAATCAACTGGTTCAAAGGAGGCTACCCTGTGAAGGCACAGGGAATGGGCGGAAGGCAGGTGAGGAAGGGAAAAGAGCACGGAGAAATATTTGATCATCATTTCGTTGAGTTTACTTATGCCGATGGTAGCATTCTCAACAGCCAGTGCCGTCACATACCTGGCACAATGAGCAAGGTGGATGAACTGTTGATTGGCACAAAGGGTAAAATACAGGCTGGCGAAGCAAATATCGTCGATAGCAAAGGAAAAGTAATCTACCAGTTTGACAAATCAACAGAAAATAACCCTTACCAAACTGAGCACGACGAACTATTTGCCGCCATCGCAAAAGGCGAATACAAGTTTGCAGATGCGGAGAATGGGGCGCATAGTACCATGACAGCCATACTCGGCCGAATGGCGACTTATAGTGGCCAGGTAGTAGAGTGGGACAAAGCAATTCATTCAGGCCTGGACCTGCATCCAAAGGAATACGGATGGAATGTATTGCCGCCGATCGTACCCAATGCGGATGGTTATTATCCTGTTGCTGTTCCCGGTGTAACCAAGTATGTATAATGATTTATGAGCGCTACGAATCAATACTAAATATTACCAGGGGTTAATTGTGTTTTAATACTTATACTATTTTTGATGGAGAAGATTTATAAACCTGCAGCAGGCTATCCTTCGTTTTATCAGCAATACATGGACCAGGTGCCAAATGACGGCAACCTGTTGCAGCATTTAAAGGAGATACAAAAAGAAACAGAAGTATTGGTTGCCGTGCTTTCGGAAGAACAGCTCGATTTCAGTTATAGCGAAGGTAAATGGACAATAAGGGATATACTGGTTCACCTCGCCGACTGTGAACGGGTGATTATTTACCGGGCGATGAGGATAGCAAGGGGTGATAAAACGCCTTTACCCGGTTTTGATGAAAACATTTTTGTTGCCAATGCACATGCAAAGCAGAGAAAGCCGGATCACATCATGAAAGAATTATCCGCTCTGCGGGAAGCTACGCTGGTTTTTATTGAAAGCCTGGATCAAGAAGCTTTAGAAAATACAGGCACAGCTAACGGATTTCCATTATCGGCAAGGTTGCTTATCAACCATATCTATGGGCACCAGCGGCATCATCTGAATATTATCAGGGAAAAGTATTTGTAGATTGTGAATGGTGATACTTACAATCTCGGTATTCATCTAAAGCTTTTTAGGTATTTATAAAAAAGTAGTTAAACGCACACAACCTAAGTAGAAATAAATTATTAAGGAATCAACCTTATAGCTTATTGGTTTTAGTTGGGATAGTATGATCGGCTTGATAAGGTAATAAGATTGCCATTTATGAGCTATCTACTACTAAGGTTAGGAAAAAAAGGTTATATGCTTAAATCATCCACACAACGGAAAGTTGAATGGATTATACTTGCTCCCGAAATATTCTGATGTTAAAAGTCACTAACTTACCCGGTAGATATAAATTGCAAATCAGCTGTTGACCACAATAAACTTTTAAGATGCGGATCGTTATTACAGACGGCTATACACTCAATCCCGGTGACCTTAACTGGAACGCATTTGATGAACTGGGAGAAGTGCACTATTACGACCGCACGGCTGCTGGTGAAATCATCGAAAGATGCCGTAATGCCGATATTATTATCACCAATAAAACTCCTGTAAATTCCGAAGCCATTGAAGCAGCCAAACAATTAAAATTGATTGCGGTTACTGCCACGGGCTATAATATAATTGATATTGCTGCTGCCAAACAAAGAGCCATCCTTATTTGCAATGTGCCCTCTTACGGAACTTACTCTGTTGCCCAGCACGCCTTTGCCTTGTTGCTGGAATTAACCAATCATGTTGGTATAAATGCTGCCAGCGTACAGGATGGTGAGTGGTTCCGTTCAGCCGACTGGTGTTATACAAAACAGCCGCTAATGGAGTTAAAAGATAAAACCATCGGTATAATAGGTCTTGGGAAAATAGGTACCCAGACCGCCAAAATAGCAATGGCTTTTGGAATGAATGTAATTTATCATCATGGAAAAAAAGCAATAAAAGGCGCAACAGAAGTGAAGCTGCACGAGTTGTTTATGCAGGCTGATTTTATTTCAGTTCATTGCCCTTTAACGGACTCCAATAAAGGCTTTATCAATAAGGAATTGCTGGAGTTGATGAAACCCACCGCGTTTTTGATCAATACTTCACGTGGACAATTGATTGCAGAAAAAGAACTTGCCGATGCTTTACAAAATAAGAAATTGGCAGGTGCTGCATTGGATGTACTGAGCCAGGAACCACCCCTGGCCGAACATCCGTTGATCGGGTTGCCCAATTGTATCATCACGCCGCACAATGCCTGGATCAGTTTTGAAGCAAGAAGCCGCATTCTGCAAACAACCTTTGAGAATGTTAAAGCGGCACTGGGTGGACATCCAAAGAATGTGGTCAATTAAAATCAATAAACTGGCCGGGGGAAAAAATGCAATAAAGGAAAAATCAACGCTCCCAAATAAAATCAGACATCAAAAAATCAGCTATCAGCCATCTGCTGCTATTGCTTTTCCCTCGAACTCTTTCCTGTACTGTGAAGGGGTCA
This sequence comes from Ferruginibacter sp., assembly GCA_025963635.1. GTDB lineage: Bacteria > Bacteroidota > Bacteroidia > Chitinophagales > Chitinophagaceae > Ferruginibacter. The sequence continues at coordinate 68,503 of JAOQAK010000024.1, forward strand.
TTTTCTTTACATGACGAAATTGTTTGCTGAAATGTGCCCAGCTGTTGTAACCGCTTTCATAGCAGATTTCCATCACGGGTTTGTTGCTGTTGGTAAGCAGCTTACAGGCATGGCTGATCCGAAGGTCTTGTATAAAATCGAAATAAGTTTTTTTGATATTCTTTTTAAAAAAACGGCAAAAAGTAGGGATGCTCATTGCAGCCACTTCGGCCACCTGTTGTAATGTAACCGGTGTTAGATAGCGCTTAAAAGAAAAGTCGATAATTTTTTCAATTGCTGGGTTGATATTTTCATTCGAGGAAGCGAAATTGCGGGTAAGCGTCTTGTAATGTGGCGAAGCGCTCAATTTTTGAAGGCAGTTTAATAAGAGCCCCATACGTTCAAAACCGGAGAGTCCTTCTAATTCAAAAAGCATAGTTGCGATTTCTTCTTTTAACGTTGTTTGTATTTGTGTCCCATCATTTTTTTTCAGCAGCTGACTCACATTCTTAAGTTCAGGTAATTGCAGGAAATCGTTTCCCAGGATAGCCGGTTTAAAATGCAATACCAGTGAGCAGCCTGTCATTTTATGATGCTGTTTTTTGAACCAGTGCGGCAGGTTGCCTGCAATAAAATAAATATCGCCAGTTTTGAATTCACCGATATAATCCCCAATCATCGCGGTGCCATGTCCTTCGGTAATCAGGATCAGTTCAAACTCTTCGTGTTTGTGCCAGTTTGTTTCAAAATTGGGGGTGCGGTAACTGCGGCAGGCAAATGACTGGTGCTCATCCAGGTGAATTTTTTGAATCAGTGTTTTCATACTACTGGTATATTAAGTGTAAAGCGACAGTTTGATTCGTGAATTCCCGCCGGCTGACGGCCGTTCGGATGGGGTGAATGCTCAATCGTGAATTATTGACCATTCACCATTGACAATTCATGCTTCACATTAAACTACAAAGTCAATTAGCTGCTATCTTATCAATAATTGTGGCCAAAATTATGCATTTCTGATAAGATAGCATACTTATTTTAATAGATAGCAGTTGTTAACCAGCATTAAAAAGTGAAATTTTACGCTTTCAAATTACCGTTGAATAATTGCTGCCATAAAACTTCTATATGTTATTATTAGGTATTGATGTAGGAACCTCCTCGATTAAAGTTGCTATTGTGGACGCAGAATCCCAAAAATGCATTACCACCGTACAGTATCCCGACACAGAAACAGGCATTACTTCTTTGCAGAAGGGATGGGCCGAGCAAAGTCCCGAGATGTGGTGGGAGAACGTACAGCAGGCAATCCTCAAGGCAAATGCCACCCAAAAATACAATCCCAAAGATATCATTGCCATTGGCATTGCCTACCAGATGCATGGGTTAGTTTGTGTAGATAAAAACCAGCAGTCACTCCGTGATAGTATCATTTGGTGTGATAGCCGTGCGGTGGATATTGGTAATAAAGCTTTTGATACCATTGGTCATGAAAAATCTTTACAGCACCTGTTGAATTCACCCGGAAATTTTACCGCAGCCAAACTTGCGTGGGTAAAAGAAAATGAGCCTGAGAAATATGCATTGATTGATAAGGTAATGCTGCCGGGAGATTTTATTGCCATGAAACTAACAGGCGAAATCACCACCAGTATTTCAGCGCTCAGCGAAGGTATTTTCTGGGATTTTGAAGCGCAGCAACTTTCAAAAGATGTATTTGATTATTTCGGATTTGACGGGGCTTTGATACCACAGGTGAACGATGTGTTTAGCGCACATGGAACCATTCATCCGGCCACTGCAGAACAACTATCATTAAAACCGGGCATCCCGGTTACCTACAAAGCAGGTGACCAGCCCAATAATGCACTTTCATTAAATGTACTGGAGCCAGGGGAAGTAGCGGCTACAGCGGGAACTTCAGGTGTTATTTATGGCGTAAGCGACCAGTTGGTGTACGATCAGCAATCGAGGATCAACAGTTTTGCGCATGTGAATTTTTTAGAAGCGCAGAAAAGGATCGGGGTATTGCTTTGTATTAACGGCACAGGCATTTTAAATAGCTGGGTAAAAAATATTTGCGGCAATAAATTTTCTTATCGCCAGATGGATGAGGCTGCGGCAGCTATTGCGCCAGGCAGTGACGGCCTTAGGATATTGCCTTTTGGTAATGGCGCTGAGCGAATGCTTGAAAACAAACTGGTGCAGAGTCATATTCATAATATCGACTTCAATGTACATGGCCCGGCACACATGTTCAGGGCGGCACAGGAGGGCATTGCGTTTGCATTCAGGTATGGCCTGGATATTATGCGGGAAAATGGAATGCGGCCTTCAGTGATCCGTGCAGGTAAAGCCAATATGTTTTTAAGCGAAGTATTCACCAACAGTTTTGTGAATGCCACCGGTGTACCGGTAGAACTGCACGATTGTGATGGCAGTGTGGGCGCCGCAGTAGGAGCAGGGATCGGTGTGGGCTATTACAAAACCGCCAGGGAAGCCTTTTCCAACACTGCACCGCTGCAGTTGGTAGAGCCTACACAAACTATTTTGTTTGATGAATTTTACAGCGATTGGAAAGGATTGCTGGCTAAAAATTTGGGATAGCATAAATTAGCAGTGAGTTATGATGACCCGCTTTGATAAAAGATGCCATGGAAAACTACCGCTGAATGGAGCGTCGCCAATGAAGTTCAATTGAAATACAGATGACGGCCAATAAAAAAGATCAGACCATAAAAATTTCTATTAAGAACTAAAAACTATATTCTAAACCTCCCTATCCAACTACAACGGGTAGGGGCAAATTTAAACATATGTCAGTAGTAACCGGAGACAAAGAATTTTTTAAAGGCATTGCCCAGGTAAAATTTGAGGGCGCCGAAAGTGATAACCCGCTGGCTTTTCGCTGGTACGACGAAAACCGGATCGTGGCAGGTAAAACCATGAAGGAATACCTGCGGTTTGCCTGCGCTTATTGGCATTCTTTTGTGGGCAATGGTGCAGATCCTTTTGGTGAAGCCACTCATCTGCATCCATGGGATGAAAAAGCCGATGCTGTGGAAAGAGCCAAAGACAAAGCCGATGCGGCATTTGAGTTTATTACAAAACTTGGTCTGCCTTATTATTGTTTTCACGATGTGGATGTGGTGGATTACACCAATGACGTGGCAGATAATGAGAAAAGGTTACAGGCGCTCACAGCGTATCTGAAAGAAAAGCAATCTGCCAGCGGGGTTAAATTGTTGTGGGGTACCGCCAATTTGTTTTCACACAGGAGGTATATGAACGGGGCTTCTACCAACCCTGATTTCCATGTATTGGCACATGGCGCCGCCCAGGTGAAATTCGCACTGGATGCAACCATTGCATTGAAAGGCGAAAACTATGTTTTCTGGGGAGGCCGTGAAGGTTATATGAGTTTGCTCAATACCAACATGAAAAGAGAGAAAGAGCATCTTGCCAAATTTTTACATACCGCAAAAGATTATGCAAGGAAGAACGGGTTTACTGGTACATTCTTTATCGAACCAAAGCCTTGCGAGCCCAGCAAACACCAATACGATTACGATTGCGAAACTGTTATTGGGTTCCTGCGTCAATATGGTTTGTTGAATGATTTCAAAATAAATATAGAAGTAAATCATGCTACGCTCGCAGGACATACGTTCCAGCACGAATTGCAGGTAGCTGCTGATGCCGGTATGCTGGGCAGCATGGATGCCAACCGTGGTGATTATCAAAACGGCTGGGATACCGACCAGTTTCCAAACAATATCAATGAGCTTGCAGAAGCAATGCTGGTGGTTTTGGAAGCGGGCGGATTTGCAGGTGGAGGAATTAATTTCGATGCAAAGATCAGGCGCAATTCAACCGATCCGGCAGACCTGTTTCATGCACATATCGGCGGCATAGATACGATTGCAAGAGCATTGATAATTGCCGATAATATCCTGCAAAAAGGCGACTATAAAAAATTGCGCACAGAACGTTATGCAAGTTATGATGGCGGCAAAGGCAAAGAATTTGAAGAAGGAAAACTGACTTTGGAAGATCTCAGTACCTACGCAGCAGAAAATGGAGAACCAGCCACCATCAGCGGCAAACAGGAATACTTTGAAAATATTATAAACAGGTTTATTTAGAAGTTGATGGTTGAAGGTTGAAAGTTGAAGGTTGAAGGTTGGTAGTTCGCAGTTGGTTGTTTTATTTAAATCCGTACGATGGCAACAATTTCAAATTTTGAGGATTTGGAAATATGGCAACTTGCCAGGCAGCAGGCTGTTGAGGTTTATCAATTGTATATCATTGAGCCATTTTCACGGGATTGGGAACTAAAAAATCAAATCAATGCGGCTTCCGGTTCGGTAATGGATAATATTGCAGAAGGGTTTGAACGCTCAGGCAACAAGGAGTTTTTAAATTTTTTGTTGATCGCAAAAGGTTCCAACGGACAAGTAAGATCACAACTGTACAGGGCATTTGACAGGAAATATATAACAGAAGAAAAATTTGATGAGTTAAAAAACAAATGCTTAACAATTAGTAAAAAGATCACCTCATTCATAAAATATTTAAAAGATTCTGAAAAAAAAGGATTTCGATATAGCTGAAGTGCTTCAACCTTCAACTTTCAACCTTCAACTTTCAACCTTCAACTTTCAACTTTAAAACACAAATGCTAAAAAAGCCCGCTTTCCTCTTCGACTTAAACGGCACCATGATCAATGATATGCACTATCACATACAATCATGGCACGACATTCTGAATTGCCTCGGGGCGAATATCAGTATGGAGCAAATGAAGGCTGAATGTTACGGAAAAAACGAAGAATTACTTGAGCGCATGTTACCCGGCAGGCTATCCGCTGACGAAAAATTAAAAATGTCATTTGAAAAGGAAAGGGCCTACCAGGATGCATTTAGGCCCGAACTCAAATTGATCAATGGGCTTCATAGCTTTTTGAAAACAGCCAAAGAACATCATATCCGCATGGCGATTGGTTCGGCGGCGATCATGTTTAATATCGACTTTGTATTGGACGGATCAAATATCCGTCCTTTTTTTGATGCCCTTGTGAGTGCAGATGATGTATCCTTTAGTAAACCCCACCCCGAAACATATCTTTCATGTGCTGCCTTGCTGGGCGAAGATCCGGCCAATTGCATTGTATTCGAAGACTCTCCCAAAGGAATCGAATCAGCAGCCAATGCCGGCATGCGTGCTGTTGTATTAACCACCATGCACACTAAAGACGAATTTGCCCAATACGATAACATCATTTGTTTTGCCGCGGATTATACCGATAAACAATTATATACATTGTTTAGTGAATAATACTGTCGCTCCTTATCTCCCGCAATGTCTCCGAACGTAAGCGTAACCGGAAGTTTGCATTGCTGAACGGGAATACTTTTTTTTTTGAAATCTCACGCCAATAATTTCACCAAACCAAAAATTTAAAATTCAATGAATGCTTTAAAAACCCAGGATTATTTTGTGTTCCTCATTTATTTTTTAATCGTTGCGGGATATGGATATATGGTATACCGCAAAAAGAAGAAAGCCACCGTATCTGCTTCACACGATTATTTCCTGGCAGAAGGATCGCTTACCTGGTGGGCGATCGGCGCCTCATTGATAGCAAGTAATATCAGTGCGGAACAATTTATCGGCATGAGTGGCAATGGTTTTAAAATGGGCCTGGCCATATCAACCTATGAATGGATGGCAGCAGCAACCTTGATGATTGTGGCGATATTCTTCATCCCGGTTTACCTGAAAAATAAGATATATACCATGCCGCAGTTTTTAAACCAGCGGTACAATTCAACCGTGGCGATGATCATGGCGGTATTCTGGTTGTTGTTGTATGTGATCGTAAATCTTACTTCCATTTTATACCTCGGCGCGCTTGCAATCAGCAGCATCTCCGGTCTTAACCTTTATGTGTGCATGTACGGACTGGCAATCTTCGCCATCATTATTACACTTGGTGGTATGAAAGTAATCGGGTACACGGATGTGATACAGGTTTTCTTTTTGATCCTCGGCGGATTGGTGACCACCTATATTGCGCTTACCATGGTTGCGGATCATTATCATACCAGCGGCGTGATCAATGGCTTTAAAATGATGATGGAAAAATCAGATGATCATTTCCACATGATCTTTAAAAACGGGGATGAAAATTATCCAAGTCTACCCGGACTTACAGTATTGGTGGGAGGAATGTGGATCGTAAATTTAAACTATTGGGGATGCAATCAATACATTACCCAGCGGGCGCTCGGAGCAGATCTTAAAACCGCGAGAAGTGGTATTTTATTTGCCGCTTTTCTGAAGCTTTTAATGCCAGTGATAGTAGTGTTGCCAGGCATTGCAGCCTATGTATTGTACCAGGAAGGATATTTCCATACAGAGATGATGGTGAATGGCGAATTGGTGCAGGACAAAGCCTATCCTGTTTTATTAAATCTTTTACCATCCGGTTTAAAAGGCCTTGCATTTGCGGCGTTAACCGCTGCTATTGTGGCTTCGCTTGCCGGAAAGGCCAATAGCATCTCCACCATATTTACTTTGGACATTTACAAGAAAAAACTAAACGTCAACGCTTCAGAACAGCAACTGGTAAAAACGGGTAAGATTGCGGTTTGGACAGCCATGCTGATCGCCTGTCTTTTATCCCCGTTCATGGGTATCGATAAAAAGGGAGGGTTCGAATTTATCCAGGAATATACAGGCTTTGTAAGTCCGGGTATTTTTGCGATGTTCATACTTGGTTTCTTTTGGAAGAAGACAACTTCCAATGCAGCGCTGTTTGCGACTATTGGTGGTTTTGCCTTGTCGATCTTTTTTAAATTTATTCCCTCTATCGTTAACCTTTCGTTCCTTGAACCACTTGGTTTCGCAACGCTTGTGAAACAACCGGGAGGCAATTCTTTATACGAAATTCCGTTTTTGGACAGGATGGGTTTTGTGTTCATCATTTGCGTGATCGTAATGTATATCATCAGCATGTTTGAAAACCGCCGTGGTGTTAAAACCAACGGGCTCGAAGTAGACAGCACCATGTTTAAAATGAACAACGGGTTTGCGGTAGGGGCGCTGATCATCGGCGGTGTGCTGGTGGCATTGTATTCATTCTTCTGGTAGCAGAAAATAACTTGTGTAAAACAAACAGGTAATCTATAAACGGTTACCTGTTTTAGTTTGCGGTCTTTAGATTATTTGTTTACCGGCAATCGTATTTCATGGCATCGACATCGGCGTCCGCCTCGGCGGATCAAAATTGGTTTTTCATGGCATCATTGAATCCACCGGGCAAGAGGCAAACAGCGAAAAGTATTTGTCTTCAACCTTCAACCAAAAACCTTCAACCTTCAACCATCAACCACTATATTTGTTACAAATTAAAGGTGCTTGTCTTCGTAAATGAATGCAAACGAGGCATCAGCAAATAAGGATCATACGATTATGAAAGAAATAAAAGCGATCGTTAAAGCTTACAATTCCATCGATACTGTCAATACAAGCGCAGCATTGGCAACAGTTGTAAGGGTAGAGGGATCATCCTACCGGCGGACAGGTGCAAGGATGCTCGTACTCGATAATGGGATATGGGTGGGCGGCATCAGCGGTGGTTGCCTGGAAGGCGATGCACTAAAGAGGGCGAGACTCGCCATGGCAAAATCAGTATCCACCTTAATAACCTACGACACCACAGAAGAGGATGCCTACCAGATTGGGGTAGGGTTGGGGTGCAATGGTATAATTGATGTATTGTTTACTCCGCTGAATTTCCAGGATAAAAACAACCCCGTCGAAATTCTAAAAGCATGTATATCAGCCAGCAGGCAAACACATGTATTGATCACTGTTACCCGCCTTGAAGGAAACTGGGAGGGGATAAAAACAGGTGATGTAATAAAATTCTCCGGAGCCGAATGCCTGGATATCCTGTACGATGAAGGAGCAGCCAAAAAAATGCTGAATTCGATCAATGACCAACTTACCGAAAGCAAGTCAATGCCGCGAAAATTCTCATCGGAGGATGGCAGCGTCATCGAAGCGTTTATCGAAATACTTCCCCCGGAGATCAATATTGTAATAATTGGTTACCAGTACGATGTGTACCCATTCAGCAGGTTAATGAAAGAAATCGGCTGGCGGGTAACCATCGTTGCCAATCCACAAAAGCTGAATACAAAAATTACCCAGATTGCTGACGAAGTGATATCGCCGGAAGGGCTCGATCTACTTACAGTTGATGACCATACAGTAATCGTCTTAATGTCTCACGATTATAAAACTGATAAATACAATTTACCAAAAGCCCTGGCAACGAAGGCTCCGTATATCGGAATCCTTGGCCCAAGAACCCGTTCAGAAAGGATTTTGCGGGAACTGGAAGAAGACGGGTATTCAATTTTGCCGAAAGATCTAAGCAGGATATACGCCCCGGTTGGGCTGGATATCGGCGCCGTTACTCCCGAAGAAATTGCCTTGTCACTCGCCGCCGAAGTGAAGGCGTCGCTTTCCAACAGAGAAGGCGGTTTTTTGAGGCTGCGAAAAAGCAGCATACATGAAAGGGGATAAATTTGGAGACACAAACCGCCTTAATTGATTTTACTTATACCACTTCTCTTCTTAATATTATTGTCCTTTAAGATATGATAATTGGTCGTTAACGAATTGTAAAAAAAAATTAACAATTTTATTTGTTTTCTTCCCAAACTCCTCTATATTCGTTGCTGATTAATTGCCGTAGAAATCCTCTCTTATAAAAAAACCTGTCTAAAATTCAGGTTCCTACAATCCCACTATCGAAATTGTTTTATCCTCTTAAAAACACAGTTTAGTTTATATTCCTTCCGAATAGTACTTACCTGTTTTAATTATTTATACTCCATTGCCCTGCGAATGCTTTGCAAAGGATTTTTGTGTGATCGTAAATTAACAAACTGAAACCGCCCCTGAACCAGGCACTTTATAATAAAACCTCACCTTCAAATCTGCATTATGAGTAAGATTTTTACTTCTATTACACTCGCGTTTATTTTGTTTTTGTCCATCGGCGCATTGAATGTGCAGGGGCAGGCAACTGTAACAACTGATAAGCCGGATTATGCGCCGAGGTCAAATGCCGTCTTCACTGGTAGTGGCTTTCAACCGGGCGAAGATGTTGTATTAAAAGTAAAAAACCTTTTTCGCGCCTGCAATACGGTCACCTCGGATTCTTCTTATTTGCCATGGACGGTAACAGCAGATGCAAATGGCGGGTTTGTAGCTAATTGGATAGTTTGTGATTGTCTAGGCGATTCATTACGATTGAAAGCTACTGGACAAACCTCAGGGCTAATTGCATATGCTTTGTTTTCGGATGCGAAGAACTGGGATAATGGTGGGGATGGAATTAATTGGAGCAGTGCAAATAATTGGAATCCAAATGGAGTTCCAACCAACGGGGATGGCATTATTACCATAGGAGGGCCGAATACGGTTACGCTTGATATAAATAATGCACAAAGTGCTTCACTTCAATTAGCAGATAATAATAATAGTACTGCAAAGCTTCAATTTAATAACAATTCAAAATTAACGGTCAGTGGTGCAGTTACTTTTGGTAACGGTGGAAATGCTGCGAGAAAAGGCTCGGTTGATATGACAAACGGAGGGACCTTAATTAGTACTGGATTTGTTGCGACAAATTTAGGCACATGGATACCCGGAACAGGAACGGTGCAGTTTACTGCTAGCAACACTCTCCCAGCAGTTTTTTCGACATTTAATAATTTAGAAATTAATGGAGGAACCACATCGCTTGCAACTCCAACAACAATAAATGGAAGTCTGGTAATGACTTCCGGTATTTTAAATCTCGCCAACAATTCAACCTTCGCAGGTGATTTACAAGGTACCGCCAATATTACAAGCAATACGGTTGGCACATCTGTTTTGACAGTTGGCAACAACAATACAAGCACTACTTATTCTGGTGTTATTTCAAATGGAACAACACCCGCAACAATGATAGTGAGCCTTTCAAAAAATGGTAATGGCACACTGATACTCAGCGGAAGTAGTTCTTATAGTGGAGCTACCACAATTAGTTCAGGAGCCCTTAGTATTAATACAATACAAAATGTAAGTGGCGGAAACAGTTCATTAGGCGCACCAATAACAGTATCAAATGGAACAATTATCATAGGTGCAACAGGAATACTTCGCTATACAGGCTCAGGTCATTCCTCAAACCGTGTCATTAATTTAACAGGGAGCGGAAGTACTCTCGATGCATCAGGCAGTGGTCTATTGACGTTAACCGGTGGCGTAATAGGAAATACTTTTAATTTAGAGCTTAGTGGGACGGGGAATGGTAATGAAGGTGGAGTAATTAATACTACATCAGGCGGAGTTACTAAATCCGGTAATGGAAAATGGACATTGTCAGGTGCAAATGCTTATACGGGGCCTACTAAGATTTCGGCTGGCACTTTGGAATTAGGTATTGCAAATGCCATTAAAACTGGCGCTGGCGGTGCCAGAAGTAATATAATATTGAATGGTGGTACACTCAGTTCAGGTAATAGTGCCGGTTTTAACGATGGCACAACTGCTAACCCAATGGGCACACTTGAACTTTTAAATAGTTCTACTATTAATTTAGGAACGGGAAATCATACAATAGCTTTTGCTGCAAGTAATGGTATTGCCTGGAATGCCGGTAATATTACGATTGCTGGTTGGTTAGGAGGATATAACGGTAGCCCCGGTGGCGTTACTACCGGAAAAATATTTGTGGGCTCATCTTCTTCTGGATTAACTAATGCACAATTATCACAAATTCAGTTTAAGGATGCTAGTAATAATTTATTTCCTGCAATCATACTTTCAACAGGAGAAGTGGTTCCAGTCGGGAATTCAATTTCAAGCGGGACAATTACCGGTTCTCCTTTTTGCGGAGGTCAAACTGGTATTAACGTTCCTTTCACTTACGCCTTGTCATCTAATTTCCCAAGCGGCACCACCACTTTCACGGCTCAATTATCAAATAATTTATTTTCCTCATTCACATCTTTACAATCGGTTGCATCAGATGGCACCGGTAGTCAAACTATAAGTGTAATTATTCCTGCAGGAACCCAAGCAGGCAGCAATTATAGAATAAGAGTGGTAAGTAATACTCCTGCAATTAACGGGTCTCCTAATGGAGCGGACCTGACGATTGATATTATTTCTCCACTTATAACCTGTCCTGGAAATATGACCGTTAACTGCCAGGATGATAATAGTTCCACGGCGACAGGGGTAGCTACAGCAACTGACAATTGTACACCTGCTGCCAATATCACCATCACGCAGACCGAGACCAGTACTTACAGCGCTGACCCATTCAATGTGCTGCATTATAATTACGTGATCACCAGGACCTGGAAGGCTACAGATGTTGCAGGTAATTTCTCTACCTGCCCGCAGACCATTACGGTTCATGATGTGACCAAACCGGTCCTGGGCACTATACCAACAGATGTAACAGTGAACTGCGATGCAGTTCCTGCGGCAGCAGTGGTAAGCGCTACAGACAACTGTGATCCTGCACCGGCAGTATCACTGAATGAAGTGAGCACACAGGTTGGCTCTGTTACAGCAGCAGGTCATTAC
>JAOQAK010000046.1 GCA_025963635.1 Ferruginibacter sp.
CGAGGCGTAGTCTCTGCCCTGGCAAGTGCGCTGGCTGGCATAACCCGCCGCGTCCTAAGAGACTTCCGAATTTTCGGTGAAACAAAACATTCGCTTCGTACAACCCAATTTTTAAGGATTTCCCAGGCGTGGTCTCTTCCCCGGATACGTGCGCTGGCTCGCAGGACCCGCCGCATCTACAAAGAAACTTCCAGATTTTTCCCGTGTAACAAAATATTCGCTCCGTAGCACGGTGAGTCCTGTGCCCACACACGAGCCGCTGCAGAGACTCACCTGTGAATGGGTATTTCTGAGGCGTGGTCTCTGCCCCGGATAAGTGCGATGGCTCGCAGGACCCGCCGCATCCCCAAAGAAACTTCCGGATTTTTTCCGTGAAACAAAATGGCTCCGTAGTACGGTGAGTCCTGTGCCCACACACGAGCCGCTGCAGAGACTCACCTGTGAATTGGTATTTCCAGGCGTGGTCTCTGCTATGGATAAGTGCGCTGGCTCGCAGGACCCGCCGCATCCCCAAAGAAACTTCCGGATTTTTGGTGAAACACAGCAATATAGCTCTGAAAGGGCGCCAGATAATTGCATAGGGTGGAGCCCTATGCTCTCTTCACATGGCAAAACCAGCCCACTCCGCCATTAGTAAATCCGTTGGCTACCAAGCCCCGGCATTACTCAATTCCAAAAAAAATCAACCATACCACGCAACGTTCCTACAGTTTCATAAGTCTTTGTTAAGGCGATGCTTGCAACAAAGGGAGAATGTTTTCACAATTCTTTGGAATCCAACGGTTTTATGCAACATTCAACTGATATTTGTGTTTAACATGGTTATGGCCTGCACATTAAAATGCTTACCAATTTTGTTCTGTGTTGTGGAGAAATTTTTGCATAACTATTGACCATGAAAGGTCTTTAAAAACAAAAAACAATCCTAATTTTGGAGGTGCGCCAAACAAACGGAGGGTGCATTTTACCGGTCTTCAATTACAATCTATGAAACAGTTTTCCAGGACAATAATTATATGCTGTACATTATTTTCATTCGTGTATTTTGTACCGTTGGAGATTCTGGCACAAACTCCAGGCGATCCTGGCATCGATCCCGATACCCCAATTGATGGGGGTGTTGGAATTTTATTAACCGCCGGGATACTCTATGGCATCAAAGCCATCAGGAATGAAAAGAACAAAAAATTGAATAAGTTATCGTAGTGTATACCATATCTTAAAAATGAGGGATGATTTCGTTATCATTCCTTTTTCTTTGTAGCACTGTCAATCTTGTATGTTCCGGATGAATTCCAATAATAGTCTCAAAACTGGCCACCTAAAACCATTCATCCTTCAAAATACCAGGGCATATAGTGGAATTGCCTGAGAATTGTAACCGTTGGGCAGCTTTTGAAATGCTTCCATATGTTGTTTGTATGGTTTATTTATGCGAAATTCGCTTCTTTACCGAGGTACCCGTCGCCAATGCACAATTGGTAAATCTATTGAGGGCGATTCTAAAATAATTCACGGGTATTCTAAACCACCAGATTGCAATGAAAATAAAATTCCACGGGTTGTTGGTTGTTAAATGGTGTTTAAAGGCTGGCATTGTGATGGTATTTGCGACTATCTTTTTGAGCGCCTGTAAAATTTATAAGCCGGCTTACTATTTTAAAGACATCACAAGGGATACCGTCATAACCGGTTTTGTAAATACCGGAGTTGAATTAAAAATTCAAAAAAATGATGTACTGTCCATTTCCATTTCCAGCTTAAGTACGGAAGAAGATGCCCTTTTTAGTAAATCAGCTGTTGTGGTAGAAGGCAAAACTGGTTTCCAGGTTGGCCCAGAGGGCAATATCTATCTGCATAAGCTTGGGAAAATGAATGTTGCCGGAATGACCAGGAAGGAGCTGAAAACCCGGCTGGAAACGGAACTCCTCCCTTATCTAAAAGACCCCATCGTCACGGTTAATTTTGCCAATCACCGGGTAACCGTTTTTGGTGAGAGTAGTTCAACAATAGTAGAGATGCCGGAGGAAAAGATTCCGCTGCTGGAAGTAATGGCTACCAGCAAACCCGTTACCACCAGTTCCCAGTTAAATAAGGTGATGATCATCAGGGAGGAGAACAATACTAAAATATTTAAGCATCTCAACCTGGAGGACCCTTCCATTTTTACCTCGCCATGGTACTTTCTTCAGCCCAATGATATTGTAGTGGTAAAACCGAATGAAGAGAAAATTGATACCGAGCAAAAACGCACTAGAAATCAATTGGTCTATACCACGGCTTTATCCGTTATTACATTTGTATTTTTAATTGTTGATAGAATTTTTCGTTAAGTGCGGCTCGTATAAACAATAGTAATGATAGAACAACAATTTTTTAAGGAGAAACAGGAGGTCAATATATTCGTACAATTATTGCAAAAGTACCTGCCCTTCTGGCCCCTCTTTGCCTTAACCATTCCTATTTCCGTAAGCATTGCCTATATCTACCTGAGAGCTGAGATTCCCGTATACGTTGCTACTGCAAAAGTGCTGTTGAAGGATCCCAACAAAGGATCGGGCGATTCCAAGGTATTGGACGCCCTCAATATTTTCAGTGAAAAAAAGATCGTTGAAAATGAGATACTGGTGTTGCGTTCCTCAGGACTAATGGAGGAAGTGGTGAAAACGCATGACCTCTATGCCACTGTATATAACCAGGGAAAAGTGCGGCTGGAAGAATTATATGGCGAAAATTCTCCCGTCCGTTTCGTTGCATTGACAAAAGACAGTATTTATGCCTGGAATAAATTTCCCTTTAAGGTGGATTGGACCCTAAGAAGGGTAGAGATCAATGGCCGGCAGGTGCCATTTGGCAGTACCGTTTTGCTTGATAATGTGCCCTATCGGTTGGCGGTGAACAATCATTACAATACCGCCGTACAGGGCAAAAACTATTATTTGCTTATCCGTCCCCCTGGAGCGGCAGCGGGCGAAATTATTGGGTCTCTGCGGGCTTCTCCTATTTCAGCTTCTTCCACGGTGCTGGATGTGAAATTGGAAACCGCGGTGCCTCAAAAAGCCACAGACGTATTGCAGCGGCTTTTTGAAGTGTACAATAAAGAAGGAATTGAAGATAAGAACCAGATCGCCGCCAAAACACTGGCCTTTATTGACGATCGGATGGGTTTTGTGATGCACCAGTTAGACAGTGTGGAAGAGAATATTGAAGCTTATAAAAACAGGCAATCATTATATAACGTGGGTACACAGGGTGAATTGTACCTGGCAAAAGTGCGGGAACTGGACATCAAAAAAGGGGAGATCAATTTACAGCTTGAAATATTGGAAGATATCCGGAATTATGTATTGAGAAAGGGCAAAAAACCGGGTACTGTACCCTCTTTATCCCTCGTATCAGATGGTACGCTGGCCTCCTTGCTAGACAAATTATATACTTCCGAGTTTGAGCTCGATAAAGTTTCCGGTGTGAATGGTGAAAGCAGTGAATCTGTAGTACAGGCAAAAACTAAAATAAACAGGTTGAAATCTGATATATTGGAGAGTATTTCCAATATCAGGAATAACCTGTTAAGAGTAAGAAATGATATTGGTAATAATATTGCGCAGAATAATAGCCTGCTAAAATCAGTTCCCCAAAAAGAACGCGGCTTATTGGAAATAAGCAGGCAGCAGGAGATCAAAAATAATATTTATACCTACCTGTTACAAAAAAGGGAAGAAACCGCGATATCCTCAGCTTCTACGGGCGCCGATCTAAGAGTTTTGGAAACCCCCAGTTCGTATGGGCCGATCCGGCCAGTCGCCAAGAATTTTTACATGACCGGTTTTATCATTGGCTTATTGTCGGCGGTATTCCTGGTATTGCTAAAGGAACAATTTAAAAACAAGGTATTGTTTCGCGATGAGATCGAGGACAAAACCGCCGTGCCTTTTGTGGCGGAAATCGTTCAGGCGAGTACCAAATCCCCTATTGTAATTACGGAGGGAAAAAGAACAGTGATCGCTGAGCAATTCAGGGCCTTGCGAACGAACCTTGCCTATATGGGTTTAAACGAAGAACATAAAGCCTTGCTGGTTACCTCTAGTATTTCGAGTGAGGGGAAGAGTTTTATGGCCATCAATCTCGCCATCAGCTTTACTTTAACAGGTAAAAGAGTCGCGTTGCTGGAACTGGATCTGCGGCGCCCAAAGCTGAGCAAGTTAATGAATGTAAAACGTGATCCGGGGATATCTAATTTCATCGTTGGCAAAGCCGCCCTTGAGGAAGTGATCCGTGAAACCAGTATTCCAAACCTGTTTGTCATACCTGCCGGTGCCATCCCCCCCAATCCAACTGAACTGATCACCCGGCCTGGTTTCGGTGAATTGATGGAATACATCAAGAGAAATTTTGATTATGTAATTATCGATACGGCGCCCATCGGACCGGTTACGGATGCCCAGTTGCTAAAAGATTATGGCGACGTCACCTTGTATGTGATCCGCCACGATCGTACCCCCAAGATCTTCCTGAAAATGATCAATGAATTGAATCAGCAAAAAAAGTTCAATAACATGTGCCTTGTTTTTAATGGGGTGAAAAAGCGCGGTATCAATATTGGGAATATCGGCAATGGTTATGGATATGGCTACGGATATGGTTACGGCTATGGTTATGGCTACGGCTATGGCTATGCCATTGACGATAGCGACACAAAGTTTCCTCAATTGAAGAGGTTTTGGAAGAAGCTGAAGCATATGATACGGGAGTAGGGGTTGAAGGTTGATGGTTGATCGTTGGTGGTTGGTGGTTGAGGTTGGATTTAAGTCGTTCCGGTGGCGTCAGGGTTTAAAGTTAAAATCAGGTAGGAACGGAAATGGCATTGCAGCTAATCGTTGTAAGCATCTTGCCAGAATCTGTATTTTAACTATTTCCATCAGCTAAACTGGAAACAGTAAACAGAAAATGAAAAATAATAAAACAATTACGCTTTAGTCAAATACGTGTGACTGAGGGATAGCGAAGCTATTTTTATGGATGAAAATAATTTACATTGGTTTGCGGTTTATACCAAGCCAAGATGGGAAAAAAAGGTGTCCCTAATACTGGATGAAAAAGGGATTGAAAATTATTGTCCCCTCAACAAAGTAGTAAAGCAGTGGAGCGATCGAAAGAAAGTGGTGCTCGAACCGATTTTCAAATCTTATGTGTTTGTAAGGGTGCCCGATGCAGAAAAATGGGAACTGAGAAGCATCAACGGCATCATCAATTTTGTTTACTGGCTGGGTAAACCCGCCCGTGTAAGAGATGAAGACATCGATACCATCCGTAAATTTCTGCACGAATTTACCGACATCCAGGTGGAAGAAGCGCCGCGGCTAAAAATAAACGGGAAAGTAAGGATCAAACAAGGGGTATTGATGAATTATCATGGTGTGCTCGTGGAACTTCACGGAAGCAGGGCCAAGGTAAGGATCGAATCGATGGGACTGCAATTGAGCGCCCAGTTTGATAAGAAGAATTTGGAACCGGCGGAGGGGTAAAGCCTCCCTGCCCTCCAAAGGAGGGTTCCTGGACCCAGGTAGTTCGAACAGTATTTTAAATAGGTGTAGTTGAGCCTTTTCACGTTTGGCGCAGGACTCCTTCTTCCCAGCAACGTCTCTCACCGGGTTTTGTGCCATAGGCGAGGACGTTGCGTAAACTTGGTGAGGATCATGCGACCTCTTTCTTCCCAGCAACGTCTCTCACCAGGTTTTGTGCAATAGGCGAGGACGTTGCGTCGATTTAGTGAGGATTATGCAACCTCATCACGTTAGGCGCAGGACTCCGGTCCTGTGTCTGCCTTGTTACTAATAGTTAATGTGAATTTCTTCCCAGCAACGTCTCTCACCAGGTTTTGTGCGATAGGCGAGGACGTTGCGTCGATTGAGTGAGGATTATGCAACCTCACCCCCAACCCCTCTCCAAAAGAGAGGGGAGCCTCACCCTAAGAATTTGGGTACTCTTTTGGAAACGTATTTTAATACCTTTCTTCCCAGCAACGTCTCTCACCGGGTTTTGTGCGATAGGTGGGGACGTTGCGTTGATCTGGTGAGGATTATGCAACCTCACCCCCAACCCCTCTCCAAAAGAGAGGGGAGCCCTACCCTAAAAATTTGGGTACTCTTTTGGAAACGTATTTTAATACCTACTGATCTTTTTGATACCAATTTTTTGAGGAATAGAAAATTTAACCCGGGAATTCGGGTGCCCGATGATCAACTAATATTTAAAAGCTATCGACCGCTTTTGCCTTAATTCGTGTAATTCGTTTTTCATAATTCGTGTAATTCTTTAATTATTTCGCGTAATTCTCTAAATGAATTAGTTTAATAAACAAACCAAACCTAACAAAACAATGAACCCAACTGACAAAATTTACGTTGCCGGCCATAGGGGCCTGGTAGGATCTGCGATACTGCGGTTGCTCACCAGGCGGGGGTATTCCAATATCATCACCCGTACTTCAAAAGAGCTCGACCTGCGGGAGCACGGGCCCGTAAAGGAGTTTTTTGAAACAGAGAAGCCCCAATATGTGATTTTGGCGGCGGCAAAAGTGGGGGGCATCTATGCTAACAATACTTACCCTGCAGAATTCATTTATGATAACCTTGCGGTACAGAATAATGTGATCCATGAAGCTTACCGGGCGGGGGTTACCAAGTTATTATTCCTTGGCAGCAGTTGCATTTATCCCAAAAACGCATTGCAGCCGATTCGGGAAGAATACCTGCTCACAGGCGCGCTGGAGCCTACCAACGAGGCCTATGCCATCGCCAAAATTGCGGGCATCAAAATGTGCGAATATTATCACAAACAATATGGCTGCCGTTTCATCAGCGCCATGCCTACCAATTTGTATGGTCCTGGTGACAATTACGATCTCCAAAACTCTCATGTATTGCCTGCCTTGGTCCGCAAATTTCATGAGGCGAAAATGAACAAGGCAGACAATGTAACCATCTGGGGTACCGGCAGTCCGCGCCGTGAATTTTTGCACGTGGATGATATGGCGGAAGCTTGTTATTTTTTAATGCAGGAATATGACCATCCCGAAATCGTAAACATTGGTCTCGGCGCCGATCATACCATAGCCGAGATGGCAATGATCATCAAATCCATCACGGGTTTTGAAGGAAAACTGGTATTCGACGATGGCAAGCCCGACGGTACACCCCGGAAACTGTTGAATGTAGATAGGATCAATGCCCTTGGCTGGTCGGCATCCATTGACCTGGAAGATGGGATTCGCACCACTTATGAAGATTTTACGGCCAACTACGATTATTATGTCAATAAAAAACATACAACCGCCACCATTGCAGAAAGTTCCAAATAATGTGTAGGATAGCCGGCATTATCAATCGCTCGCTTCAAACGGGTGCTATCGAACCTTTGGTAAAAGCGATGTGCCAGACCTTAAAAGCGGGCGGACCGGATGATGAGGGTTTTTATTCTGACCTGTCTCACCACCTGGTGCTCGGGCATCGCCGGCTAAGCATCATCGACCTAACCCCCTGCGGCCACCAGCCAATGCCTTACGCGGAGCAGCGCTATTGGATAACCTACAATGGCGAACTGTACAATTACCCGGAATTAAAGGAAGAGCTAAAAGCGCTCGGTTGCGCTTTTCACAATTCGAGCGATACGGAAGTGATATTGGCGGCTTTTGCCACCTGGGGAACGGCTGCTTTCAAACGCTTTAACGGCATGTTTGCGTTTGCGCTCTGGGATGCACTTACCGCCAACCTCTACCTTGTGCGTGACCAGTCCGGCATTAAACCATTGTATTTTGCCATTTCAAAACATGGGTTGGTATTTGGTTCCGAAATAAAGGCTTTCGCCCCCATTCCATGGCTGCAACAAAAAAATCCGCATTGGCCGGTGTACCTGATGGCATATGGCCACCTGCCGGAGCCCATTACTACCTTGCAGGATGTGCAACCATTGGAAAAAGGATGCTGGATGCGTTACCAGGCAAACGACGGTACCATAGAAAAAGATGCTTATAACCGGTACAGTTACCTCGAAAAGATCGGTGACCGCAATGAAGCAATGGAAAGGGTGAAGGATACGCTGGAAGGAGCGGTGAAGCGCCACCTTATATCCGACGCCCCCATTGGTGTTTTTTTAAGTGGCGGGCTCGATAGCAGCATCATTGCGCTGTTGGCCAATAATGGACAGGCAAAACTAAATACAGTTTCCCTCTATTTTGAACAGGACCATTTTTCTGAAAAAAAGTTCCAGGATATTTTAAAGGAGCGCCTCAATTCCAATCACCACCAGCACTTATTAAAGGAAGAAGAATTTCATGAATATTTCCCTTCCATTATCAATACCATGGACCTGCCCAGCTGTGATGGCATCAACACCTGGTTCATTAGCAAATATGCCAGGGAAAGCGGAATAAAGGCAGTGTTATCAGGGGTGGGTGGGGATGAATTGTATGGGGGGTATCCTTCCTTCAACCGGATGAAGTCCGCTGTGGTATTTGGGAAACTGCCCGGGAGCCTGCTAAGAGCAGGCAAGTTTAGTATTTTAAAAAAATATCGCCGCCTCGTATACTTAAGTATCGACGGACCTGTAGGCAAATACCTTTTTTTGCGGGGGCAATTTACCCCCAACGAAATCGCCGTCAATCTTGGGGCAGATGAAAAAGAAATATGGGATATACTGTCGTCGCAGCCGCGTATTCCCAATATTGATCACATGACCCCTCTTAACCAGGCAAGCTGGATTGAAACCAATATGTACATGCAGAATCAATTATTGCGGGATATTGACGTAATGAGTATGGCGCATGGACTGGAAATAAGGGTGCCATTCCTGGACATGGAATTCATAAAGTTGTCTTTACAAATTTCTTCTGCCGAAAAATACAAGATTACCGGTAGCAAGCAATTATTAGTAGATTCTTTTAAGTCGATCCTCCCGCCGCCTATTTGGAACCGTCCCAAAATGGGTTTCTCCTTTCCCTTCAAAGAATGGTTTGCGCGGGATGAATATTCGAGAAGCCTGATGGGAACGGATATCAAGAACAACTACACAAAATTCAAATCGGGTGAAATGCATTGGTCACAATACCTCACTTCCATGCTAATCGCAAACCATCAGCATGCCTGAACGAACGTTATTTTTAACCCTTAGGATCTTTTCTGCCACAGGCGGTATCGAAAAAGTATCGCGGGTTGCAGGGAAGGCTTTACAGGACATTGCCAACAACGATAAGGGTAGTTCATTGAAGGTTTTTTCAATGTATGATCAGCAGGGTGATATAGAGGAAAGATATTTTGGCGCCGGCATCTTCAGAGGTTTTCGTAAGCAGAAAGCAAAATTCGTGTATGCAGCCATCCGTGAGGGGATCGGCTGTAAGCAGGTGATCCTGAGTCACAGCAATTTATTGCTTGCAGGTTGGCTGATAAAAATGTTTTCTCCCAAAACCAGGCTCATCCTGCTGGCACATGGTATTGAAGTATGGAGTCCTTTTTCAATGTTTAAAAACAAGATGTTGAAAAACTGCGACCTGGTGCTTGCAGTCAGCAGTTTTACAAAGGCCCGGATGATGGCGGTACATGGTTTGGAAGCGGAAAAGATCATTATTTTAAACAATTGCCTCGATCCTTTCCTGCAGCCCCCGCTGCCGCCGGTGAAGAACCCGCAACTGTTACAGCGTTATGGGTTGAACCCCGCAGATATTGTATTGATCACCCTTACAAGGCTTTCCTTCAAAGAACGGTACAAGGGATACGACAATGTGTTGTATGCAGTAAAGGAATTAAAAAAAGATTACCCCCGGATAAGATACCTGATATTGGGTAAATACGATGCAGCCGAAAAAGAACGGGTGGACGCAGTGGTGACTTCTTTGCAATTAGAAGACAATATTATTTTCACCGGCTTTATTGCGGAGGAGGAGCTTGCGGTACATTACAATATCGCCGATCTCTACATTATGCCCAGTAAGAAAGAAGGCTTTGGTATCGTATTCATTGAGGCGATGTATTATGGCAAACCGGTAATTGCGGGCAATAAGGACGGTTCGGTAGATGCATTGGACAATGGTAAATTAGGGTTACTCATCAACCCGGATAACCGGCAGGAAATTACCGATGCCATTATAAAAGTGATTTGTAATAAACACGCTTTTGTAATCGACCCGAAGGTGGTAATGGCAAAGTTTGGGTTCCCTGCATATAAGGAGCAGTTAAAGAAAATACTTTATTAGGATTTCCCGAGGAGGGTGACCCAATAGACTACCGCAGGCTTCCCCGGCGAGTCTCTTCACAGTGAGTACTGGAGTTAAAAAACTAATTGTGAAGGACTCGACGTAAACGGACAGGGAGATGTCAGTTACAAACGATCTATTGTGATCAAAACATATTGCGGGCCTTCCTTCGGTTTAAAAATCTGTTAAGCGTTTTACCATTTCTTCAGGCTCATATTATAATGTTTAGCTTGGAAATAGCCGGTACGGTTTTAATAGCCTGGCTGTCCAACTGGTATTTTGAAGCCTGGTTTTTAAAAAAGAAGGCAAGTAACAAAGGGGGCTGTAAAACAATATATCAAAATGGGTTGGACACTCTATCGTTTGGAGCTAGCAAAAGGATGATTTCCCCAGCAACAGAAGTGGCGTTTAATGATTATTCATTTGGTCATTTACAATTGAACGGTATTTAAATGAGCAACAAAGAAACAATAATAAAGGAAGATTGGGATCTCGTCATTGAGCCAAAAGCAGCCCTGCTGGACCTGAACTTAAAAGAAGTATGGCGCTACCGCGACCTGCTATGGCTCTTTGTGAAACGTGATTTTTCCGCCCAGTACAAACAAACCATTCTAGGCCCGGTCTGGCATTTTATACAGCCCATTTTTACCACCATCGTTTTTCTCATGGTATTTGGTAAAATTGCCAATATCCCTACGGATGGTATCGAACCGGTACTGTTTTATATGAGTGGAATTAGTATCTGGAATTATTTTAGCGCATGCCTTACCGCAACCTCCAACACTTTTGTAGCCAATGCGGGCATCTTTGGGAAAGTATATTTCCCACGAATGGTGATACCACTAAGTACGGTGGTGAGCAATATGGTGAAATTCGGCATACAGTTCAGTTTGCTGTTGGCGGTAATGATTTGGTTTGGAATAAAAAACCACCTTTTTTCTTTTGGTACAAGCTGGTTACTTATTCCTTTATTGGTATTGATGATGGCAGCACTTGGTTTAGGTTTAGGAATCATCATCTCGTCTCTTACCACCAAGTATCGCGATTTTGCTGTGCTTATTGGTTTTGCGGTGCAACTGCTGATGTATGCCACACCCGTCGCCTATCCGCTATCGTTTTTAAAAGGAAAATCATTTGCGGCATGGATCGCCTGGAACCCACTGACACCCATCGTGGAAGCATTCAGGTATGCCTTATTCGGCACGGGTACAGTAAATACAATGGGATTAATTTATAGCGGCGGTTTTATAGTGATTGTATTGTTTGCCGGTATGTTAATATTCAGCAAGGTTGAACGCACATTTATGGATACCGTGTAGAAACGCCCCGGCATGATTTCCCATTCCGTATTCGAATGAATGTCCGATACGGATTAAACAAACAACCCATCCTAAAACCGCCCCGCTTGCCTGTTAACCGTTATTATAGCGTTACAATATTTCGTCAAAGTTGTCGTTGAAGGCGTTAGTTCTGGAAAGCAGCGGAAATCATCGCAAGTTTTACAATTGAGTAGCTCCTGCAAAATGCAGATTACATTCCACATCATTGCCTCATGACAAAACAATCAACCTGCATTTTGAAGAAGAGGCGGGTTACTTCACCAGTTCTAAACGCATGGACAAAGAGACACCATAGATGCTCTTTTTTGTTGAGCTCAGTTTGAAGCTTACGTTTTTATATAAACGATGATCAACGTTACGAAAACATACCTGCCTTCCTTTGAAGAATACACTGCGGTATTAAAGCGTGCCTGGGATAAGGGCTGGATCACCAATAATGGTGAATTGGTGCAGGAACTGGAAGCCAAACAAAAAGATTACCTGGGTGTGGAAAATTTCCTTTTCACAAACAATGGAACGCTTCCCCTACAGATGGCATTAAAGGTCTTCAACATTACCAAAGAAGTAATCACCACCCCATTTAGTTATGTGGCCACTACCAATGCTATTTTGTGGCAAGGCTGTAAACCGGTTTTCGCCGATATTCATCCGGAAACTTTTAATATAGATGCCTCCAAAATTGAGGATCTTATTACACCTGATACGCAGGCAATACTGGCCACACATGTGTATGGTATTCCATGTGATGTGGATGCAATTGCATCCATTGCAAAAAAGCATGGATTGAAAGTTATTTACGATGGAGCACATGCTTTCGGTTGCGTACTCAATGGCAAGTCATTGTTAAGTTATGGCGATATTGCCACCTGCAGTTTTCATGCAACGAAGTTGTTTCATACAGTAGAGGGTGGATGTATCATTTCAAAGGATGTTGAAATAGCAAGACAGTTGATGCTGTATCGCCAGTTTGGCCATGAATATAATGACTACTTTTCAGAAGGGGTAAATGGAAAGAATTCTGAATTTCATGCCGCAATGGGCTTGTGTGTGCTGCCGAAGATAGACGCAATAATAGCTGAAAGAAAAAGGATCTCAGTGCAATACGATGCTGCCTTCTCATCTTTTATCCAGCGGCCATTGATGAATGATACCCTGGTATACAATTACGGTTATTACCCCGTTGTATTCGAAACAGAGCTTCGGTTGTTATCCGTGGTAGAGTCACTAAAACAGAAGGGGATTAGTGGAAGAAGATATTTTTATCCTTCGTTAAACGAATTGCCATACCTGCAAAAGCAGCGCTGTCCCATATCGGAGGATATCAGCAGGCGGGTACTTTGTTTGCCTTTGTATGTGGGATTGCAGCAGAAGGAAATAGAAACGATCATTGAGTGGACCAGCAAAATAATGGAGCCATGTTGATCATTGGAGCAAAGGGACTGGCAAAGGAAGTATTGCAGATATTTCACGAAAAGGATGAAGTCGATAATCTGTTATTTTATGATGACATCTCAACCGATGTGCCGGATAAACTATACCAACAATTTATTGTGATAAGAAACATGGACGATGCGGCGTTGTTATTTAAAACGGATCCCCGGTTTATAATAGCTGTTGGAATGCCGGATTTGCGCTTTGGTTTATACAAGCAGTTTACTGCAATCGGGGGACAATTGGTGTCGGCTATTAGCCGATATGCCCGGGTTGGAAATTACGGAACAAGCATCGCAGCGGGGAGTATTGTAATGGCAGGTACAGTAATTACCAACGAGGTGATAATTGGAAAGGCTTGCTTAATTAATCCCAATTGTACCATCAGTCATGATACCGTGATTGGCGATTTTGTTGACTTGTCGCCGGGCGTCCAGGTCACTGGCCATTGTGCCATTGGTAACTATTGCAACATCGGCACTAATGCAATCATTATCCCAAAAATAATCATTGGTAACAGGGTTACTGTTGGTGCGGGAGCCGTGGTGCTTAAAAACGTTGAGGATGGCTTGGAGGTGGCGGGTGTACCTGCCAAAAAAATCAACCTTGGGAAAGAATAGGAATGAAAAGAATTTTAAATTTTATAGGAAGAGTTTTGAATGGAACAGTAATAATTTATTACAAGGGCTTCAAAACATCACATATTATTATTTACGATGATTTTTTTCCTAATCCAGTTACCGGGTTCCGATTAGATGAATTTACTTACCTGGTAAATAACATTAAGTCTTCAGTGGTTTTGATTGACTCAGAAAAAACATATTCGATATATGGATATCCAAAAGAGGCCAGGAATACTCATTTAGCTCAATTCTTTGTAAAGGGTGGCAACGGTATAAGTAAAAACAGGATAAGGCATGTGGCGAAGTTAAATAACATAAATTGCAAATTAGTGTATGTTGTTTTTCTACGGAATCTAACAAGAATATTCAAGTATTTAAAGTTTTTTAAAATTCCATTTGTTATAACACTTTATCCCGGCGGCGGCTTTACTATTAATGATGAAGCAGCGGATGCTAGATTGGCTATTTTGTTGCAGTCAGATTTATGTAAAGGAGTAATCGTTAATCAATCAAAAATTAAACAATACTTAATTGATAAGCAGCTATGCAACAAAGAGAAGATCAAACTAATTTTTGGATTACCTATAAGCAGCAATAAGCTTACCTATAATTTGGAACTAAAAAAATACTATCCCATCAATCGGCAACAATTGAACATTTGTTTTGTAGGTGCAAAAAATTCGCAAAAAGGTATGGATAAGGGATACGATTTATTCATTGATGTGGCCAAGTTACTTAAGCTGAAATATGATTTTGTTTCATTCCATGTAGTTGGTGGTTTTGATGAGTTGGATATACCTGTTCAAGAGTTGAAAGAAAGTGTAACTTTTCATGGAAAAATTGAAGCAGATGAGTTAAGCAACACTTTGGTAAATTTCGATATTATCGTGGCGCCAAATCGGCCAAATATCCTCTCTAAGGGTGCTTTTGATGGGTTTCCGGTTGGATGTTGCATTGAAGCATCCTTGGTTGGTTGTTGTGTGATTACAACTGACCCGATGGAAGAAAATAAATTTTTATATGATGAGAACACGGAAATATGTATTGTAAAAGCAAATATTGAAAGTATATTGGCAAGAATAGAATCCTTAATTGCTAAACCTGATCAAATCAGAAATATCGGGAAAGCTGGGATGTTAAAAACCCAACAACTTTATTCTGAAGATACTCAACTTAAGGAACGGGTGTCATATCTAAACCAAATAATTTCCAAGCTTTAAACAGCAAAAGAACAATGCATGCAAATACCTTGAAGTTGCTTATGAAAGTGTCAATATTTCACAAAATTAGTTCGCACCTCGAGATAGCACAATTAACCAAATTGTCCCAGAGAGAATTGTTAGCCTATCAATATGAATAAAAAGCCAAATCGTTTTCTCTAATGACCGACATAGTAATTAAGGTAGAAAATCTTTCCAAACAGTATCGGCTTGGTTCAGTTGGCACTGGTTCTTTTGCAGATGATGTAAACCGTGCCTGGCATCTTTTAAGGGGCAAAGAAGATCCTTATTTAAAAATTGGCGAGGAAAATGACCGGACTCAAAAGGGGAGCAGCGAATACGTGTGGGCGTTAAAAAACATCAACTTCGAAGTAAAACATGGCGAAGTACTGGGCATTATTGGTGGCAATGGAGCCGGTAAAAGTACCCTGTTAAAAATATTAAGCCGTACCACTTCACCAACAACTGGCTCGGTAAAAATTAAAGGCAGGGTGGCTAGTTTGTTGGAAGTAGGAACGGGCTTTCACCCGGAACTAAGTGGCCGGGAAAACATTTTTTTAAATGGCGCCATTTTAGGAATGCATAAAAAAGAGATTAAAAATAAATTTGATGAGATCATTGATTTTGCAGGTGTGGAGCGCTATATTGATACGCCCGTAAAACGATACTCATCGGGTATGTATGTAAGGTTAGCTTTTGGGGTAGCAGCACACCTGGAGAGCGAAATATTGATTGTTGATGAAGTGCTGGCTGTAGGAGATGCAGAATTTCAAAAAAAGTGTTTGGGTAAAATGAAAGATGTAAGCAACAGAGATGGAAGGACGGTGTTATTTGTGAGCCATAATCTTGGGGCGATAAAAAATCTTTGCGCTAAAGCTATCTTAATGGATAAAGGGAAGATTACTATGTTAGCTACTACCGCAAAGGTTACTGAGTTTTATTTCAGTACTCAGAATTCTGAACGAAAATATGTTTTTAATTTTGATAGAAAGCAAAGTGATAATCAGAAGCTAGTAATTAAAAAAATTGTTTTCAACGAGGGGCGACCTGTTTTTTATGGGGGTACATTTAAATTATCAATTTACTTTGAAATTTCCAAAAAAATTGAGGGTATACATTGTGGTATTGGTTTCAATTCAACTGAAGGCGAAAGAATTGTTACAGTGGATAGTGACTCGGAATACTCAAATAACTATAATAATGACTTCGAAACTGGCCTTAATGTAATTACTTTGAAAGTCGATAATTTTCGATTATCTCCAGGGATGTACTTCTTCGATGCAGCTATAAGGGAAGGAGCTGGCACTCTCAATATTCTGGATTATGTACTTGACCAATCTGGGTTTGAAATTTTGCCAGATCAAAATACTCCAAATCATTTTAATGAAGGTAAAACGGGTGGATATAGACCGGTACCAAAGATCATTTAAATTAATAAACATTCTGAAGCTTATATTAAGTTGTTTATAAAGTAGAAGAAAAATTAATACGCCTAATAGTTTTTTATAATGGTTGCGTTTTTTAAATTTTTTTCTACAATTAACGGCGTCAGAAAAGTTTAGTATGATTTCTTCTAAGAAATGTATAGAGTTGTGAGATTCAATCAAAAAAAAATATTATTAGTTCAATTGGCTTCGCATGGGGATTGTCTTTTTGTAACAGTAATAGCACGTCAAATTAAAGAAGTAGATTATCCTGGATGTCATTTGACTTGGATGATAGGAGCGCCTTACAAAAAAGTTATTGAGGGGAATTTTTATATTGATGAAATTATAGAGATTTCAATGACACAAAATAACCCAGCTCCAGAGAGATTGAGAATTAACAAACATATTTCTGATATACAAAATAATCAGGAATTTGATAAAATATTTATAACTGATTGCGTTAATGAAAATTTAAAAAATTGGTATGGTACTACAAGATCCTCTCTATTTAGAAGCTATCCTCACAAACTAAAAGTTTCAGTTGAGCCAATGATATTTCTTACTGGTAACGAAATTCATAATGTAAAGAAATTTGCGGAACATCATTCGTTGATAGATAACGCATCCAATATTTTGTTTGAATGTGCCCCCCAAAGCGCTCAATCTAATATGACATTTGAACGAGCTTATGAAATAAGCTCAGAAGTTATTTGTCATTTTCCAAAAGTTAAATTTATTTTATCCTCATCTAATGCTTTTGTCAGTAGTAACCCAAATATAATTGATGGTAGTGTTATTAGTTGGAAAGAGAATTCCGAATTAACTAAATATTGTCATTTAATGGTAGGCTGTTCAAGCGGAATTTCTTGGCTCAATACTTCAAACCATGGCCAAAAAATTCCAATGGTTCAAGATATAAACCCCAACTATTGGGAAAGTTTTATTTCAGCTTCAGTGAAGGTTGATTTTCAGTATTTCGGGTTAAAAACAAATAAGTTAATTGAGTTTGAAAATGCTTCTAATCAACAATTGATAGATTGCATACTTCAGGTTTTAGAAAATGGATTTACACATACGAAAGATATGTTGTCTTTAGGTAGTCAAATATATTATGGATCACGTTTCACAATTGATGTTTTAAAAAATGGATCATTTAAGCGAGGAAATTGTGAAAACTTAAAGTTAACTACCTATTTAATTAAAAAAGAATTTGAAAAAAGATGTAATGATTTTAGAATTTTAGTAGTTGCTTTTTTAAGCAAATTTTTTAAGTATTTAAAAAAAAACTTAAAATAATATAATTATTTAAACCCCTTAGAAAGTTGAAAGTTTCTATTATTATACCAAATTACAATCATTCAAAATTTTTGAAACAAAGAATCGATAGCATAATTAATCAAACCTTTCGGGACTTCGAAATTATTATACTTGATGATAATTCTACTGATGATAGCAGAATTATTATTGAAAACTACCGTTTACACGATAAAGTGAAAAGCATCATATACAATGATGTAAATAGTGGCAATACTTTTAAACAATGGGAAAAAGGAATTGAACAAGCAAAAGGGGAGTTGCTATGGATTGCGGAAAGCGATGATTGGTGTGACGATTGTTTTTTGGAAGTGATGGTCCACCTGCTAGAAAAGGATGAAGCTATATCAATTGCGTATTGCAAAAGCCACATGGTAACTGTCGAAGGTTTCTGTGTAAATGGTTTAGATGAATGGTATAGGGATTTAAGTAGGGAGAGGTGGAATAATGATTATATAAATGAAGGGAATGATGAAATCAAGAAATATTTGTCGGTGAAAAATACCATTCCAAATGCTAGTGCGGTTCTTTTTAGAAGAACTCATTTTGAAATTTTTAAAGAGTTACCAACAAACTACAAATTATGTGGAGATTGGCTATTTTGGATTAAGATGTTAGTCCGAAACAAGATTGCATATACTACTAAATGCAGTAATTTTTATCGAATACATGATCGTACAGTGCGCATGATTAATAAAAATAAATACGTGTCGGTAAAAGAAAAGATTAAAATATATAAATATTTGATGAAAACTAAATTAATATCAAAAAACGTTCTGGAAGGGAAAGTAAAAAAAGAAATACTCGGGATAATTAGAAGTAAAAACCTCAGAAATTATTCTGACGTAGTAACAATTTTTGACCTTTTAAAATCTGTATTTTGGTTTAAACCTATATTGTCTTTTACGTTACTACTAAAACGATTAACGGAGTAAGAGCGTTATTGGGTATGTGATTTTCAGATCAAGATAGTGCTGAAAAAATGGTACGAAATTTATTTATAAAAAAAAGTAGTAAGATTTCAAAGATTGGAATCTTGTACGTGTGCACCGGCAAATACCATTTGTTCTGGGATGAATTTTACTTGAGCGCCAATAGATTTTTTTGTAAAAATTCTGAGGTACATTATTTTGTGTATACTGAGCATCCGATAAATACTTATGCCAATGAGTTTGTTCATCATATTTACCAGGAAAAACTTGGATGGCCATACGATACTTTAAAACGATTTCATCTTTTTCTAGAAAAAAGACAGACTCTGGAAAGTATGGATTATTTGTTTTTTTTTAATGCTAATATGGAGTTTAAAAAAGAGATTAGAGAAAGCGAAATATTGCCTGAAACTAAAAGCAATGGTCTCGTTAGTGTACTTCATTCGGGTTTTTTTGAACATAAACATATTCCTCCGTTTGAAGACAATGAAAAGTCTGTTGCTTACGTAAAGAGTAATAGAAAGCTCGATTATTTTCAGGGGTGTTTGTCGGGAGGAAGAACAAAAGAATATCTGGCAATGGCAGAGGAAATCAAAAAGATGGTTGAAGTTGATTTATCCAATTCAATAATTGGTAAATGGTGGGATGAATCCTACATGAATAAATATTTTATTACACATCCTCCAAAGGCCTTACCGCCCTCTTTTGCATATCCACAGGGCGGGAAAATAATTTTGCCTGTAAAAATCCTGATGTTTGAAAAAAGTAATTTCGGAGGACACGATTTTTTAAGAAGTTAAATACAAAATAAATTATTGTGAATTTAACATCGGTTTTTGGATATAGTAAACGGAGAAAAAATGTTGCCGGACCCAAAACAATTGTAGAACAATATTCTAAAATTTCTTTTTCTCAAAGCGGAGAAGATTTAATTGTAAAATATATTTTTGACTGTTTAGCCATAACTCACCCATCGTATATTGATATAGGGGCACATCATCCATTTTATCTTAGTAATACGGCTTTGTTGTACCAGAATGGAAGTAGGGGAATTAACATTGAACCTGACCCGACACTCTTTATGAGTTTCAAGGAATATAGAAAGCTAGACATCAACCTTAATATTGGGATTAGTGATAAGGAAAGTGAGCTTGATTTTTATATTATATCTACACCAACACTCAATACGTTTGCAAAAGATGAAGCGGAAAAATATGCAAATGAGGGTGATTACAGCATCGAAAAAATTCAAAAAATAAAAGTAAATACGCTACAACATACAATCGATAATTTTTCTTATGGAAGATTTCCCGATTTTCTTAGTGTAGATGCCGAAGGTATTGATGAACTTATTGTTAAGAGCATTAATTTTAATACTAACTTCCCGAAAGTAATTTGCATGGAAACTATTTCTTTTTCTACAAAGGGCAGAGGTACAAAAAACAGTGCAATGATTAATTATCTGATTGATAATGGCTATTTAGTTTATGCAGACACTAATATTAATACAATTTTCGTGAGAAACGATATTTGGGAAAGGTGAGATAGTAATGGTGATTGTAAAACTTCAAGGTGGGCTTGGTAATCAAATGTTTCAGTATGCGGCTGCAAAAGCACTTGCTATGAAAAACAACTGCCCTTTATTATTGGATGTTTCCTTCCTGGAACAAACGGCAACTCAAATAGCAGATGGGTTTACGAACAGGTATTATGAACTGGGTATTTTTACCTCCATTCCACAAAATTTTATTTCCAACGCAGAGAGGAAACAGTTTACAATTCTTTCCCCGAAGCATCAATGGTTAAAGAGATTGGGTTTTGCTTACCCAAAAATTTACGAAGAGCCAACTTTCAACTTCGATGAAAATTTAAATAGCCAAAAACCGCCTGTATTGCTTGATGGTTATTGGCAGAGTGAACGCTATTTTTTACATGAAAGCGCTGGCATAAAAACTGCATTCACATTTCCCGTGCTTTCTGGCTCTGACGAAAATAATAGCATACTATCGTCTATATTAAATAGCTGTGCAGTTTCTGTTCATGTGCGCAGGGCAGATTACCTTCACCCTGCCATAGCAGCACATCATGGAACCTGTAGCATAGAATATTATCTTGATGCCATTGAAAAATTAAGAACAGATTTACCTGGAGCAATATTTTATTTTTTTACAGATGATGTAGCTTGGGTAAGCAGCACATTTACCGATCACTTACCTAATAGTCTGCTCGTCGGTAACAATGCTGGGGTGGACAGTTGGAAGGATATGTACCTGATGACCAAATGCAGGCATCATATTATTGCCAACAGCAGTTTTAGCTGGTGGGGAGCATGGCTTGGTATCAATCCAAACAAAACCGTTATTGCTCCTGTAAAATGGTTTAACAACAATCAGCGCAACGCTAACAGCCTAGTGCCCAAAGCATGGATTCAAATGTAAACTTACCGCACATTTCAGTGATTATGCCGGTATATAATGCAGGCCGGTTTTTAAACGAAGCCATTGACAGCATCCTACAGCAAACCCTTGCTTCTTTTGAGTTTTTAATCATTGACGATGCATCTACAGATAACAGCGTAAAAATTATACAGGCCTACCACGATGACCGCATACACCTCATCCGCAAGCCGGTAAATACTGGTTATACCGACAGCCTGAATATGGCCGTCAAACTTTCAAGGGGTAAATATATTGCCCGGATGGATGCAGATGATGTTAGTATGTTGGACAGGTTTCAGCAGCAATTTGATTACATGGAAACGCATCCCGGCGTGCTTGTTTTGGGAACGGCTTACAAAATATTGGATACTGGAGAATTGATTGTTTTACCACCCACTTTTGAAGCACTAAAAGTGGTAGCCATAATGCAGGTACCGGTTGCACATCCAACCGTGTTTATCCGGCGCCAGGTGTTTGACGATTATTGCCTTTGGTACAATAAAGCATTGGAGCCTGCGGAAGATTATGATTTGTGGACAAGGGTACTTGAAATGGGCAGGATTGAAAATTTAACCCAACCACTGCTGCATTACCGCAGGCACAGTCAACAGCAAACGCTTACAAGATATCATGAGTTAATCGAAGGGGCTGTAAGCACCAGGCTGGGTCAGCTAAATAAGCTCGTTAATTTCGAAGGTAAAAGCTACGATGTGTTGTTTGCAATTAAAATGCTAACGATGCATCCGCAAGTATTAAGCAGGCCAGTTATGAATAATTTTTTACAGTTGATTCATGATATGGAGCAGGCAAACAAAACCAAAAAAAAATACGACCGCGTTTTGCTCAACAGCTACTTAAGGGAGCGGTGGCAATTTTATATCCTGCAATTTAACAGGCCGGGGCGAGGCGATATTTCGATGCTGGTAAAAATGCAAAGTTCCCGAATAACCCGCATGGGTGTCCAATTTTCAATAAAGTATATATTAAAATGCCTTCGTCCGCATAAAACTATTTAACTGCTTTGAAAACTGATTTAAAAAAAGCTTTTGAACATGCGGCCGAACAACACTACTGGTCCGGTAGTGAGTCGGTCTCGGGGCCTGGCTCCAATCTGCAACAAACGGAAATTATCCGGAGGGAAATACCGGAGCTCTTAACAAAATATAAAATATCAACCATGCTGGATGCTCCTTGTGGCGACCTGTTTTGGATGAAGCAGATATTGGGGGAATTGAAACGGCGGGGCATACAATACCAGGGCGCTGATATTGTGTCGTCACTTATTGAACAGCACCGCCGGCAATACAAAGCGCAGCAACTGGAATTTAACACCATAAATTTAATAAAAAGCCCTATACCCCGAGTAGACCTTGTATTTACCCGGGATTGTTTCATTCATCTATCGTACTTTAATATTTATTTAATATTGAAAAATTATAAAAATTCCGGTTCTATATACCTGCTCACCAACACGTATTCAAGGGCCAGCCGTGTCAATACAAACGTGGAAGGTTTTTTTTTATGGGGCAGGATGTTGAATATGGAAAAATTCCCTTTTTACTTCGGACCGCCGCTTGAAATCATTGTAGAGGGATGTACAGAAAAAGATTGCATTGATGACGATAAATCGCTGGGGCTTTGGGAGCTCGAGCAACTCAATTTAAACAGATTGATGCTTTGCTTAGCGCTGCTATTTTTACCCGAACGCTGTACCCGGATTTATAAGAGCAGCATTCATTTTTTAAAACGGTGCATGGGCTTTATACAGCGAAGGATATCAGCTTAAAGGAGCAATGGAAATGGTGTTTAAACCTGCTTGTAATTTTTTAAAAATTGGTTGGCTGTTATGCAAACTCACAGTGTCATACTTGCGCTTGTGTTGTACAAAGCGGCAGGCAAAGGCCTGCATTGTTCATGCGCATTTTGGAAAACTTGGCGGCACTAGAACTTATTTTTATTCGCTGATAGAATACCTTTCTGCAAAGCAGTTTGATATTACCGTATTAGTATCAAGGGACCAGTGTGATGAGGAGTTATTACAGTTTCAATCGATGGTTCCATTCAGCATGGAGCAAATTGATTTTGAGTTTAACAGAACAACATTTGCAGGCAACATCTTTAATAAGAACAACCGGCGGCACCTGCTGTATCAAATAAACGAACTTGCATTTTATTTTACTCACATAAAAAAATGCAAGGCTAACTGGTGTGTTCTTTCGGAGGCTAATCCTGAGCTGCTCCTGTTCCTGTTTCTCTCCCCGGTTAGGCTAGTGTATATCCTGCATACGGTGGCAACCGACCGCCTTGATTCATTCAAACGATGGATGCTGAATCGCTGTCTCTCTCCACGCAAGCTGCTTGTTACTGTTTCGCAATTCTCAAGAGACACACTCCTTCGAAACTGGACAAAAGGGCGGCACAGTGGATATATAAAAGTGATTCACAATTTTTTTGAACCCAGAGTTTCCCCAGTGCAGGCGGTAAAATCAACGCAAAAAAGAGTGCTTACCATTGGTCATGTAGAAGCTTATAAAAATCCTTTGTTTTGGATTTCGGCATGCAAGAAGGTAAGCAGCCGTTATAGCCATAGTGTCCAATTTATTTGGGCGGGCGATGGTAGCCTGTTTAAACAATGCAAAGCTGCAAGCAGCGATACAGATAATATCCATTTCATTGGATACGACAAAAACGTGGACCAACTGTATGCTGATTGCGATGTATATTTTCAACCGAGCATATTGGAAAGCCACGGCATAGCGGTGATAGGGGCGATGCACTACGCTAAACCCTGCGTGGTAGCTAACAGCCAGGGCTTGCCGGAATCTGTTATTGATGATGTTACCGGCAAACTGGTTTCTATCCAAACGGAAGATGAAGCGGTAGCTGCAATATTACATTGCTTGAACAACACAGCGCAAGCAAATGAATGGGGCGGTGCCGGCAAAAGGAGATTCGATGCCCATTTTTCAAAGCAGGTCTGGCAAGCTAAAATGGACGAAGTCTTTAGTTAAACCCCACGATTTAAAGGCTGCTTATACGTATCAAAATTTGTTTAAGACTCCTATACTTTTTTTAATTTTCAACCGGCCCGAAACTACCAAGCTGGTATTTGAACAGATAAAAAAAGTTCAACCTAAATTTTTGTATGTAGCGGCTGACGGGCCACGGAATGACAGAGAAGGCGACGCAGGCAAATGTATTGCTGCAAGAGCCATGGTGATGGATTTTATTGACTGGCCCTGTGAAGTAAAAACGTTGTTCAGAACAGAAAATGCCGGTTGCAAAAAGGCAGTTTCTGAAGCCATCAATTGGTTTTTTGAAGATATTGAAATGGGAATCATTTTGGAAGACGACTGTTTGCCAAGCCCAAGTTTCTTCGCGTTTTGTGCAGAAGCGTTAGGTAAGTACCGGGACGATGATAACGTACTTGCTATTAATGGGTGCAACTTTAATTACAAGCCGAAGGATAGCAATAGTTATTTTTTTTCGAGGTATATAAATGCATGGGGTTGGGCTACCTGGAAGCGATCGGCCGTTTCAACAGATTATGAAATGATTTCCTGGCAAAAAAAATCGAAATTGTTTTTTATATGGAAGCACATTAAAAATAACTTGTTCGATTTTGATTTGGATTGGTGCCGTTATTGGAGAATAAACTTTGATGCAGTTGCCTCTAAGGCGCTGGACACCTGGGATTATCAATGGCAATACCAGTTGTGGAATTCAGATAAGATTATGATCGTGTCATCCCATAACCTGGTTGTAAATATTGGTTTTGGAGCCGATGCCACTCATACTTCTCTTCAGGATCATAAGGCAGCAGCCCTAACAGCCGAAAGCGTTCAGTTGCCGCTGAAACATCCTATGTCAAAAGCTATCAATAAAGAATATGAAGAGGCTGCCATTAAACCTGTTTGGCACCTATATCACAGGAAGAGCAATTTGTTCTACTTGTTAAACTACATCAATACACGATCATTCATAAAGACACTAAGACCAGGCTATAAAAAATTATGGTAAAAAAGATTCTTAAAAAAATATTTCATTTATTTGGCCTGGAGATAAGGCGTAAAAAACAGCCTTCATTCGTCTTGAAACAATACGATAGCTTGTTTTCTCCTAACCGGACCTGTATAAATGAAAGCTACACGCAATTAAAAGCAAAAGGATTTTATCCTCATTTGGTGGTTGATGTTGGAGTTGCTGATGGCACACCTGAACTTACCAATGCTTTTGGAGATGCCTATTATATATGGGTAGAACCACGGGTTGAGTTTAAAGGAATCCTGCGGCAATTGTGTCAGCAATTTAAGGGCGAGTATCATTTATGTGCAGCGGGTAAAGCACCGGGATCTGTAATATTAAACGTACATGAAGATCTCTCCGGATCATCTGTATTGTGCGAAGAAGATGGTAAGAGTGCTGATGGC
Organism: Ferruginibacter sp.; assembly: GCA_025963635.1. GTDB lineage: Bacteria > Bacteroidota > Bacteroidia > Chitinophagales > Chitinophagaceae > Ferruginibacter. The sequence goes on from JAOQAK010000046.1 coordinate 25,402, forward strand.
ATTAAGCGGGAGATTATTATTAAGGAACTTGACACAATCGTAAACGGCCGGTTTGATAAAAATATTCTTTTAAAAATAGATGTGCAAGGCACTGAGTTAGATGTATTGGAAGGAAGCAAATCAATATTGATATATACTGAAGTGGTAGTACTCGAAGTGTCGATGTTTAAGTTTCAACAAAACGCACCGGATTTCCAGGAGGTGGTTCAGTATATGAAAGAAATTGGCTTCGTTGTTTATGACATGGCGCCGGGGCATAACAGGCCATTAGACAATGCGCTGGCACAGGTTGATATAATCTTTGTAAAAGAAAGCGGACAATTTAGAACCAGTCATAACTGGGCAACTGCTGATCAGCGTCAACTTATCAATAGCGCCAAAAGGGAAATCAGAAAGCTTGGATAAAATTGGAAGTAGTACCCAGGATATCGATTGTGACGCCCTCTTTTAACCAGGGTAGATATATTGAGCAAACCATTCAATCGGTGCTCAGCCAAAATTATCCAAACCTTGAGTATATTATTATTGATGGGGGAAGTACGGACGATACGTTGGGGATCATTAAAAAATACGAAAAACGTTTAACTTACTGGGTAAGCGAACCTGACAAAGGGCAAACTGATGCCATCAACAAAGGTTATGAAAAATGTACCGGGGAGATTTTTAACTGGATAAATAGCGACGATTATTATGAGCCGGATACGTTCCATAAACTGCTGTCGCACTTTACGGATATGTCTGTGAATGTTGTTTGTGGACGAGAATGGGGGTTTAAGAATGATAATCCTGCGGAAAAGATACTGTCTTCAGGGTCGGTTCTTAAAAAAAATGTTTTTGAATCCATAAGGATAGGCATTATTGATCAGCCATGTACTTTTTTCAGGAAGAAATGTATTGATAATTTATTCCCCTTGGATATTTCCCTGAAGTATGTTATGGACAGGCAATTGTGGTGGGCTTATTTGTTAAAATATGATCAGGGTAACATAAAACAAACGGGCGATGTATTTACGAATTTCAGACTGCATTCCCGCTCTAAATCTGTATTGGAAGGAGAAATGTTTGAGGAGGAATTTGACCGTTTGAAACTAACGCTTTTTCGCCAATTGCAGCTACCGGTTATTATAGAAAAACAATTGCATCAAAATATTGCTCCTTTGAACAGTTCATGGCAAATACGAGTGGAGCCGGTAGATTTAATCTCCGCTTCCTTTGCTTCCTTTTATGCCCAGGCGAATTATGTAAAAAATGATATACGATCTGTTTCAACACTAATGCAATTAGTAAGGAAATGGAAGAACTGGTCTATGGACAAAAAAGAATGGAAGCTTTGGCTGGTAAGTTCTATTTTGCCAGCTTCATTAGTAGCTAAAGCAAAACAAATTAAAAGCAAGCTTTCGTTTGGGTATTGCTTTTGAATCCCTACGGATTTCCACAATACCGCATTAGAGGGATAGGTAAACCATGCTCAGGTGCCCATATGGTTTGCGATATTAACAACGAACATAATGCCGGTTTGAATATCGATAATTGAATTAATTACATTTAGACCTGTGGCAAACGATAAATAAAATAAAATGGGTATGAATTTTAAAGAGGTTGAAACGCTGCCGTTATATTGGGAAATGGTGAATGCAGAAAAAATTGCTCTCTTGAATTTACTCAATGAAGTAAAACCGCATATATCGATAGAAATTGGAACCAAAAAAGGAGGGAGCTTACAATTGATATCTAAGTTGAGTAAACAGGTATATAGTCTTGATATTGACCCATCTGTTTTGGAACTTCGAGCATTATTCCCGGCGGTAAATTTTATTGTGGGGGATTCAAAAAAAACTTTGCCTGCGCTACTAACTAAATTACTCCAAGATGGCGAGCAGCCCGATTTTATTTTAATTGACGGAGATCATTCAATGGAAGGCGTGAAATCTGATATTGAAAATATTCTCACTCAAAATATATCCAAACCACTGGCAGTTATCATGCATGATAGTTTCAACCCGGAATGCAGATTGGGTATGTTATCGGCAGATTACAGCAGAAATAGAAATGTGACTTCTGTTGAAATAGATTTTGTCCAGGGAATTTATTCGCCTACTGAATTGGCAAAAGGAGAAATGTGGGGAGGATTTGGAAGAATACTCTTTAACGCAGAAGTTCAAAGGCAGGAGCCATTGGTTAAACAATCAAGCCAGTATTCATTTGAAAAGATGTATAGCGTTTCAAGACATTTTTGGCTCAGGCAGCAGAATTTTACCGGCAGGATAAAATCCTTTATTTTCCGGAAGTATTACTCTTAAGTATAACTTCGTTTCCGCTCATCAGCACTGTTTCCTTTCATTATTTAAAACTCTAAGCGCAGACAGACAGAAGACTTTATGCGAATTGCACTAATTAGTTTCGAATTCCCTCCTGACACAGGCAAAGGCGGCATTGGGACCTATACTGCCCAGGTTGCATCACTGCTTGAATTCATGGATGTGGAGGTGCATGTATTTGCTGGCACTGGGCTGGAAACTTATTCCAGCGAAGAAAATGGATATCACGTACACAGGATTCATTCATCAGACGGGTATAGTTTTAAAAAACTGGTAGCACCCTATTTCAGGGCAGCGCATGAAAGTCATCCCTTCGATATTATAGAATGCCCTGAAATAAACAGCAATGCCTTGTATATCCGGGAGCAATTTCCCGGGGTGCCGCTTGTAGTGCGTCTGCACGCTCCGGATTACCTGGTGGAGTCTTTAAAAAAAACATACTATTCCTTTTTTACTAAGCTCAGGTTTGTGCTGGGCGCTTTGCGGCGGGGGAAAATTGATTTGGGCTTTTGGCGCAATTATAAGTATAAAGCTGACCCCGATTATCAATTTACGTTCTCTGCAGATGCAATAAGTACACCATCCACAACAATGAAGAATTGGGCAGTAAATAAGTGGAAGATTGAACCGCGAAAGGTTACCATATTGCAAAACCCCTTTATGCCATCGCATGCACTCCTGGAGATACCTGCGGGAAAACACAATGAAAGCCAGCAGGTGTTATTTTTTGGCCGGCTTAATGTGTTGAAGGGACTGGTAAACGCCACATACGCAATGAAACGGATTTTGCAGGATTATCCCCGATGTCATTTCCATGTGGTGGGAAACGATGCTGCAGGCCCGGAGCCTGGCACCGCCATGAAGCAGTGGATGCTGCAGCAATTGAACGGGAGCATTAGCCGGGTCCATTTTTATGAAGGATTTGACTACGAAAAGCTGCCGGGTATTCTTGGTAAGGCTTCCATTGTTTTATTGCCCAGCCTGTTTGAGAGCTTTTCATATACATGTGCAGAAGCTATGGCGGCCGGCAAAGCGGTTATCGGAAGCAAAAATACCGGCATGGAAGACCTGATTGAAAACGGTAAAACTGGTATACTGATAAATCCTTACAGTGTGCGACAAATTTATAATTCACTTGAACACCTGCTCAACAAACCGGGCCTTTGCGCAGAAATGGGGCAGGCAGCAAGGGAAGCGATTCAAACCCTGAGGAATGCAGAAGCATTGGGTAATGCGATATTAAATTTTTACAGCACTACGATTGAAAAAGCAGGTGATAAAAGCTATTCATTTTCTCAATAGCGGCGGCGGAGGCACTTTAAGTGTTGTACAAAACATCCTTCGCTTCAGCAAAAGCGAGGAAGTGGAACATCATGTTATCTACACGATTAACAAAGCCATAACGCCAGAATTCGAACCACTCAACCTTGCAGGTGCTGCAGGTGAGCAGGTTTTCTTTTACTCTGCGAACTGGAATTTTTATTATACTTGCAGGCGGCTGGCACTCCTGCTTCCGTCATCGGATGCTGTACTGGTGGCGCACGACTGGCTTGAACTGGGGATGGCCAGTATGCTCGGACTGCCTAATCCGGTTGTGCAGTTTTTACATGGAGATTTTTATTACTACTACGATCTTGCAGCCAAACATAAAAACGCAATTGATCGGTTTATTGTTGTAAGCCCGGTGATTGAAAGAACATTGAAAGAAAAACTTGTTGAAAGATCTGGCGATGTAAAATATTGCAGGTTCCCGGTGCCTGAATTGAAGAGTAGTACAAATAGCCATAGTCCGTTGCGGATTGTATACTGTGTGAAGAACCTGCTTGATGAAAGAAAGCAGTTTCAAATAATACCTGCAATTAACAAATGGTTGAAAAAATTTGATATGATTGCGGAATGGACAATAGTTGGTCAAGGAATTCCTGAGCGTGAATTGAAACTACTTATGGGCCAGCACGAATATATGCATTGTTATCAATCGCTGCACAATGACGAGGTTCTTACTCTGTTACAGCACCAGGACCTCTTCATTTTGCCTTCACTTTCAGAAGGATTTCCAGTGTCAGTTGTTGAAGCAATGAAGGGTGGAGCCGTGCCCTTGATTCGAAATTGGAATGGTGCCACGAGTGAACTGGTGAGAGATGCTGAAACAGGATATTGTTTTCAAGAGAACGACCCTAAAATTTATGCAGAACGCATTGTTTACCTAAACGAAAACCGCGAAATTCTGAAACAAATGTCTTTGTTAGCCGTAGAATCAGCAAAGACATTATTTGAGCCAATAAATAATACTTCCGTTATAGAAAATGTATTTCAGGAAGCCGCCCGTGATTGTTTAACGGGAAAACATCCGCAGAGACTATATGGTTCCCGACTTGATCAAAAATGGATTCCCAATATGATAACTTCTGGCATAAGAAATCTGGCTGGAAATAGAAAGCACAATCCAATTTGAAAAGCATAAAACTAAAGTTTGTTGATTTCTGGTACGGCTTTAACCCCGAAGATAATTATTTTTATAAGCTCCTTTCCGAAAAATTCATAATTGAATTTTCAGAAAAACCTGACATCATTATTTACTCATGTTATGGCAGAGAGTATCTGAAATATCACTGTATCAGAATATTTTATGCTTCTGAAAATATCCGGCCTGATTTTTCAGGTTGCGATTATGCTATAACTTTCGACTATTCTAACCATCCAAGGCATTACCGTCTTCCACTGTATGCTATCTACATTGATCAAATTGCAGAATTGAATTGGTTTAATAAAAGGCTTACTAGAGATGAAGCGCAGGAAATCTGGAGAGGCAAATCGAAATTTTGCTGTATGGTGGTTTCAAACGGCCAATCAAAAAAAAGGCTTGAGTTCTTTAAAAGGCTTTCAACATACAGGCAGGTAGATTCAGGAGGCCGCGTATTAAACAACATTGGAGGGCCGGTAGCTGACAAAATGAAATTTATCAGGGATTATCGCTTTGTCATTTCTTTCGAGAATTCAAGTTACCCCGGATATACAACGGAAAAAATCATTGAACCCTTAATGGGGGACTGCATTCCTCTTTATTGGGGTGATCCGCTTGTAAATACCGAATTCAATAAAGGCTGTTTTCTGCAACTGACAGATGATAAAACAGAAGAACAGTTTATTAGGGAGATAATGGCAATAGATCAAAATGAAGAAAAAGCAATTGATATAATATATGCGCCGAAATTTGCAGGAAATAGAATTCCTGATTCAATAATAAAAGAAAATTTGATGCAGTTTTTTAACAAAATATTTAACGATATCGGCGTTCAAAGGCCTGTTGCGAATACCGCAAAAGGAAAATTACATAAGTGCCAAGTAACGGCAAGTTACTATATAAAAAGAGTTGAAGATGTGGCCAAAAATGCTTTGATGCTTGCAAACATTAAGAAGAAATAATGTTCTTAACTCTTTATTTCAATTCTTGAGGTATTCATCTGCAGTAACAGGTCTACGTTTTGTTGCGATTGCGATGGTATTACTGGAGCATTTTGCCAGTTTTATTGGATATCCAATTTCCTCAGGATTTTTCGGTGTAAACCTGTTTTTCGTGTTAAGTGGTTTTCTGATCACATCAATTTTAGTGAGTCAGCAAGATGTGTCTCCATTGAAAACTTACCTTAATTTTTTAGCTAGGAGAGGCTTGAGGATTTTTCCTATTTACTATATTACAATAGTAGTTCTTGTTATTATCAATGCGCCATTTATATTTCAACGGTGGCCTTATCTGGTTACATACGCTTATAATTATCAACTTGCCTATCTAAACTTTCCCAGTGAACCATATCGTCCTATGTGGAGTTTATGCGTTGAAGAACAATTTTATTCTTCTTCCCTATTATTGCAATTACTTTAAGGAAGCGGGGGCGGAGTTTAATTGCTGTTTGCTGTATGCTTATCAGTATTGGAATTTTGCAATTGTTCTTTGCTGTGTTGGCACCGTCTGGCTACAATTATGTTAGCCTCGTTACACATATGATTCCGCTTGCACTAGGTGCGATAGGAGCGATGATTTCTAATGAAAAATTTTTTCGTTAAAAGGCTTTTTAATAATTATTTGATAGAAATATTCGCCATTGTGCTGATAGTCATTTCTATGTATTTTTTTAAATACCAATCTCAAATGATAACATTTAGCGGATTGAACCTGTATTTAGTAATTAAGGCTTATCATTTTAGATTTTCAATCGGGTGGATAAACAGCTTTATGACCAGAAAGATAGTTGTGCTGCTGGGCCAAATTTCATATGGAATTTACCTTTACCATAATCTCGTGCAATTCTACTTCACGAAATATATTTTTGATCCAATATGGAGCAAGATAGCTTTTGAAAGTTTTGGCGTTTTCTCTTTTCTTGAATTCCATTCCTGGGTTGTTAAGCTGCCATTGTACTCTCTTATTTCATTCGTCCTGGCTTATTATTCCTATAAAATCCTTGAGCAGCCCATTCTGAAACGAAAAGATCGTTATTTTAAATCAACAGCTGTATAAAATATCTATTCACTAAAATACTCCTGAAAATCTGGTGGATTTTAAGGAAGAAAGTGAACATTCCGGAATATTATTGAAAAATTGCAAACCATGGATGCGCTATGGCAAGCAAATCAACTCAAAATAATGGTAGAAACAGGAACTTTTCTGGGCGATACTGTTGAATGCTTTCGTGAAAAATTTGACAAAATCATTACAGTAGAACTGAGTGAGGAATTAGCCACCAAAGCAAAGGCGAGGTTTGCCGATGATCCGAAAATTTCAATACTCCAGGGAGACAGTGACGTGATTTTAGCACAACTGCTGAAAGACATGCAAGAGCCGGTTTTGTTTTGGCTGGATGGTCACTACTCTTCAGGAATTTTCATAGGCGATGAATTTATCAAAACAGCAAAGGGTGAAAAAATACACCTATTATAAAAGAGCTGGATATTATTTTGGAATCCGGTCTGCAATCAGTTATCCTGATAGACGATGCCAGGCTTTTTACCGGTAAGGACGCCTACCCAATCATTGACCAGAAAAACGGCAGGTAAAGCGCTATCTTAATGATGCCCTTGTTTTTGTGAGGAAAGACATTATTCACATTATTTAAGCTTACATGAGCACATTCTTCTGGAAACTACAATACCACACAAAAAGGATATTGTTTGAGCAATATGGGTTACCGCCTGTAGTTAATGAACATATCTCCAAAGCGGTGCTGAAAAAATACCTGCGACGCAACCCTGTTGTTATCGATTGCGGGGCGCACGATGGATCGGATTCGGTAAGCCTGGCCAAACAGTTCAGGTATGGAACCGTACATGCTTTTGAACCGGTGCCAGGCTTGTACAACAGGCTGCAGCAGAATGCTAGAACTATTTCAAACATCAGGTGTTATCCCATTGCTTTAGCAGACCAAAATGGCATCCTGGATTTTTATATGAGCGAAGGTGGTTCTGATGCATCAAGTTCGCTTTTAGAACCCAAAGAACATTTGCATGATCACCCGGATACTTTTTTTTCTAAAACGATGTCAGTGCAGGCAAAAACCCTGGATACGTGGGCAGAAGAAAATAACATCCCGAAAGTGGACCTGCTTTGGCTTGACATGCAGGGATTTGAATTCAACATGCTGCAGGCAAGCAAAAAAATAATCGATACTGTTTCTGTTATTCATACAGAAGTAAGCCTAGAAGAAACCTACAAAGACGTTGCACTATTTAATGAGTACCGGGCTTTCCTGGAATCAAAAGGATTTGTGTTGCAGATAGAAGCCATCCCCCAGGGCTGGAACATGGGCAATGCATTATTTGTACGAAAAAAACAAAGGTAAGTGCTCATGGAAATTCCATTGGTAAGTGTTTTAATGACGGCCTACAACAGGGAAAAATTTATTAGCGAAGCTATAGAGAGTGTGCTTGCCTCTACTTATTCCAATTTCGAATTGATAATTGTGGATGATTGCTCTGTTGATAATACCCTTGCCATCGTTAAAAAGATGGCGGCCCTTGATAGCCGGATAAAATTTTATATCAACGAAAAAAACCTGGGCGACTACCCCAACAGGAACAGGGCCGCGAGCTATGCGGTTGGTAAATACCTGAAGTATGTGGATGCCGATGATCAGATTAAAACAGATGGCCTGGCTTATTGTGTGGGTGCAATGGAAGCCGCTCCGCACGCCGGCCTGGGTATGTTGCAATTACCTGTAGATGAAAGCAAGGACATACAATACCTGGAGCCGGGGGAAGTTGTAAAAAAACATTTTTTTGTTCAGCAATGCCTTACCATCAGCCCTTCTGGTACCATCATACGCAACGATCTTTTTAAAAAACTAAGGGGATTCGATACCAGGTTTGGTGTGGCTTCTGATATGTACTTCAACCTGAAATATGCATCAGTTGCCCCGGTAATTTTTTTGCCAAAAGTGTTCTTTTTCTATCGAAGGCACGAGGGCCAGGAAATAAATAATCCATTCAGTTATCTTAAGTTTGGTTACCTCTATCAAAGAGAGATTTTTGCCGAACAACTGTTACCGTTGCCGTCAGAAAAAATTCAATTTTTAAAGAAGAAAAATGTGAAAAGGTTTGCCGTCAATTATTTTAGAACCATATTGAAAAGTACTAACAGGCAGCAGGTAAAAGGGTTGCTGAAAGAACTATCGTTAAATGAGTTTGACTTAGTGAAGAGCCTTTTTTATTAAACTTTTCGTTTAGGTACATGCATGAAAAAAGAGGTCAGCATACTATCAATTGTCTGCAATCACGAAAAGTATCTGCACGAATTTTTTAATGGGATACTTTCGCAAAAATTAGCCGAAAGTTTTGAACTGATAGTAGGTGTTGATAAATGTACGGATCAATCGAAAGCGATTTGCCTGCAATACCAGCAACAATATCCCGGGCTGGTAAAAGTGATTGTGCACCAGGAGCTTGCAGGTATGTTTAATAACTTTTTATCCGTATACCAGCAGTGTACCGGTAAGTATATCGCTATTTGTGAAGGGGATGATTATTGGACTGATGAATTTAAATTGCAAAAACAGTTAGCCGCGTTGCGGCAAAACCAGGATGCAGTACTATGTTTTACGGACATCAAAATATTTGACGATGATTTAAAAAGCTATCATCCCAATTGGGCGACCATAAAGAAAAATGTTTTTACAATAGATGACCTTATTGAAGGCAATATGATTGCTACTTGCACGGTATTATTTAGGAACATTCTTACGGAGCCTTTCAGTGAAGCATTTACCAGGCTTCCGATGGTGGATTGGCCTTTGTTTGTTAATCTTGCCAGGCATGGCAAGGCCATTTACCTGCAGGATACAACAGCAGTATACCGGAGAAATTCGCTGAGCATCTTTGCCAAAAATCCTATCCTGCAACAGTTGCAAAAGAAAGAAGAAGTGTATCAATATTTTTTACAGGAGCCGCTACTGGCATGCCGCAAAAAGAAAATAGAGAAAGCCTATTATTTAAATTTGTATGCAATTGCAGTAAGGCTTTCTGAAACCAATCGCAATAAGCGGGCAAACTTCAATAAAATAATAAAACATGCGCTGCTGCATGCGAACCCGGCGCTGTTGTTCAAATCTTTTGTCCGGAGATTGATAAAATCTCCGGCTATTGTTAACTGATGGCTCAATATCACTTTCAATTACCGGAATGAAAATAATCCATTGCCTCAATATCTTTTGGCCCGATCAAATAGCGGGCACGGAGTTGTATGCATGGGCACTGATAAAGGCGCTAAAGACATTGGGCATTGAATCGGTTGTTGTAATTCCTAATTACGGTAAAACAGTTACTGAGACCTTTGAAATTAACAAATTGAAGGTCATTAGGTATGCCGAACCCAGCACTGTTGACAGGAGCCTAATTATGGGGAAAAGAGTTGCTGAAGGCGTGGCAGCCTTCGTGGAGGTATTGTTAACGGAACAGGCTTCAGTAGTTCATTTTCATGAGTTAAAAGGAAGTAATGGGCTTTCCCTTCACCATGTTAAGGCTGCAAAACAGAACGGCTTTAAAACCATGATGACCTTTCACCTTGCTGGCTATAGTTGCAAAACCGGTACATTGATGTATAAGGAGCGGGAGTTGTGTGATGGTGTTATTGATACTGCCAGGTGTACCGATTGTGCATTGCCCCTCAATAATAATGGTGTTGTACACAAAGCTGTATATGTCGCTGGCAGGGTGTTACATAAGCTCGACTACGATAGTACCTCCTGGAATAATGCGGCAGGCACAGCGTTGGGTTTCCCTTTTGTAATTGAAAAAATTAATGCCGATTTACATGCCTTAGCGGGTAGTTGCGACCGCTTGGTAGTATATGCAAACTGGTATAAAAGGATACTGGTATTAAATGGCATACCAGGGCAAAAGGTGAGCTATGTAGCCCCAGGTTTAAAAGCTTGCGGTCCTTACAATATTGTCGCTAAGGCATTGCTCGGCGGTAAAATCCGGTTGGTTTTTGTAGGAAGGATCAATGCATTTAAAGGTATTGATTTAATGATAGCGGCAGTGGCCGCAATGCCGGCGGATAAAATTTCGCTGGATATTTATGGCCATATCAATGAGGATGAGTTCACTAAAAAATGCCTGGAAGCAGCTGCTTCAAATTCCAACATTCAATTCAAAGGGCCACTGCAGTCAGAAGTAGTTGTAAATGTGATGAGTGAGTATGATGTGTTCTGTTTAGCGTCAGCCTTCTCCGAGATGTCGCCACTTGTTATCCAGGAAGCTTTTGCCGCAGGGCTGCCGGTGCTTGCCTCTAATGTATATGGTAACCGTGAATTGATTACCCATGATAAAAATGGATGGTTGTTTCAGTTTAAAAATATAGAAAGCTTAAAAGAGGTATTGCGTGAATTGATAGTAAACCCCGCGAAAGTGGAACAGGCTAAGACCAATTTACCCGAAGTAAGGCCATTTGAGAAGGTGGCAGAAGAATATCTAGCTCTGTATAATGAAATATTGGCACATTCATGAAAATATTAATTGTGATGGATCCCGGTATCTTGATTCCCGTAGAGGGGTATGGCGGTATTGAACGGATCATTGAAATGCTGTCGCTTGAATATGTTAGAAACGGTCACGAAGTTCATTTGTTGGTGACATCCGGCTCCAAACTGGAAGGATGTATTATTCACGGATACGGTAAAGCGGGGTTTCCGCCAGAAAGGAGAGATGCCTTAAAAGCTATTCCGCTGGTGTGGGGATTTCTATGGAAACACTGGAATGAATTTGACCTGGTGCATAACTTTGGAAGGCTTATTTATTTATTGCCAATACTAAATCATCCGGTAAAAAAGATCATGAGTTACCAGCGTGAGATCAATAAAAAAAATATCAAATGGGTAAACGCAATACCCAATCAGGCATTATTTTTCACCGGGTGTAGTCAAAACCTTATTAACAGAAATAGATTACCAGGCGAGTGGGAAGCTGTTTACAATTCCTGTGACTTTGACAAGTATCAGTTACAAGCCAAAATTGCTGAAGACGCTCCACTTATATTTTTGGGGCGTATAGAAAAAGTTAAGGGGTGTCACATCGCCATTCAGGTTGCTTTAGCCACTGGAAATCAACTGATCATTGCCGGGAATATGTCCGCTTTGCCTGAGGAGAAGATATATTTTGATACCTGTATTGCTCCGCTTATTGATAGTAAACAAATACAATATATAGGTGCGGTAAATGATGTGCAAAAAAACAAATGCTTAGGTAAGGCGAAAGCTCTCATTTTTCCTATTGAATGGAATGAGCCATTCGGTATTGTAATGATAGAGGCAATGGCTTGTGGCACCCCGGTTGTTGCGTTTAACCGCGGATCTGTAAACGAAGTGATTGAAGAAGGAATCACTGGGTATAAAGTAGATACCTTGGAGGGAATGATTGCTGCTGTTGCTAGAATTGGAAATATATCAAGGGCCAGCTGTATGGATTTTGCAAAAAAGCGTTTTGATGTGAAGGTGATCGCGAAACGTTATTTAGGAATGGTTAGTGAATGCCGCAAAAAAATCGTCATTTTGACCACTCACCAGCCTGCAGCCAACCCGAGAGCCATGAAGGAGTATGAAACCCTGAAGGAAATAGGATATTCAGTAAAACTTCTGTATGCGTATAACACCGATTGGAGCTATCGGATAGATGAGAAGAAATTTACTTTGGGGGAGTTATCCAGGCAAGACCTCATCGAAGTAGGCGGTAATCCGCATGATAGCCCTATAAATTACTTTATAAGTCGCATCATGTATAAGTGCCTAAGCACGCTGGCTATGTTCACTACTTTCAAGGAAATGTCTTTTGCCCTTGCCGCTTTTCCTTTATGGAGACAGGTTCGGCAATATCCGGCTGCTCTTTATATAGCTCATTACCTGGGCGCGTTACCAGCTGCATTAAAAGGATCAAAAAAATATAAAGCCCCTGTGGTATTTGATGCAGAAGATTTTCACAGGGGTGAATATTCCTATTATGATGAACAAGAGCATGATGTTGTTTCCTTGGAAGACCGCTTACTACCTCAGGTATGTGCAATTACTACCGCCAGCCCCTTGATTAGTGCCGCTTACAAAAATTATTATCCAAAAAAAAATATCCTTACTGTCAATAATGTTTTTTCAAAAAGATATTTACAGACACATCACCTTAATGTTAGTAAAGAATTAAAATTGTTTTGGTTTTCGCAGCACATTGGCGTATTCCGTGGGCTCGAGATCTTCATTGAGGCACTTAATTACTTACCTGGTGCATTTATTACACTTACTATCATGGGGAATAACCGTTCCCAACTTTACAAGGAAAAGTTACTGGCCCTATCGAAGCGACCAGGAAATATATTCTTCAGGAATACTGCGCCCCCTGAAGAAATATTTTCTATTGCTGCTGGTTATGACGTTGGGCTGGCAGGAGAAATGCCCAATTTTAAAAATAAAGAACTCTGCCTAAGCAATAAAATTTTCACTTACCTGTTGGCGGGTAATTGTATTGTCGCTTCTGATATGCAGGGACAAAAGGAATTTATGGAGCAATATCCGGATATAGGGTTTACATATAAACATGACGAACCAAAAGACCTGGCCCAAAAAATAAAGCTGCTGTACGATGACAGAATTTTGCTAAATACTTGTAAAAAAACATCAATACAATTGGCGAAAGATACCTTGAATTGGGAGGAGGAGATGGGGCCCTGGTTGCAATTGGTTGGTCAATTATTAAAAGGTAAAAAAAACTCGTTGGCAGAAACTGTAAATGCCCATTAAATACCATCACGATAATTATTATTGAACTTTGATACGGCACCGCTTTAATAAATTCCCAGTCTTGTTTTCTCCCCATTTTAAAATAGAAACCTGAAATGCCTGAAAAGGAGTCGATCCGTTTTTAATAAAGCATTCCTGGCAACTTATAGAAAAAGTGAAAAAAAAAATCGTTCTCATTACTACAGGACAGCCCTCCACTAATCCAAGGATTGTAAAGGAAGCAGACGCACTGCATGCCATCGGATATGATGTAACCCTTTTGTATTGTTTTTTTATAAACTGGGCAACAGAAAGTGACAGAGTGATTTTAGAGAAAGTTTCCTGGAAATATAAAATGGTTGGAGGTTGTCCACACAATCAAAAATCGGCGTTTCTCTTTACCCGGCTTCGCTATAAGTTAGCGCTACTTTTCAGCAGGTATATAGGAACTTCATTTTGTGTTTTCGAACGAAGTCAGGCAAGAGCATATGATGAGTTACTACAGGAGACTGTAAATATAAAAGCCGATTGGTATATCGGTCATAACCTGGGCGCTTTAGCGGTGGCGGTAAGGGCAGCAAAGTTTCATGGGGCCAAAGCTGGTTTCGACTTTGAAGATTATCATAGAGGTGAGATTGTTCGGGGCGAGAAATATACATTGCAGCGAATTCGCTATTTGGAAAATAAATACCTCCCATTTTTAAATTATTATAGTACTGCAAGTAAACTGATAACCGAAGCAGTAAAAAAAGATCACCCCTTTTTTAAAGGCACTGTTATTACTTTAAACAACTGCTTTCCCTTGAAGCAACAGCCATTGTTTATTCACAAGAACCCTAAGGATGAGACACTACAGTTATTTTGGTTTAGCCAGACTATCGGGATTAACCGGGGGCTGGAAACATTGATAGAGGCAGTTGAATTTTTAAATGATCCTTCAATTCATGTTACGTTGGCTGGCAGGTGTAATAAGGATATGTTGGCCTATATCAAATTACATTCTGGTGCCATGTTTTCTAATATTCATTTAGCAGGCATTATTCAGCCAGAGAAATTACCTGAGTTTGCATCTCAATTTGATGTGGGACTGGCTCTTGAAACAGCATTTTCTGTTAATAATAACATAGCATTATCCAATAAAATATTTACTTACCTACTTGCAGGTAATGCCATTATTCTTTCTAATACGACCATGCAACTGGCTTTCAACAAAGTACACGCAGTAGGCGAGATTTTTGCAATAAATGATATGAGTAATTTAGTTGAAAAAATAAAATATTATAAGGAGAAACAAGTATTGAATGCACAGAAACGGTACAATTATTTATTAGCAACAAAACAGCTAAACTGGGACGCAGAGTCTAAAAATTTATTAGATGTTATGAAGTAAAAATAATAATTTCTTATTTCTATTTTTTTAAATTAATCTGTCTTAAACCTTGGATTTTCTTTGGTCATTCTTACAATATAGGTAACGGTTAAGAGTACATTTTTCATATCTGGTCTTCGCCAGAATATCTATAAAATGTCTCCTTATTTATCAATAAAAGATTTTAATGCCAAACGCATTTCTTCGGTTTTACACCAACGCAAAATATATTATGGCATCCTCTTTCATTAATCAAATACCCGCGATAATTCACCTGGTTCAAAAACTTCAACCGAAGACAATACTAGATATAGGTAAAGGCTTCGGGAAATATGGTTTCCTGGTACATGAGTACGTAGGAATTGATAATACCAAAAAGGTAGATCCTGCCAAAACATTAAAAGAGCAAAGTAATCTGTTGATTGATGCAATTGAAATAGATGCTGATCTTATGTTACCTCATTTACAACAGATATACAACAAGGTCTATCTTGGTGATGTTTTAAAAATATATGAAGAAATGGTAAAATATGAAATGGTGTTGATGATTGATATAATTGAACATATCAATAAGGGGCAGGCACTGCAATTACTTCGATATTTAATACAACAAGGATCTACAATTATTATCGCAACACCAATTAGATATTTTAAACAAGAGTTATACGAGAGTGAGTTCGAACGTCATATTTCCCACTGGAGTGAACAAGATTTTAAAAAATTGGGGTATTTGAGTGCGCAGTATTTTGATGCCGGGGCAGTTTATTTATTATCAGCTGAAAAATATAATATTAGGGGATTTGGAAATTCATTTATTAAAAAGATTAGAAGAATAGCGAGAGCGATAAGTAATGAACTGTAGTTATTCATGAAAAAGATTCTTATTCTCTATTCTCATTTTCCGCCGTCCAACCTGGCAGGTGTGCATAGGGCCCGTTTGTTCGCACAACATTTACCAGCTTTTTTTTGGGAGCCAATTGTACTTACAGTGCATGAAAAATATTATGAAGAGGAACTGGATTGGAAACTGGTAAAACTATTGCCGAAAGGATTAAGGGTTGTAAAAGTAAAGGCTATGCCACTTACAAAACCACGATTGTTGGGAGATATAGGATTACGTGCTTTTTTCCAAATGTATAAAAGGGCGAAAGAACTTATCAATGAAGAACAAATTGATTTTTTATATATCCCTATTCCATCGTTCTATACTGCATTGCTCGGACGATTGTTGCATAGCAGTACTCAAATTAGGTACGGCATTGATTACATTGATCCGTGGGTACATGACTTTCCCGGCAGTGACCGGCTATTTTCACGTCATTGGTTTAGTACTCAGCTTGCTAAATTACTGGAGCCAATTGCTGTTGCAAAGGCAGTACTGATAACAGGAGTATCTGAAAGCTACTATATTGATGTATTGAAAAGAAATCCGAAATTAGCGAGCCAAATAATTTCCGGGGCAATGCCTTACGGAGCAGAACCTTCCGATCACAAAAATTTGGTTCCAGACCTCAAAAAGCCACGCCTCTTCAGGGAAAATCCTGCTAAAGTGCAGCTTGTTTATGCAGGTGCCTTGTTGCCCAAAGCATATGAATTACTGGAGGCACTATTCAAAAGTATTTGTCGAAACGAAAATGTTTTTTCAGGTGTGGAATTCCATTTTATAGGCACAGGCAAAAACAGCAAATCCGTGGAAGGTTTTGCTTTAAAACAGCTTGCTGAGAAATACGGCATTTGGCAATCCGTCATATTCGAGTATCCTAACAGACTCTCTTACCTAGATGTATTGATTCATTTAAGTATGGCTGATGCAATATTTATACTGGGAAGTACAGAGTCACATTACACACCCAGCAAAACGTTTCAGGCAGTTTTATCCGGTAAAATGATCTTATCTGTTTTGCATGAACAGAGCACGGCAGTAAACATTATCAGGCAATCCCGTGCGGGGCTTGTAATGGATTTTAACGGATTAGCCGGTGCAAAGAAAATTGAAGAAAATTTCCCGGAGTTTTTCACGGAATTTTTGAAAGAATTGAAACATTTTGATACTGAAATGGTTGACAAAAAATATTTTGAACAATACTCAGCTGAAAACATGACGAGACAGTTAGCGATATTACTCAACAAAGCAATGTATAAAACGTCAATAGATGGTTCAGTTATAAAATCGTAAGTTAAAAATATATGCAGCCCTCAATCAGTGTCATACTTCCTGTTTACAACGGTGGCAGATATCTTCATGAATCAATACAAAGCGTTTTAAAGCAAAACTATACTTATTTTGAATTTCTGATTTTAGATGATTGTTCTACAGATGACAGTTGGGCATATATAAGGGAAATCAAGGATGAAAAAGTAACGATTTACAGAAATGAAAATAACAAAGGCTTGTTTTTCAACCTTAATTTTCTAATTAAGAAAAGTAAATATGATTTAATCAAATTATGGTCACAGGATGATATAATGTATCCGGGATGCCTTAACGCTTTTGGAGATTGCCACAGAAACTATCCCGATTTAGGTTTTAGTTACAGTAAATACGACACGATAGATGAAAATGGAAGTATTAGCAGAAATGCAGTACCGGACTCGACCCCGATGATCATAAGTCCGCAATTACATGCGAGAATTGCTTTCTTTACCGGATCGATTGCAGGTAATATTGCAAATGTATGTATCAACAGAAAAGCAATGTGTAGTGTGGGTTGGTTTAACGAAACGATGAAAATTTCAGCTGATTTTGACATGTGGGTTCGTCTTGCCAGGGATCACAAAACGGCATTTATAGCGGAACCATTGATACAATTAAGAAATCATACCGGTCAGCTAAGCAGAAATGAAACCTTATTCATAAACCATTTAAAAGAAGATAGGGAAGTATACCGGTATCTGCTTAGTTATGTAGGTCCCGAATTACGCAAGGAAGGAATAAGATTGATGCGTAATTTTAAACTTGTATTTTATTATACTTTGATGATAAAAGCCTTTCTCCATTTGAAGTTTAAAACAGGATTCGCTTTCTATAGCGAGTTATCGGCTTTTGATAATTTCCTGGTAGTTACTTTCTGCTTTATTAAAGCAAAAATTCGTAAACCTGTTCATCCAAAATTTTCTTGAAACTTTACTTTACACTCATTTTATTTTATCCGTAATTGCCGTTTAAATGTTGCGTTTAGCAATTATAACCACACACCCTATTCAATACAACGCCCCAATGTTTAAATTATTGGCTGAAAGAAAGCGGATTGAAGTAAAGGTTTTTTACACCTGGGGGGAAACGGCGATTGATAAATATGATCCAGGATTTAATAAACATATTGAATGGGATATTCCACTGCTGGGAGGATATTCTTATTGTTTTGTAAATAACATATCTGCTGTTCCCGGGTCGAATTCATTTAAGGGAATTGATAATCCTACATTAATAAAACAAATAGAAACTTGGAAGGCAGATGCAGTGCTGGTATATGGCTGGTGCTTCAAAAGCCATCTAAAAGCCATCCGATATTTTCATAAAAAAATTGCGGTAATATTTAGAGGTGATTCTACAACGCTTAACGAAGCGAAGGGGCTGAAGAAAATTGCCAGAACACTGTTTTTAAAATGGGTATATAGTTATGTAGACTATGCATTGTATGTTGGCGTTCATAATAAATCATATTTTAAAAAGCATGGTTTAAAAGAAAATCAATTGTTTTTAGCAGCTCACGCGGTTGATAACGGGCGGTTTGCTCAACCGGACGATGAATACAAAGCGGCGGCAAAAAAATGGCGTTACGAACTAGGTATCCGGGAGCATGAACTAACGATTCTATTTGCGGGCAAACTTGAAGCCGTAAAGAATCCGGGCTTTATAGTAAATCTTGCAAAAAAGATGATGGGTTTGCCAATCAAATTTATATTAGTAGGTAACGGGCATCTTGAAAAGGAATTAAGAACCTCCTCTTTGGATTGTCCAAACATCTTGTTTCTTGATTTTCAGAATCAGCTTAAAATGCCAATTGTTTACAGGCTGGGCGATTTGTTTATTCTATCATCCAAAAGTGAGACCTGGGGATTAGGTGTAAATGAGGCGATGGCTTGTGGTAAAGGGGTCCTTGTAAGTGATCGTTGCGGCTGCGCCGCTGACCTTGTAACAAATGACCAGAACGGGTATGTTTTTAGTATAGAACGAAGCGATGATGTAATTAACAAGATAAAAGAATTTTTGACACACAAGGAGCAGGTGAAAATGATGGGGATGGCTTCTTCCAGGAAAATCGCAGAATTTTCTTTTTTAAATACGGCGAAAGCGATTGAAATGGTCATTATGAATGATTTTAATTCGCATCACCCTATTAAATGAAACCAATAAAAGTTACTTTTTCAACTGTCACCGAACAAAAATTTCATAGAAATTTCTGTTGTTAACGCTGGAGGGCTGCTTTATATCCTTAGTGAATTTTGTAATTTTGTGATCCCTCGGCTAAATGAATGTATATTTAAATAAAGAGTGCCTAAAGAGTGCCTTATGCTGAAATTTAAATTTGCTAATAACAATTGGTTCCGTTTACTATATTTAAATTAATCTTTACATAAGTTATTATTTTAGAAATGGTAAAATGAAAAAGAGGCTGCTCATACCTTTGAGACAGCCTCCTTTGGTCAGCAAAAATTAAATCGAAGCTTTACGGGCGGTTAGTGCTGCAATGAAAACATCGATTTCTGCTACTTCAACCCCAAGCATGGCAACATCCATTTCTTTTTGCAGAAGAGCAACAGAACCGTAGTTTTCTTTGCGCCCATTCAGCAAAAATTTTTGGTATTCCAGCTTCGTCTTCTTTTTTATTGAGTCTTGCTTGGAAGGTCCATCAGCAAGCGTGTCAATAACTGTTTGGCTGGCTGTAATTTCTGCTATTACCGCCAGCAGATCAGCGTCAATTTCCACCGAGGTTTGATCGTAGGTGGTCCGTTGCCTTTCTTCTGAAAGCTGTTTGTAACTGAGGTCGGCCTTTGTTTTGGAGGCCAATGCCAGTAGCAGATCACAGTCTGCGCTGGTGGTAATTCTGTCTGTAGAGTACGCCATTTTTTTAGGGCTTTTAGATGTTAAAAAAATTAATAATAACTAATGATATATAAACTTTTTATATATACATAACTTTTTTGAAAAATAATTTTAATTTAATTTTTTAAAACGTACAAAGCACCTGACAAATTATTAAGGTCAACTGGCAATTTGCGCTTCCAGCATCGCCTGCACATGCAAGCCATTTTGTTCAATTTCTTCCAATGCCTTTGCTTCCATAATGGCTAACCAAGCGGGATGTATACGATTTGTAGCAGATCTTTTATTACTGGATTTTAAATGATCCAACAGATTTAGCAGGAGCATATGCTGATCATACACCTTTTGAGTGGCTACCAATTTTCGGTTTAAAAGTTCTTTTTTAAAGACTTTTTGCTTTGCAAGGTCGTCCAATAACTTTTGTGCTTTTTTTTGCTGCAATTTTATATGAGGACGACTGGATTCTTTTGGGGGGGGTGAGCGGGTGAGGAATGATTCAATTTCAGCCAGTTTTACAAAGGCTGCCGTAGGAAGATCCCGCCTCCCGTTTTCATACAAAGCCAACAGGCTACGGGTAATGGAAAGGTATTGGGCCATTTCCTCCTGGGTGAATCCTAATTTTTCACGGATTATTTTGGATGCTTTCATATGTAACAATTTTTTACAAAGTAAGAAATTTGTTACAAGTTGGTAACAAAATATTTGTAACAGTTATTATTGTTACATAAAATTTGTTACAAAATACCTTTCCTGCTCACTTAAATGGTTCGTGTCTTCATGAACCATGGCTGAGATTACGTCAAATTAGTTGGCATTGAAGTTACTCGCCTACTTTAAACAATGACTCAATTGTAGTCGATTTAGGAGCAAACAAAACTGCATTTACGTCCCTGGGAAAGGGTAGGGGGTGAGGTCGAAAGCGTCCTACGGAAAATCTGCAGCCCCGGGTGAGGTAAATTATTTATTTTTGACCCCGCTAAATCAACCGCACCAAACCTACCAGGTAAACATACCGCAATAATGAAAAACATAAAAATAGATGAACATTCACAGTTTTTGTTGATGACTGTTTTACTAAGCTTATTGCTAATGAAAAACGGGTTCTATCTATTTGTTACCACCGCTACGATCTTCCTGGCGTTATATATACTTCAGCAACCCTTTAAGCCCGGCGTTTTCTCGATATTTGCAGTGCAACATTTTCTTCAAATTGCAGCGGGCGTGTGGCTTTGTAATTACCTCGGCCAGGACATTGATTATAATACCAATTCAAGGTCTACTGCTACCATCGCGGGCTGTGTGGGAATATTTTTTTTATTGGCGCCGGTTTATTATGTTCAAAACAAAATTCCTACCCAAACTTTTGCCAGCCTGCGGGCATTCACGCAGCAATTTTCCACGCAAAAAATAATGTATGCCTATATTGTCGCGTTTTTTACAGCTTCATCTTTAGGTGCGGTCGCCTTTCTTTTCGGCGGCTTAACCCAAATTATATTCAGCCTGGTGAAAATAAAATGGATGTTATTCCTGCTTTTTGGATTTCAGTGTTTTTTGAGAGATGAAAAGAAAAATATTTTTTACATATTCGTTGCACTGGAATTTTTATCAGGATTTTTCAGCTTCTTTTCTGAATTCAAAACGGTAATTTATTTTTTGATCGTGATGATATTTAGCCTGGTTGAAAAACTGGATTTCAAAAAAGTGCTATATGTGAGTGTGGTAGGCGTTTGCCTTACCGTTTTTGGCCTGTTCTGGACAAATATCAAGGGTGAATACCGTTCTTTTTTAAATTCCGGTACCTCCTCCCAGGTAGCAGGTGTAGAAAGGGATGCGGCGATGGATAAGTTATACGACTTATCCAATAAAGTAGATAACGAAAAACTGGAAGGATCCGTAGTGCAAATGCTAGACCGGATCCAATACACTTATCATTTCGCAAAAACCATTGACCGGATGCCTTCCGTACTGCCTTTTGAAGGAGGAGATAATTGGCTTAGAAGCCTCGAGTTTTCTACCACGCCAAGGTTTCTAAACCCCGACAAGCCAACTTATGACGCCACTACGAAAACAAAATATTATACCGGGATCCGCTATTTGGGGAAAGAGTACGGAGTATCCTTTAGCCTTGGTTATTTTGCGGATTGCTTTATTGATTTCGGAATCTATGGCATGATGTTCGTTTTGCTGGCGCTCGGGATGGTATATGGGCTTATTTATAATTATCTCCTGCGGAAATCCTCGAACAACTTGGTTTTTAATTATGCGGTGGTGGGCGCATTTTTTATGGAGTTCAATGCGTTGGAAATGGATAGTACCTTTCTCCTGGGCCGTCTTTTTTCCAGCCTGGTCACTTTTATATTATTGGTGCAGTTTTTCTTTCCGTGGCTGATCAGCTTTATTTCGTTACCCCCTGAACCAGAAGAAAAAAAAGATGAAAAGAACGAAGAAAAGGAAGAAGTGGTATTAGTGGAAGCAAAGCAAAATTAGCGGGTTGGTTTCAAGTTTTCCAGCCAGTAACCGGAGAGTTCATATGTAAAAACAAGGTTTGCACACATTCAAACAATACATCTCAGGAATCTTCCACAGTTCAAATAAAATCATGCTCAATCAACCTGGCGGCAGAATGCGCCGTTTTATTATTTATTTGCTGAAGTTCATTGGTGTCTTTTGCGTTTTTTATTATGGAACCATCGGCTTTATCGGGTTGGTTGCCCCCGGCGGCCACTATGCTCCCTTTATTGATCATCACTTAAATTATGTATCCTGGTTAAGATCATCCTTGTTGTACGGCACAAAGGGATTTGTATCCATTGCTGGCTTTGAAACTTATGTGAGGAATGTGTACAATTTGGAGGTATTGAATGGCAATGGCGTACATGTTGGGTATGATTGCCTCGGCTACGGTTTGTTAAGTTTCTGGGCGGCTTTTATCATGGCCAACCCCGGTACATTCGCCAAAAAACTATTATGGGTATTGGGTGGTTTTTTAGCGATATGGATCGTGAATGTGTTGCGGATCTCCCTTGTATTGATTGCCATCAATAAAAACTGGGCTCTCCCACTGGGCCTGGATCACCACTCCTGGTTTAATATTGCTGCCTATAGCTGCATCTTTACGGGCATATACTTCTACGACCGGTCAGCCAAAAAACATTTGACAACTCCTGATGCAAGGCCGTAAAAAACTATTAATACTGGTAGAATGGTTTATCCCGGGCTACAAAGCTGGCGGTCCGATCCAGTCATGTGTTAACCTATGCATTGTTTTAAAAGACAGTTTTGATATTTATGTGCTTACCACCGATACAGACCATGGTGAAAACAGCCCGTATGATGACATCCTTGGTAATCATTGGATAGTAGAACCCACCATTGGGGTGCAGGTATATTACGCCAGAAAACCCGGGCCAGGCTTTAATGATCTTGCGAAATTGATACGGGAAGTCGCCCCGGATTTTATTTACCTCAACCTTTTGTTTTCACCTTCTTTTGTGTTATACCCGCTATGGCTGGTATTCACCAAAAAAGTACACGGGCGTGTGATCCTTTGCCCGAGGGGCACATTGTATGATAGCGCCATTTCATTAAAGTGGTATAAAAAAAGGCCATTGCTGTTATTTATCAAATGGATAGGGATACACCGGCAAATTACCTTTCATGCTACCAATCCCAGGGAAGAGAAAGCGATCAACCAATATTTTCCGGGTAGTAAAATAATCATTGCCGATAATCTCCCTAATACATTACAGCCGCCATTCAGCCCTTGTGTAAAAATAGTCGGTAGCCTCCGGTGTATTTTTATCGCCCGGATTGTACCCATAAAAAACCTGTTGTTTTTATTGCAGTGTTTGGAAACCGTGCAACAAGCAATCACCCTCACCATTGTTGGCCCGATTGAAAATGAGCGCTATTGGTTAGACTGCAAAAAAGCAATCGGCTTGCTGCCCCAGAACATCGCAGTAGAATACGCCGGCCCAAAACAGAATAGTGCGTTGTTATCTTTATTGCAGCAGCATCATTTATTTGTTTTGCCCACCACAGGTGAAAATTTCGGCCATGCTATTTTCGAATCGCTGCTGGCAGGGCGGCCTGTAGTGATCAGCGATCAAACGCCATGGCAGGATATGGAAGAGAATAAAGCAGGGTGGGTGCTGCCGTTACATGACGCGGAAAAATTTGTTGAGGTAATCAATGGTTTGGCCGGTTGTAACCAGGAGCGGTTTAATGAGTATGCCAGGGGAGCCTGGCAGTATGCAAATCATTTCATTGACAACCCAGGGTTGATAGAGCCGTACAAGAAGCTTTTTGGGGCGGGATAAACAAGCCGGGGGCAAGGGAGATGGTAAACATTTCGTATCATCTTTGCTCCTTTGCGTCTTTGCGTGAAAATGAATTTGGTATGCAATAGGGTGGCTCCTATGGAGCCCATTCCCCGAATCTAAATGATTCTACAAAGAGGATGCCCCGCCGGGGCAAAGTCATCAGGTTAAGAAATTGAATTGAGCGCTCTTTAGGGAGGGGATAAATGCATTTTTGAAATGGCTTTTTAGTACTAAAGTTTTCCGGTAAAAGAAGGGTTTTCGCTCCGGATACGGCGGGTCCTTTGCAACTGGTTTGTTGAATTGAAAGCTTTAGCTGTGAAGAGCGACCGGGGAATTCTGAAACGTTCTTAGCATCTTTGCTCCTTTGCGTCTTTGCGTGAAACTGAATTTGGTATGCAATAGGGTGGCTCCTATGGAGCCCATTCCCCGAATCTAAATGATTCTACAAAGAGGATGCCCCGCTGGGGCGAAGTCAGCAAGTGTGTCTTTGCGTGAAAACGACTCCGGGGAATTCTGCAACATTCTTATCATCTTTGCTCCTTTGCGTCTTTGCGTGAAAATGAGGGTTTCCGCTCCGGATACGGCGGGTCCTTCACTACTGTTTTTTTGAATTGAGAGCTTTAGCTGTGAAGAGCGACCGGGGAAGCCTGCAGAAAATGTCTCGGCCGGTCAAACGGGTAAAAACATTTCAAACATTCTTATCATCTTTGCTCCTTTGCGTCTTTGCGTGAAAATTAACCATCGCACCATACAATGCACACAGACCTTTCTACTTATAACAACAGTTGGTTTCAACCAGGGAGTTTTCTCAAGAGAACCACCTGGCACTACATTAATTGCTTTTTTTTTAAATCGGGATACTTTCCCTTTTACAGCCTCAAAACATTTTTTTTAAGACTGTTTGGCGCAAAAGTAGGACAGGGAGTGATGATCAAACCCTTTGTCAACATCAAATACCCGTGGATGCTTTCAATCGGTAATCATGTGTGGATTGGCGAAAACGCCTGGATCGATAACATCGCCCTCATCCGCATAGAAGACAATGTATGCATCTCGCAGGGTGCCAGTCTATTAACGGGCAATCACAATTATAAAAAGAAAGGCTTCGATCTTCAAACCGGTGAAATTGTTTTGGAGCAGGGCGTTTGGATCGGCGCACAGGCGATTGTTTGTCCGGGTATAACTTGTAAAGTCCACTCTGTTTTACTGGTGGGCTCTGTAGCCACTACAAGCCTGGATTCCTTAGGAGTTTATCGGGGCAACCC
>JAOQAK010000076.1 GCA_025963635.1 Ferruginibacter sp.
TTTAACCTTTATGGCGAAATCAGTTTTTTAAAACAGCATCAGTGAAATAAATTGAACATTTCATCTTTGGATAATACCTTCAACCCAAAAGGACTTACTGCTTTATATTATGACAAAACTTCCTAAAGTACTCATATTTTCAAGACTGTTTATTGGCGCAATTCTTTTATTTCTTAGTCTTTTTCACAACGATCATTATAAAATATTTGCAATAATTCTCATTTCTGTTGGCCTGCTGACAGACATTTTCGATAGTATTATTGCACGACGATTGAACATCTCAACTGAGTCATTAAGAAGGTTAGACTCTACAGTGGACCAGGCGTTCTGGATATTAATTGGAATTTCAACTTATATAGAATGTCCTGGCTTTTTTCATGCCCATTATACGCAACTCATTATCCTTTTTACAACTGAAGCTTTGACATACATCATTAGCTATATAAAGTATAAAAGGGAAGTTGCTACACATGCGATTGCTTCGAAAGTATGGACATTAATCATGTTTGCAACACTTATCCAGATTATTTCAACCTGTAACTCCGGCACCTTATTTCAATTATTTTTTTATACAGGAATGATCACACGAATTGAGATAATAACGATCATCTTCTTGTTAAAAAAATGGACAAATGATGTTCCCTCAGTTTATCATGCAGTCTTATTACGACAAGGAAAAAGTATTAAAAGAAACAAGTTGTTTAACGGTTGACCGAGAAGAAAAACTAAGGTTAAACCAATGCTTTTTCAGGCTGCATTTGATTTTCCGTACAATCACTCATTTAGCTGGGCGGCGAACAGGCACATGAAGGAGATTGCCCCCGCAACCCCTGCACAAAAACTAAAGCGGGGTTCGCAATGACGGTACTATTTCGGCTGCATGTTGATTTTCGGCACAAGGGAGTGACACAACGATGTTGAATTGAAATCCAAATGCCGGCCCCGTAAAACTTCTTATAAAAAACACCATGTTAATCTCATGGCTTCAACCACATGAAAATTAAAGCGGCTATGGCAGCACCTATAAAAGGACCGATGATAGGAATCCAGCCATATGTCCAGTTGCTGGTTCCTTTGCCGGTTATGGGCAGAATAGAATGCGCTATCCGCGGACCAAAATCGCGTGCAGGATTAATGGCATAACCAGTGGTGCCACCTAAAGAAAGACCGATGGCCCAGACTAAAAAAGCGACCGGAATGGCCCCTAATGAACCAAGGCCTATGGGTGTTTTTTGACCGGTAATTTCAGCATTGGTAAAATAAAAAATAACAAATACGAGCACGAAAGTTCCTACAATTTCACTAAGCAAATTAAAGAGCCTGTTATGAATAGCAGGGGCGGTACAAAAAACAGCCAACTGTGCATTTGGATCGGGTGTGGTATTGAAATGATCCCTGTAAACAAGCCAAACCAAAAAAGAACCAATAACTGAACCGATTAACTGGGCGATGATAAACGTTAGCACTTTACTCCAGCTAAATTTTCCGGCGATAGCGAGACCAATGGTAACGGCCGGGTTTAAATGTGCACCACTATAAGGCGCAGCAATGACAACTCCGACAAACACTGCGAGTGCCCAACCTGTAGTAATGACCATCCAGCCGGCGTTGTTCCCTTTGGTGCCCTTAAGCACTACGTTGGCTACAACACCATTTCCTAATAAAATGAGCAACATTGTACCTATTAATTCGGCTGTAAATTCTGACATAAGCTTTGTGAGTTGTGAGTAGTGAGTGGTGAATTGTGAGTGAAACGTGAAATGTGAAGTAAAACAATTAAGCAATTGAACAATGAAGCAATTAGCCCATTCCATCGTCGGCCCAGGCCTTACAGGCTTTTACCGCTTTGTGCCAGCCTTTTATTAATGCATCAGGATTACTGTTTTTAGCCGGCTCAAACGTTTGGTTTACTTTCCATTGCCGGCTGATTTCTTCTATACTGCTCCAGTAACCCACGGCAAGGCCAGCCAGGTAAGCGGCACCCATCGCTGTTGTTTCGGTAATCTCCGGCCGCACCACTTTTGCCTGTAATACATCTGCCTGTATTTGCATCAACAGGTCGTTAACTGTTGCGCCTCCGTCTACCCGCAATTCTTCGATAGAAGCTCCTGAATCTGCTTCCATTGCTTTTAAAACTTCCATTGTTTGAAAAGCAATGCTCTCCAACGCTGCACGAGCAATGTGTGCTGAAGTGGTACCTCTTGTAAGTCCGACAATAGTACCACGGGCATCCTGGTTCCAATGTGGTGCACCTAAGCCTGTAAAGGCGGGAACTACATAAACACCACCATTGTCTTCAACTTTTTGTGCAAGCTCTTCAACCTCCGCTGAAGATGATATAATGTGAAGTCCGTCTCTTAACCATTGAACAACAGCGCCGCCAACAAAAATGCTTCCTTCAAGTGCATATTGTACATCATTTCCAATCTTCCATGCAACAGTTGTAATTAAATTGTTTTTGGAAACGACAGGATGATTTCCAATATTCATCAACATAAAACAACCGGTGCCATAAGTACTTTTTACCATACCTGTT
This sequence comes from Ferruginibacter sp., assembly GCA_025963635.1. Classification (GTDB taxonomy): domain Bacteria; phylum Bacteroidota; class Bacteroidia; order Chitinophagales; family Chitinophagaceae; genus Ferruginibacter. Next base: position 2,537 of record JAOQAK010000076.1, read on the forward strand.
TTTATACACATCTGTCCGAAGAGTGCCGCCTGCTGATCACCTGCAATACCTGCAATCGGAATTTTTGCAGCAAAAAACTCTCCTGCAGTTTCTCCGAATATTTCACTCGAAGATCGAACCTGCGGAAGCATGTTTACAGGAACATCAAAAATTTCCAACAACTCCTGGTCCCACTGAAGCGTATGAATGTTGAAAAGCATTGTCCTTGATGCATTGGTTACATCTGTCACATGCGTTTTTCCTGCTGTCAGGTTCCATATAAGCCATGAGTCAATCGTTCCAAAAGCCAGTTTGCCTGCTAAAGCTTTTTCTTTTGCCCCGGGCATATTATCTAAGATCCATTTAATTTTTGTTGCAGAGAAATATGCGTCTACAATAAGGCCTGTTTTTTCCTGTATGATTTTATCCAGGCCTTTTTCTTTTAACTCGTCGCAAAACCCTGCTGTCCGCCTGTCTTGCCATACGATTGCATTATAAACAGGCTTGCCTGTTTCTCTATCCCATACAACAGTAGTTTCTCTTTGATTAGTAATACCAATAGCTGCTATATCAACCGGTCTCAAGCCCGCTTTTAAAACCGCCTCCGCAACCACCCCGGCTTGTGAAGACCAAATCTCGTTAGCATCATGCTCAACCCATCCCGGCTTCGGATATATTTGTGTAAATTCTTTTTGCGCGATAGCCTCAATATTGCCTTGATGATTGAAAACGATAGCTCTTGAACTGGTCGTTCCCTGGTCAATTGAAAGAATGAACTTTTCCATCAGTTGGTTTATTAGTTTCGGTGGTTGTTTTAATAATATGCTTTGGTAAATATTGGTATGCCAGTTTTCTGAAG
>JAOQAK010000079.1 GCA_025963635.1 Ferruginibacter sp.
TCTGGCGCATCCTAAACCAACCCTTTGCAAGGTAGTCGTCCAATTCCTGGGGTAACAGATTTTCTGGGTATTCCACTTGTGCAAACATAATCACTCGAGGTATTATTCTATAACAACAATCAGCAGGTTTGGATAATATTCGCTCTTGAACCAAGGGCTTTTTCAGCGTCTCTTACTTACGCACAGCCAAGTTAAGAAATAACAAATGATCCCGATGCGATATTTATCTTAAAATCGTCTCGATTGCGGATGCGATTGCTTTTAATAGTTCGACATCAATTTTCTTTGCCTGCTCCATATTTTCGTAATCAGCAATAACCCTGTATTCTCCATTATCGTCCTGTTCAAAAAAAAGTTCCTGGTCATCTACCTCCACCCTAAATTTATGCACATAGCCCATCATTACCAACCTTGCCGTAAAAAACAATTCCTCTCCCTTGTACCATACGGGGATCTCAAATAAATCATCCATTCCTTTAAATGTTTAGTTGCATTTTTTAAACCCGCAGGCAAGATCTCTTTACAAACCGGCACATTCTCAAAACTAAACCACAATGTACATACTCTATAATAAACACCTTTATGGAATGTCGCCATCCGTATAAAGATATCCTGTGGATTGTGCTTCAAAAGAAACAGAATGCACCTAACTTTATCAGCAGCCACCATTAAATTTAAACATGAAAACCTCGCGTTACCTAATCTCCGTAGTATTCTTTTTATTGGTTATTTTTTCTTTTCGGGATCCTGCTGAGCCAACAGCATGGATCAGGATCAATCAGCTGGGGTATACTCCCGCCGGAATAAAGGTGGCGGTTTGGTGCAGTAAATCAGGTGAAAAAATTTCAGCATTCAAATTGCTGGAAGCCGGCACGCATAAACTGGTATTTGAAAAAACCGCTTCAAAAAATTATGGGGCATACGGCCCCTTTGAAAACACTTTCCGGCTCGATTTTTCATCTTTCAAAAAACAAGGAAAGTATTATCTGCAGGCAGGAGAAGCAATGTCACCGGAGTTTTTGATTGATGCCGATGTATATAAGGGAGCCGCCGGTTTTTGTTTACAATATATGCGCCAGCAGCGAAGCGGGTTTAATCCATTTTTGAAAGACAGTTGCCATACGCACGATGGTTATGTCATGTATGGACCCATGGCCGACAGCACCCACATTGATGTAAGTGGCGGCTGGCACGATGCCTCGGATTATTTACAGTATGCTGCTACTTCTGCCAATGCCACCTGGCACCTGCTGGCGGCACACAGAGATTTTTCACCGGTATTCAGTGATTACAAACAGGCAAATGGTTTGGAAGGAAGAAATGGCCTGAGTGATGTGCTGGATGAGGCGAACTGGGGATTGCAATGGTTGCTGAAAATGAACCCGCAACAGGATCAAATGTTCAATCAACTCGGAGACGACCGGGATCACCAGGGAATGCGCATACCAAAGGAAGATAGTTTTTATGGCAAAGGTTTTGAGCGGCCGGTCTATTTTATCAACGGCGAACCGCAGGGACTTTTTAAGTATAAGAACCGCACCAAAGGCACTTCGTCTACCGCTGCAAAATTTGCCAGTGCATTTGCATTGGCTCAATACCTGAATAGTACCGACACCGTATTCAGCGCCCATAATCCCAAGGGAACTTATTATAAAAAAGCCATGGAAGCTTTCAACTATGCGCTGAAGAAACCAGGGGTAACCCAAACCGCTCCCGGCAGGGCGCCTTATTTCTATGAAGAAGACAACTGGGCAGATGATATGGAACTCGCCGCGGCATCTCTCCATGACATGGCCGCGGTTACCAAGGGTGCTGAAGGCAAAGACAATTATAATTCACTCGCTTATAAATATGCACAGGATGAAAAAATTACGCCCTGGCTTGGAGCAGATACAGCCCGGCATTACCAATGGTACCCGTTTATTAACCTGGGGCATTATGAATTGGCCAAACAATTAAAAAAAGAAAAGGGCGCATCTGAAAAGAGGGATAGCATTGTTAGTTATTACAAAATAGGGATTGAAAAAGTGTGGGAGAAGGCAGGCAAAAATGCTTTTTACCGGGGCGTGCCATTTATCTGGTGCAGTAATAATCTTACCGTTTCATTTGCTATCCAATGCTATTGGTATAAACAATTAACCGGCGATCAATCTTTTGCAACACTCGAACAGGCGAATATCGATTGGCTTTTTGGCTGCAATCCATGGGGTACTTCTATGGTGTATGGGTTGCCGGCATGGGGAGATACGCCTGTGGATCCACATTCGGCGTTTACCCATCTAAAAAATTACCCCATCAACGGCGGATTGGTTGACGGTCCTGTGTACACCAGCATTTACAAAAACCTGATTGGCATTCAATTACAGGCAGCAGATGAATACGCATCCTTCCAGAGCGGCCTTGCGGTATACCATGATGATTACGGCGATTACAGCACCAACGAACCTACCATGGATGGAACAGCTTCTTTAATCTACCTGCTGGCAGCAAAGGAAACAGAAGCCAATACCTTAAGAGGTGCTGTTTACAAAGGCGCCGTAACAAGGGGCAATCTCGAAAAGAAGGAAATCGCACTTGTTTTTACCGGAGATGAATTTGCAGAAGGAGGACAGTTGGTGGCCAATACACTGCAACGGCAGGCAATAAAGGCTTCCTTCTTTTTGACGGGTAAGTTTTATAGAAATCCTGCTCTTCGGGCATTGATCAAAAAACTGCAACAGCAGGGAAATTATCTTGGTCCGCACAGCGATCAGCATCTTTTGTATTGTGACTGGAATAACCGCGACAGCCTGCTGGTGACCCAATCTCAATTTTCTACTGATCTTTTGAACAACCTGGATGCGATCAAAAAATACGGGATTGAAAAATCTTCTGTTCCCTATTTTCTTCCGCCGTACGAGTGGTACAATGATAGCATTGCAGCCTGGACAAAAGCCATGGGTATGCAATTGATCAATTATTCCCCGGGAACTATGAGCGCTGCGGATTATACCTGGCCGGATCTGAAAAACTATCGTTCAGGTAATGACATTTATCAATCAATAATGGAGAAGGAGCGGCAGGATGCTCATGGCCTGAACGGTTATATTCTTTTGTTGCATCTCGGCACTGATCCCAGGCGGAAGGATAAATTTTATAGCCGTTTAAATGAACTGGTAACCCACTTGAAAAAGAAGGGATATCAATTTAAAAAAGTGGATGAACTATTGCAATAATGGTCGCGAAGGATGTACGAAGCTATCTGGATAATACCAGGCAGATCGCTTTGTATTTCAAAAAGCGAGTGATGGTAAATGTGCATGTTTAGTTCATTCTGCCCATCCTCCTGCCCGGCCCCGGCTTTTATATTTAGATGATTTAAATCACTTTATAATATTTTTAGCGTCAGCAGTAAAACGCAGCATTCTCAGTATGTTTGTACTTTATCAGCATCCTGCACCTACCCTATATGAAAGAAATTGTACAACTCACTATTTCCTTACAGCATTCTAATCCCCTGATATGGAGAACCATTCTTGTAAAAAAAGAAACAACTTTTTTTGAGCTTCACCAGGTGATACAAATAGCCATGGGCTGGAAGAATTACCACTTGTTTGAATTTAACCTTGATGGATACAGGGTAGGCATCATTGATGAAAATGATCAGCCCGGATGCCGCCTTGTTTTTGACGCCATCAAAACCCGGCTGGCTGATATTGTTTCTTTTGAAGCAGACAGCTTCCTGTACAACTACGATTTTGGAGATGGGTGGCTACATGAAATAACGATCGAACAGGTGATAGAGAAAGAAGAGCATATTATTTATCCAACTTGTGTCGATGGCCAGTTAAATTGCCCGCCGGAAGATTGTGGAGGGTTGAACGGGTATTACAATATGCTTCCTATCCTGCAGGATAAAGAGCATCCGGAATATAAAGAAACAAAGATCTGGGTTGGGAAAAAGTATAACCCTGAGAGTTTTAATAAGAGTAAGATTAACAAGCGATTCGGCCAAATGCGAAAATATATTTCGGGGTGAACTTGCTCACGGAATACAGGATTTAAAGGGAGCTGGAATAAATAAAAAAGAGCCCGGTAATTCCTTCCTGTTAAAAGAAGGACCTACCGGGTTAATTGATATGGTTTGTAAAGATATTATTCTTCCGCTGCGGCGTTTATTTCTTCTGCTCCCTTAAGGCTTTGAATTCAGAGCCGGTTTTCCAGGTGGCCCATTGGTGATCAAAAGCCAGGCGTTTTCCTACTTTGAATAATAATTGAAGATCAGCAATTGCTCCGTCAAGCTTCCAGGTGGCTGCATTGTATTCATCGCTGGGCCGATGATAATTAAGCTTTGTATAATCATCCACCTGCTTTTGACCATAACCCTTTTCTTTGCCGATTACATCCACGCCCGATGAAATATACAGTGCGGGCACACCCACTTTCGCGAAATTAAAATGATCGCTGCGGTAATAGTAGCCAGCTTCTGGGTGAATGTCAAAAGAGATATAACGGTTTACCTTAGACGCTTCTTCTTTTAAATAATCTTCCAGGTCAGACTGCCCTTCACCGATCACGATAATATCGTTGGTTTTACCATACCAGTTCAATCCGTCCATGTTAATATTCGCCACAGTTTTATCAATCGGGTAAATTGGGTTTTGAGCATAGTAAGCAGATCCCCAAAGCCCCTGTTCTTCTGCTGTTACGGATAAAAAGACAATCGTGCGTTCCGGAATGCTATCTCCTTTTTTAAATGCCCGGGCCAGTTCCAATAAACCTGCGGTTGCGCTTGCATTGTCCAGGGCGCCATTGTAAATCGTATCTCCTTTGTCGTTAGGTGCGCCAACGCCAAGATGATCCCAGTGTGCAGTGTAAATGATGGTTTCATCAGGATATTTACTGCCGGTTATTTTACCAATCACATTATGAGATTTATCAAAGGTTGATTTTACCTGTATGCCGGCACTCAATTTAAGCGGTAAGGGTATCGCTTTGAAACCAGGCAAATCCGCTTTGGCAAACAAACTGCTGTCCATACCGCAGGCGGCTAACAATTTTTTGCCTGCATCGTTGCTTACCCAGCCTATTATATCTGAGTAGCTTTTGTTTTTATTCCGTTCATCGAGGTGCAGCCTGGAAGTATTCCAATTATTTTGAACTACTTTAAAGGGATAAGCCGCGGCCACAGTATTGTGAACAATCAGGCAGCCCTTTGCACCTTGCCTGGCGGCTTCTTCAAATTTGTATGTCCAGCGGCCATAATAGGTCATTGTTTTTCCTTTAAACAAATTGCTGTCACCCGCATTAAATCCCGGATCGTTCACCAGCACCAGTACAATCTTTCCCTTTACATCAATTCCTGCATAATCGTTCCAGTTATATTCGGGCGCTATTACACCATAACCCGCGAAAATCACCTCGTCATTATTGAATGAAACCGTTGAGTCAGTTTTGTCGGTCCATATCACATAATCATCCAATCCTTTCAGGCTGAAATTTCCTTTTGGAGATTGGACCTGCATGGTGGGTGCGGCTGTAGTGGTGATCTTTACCATCGGCACTTCCTGCAGGTAGCTGTCGCCATTGCCTGGTTCAAGGCCTACGGCTTTAAACTGCTCTTGTAAATAATTGATGGTTTTGGTTTCACCGGCACTAAAGGGTTTTCTTCCCATAAAATCATCACCTGCAAGTTCGGAAATATGTTTACCGAGGCTATCTGCACTAAAAGCAGACACGGCGGTATTTGTAGAGGAGGTACTGGCATTGTCATTGCAGGATGCAAGCGATACAACAACACAAAGTACAGTAGCAATTCTTAGGAGTTGGGACATAGTTAACTGTTTGATTTAAGGTTTGAAATTAAGCAACAAAATCAGTGTATAAAAACATGATCAGGGATAAAAGCTTTTTCGGTGAGAAACATCCTTCAAAAATATTCATCATCTTTCTAAAGAAGAGAAGTGAGTTACAATAAAAAACTAAGGTCTTTATTCACACTGATTTCTTCTTTAATGATTTCATCAGCACTGGCTCCCAAATAAAACAAAGCACCAGGCTTTAGCCCGATAAAACTTAGTAAACCGTTGTCAAATCGCAGTGCGGTTCCTTCAGGCAAGCCAACGACCGATAACCCCGGGTTCATCCTGATAAATTCTTCGAGACGCTGATCGCGGGTTTCGCCATTATGTCCTTCAGGCTTCACATTGGTATAGTGAGGATTGATCTGGAAGGGAAATAATCCAAGCGCATTAAAACTTTTTGGTTCAATCACGGGCATGTCATTGGTAGTGCCGATTGTTGGACCGGTAATGTTTGAACCAGCACTCCACCCGATGTACGGAGCGCCGCTATTTACTTTATCGCGAATGACGTCTAGCAATTTGTACTCATAAATATCGTGTAATAACTTAAAAGTGTTTCCGCCGCCTACCAGGATTACATCCGCATTTTCCAGCAATTCTTTCGCATTGATAGCGGTTACCGTATCGATGCGGTGAGGCAAATCCTGCAGGCCGTTTTTTACCATAGCTCCATATTCATCATAATCATTCCCCACTGTTGCAAACGGGATGAAAGCAATATTTAAAATTTTGTCACCAAGGAAATCTTTGATCACGGGAACGGCTGTTTGCAGGTAGCCACTATTGCCAACCCTGGAACTGCTGAATGCTAAAATACGGTTCAACGACATACTAAATATTTTAAACGGAAGATAAACTGAAAGCTGTTGTGCCAAAGATATTATATAATGCAGCAAGCCCGTTATTGAGCGTTGAGGTAGCATTTAAAACTTTAACCCGACAGTCAAAAGCAATCTTATTATCGGGTAAGTTACCTGTGTTGTTCATAATATTTCTGTGGGGTGGGCTCGATGATGGCTTTCATTTGTGTGGATAAAAGCGGGCCAGCACCAATCGCCTGCAGCGCATCTTTTAAATGGTTTTCTGTCCGGATACCCACCACCGCAGCAGTTATGGCCGGATGTTGCAACACAAAACGAAGGGCTGTTGCAGCTGCATTGCTTTCTTCGGAACTTGCTTCCTCTATAACTTTTGCAGCAGCGGCTACTTCGGGCGCAGTGAAAGCCAGGTAGGGTTTTGGAGGTTTGCCGGCAAGCAAGCCCCCCGCAACAGCGCCTCTGGCCAATACACCAATTCCATGTTCCTGTAACAGCGTAAGGCATGTTTCTTCGGGCCTTCGGTCGAGCAGGCTATATTGCATCATTACACTAACAATATTGCTGCGTCGTACGTATTCCCGTATTACATTTGGCCTGATGGATGAAATACCATAATACCGGATCTTTCCCTGCTGTTGAAGCAGTTCGAAAGCTTCAATCGTTTCGTCGATGGGATCTTCGATTGTGCCTCCGTGTAATTGATACAGATCGATGTAGTCTGTTTTCAGGCGGGATAGGCTTTGTTCGACGTTGTTTAAAATATATTTTTTGCCGGGGTTCCAATCCCATCCACTACCATCAGGGCGCCATTGATTGCCAACCTTCGTGGCGATGATGATTTTATTTCTTTTTCCCGCCAGTGCCTTGCCAACATTGATTTCATTCAATCCTTTGTCGTAAAGATCGGCGGTATCAAAATAATTGATGCCACCTTCAATAGCTTTATCGATAAGAAATTGTGTATCGGCCTGTCCCGGTTGTAACGACATGCAGCCAAATCCTATCCTGCTGATATTTAACTGTGATTTTCCCAATAACCGGTAGCTCATTGATGTTTGCTGCTCCTCTATCATGTTTAAGTGCTTTGTTAGTGTTTGTGTATTTTATTGAGCAACGAGTGCACAGATGCCCACTAATTGATTTAGCGTTATTCGTGCCAATTCTTGATTTGTAGTAGTTGTGTAAAATGTTTATTTGTGGTACCCACGTGGAAGAACAATTTACCGGGGTCCAGCGGGCAGGAACACAAATATTAGTGAGGTGATCAATACCGAAATAAAATGCCTGAGATGATTGGAGCGGCAAAAGGGGTTCGAACCCTCGGCCCTTAGCTTGGGAAGCTAATGCTCTACCAACTGAGCTATTGCCGCTTTTTAGAGAATCATTTAGAAGGCGAATTTACTTTTTTATTTTAATCAATTTATCTTCTACAATAATTAAAATTGAAAGATTTTAATCTCAAGCTTCAGCCGCTTTTCTCTGCAGGTTCACAGAGAACGGCCGGTTTCATAACGGTACCGTTGCTATCACACTTAAGTTGTTTGTAAATGCATGAAAGAAAATATTACCTTTCGATTAGACTGGCTTTATTGAGTGAGTCAATTTTTTTATGAAAACTTCTTCGAAGAATAGAGAAACAGGTAATATTTTTTTGCGTATGCACCCGGTGGAGCGCATACTACTAAGTGTTGGTATGTCGGTGATTAGTTTTTTATTCATCCGGAATAGCCATCTCAACTGGGAGCTTACGGTTACTGTGTTGTGGGATGCTTTTGCTTTTTCTTTTATCCTTACCAGCTGGGTCGTTTTTTTTACAAGGCCTGTTGCCAAAATCATACAACAGGCGAATAAAGATGATGGTAGCAGGGGGTTTGTAATGATAAGCATTATCGTAAGTTCTTTTGCCAGCATGTTTACCGTTTTGCTGATAATGATTTCGAAGGATACGTCACCCGATATGGAGGTCATTACGGTGCTTTTATCAATAACCGGTATGATACTTTCCTGGACAATGGTACATACAATCTTTACTTTTCACTATGCCCACCTGTATTACGATGAAGGTAGAGATGATACGCCGGGGAAACCGGCGCTGGATTTTCCCGGCGAAAATAATCCCGACTACCTCGACTTTGCTTATTTCGCCTTCGTAATTGGTACCACCTTCCAGGTTTCGGATGTGGAAATTCATTCGAAGACGACCAGGAGAACTGTTCTGGCCCACGGCCTGCTTGCTTTTGCATTGAACACTTTTGTTGTGGCGCTTACCATCAATTTGATCGCAGGATTAAAAGGATAATAACGGAAACGCAATCACCCGAATCTGTTTGCAAACATGTTACCTGCTAAATATTGGCTGGCCAAAAGGATTAGCCACGATAGTAAATTATAAATGCTCACCTTGTTTTAACAATTTCTGGTAAAATTGTTGACATAGCTAAAAAATGATAGAAATGCAAAGCGTATTGAAGGGGATAGCCGGTCTTTTGATTGTAATGGCGGTGCAGAGTTGTAGTAAGAAATCAACTCCCACCCGTACCGAACCAACCACGGCCGTCGAGGTAAAGACTGATACCATTGGGGTTATAAACAAGGCGGATACAGTAGCGGCAGTAAAGCCGGTGGTAAAGTCAAAACCCAAATCATCGCTTCCCAAAGTGATTACCCTCAACGATAAGTTTGCTAAAAGAAGTGTGGATGGCCGGTTGTATTACGATTTGCAAGGGCACCGGTATTGGCGTAATAATAAAGACGGCAAATATTATTTATTCAACAAATCCATGTTGACGGACGATGCATTTAAGAAGCCTTGATACTGGATACTGGATGCTGGATACTTGATGAATACTGCGTTCCCAAATATTTTAATTGATTGTCCCGGCTGGGAAGCCATGTGGATCTTCTGAGGCGTCGCACCCTTGCACAGTTGTTTTTATGGCATCGGTAATGGTGCAACCTGGCAATCTCCTTCCCTCAAAGCAAAAGAACTTTACTGTAAACTATTTCTTCCAAACAGGGATGATAGCTTAGGGTGCTGATTAATAGTCATATTTAACAATATATTCTTAAACGATTTTGTTGCTATGGCACCTGTTTTTCCGTCTAATAAATAAGCAATTTAAAGCTTTGTATATGGAAAATAATTTGACACAACAAGAGGTTTTATTAATGACCGGTACAAAATTCGCCTCCAGGCAACCTGCTGAAAAAGATAGCATGGGCAACTCGCAAGATTTCAACGGCACTGATAAATTAAAAGAAGCCTGCTGGAATGGTTTATTGAAAGATATGCTGCCCGAAATATTCGACGCAGGTGGTCACGATGAAAAGCTATACCTGTGGCAGGTAAGAGAAGCCAACCAGTTTTTTGCACTTGAAATGAGTGAATTCCCAATCACCGTCAATAAATATCTATCGATCGACCCTTATCGTTTTATGGAAGTGCAGGAATTTAATTAGGTAGTGTCGTAGCGCTCATTTTAGGGCGGGCTACCAATTAGTAAGAGAGCATTTTGCCAGAGGCGACTTGCTGATGCCCAAGTGAATAGCCTTCGATCAGATTAGCAATCAACCGTTGATTTTCGAGCCTTTTATTACAATGAAAAAGAAAACCATTCTGCCTGTATTCAAAGAAGTATGGCTCAGTTTTTAAGGTGGTGTATTCGTTGTGGCCCTTTTCCAGCAACAATTCCTTTTCGATAGTAAGAAATTTAGAGGCCTGCTCAAACTGGGCATTAGCCAAAGCTTCATTTTTCATGATGAGTATCAGTGCAAGCTCCTCATCATTATAATAATCCTTACAATCCGTTTTCTCGATGTGTAAATTCTCCTTGCTTAGTACTAAAGCAATTTTTTCAAACTGGTAACTTATTGAGTGAGGGCTGAGCCCATCTTCCAGTAGTTGGTTTAAATCATGCAATATTTTGGATTTTATTTCAGTTTCCATAAAATCGATTTACTGGATTTAATCAAAGCACGTGCCGAATCAAATTAAACATTGATTATCTGAATAACTAAATGCAAGGAATACACGTATTTATTTAGTGAAAGACGCCTGTTTTAGCCGGCTTCCGGTGAGCTGTTTACCAGTAATGCGAATATTTTCTATAATCAATGCCCGTCAAATCAATCGGTTAGCATAGCTGAAGGGGGCGAAGGGCATGTTTAAAAGCATGATGGAATATGATTGCGATCACCCGTTGCTGACTTTTTAGAGGGTAAATTGCATGCTTCCTTACTTTGCAGAGGCATGGTATGGCGACCGGTGTAAAAAAGATTTTTTAAAAGTTAACCACCGTTCATCGGCTATCCCTTACACTAAAGAGAAGACGGCAGGGCAAAAGACTTTTAAGAGTTTATCCAATAACAAGCTATCACCGTTATATGCGAACCCATTCTTATGGGTTTATTTATTTAGTTGGGTAACTGCAACTATCGATTGAGTTAAAATTTTTTTATGAGCGCTTCGGTTTTAAGTTTATTGCAAAAATATGATGTTCCTACCCCGCGGTATACAAGCTACCCTACTGTGCCGTATTGGGATTTTTCAAGCCTCAGCGAAACAAACTGGAAGCAAACTGTGGTAAATACTTTTGCTGCTGAAGATGGTGAACTTTGCATTTATATACATCTGCCCTTTTGCGAAAACCTATGTACTTTTTGCGCCTGTACCAAACGCATCACCAAAAATCATTCTGTTGAAGATCCATACATTCAGTCTGTCTTAAAAGAGTGGAAACTCTATCGCTCCATATTGCCATCGTCTCCTGTTATTAAGGAAATTCACCTGGGCGGCGGCACACCAACTTTTTTTAGTGCAGATAATCTTTTACAACTTATCAATGAAATTACCGCGCATGCAGTTGTGCATGAAAACCATGAGTTCAGTATTGAAGTGCATCCGAATTATACAACCGAAGAACATATAGAAAAACTTGCTTCCGTTGGTTTTAATCGCATCAGTATTGGTGTACAGGATTTTGATCGGGCAGTGCAGTTAGCTATCAATAGAATACAAACCTTCGAACAAACAAAGCAGGTAGTTGATTGGGCAAGAAAATACAACTACACCAGCATCAATATCGACCTGGTTTACGGGCTTCCGCGCCAAACCATTGAAAGCGTAAAATTTTCAATTGATAAAATTGTATCGCTAAGGCCTGATCGCATCGCATTTTACTCCTACGCACATGTGCCCTGGAAGAGTAAAGGCCAAAGAGGTTTTACGGAAGAAGATCTTCCTGCTGCTGCTCAAAAATGGGAGATGTATAATGCAGGGAAGCAAATGCTTGAAACCGCTGGGTTTTTAAGTATTGGTATGGATCATTTTGCCCTGCCTGAAGACAAACTATTTGTTGCCGCAGCAAATAGCGGGCTGCACCGCAATTTTATGGGTTATACCACTACCCGATCAAAACTGATTATCGGGCTGGGAGTTTCAGCCATCAGCGATTCATGGAATGCATTTGCACAAAATGAAAAGGGAGTAGAAGCCTACGAAGAAAAAATCAGCCAGGGAATATTGCCTTTGGTGAATGGACATTTGTTAAGTGAAGAAGATTGTATCATACGGGAAAAAATGCTTGAATTGATTTGTGAAAATAAAACCAGTATCGATAGTACTAAATTGGATCCACGATTCCTGGAAAGTGTTTTTGAAAAACTGACCACACTTCAATCAGATGGCTTGGTTATGGTTGACAATAACAATATCCGGGTAACTGCAAAGGGCGCTCCTTTTATAAGAAACATCAGCGTGGCGCTCGATGCACAGCTTTGGAGAAATGAAGAAAATCATACCGAAAAAACTTTTAGCAAAGCCATATAAACGATATCCAACATGAATTATAAAGCCCTATTTTCTAACAGCTTTAATCAGTAATTATAAATTTAATATGAAAAACCTTCAACAGCACAAATTTCATATCCCTGTAATGGGTTTGGCTTTTACCATAGATTCGCCCGTTAAGGTAGCACGATTTGGCATCTCGTCAGTAATCTCCATTGTGGAAGACAGGTTAATCGAAATGATGCGGAGCCATTATTATCCAACCATCAATAAGCCATATACGCCGATCGATACCAATGAACCAGATTACAGGGCAAAACGGATCACAGATTATCTAAATCTTGTAAATACCATTGTACATGCACAGGTAGAAAAATTGAAGAAGTCAGCGTTTGAAACGGGTGCAGAAATCGTTCAATATTTTGAAATGTTGCCGGATGAAAGCAAGATCAAAAAGTTGTACCTGCAAATGATGTCTACCGACAATACACCTGAAAAGGAGAAGATAGCCTCCTTTTTAAGAACCCAGATTACACCGGGCAGTATAGATGTGAATGTAATGACCAAAACGGATAGAAATAATTATAACAAGCAAGGCGAATTGATAGAAGATGGTTCAGATGCTGTTTCGGCTTTAAGAGGTTATGCCAAAAGTGATTTGATTAATTCTTCTATTATTTTTTCGGCCGGTATGAATCCAAGGTTATACAATTACCTGGAAAAATGCAATGAGTTTGATGTAAATGACGATGGTGGATTTGATAAGAAAGTAATCATTAAAGTAAGTGATTACCGGTCGGCCCTGATCCAGGGAAAATACCTGGCAAAAAAAGGAATTTGGGTAAGCGAATTCAGGGTTGAATCGGGACTGAATTGCGGTGGCCACGCATTTGCCACAGATGGCTTTTTGCTGGGCCCGATACTGGAAGAATTTAAAACAAAAAAGCAGGAGTTAATTGACACACTTTTTGAAATCTACAATGCTGCGATAAAGAAAAAAACTGGTAAGGTTTTTATATACCCCCCTATGCTGGCTCTATCCGTTCAAGGTGGTATTGGCACAGCTGCAGAAGATCATTTTTTGCACGAGCATTACGGCGTGGAAAGTACCGGCTGGGGCACTCCATTCCTGTTGGTGCCCGAAGCTACTACGGTAGATGATGGAACACTTAATTTGCTGAGTAAGGCTACAAAGGATGACCTTGTGTTGAGCAATAACTCGCCATTGGGAGTACGGTTTCATTACCTTAAGGGAACAACCGGCGAAAAGGAAAAACTGGAACGCATTAAAAGCGGCAAGGCCGGCAGCCCTTGTACTGAAAAGCATCTCGCATTTAATACGGAATTTACAAAAGAGCCTATCTGCACTGCTTCTCATAAATACCAGAAATTAAAGATTGCAGAATTGGAATCAATGGCATTGCCGGAGCAGGAGTACCAAAAAAAGCTTAAAAACATTACTGATAAAGAATGCCTTTGTATCGGTTTAAGCAATGCTGCCGCGATCAATTATGAGCTTACGCTTGTAAAGAATCTTAATTCAGTGAATGTATGCCCGGGACCTAACATTGCACATTTTACTGAAGTAGTATCATTGCACACCATGACAGATCATATTTATGGAAGAACCAATATCATGCATGATGTTGCCCGGCCAAATATGTTTGTTGCGGAATTAAATTTATATATCAACTTCCTGAAAGAGCAATTGGAAAATGAAGATTTCAGCAACCAGGATCCCAAGAAAAAAAAATATTTTATAGAATTTTTCAGCAACCTTCGGGAGGGAATAAGCTACTACAAAGATTTGCCTTCAGCGGTAGAGCCGAATAGAGTTGCTTTCTTGCATGCCTTCAGTATGGTTGAAGATGAATTGGATGCGCTGAGTATACAATTCCATATTGCTGAACCTCGAAAAGAATTAGCCACAGTATTATGCAATGAAAGAATTCCGCTGATGTCGGAAGCTTCTTAGGCAGGGTTGAAAGTAAGTCTTATTACTTTGGCTGGAACAGCAAACAATCGATTTTAATTGTATTGCGTTCTTCTCAGCGCCGGATATATTCCGGTGATGTAATGGAGTAAATTATTGAAGAATTTAGATTAATTCGGAAATGTTTAAAATGGATTGAGCTGGGACAGTGTTGCGAGATCAGTTGATATTCTCCAATGCTACCAGGCCATGTTTTACAGCGTACATGGCCATGCCCACACGGCTTTTAACATTCAATTTTTCGAATAAAGCATTTCTATAACCATCGATGGTTTTAGGACTAAGAAACATTTGTGCGGCAATTTCATTGTAAGTGAGTTCGCTGCAGGCCAGCTTTAAAAAATCTCTCTCCCGATCATTCATAAGCCGCAATGCATCTGTTCGGGTCTTGTTCGGGTCCTTGTCGTTTTGCAGGGAGTGCACCAATTTTCCAGTGATAAAGTCAGTATAATAAAAACCCTTGTTCATAATGGCATTCAGCGCTTCACCAAGTTCTTTGGGCTCAACATCTTTTCCCAGGTAACCTTTTACACCAAGTTTAAGCATGCGCACAACACTCTCCTCTTTGTCGATCATGCTTACCACTAAAATTTTTATGAGGGGATAATTTTCGTTGAGCCATTGTACGGTGGCGAATCCATCCATTTTCGGCATATTGATATCCATCAGTATAATGTCCGGTTCGGGGCCTTCCCTTAATTTTTGTTGGAGATCGATGCCATTGTCAGCCTCAAAAAGTATTAAACAATCGCGGCATACCATTTCAATAAGGTTGATCAAGCCTTTGCGGAAAAGTTTATGATCATCCACTAAAGCCAATTGCATTTTTTGATTTCCCTGGGGCATAACGGTTTTATTTTATAGGGGGAGCTCAATCGTTATTTGTGTGCCGTTTCCTGGGGAACTTTGGATCTGTAATTGTGCATTAATAAGAAGTGCCCGGCTTTGAAGATTTCTAAGTCCTGCGCCGGGGGTATTCATTTGTTCTTCTACATTAAAGCCAATGCCATCATCATTGAATGCTAATTTAATTAATTTTTCGGTAGCATGCAGTGAAATTTCTATCTGCTTTGCACTGCTGTGCTTTATCATATTGTTCAGTATTTCCTGCGACATGCGGTACAGGATAAGCTGTTTTGCATCGCTTATCTCCGGCAGAGATCCGTATTGCCTGAAGCTGGCAATAAACTCACCTGTTTTATTCAGCCGGTCTACATCGGTTTCTATTGCCTTTTCAAAGCCGGTTTGGGCAATGCGATCGCTGGCCAGGCTAACAGACAATGATTTAATATCAGCTATCAACTGCCTGGTGAGCTCTTTGGTATTCTCAATTTTTACAGTTGCCGCGTGCTCTGCCGGCAATTGCAAGGTGTTTAAGTTTATTTTAATAAGGCTTGCTACCTGCCCTAGATTATCATGTAATTCGCGGCTGATGTGTTGAAAGGTTTGCTCCTGTATTTCAATTTGAGATTTTAGCAACTCCTGCTGAAACTGGTTATGCATTAGTTGCTTCTCTTTCAGGAACTTTGTCTTCCTCCTTACATAGGCTAAAAAGAATGAAATAATAAATCCTCCCAAAACAAATAGAATGCTTGTTCCCACAACAACCGTATAGTATAATTCATCGTTCATTTTTATTTCCTATAAAAAACGATATGATAAAAGTGCAATACAAAAAGATGTTTAAAAGATTCAACAAGGCATCAGCAAGAACTTTTAACGAAGGATTTTTTAAATGAATTAGTTCAAATAATCCGAGGCTAAATAAACTGGTTACATAAAAGAACAAAACGCCGGTTGAAATCCAAAACATTTTCTCGGTAAGGGGGTTGGTTATTTGTTCATCTTCCCTTAACTGCTCCTGGAAATATAAAACAGATAAGCTTACCAGGAAGATGCTACCCATCAAAAAGCTAATGCTATGAAAATGATGAATGCCCTGGATAAAGAAAATATTAATGATACAAAAAGGGAAAAAGAGAAAACTGGTAAATATGATTGCTCTTTTGACAAAAACGTTGTGTAAGGTTTTGTAGAAAATAAAAAAATAAAAGCCGAATTCAACAGTAGTTGAAAAATTATAAATCCAGTAATTGTTTTTCCCCTGGGCCCTGGTGATCAGGCCAAAAGTTTCAACACATAAATTCATTAGCAGGTAAGGAAAGAATAGCCGTAAATAAGAAGGCTTTTGCCTTTTTAATTTGATTACACTTATTAGTACGGCTATTACTAAAACAATATAGAAGAAGGGAAAACTCATTCAGGTTAAGATAGGGTACATTTATGGATTAACAGGCACCTTCGTGTTCCCACCCGACATGGATCCGCAGCATGCAGGAGCATCACCAGAGATAGTGGATACTTTATACCCGGGAATCAACATCAAATCGTTGACTTCTTTAAGATCAGTTAAGTTATCGTCATAGGCAAAAAGCATTGTATTGATCCTGTACGACAAGTCTTCATTTTTACAGGAAAGCTGCCCCGCGGGGTGAACACCGAAATGAATGCTCAACCCTTCAATATTACCTGAAGATGGTGAGGCCGGGTCTATTCCCAGCAATAATAAAATTTCCTCCCGGGCGAAACTACATGCATTGGTTTTAATGGCTGTGTAATCTCCTTTTAATGTGGAGATAGAAATTTCATACTCAAATTTTCTCAGTGCTTCATCCATTTCAGCCTTATTGATGACGCCTGATTTGGGATCTGATGGACTGGTGGTTATTTTAACCGGCATAGTAAATAATTTAAAAGTTAGTTAATGGAGCCAAACTACTACCCAATTATAAGATTTGCAAGTGCAATTCACTTAAACGATTCTTTTCTGTTTTGAAACAGGAAAAATCCTAGCTCCATTCCCATTATTTTCCTTTTTTTAAAAAGAGCAGGTACTTACATCTTTATGTTATTGATTTTATAAACGCAGCCGCGGCCTGGCAAAAAAGTTGATTTTCTGAGCGCTGTAATTTGTTGGCAGCGAATAGCAAAATCAATAATAAAATATCTTATCACCGGTTTGCAATTGCCATAAATTGATATTAAGTTAGTAGCCGGATTTCAATCCTCTGAATTGCCATACTAAACCTCATAAGCCGCAAGAATTAGCAACAGCATCATCTATTTAATTCGTGAGTTAAGACCATTTCGTTCTCGAAGCTATTTGTGAAACCTGGCAATTATAACAATGACATCAATCGACCCAACATCTTTACCACAGCATACAACACCTGTTTCCAGGGGTGATATTGAATATTCAGTTGAGCAGGTTGCTCTTTTGCAATCGCTTTCCATGATGCAGGTTCATAAAAATGTAATCTTTAAAAAGGATGCTGCTGCCGGCTTCCCGGCTCAAACCTCAATGATCGGAAACATTGCAGAAAAAGAGGGTAACGATTCAGTTTCTCCGGCAGCAAGTGAAATAGTAAACATCGATCATCCTGATGCTACACTGGCGGCATTCGGAGAGGAAGCGTTTAACATGCCCCCGCCCGGCTTAATCAATAATAATGTACCGCTTGCCTTGAAAACCGTAAGCGGAAAATACAGGGGCCGCTCAACAAATGGTGACCTGGAACTTGAGCTGCGGGTTGATGTAGATGGAAGAAGGCCAATGAGAAGGGTGAGCGGAGATTTTTACCGTACCATGGGAGACACTATCACGTATATCGGCTCTTTTATCATCCAGACACCAATCCTTTCTGTAACTCCAACACAGGTTGTAATTGACGGACAAGGAATGTTTTCGATAACAACCGCCTCTCCACGCCTCCAGGTCACCATTAAAAGGGTGGGCGAATTCATGTCACCCTCTGCCGCAGAAGCTCAGTTCATGACCGTTGAGGGCGTGCCTGGAATAAAATATACCTGTAATTTCCAATCAGCCTACTTCAGGCGGGTTGAATTTGAAACTGATTTTGTAACGAATGTTCAGCCTTTTTCATCTTATAATACGGGATTGCTTCCGTGCAATGGCCCGGTGCGTACGCTCACCGTAACAGCAGCATTCGCTGAAGCAGGCGTGGAAATGGTAGAAACGGGTGGCGCCAATGAAGTGCCCATAGCAATGGCGGGCCCTGATAAAGTTTGGACCAACAGGGAACTTCATGCATCAATGGAAAAACATTTTCAGTTATGGAAAGACGAGCCCGGGTGGAAGGTATGGTTACTCGCCGCAACCAGCCATAGAACAGAAGACGGGCTTCGGGGAGTAATGTTCGATCAACAGGGAGCCCAGCGGCAAGGATGTGCAGTGTTTCATGATGTGATAGGCGGCAATACGACAGAGGTTATAAGAGGGCAACTGCGTACTTATGTTCACGAAATGGGCCATTGTTTTAATTTGTATCATTCCCATCAAAAAGAATTTATGCATCCGCCTCAGCCCAACCGGCTGGATGCACTTTCGTGGATGCATTATCCTGATTATTATCTGTCTCCCAACGGATCCGGTGCATCAGCATACTGGGCGGCCTTTCCCTTCCAGTTTGACGACCTCGAAATAATTCATCTTCGCCATGCTTTTCGCAATGATATCATCATGGGTGGTAATAATTTTGGAACAGGTGCAGCTGATGTAGACCCAAACCTGTTTGCTGATCCCATTTTAGATAAAACGGGGCTGCAGTTAAAAATCAAAAGCGAGGCATCGTACTATTGCGGCGAACCAGTGGTGGTAGAGTTTAAGCTTGCACTGACGGATATGCGAGGCAAACGGGTAAATGCCCGTTTACATCCAAACTACGGATATGTTCAGGTAGGCATCAGTAAACCCGGGGGAAAGACAATTGTATATCGCCCTTTTTTGCAACAATGTGCCGATCCGGAAATCCTTACCCTCGATTGCGATCTGCCTGCTGTGTATGATAGTGCATATATTGGCTATGGTAAAGATGGCTTTTATTTTAATGAGCCGGGCGTATACGAACTCCGAGCTGTATATCATGCAATGGATAGTTCGCAGGTATTTTCAAACATATTGCGCTTCCGGGTAGATGCCCCGGCGGATAATCGCGAGAAGGAAATCGCAGACCTGTTTTTGGGCGAAGCGCAGGGAAAGCTTTTGTACCTGTTAGGATCTGATGCAGACAGTCTGCAAAAAGGAAACGAAGCATTTGACCACGTAATACAACAATACCCGGATCACCCGATGGCTGTATATGCTAAATTAATAAAGGGGATGAATGCATCTTTATCATTCAAAACAATTGATACCAAAACAAAGGAAATATATACCCGGGAGGCAAATTTTTACGAGAGCGCAGCCTTACTTTCTGATGTCTTTGATGCGAGCACCGCTTTACTGCAAAACCCCGCTGCAGAAACGGGGGTTGATAATATTACACTGAATATGGCTGCGAAATCACTCGTTACTGTTCAGCAGGCCATGGGCGATACGCCTAAGGCAAATGCCACCGCTCAAAAAATATGCGCCTATTTCGCACTGGAAACTAAAGGCATCCCTAAGTTTGTTCAGGATAAGATAAAGAGAGAAGTTTATGCTCTTTTACAAGACAATAAGGAAATGAATACAACTGGTTAACAGTAATGCGAAAAGCGGGTAACGTATCCATAAATAAAAAGCCTTAAGATGATTTCCGAAAACCATCTTGCCAGGGCATGCCCGGAAATAGTTTAAGCCATCTATTAATGAATGATACAGCTGAAATATTTACTGTGACGCTTTATTGTGAATCTGCATTATCAGTTGACAAGCCCATAAGACTTGGCGACCATGTACCAATTCGCATTGAGGTAAAAAATGTATCTTCTAAACCAGTTTGGATAACCGGCGTGCTGGACGGTTCTGAAAGAGGATTGCGATTTCCTCATTATATGCCGCTCATTGAAGGACCGGTTGCAAATAAAAATGCACCGGAATATCCCGATGCCGGAACATCGCCCCTACGGAAAAAAGATTTTCGTTTATTGAGCCCGGAAGAAAGTTTCGATCCCACTAATGAAACAATTTATACAGGAATCCGATCGTTGCATTCAGAGACTTTGTTCCATCAATCGCGGGAGAATATCGTATCAGCCTGGTATTTTCAACGAATAGCAACAACAATGAACAATGGCTTGGCACCATGACCGACATAGAACAAACAGGGCTACTTTCGATGATTGCGCAGGTACCACATTGTACCATCCGTTCAAATATTCTGATAGTACAAATTTCAACGGCTTAACGAAGATCATTTTTGGGCCCCCGTTCAACAGCATGAAAATTAGCTTTCACGTGAACTTGCATTTCTCGTAATTAGATATTATGTTAGTAGTCGAATTCACTGCCTTTGATGCACCCACCCTGCTTTTCCTTGTTGGTTGGTTTAAAAAAAATATAAATAAATTGGTGTACATGGAGTAATGGTATCAGCAGGATAGCGCCCTGATCTCTTAAGCAAATCAACATTCAAAACATTTAACAGGGAAATCTCTTTGCAGCAATTTAAATAAATAGCGCAGGGTTTTACCTGCAGAAATAATTATAAGGGAGAACGCTGAAACCCTTTAAACAGTAAGCACCGGGTAGCCGAAAACGGTAGACAGAGTAGGCAACAAACAATCAACTCAATATGAAAAAGAATCGTTTTTTACACTCCTTTTTTGTGCTTTTAATTACGCTACTGATAATTAGTTGTGGTGCCGGTTTGCATTATTCCAAGTCTTCGGATACCGCTAATTCGCAAATTATTACCGAGGCGCAAACCTTGCTGAGTAAATCTTCAGAACCGTATAATTCACATGCCGCTGAAGTAGATTCTTTGAAGGCTCATATCGATAGGGTTGTTGCAGACGAAGCCAGGCGCGGGAAGAATGATGCTACGAAGGCAATGTGGACGGCTGTTCAGAAAGACAAGCAAAACCTGTACGACTTTTTTAACCTATGGAAACAACAGGGTACAATTAGCCAGGCTGCGGTTACAGAGATTGGGAACAAAATGATGGCGGTATTAAATGTCATTCAAACATGGGAACAGCGCAAAAAAGACGGTCCGCTTTTTAATCATTAATAACCATTAAATCAAAATTATATGCCAAACAATACTCAGGCTCCCGACATGAAAGAAATCTTTGCTGATATAGAAAAGCAAGTAATGACGCTTGCTGAAACTACGGTAAGCAACTTTAAAGACCAGGCTGTGGCCGATGCAAAAAACCTGGTAAATGTTTTTAAGAATGATATCATACGGTGGACAAATTTGTTAAGCACCGGCCAGATCACCATTGCAGAATTTGAATTTTTAGTGGGTACAGAAAAATCAATTACGAAGATGGTAGCTTTGGAACAAGCCGGCCTGGCACAGTTGAGAATTTCAGCTTTCTTATCTGGTGTATTGAATGTAGTTACGGACGTGGTACTAAAAACCGTGGTAGGGAATGAAACACCGGCACCACAGGTAGTGGTCTGACACAATTACTATTGAAGGAACATATTGCAGGATCAGCGGTAACCCGCTGATTTTTTCTTTATAATGGAAAATGCCGCTGGTGTGATTAACAGCTCATTCATTCAACAATCATGTGACCACATAAAAATCTGCACTGAAGCTAACTGTTGTAATCAGGAAAAATCCTTCCTGGTTAGCATGGTTTTCCTGTTGCCGGCTAAACAGAGATTTTTAAACTTTGTATCAGCATTTATTACGGTCTTTTATTTTTTACCAGGTTAGCAGCACAAACAATCAGCTTATTTGGACTCAGCAACAAATAGCGAATCAATTATTAAATAACCGGCACGTGTACTTGCATTTGTGCTGATTAGATGGTATGTTAGTACTCAAATCTATTCCTTTGATCAATCTGCATTGATTTTCCCTGGATTTTGCTGAGAAATATACAGTGTACTTTCTTGTGTACCATTCCGCCATGAGCTGTTGATAAAACAAAACGAACTCAAATATTTATCCGATCCTACTGATTTCCTTCAATCAATTGTAAATAATATACCGGTTAGCCGAAAACGGGATCAACGAGTAGGCAAAAATCAATTCCAAAATGACACTCGGACAAATTAAAGAAACAACCTGCTCTTCCACTGCTAACGCAACAAAGTTTATGTCTTTCATAAATGATACCTGCGTTAAGTTTGACATTAGCACACCTATTCGCCAGCTCTGTTTCCTGGCACAGGTGGGCCACGAAAGTGGAAGTCTTTTTTTTACAGAAGAATTGGCGAGCGGTGCCTTATATGAAGGCCGTAAATCTTTAGGCAATACCCAACCGGGGGATGGTGTAAGGTTTAAGGGGCGTGGTTTAATACAGATCACCGGTCGTTCCAATTACAAAGCAGTGGGAGATGCTTTAGGGATAGACTTTATCAAAAGTCCCACCCTCTTGGGAGGAAAGAATGTAAATGTATGCTCCAATGAGCAGCTAAAAAATGCGGCTTTAAGCGCAGGATGGTTTTGGAACAGCCGTAAACTAAATGCCATAGCAGATATGATCAATATTGCCAAGCCCATCGACAGCGGTAGCAATCTTGAAAACTTTACACTCCTAACCCGGAAGATCAATGGCGGAACCAACGGGTTGCACGATAGGCTGAACAGGTATAAAACCGGGGTAAAGTTTTTTTAGAAGCAAACAGGCACAACCTTCCAAACAGGATTGATTTTATCGAAATAAAAAATAATCATTATGAGTGGCTTCCCGATATTAGACCTGGTGATAGGGATGATATTTCTTTATTTCCTGCTAAGTATTATCTGCAGTTCTGCAGTTGAATTATGGTTTTCAATGTGCAATACCAGGGCCCGCTTATTGGAACAATGGTTAAAGCGGATTTTTGACATACAGGCGCTTGACTCCCATGGAATTCCTAAGCTTGAGGGAAATAAACCGGTAAGTGTAGGGGAAGAAATTATGAATCATTGCATGGTAACCGCTTTATCCAAAACGGGGAAGTCTACCTCTTATATTGATGCAGTCAATTTTGTTTCGGCCCTTCTTGATAAAATTACACTGGCGCCTGCCAAACCGGGCACAAATGCAGTTCAGCTTCCGCCGGTTAATCTTGATCAGTACATTGCTGCCATTGAACAGTCCAATTCAATATCAGGGGAATTAAAACGAACCATATTAAGTTTTGCCCACCAGGCAAAAGTTGCGGCGGAAGTAGCCATCCCTGCCGCCACAAATGTTACAGCAACGATCAGTTCAGCCATTAAAAGCGATCTCGATCAATTTCGGGAGCGGCTGGAGAATTGGTACGATACAAATGCTAACCGGCTTACCGGCACATTGAAACGAAAAAAGGTACTGCCCTCAACATTCATCCTGGGAACCATTATAACGATTGCATTAAATGCAGACACAATAGAGATCAGCAAATATCTCTACACTAATAAGGATGCGGCCAAACAACTTTCAACCACTGCAATGAACACTTACCGGGAAATAGATTCGGCGAACAAAGCCAGCATTGCCGCCAGTACCGGGGACCCTAAAACCGTTGATGATTTAAATCAACAGGCTGTTCAAATAAAACAATATATCGACAGTGTACAAGTTTTGAACTTACCAATTGGCTGGAAAAATAAGCCTGTCACAGACAGCAAGTCTTTCTGGAATTATTTCTTTGATATCGCCCATATCGGCGGTTGGCTGGCTACTATTTTGGCGATTTGCATGGGTTCTCCTTTTTGGTTCGACCTGTTAAATAAAATAGCCAATGTGCGGGGTGTTGGCCCGAAGCCGCCTGTGCCAGATAGCAGTGGCAAAAATTAACCCATTACTTTTTATTTCAAAACTATACCATGAAAAAGAGCTTGTTATTTATTATTATGTGCTTCTGCTCCTGCCAAATAATATGGGCACAGTCCAACCCGGATTCGGCAAAGAAAGCAAAAGCCGATTCTGCCAGGCTGGAGTTGCAACGCAAGATGGATTCAGCCCGTAAAGCGGATTCCACACACAAGGCAGACTCAATACGTAGGGCAGAGGCAATGGCTAAAACTGCTGCTTTAAACAATCTTGCAAAAAAAGATTCTATCCCGGATAAAGCTTGCAATTGCTGTAAACCTCATGAAAAAACAGCCCCGAATTTTGGTGAATGGCTGCTGATAGCTGTGCCGGTCGTAATATTCTTAATAATTTTTTATTCAATCGGCAAAGCTGAAGGTTTTAAATTTAATGATGCGTTGACTGAAAGTGATCAAACGCAGCAAACAAAGCAAAATCCTCAATATACCATCGAAAATTTAAAGGAGCTAAAAGATACGCCCAACTTATCCATTGTATTACCACCCACGATCCAGGTTACGCCCGGCGAAGCAACTTATCGGCCAAGCATCAGCCGTTATATTGCATTTATCACCAGCCTGTTTGCACTTATTATTGCATTGTCCATGAGCAGCTTTTTTATATACCATTATATTTCTACAGGCTGCCCTCCTGACCTGGGAGCTTTATCAACCATTTTGATTGCTTTGGGAGTTGGTATGGTCCCCTACGCATTTAATAAAGTATCAACCGCCATTAAGTCCTGATCTGAATCCTTCGTAAAAAATTAATAGCAAACCCAATCGATTCCAAGGACTAGTAAGCGAGGATGAATACAATGAAAGAATATCTTTCATTTAGGTCATGCTGCTTATGATTCGGTGCCGGCTTTAATGGATGCTTTTGTGGGCCGCTGAATAAATACCAGGAGGCAATTGCTACACCTGATATTTGCGAACGTCAAAGAAAAAGCGTAAACGATCAATGGTAAAATTATAAAACATCAAGAGGGATAATTGCTGAACACCCGTATAAAACAGTAAGCGCCGGGAAGCCGAAAACGGAATAGAGTAGGCAAATGAAAACTTATCAATATGGCAGTAAAACATGTAGACCTGGATGATGTCTATCTTCCAAAAACAAATAATAATGACATTATTGTTGATGTTACCATCGGTGAGGGTCAAAACGGAGCTTATGTAATTTTTTTCGAAACAGATTTTATCAGTGCAAACGGCCCGGCCAATATCGGCAAACGGGCAAATGTGGTTGGAAAGAAAACAACCATTTCCGTGGTGATTGTTGACGAATTGGAAGAGACCAATTTAACAAGCATGACAGTGATGATTTCTGAAGGAGATAACAATTTCACCGAGATCGGCCCATTTAAAGCACAGGCAGAAAATCATCTTGATACCGTTATTTATACCTTAAAATTAACACACCAATGATACGCTGCATTTCAGTACTGGTTACAGCGCTGTTATTAACTTACGGCCTGTACGCACAGGATACGTCCAACATTACCGTCCCCACAAGTCCGGCTTTTAGCATTTTGGATTTTGAGCCATCTTCCGTAATGCGCCCGACGAATGCTAAAGCACTTGCCGCAGACGTGCTTAATTCTTTTGATCAAAATGGCAAATTGCTTATGAACCTGGGTCTTGAAGTAGCACCCTACTGGCTTAAAAGCCATCCAAAACTGGATAGGGCAACTTACCTGGAGCCCAATTTCGGACAAACGTTTTTACAAAGTCTTAGCTTATCCGCTGCAACGGTGAAGGATTCGGCCTCGGGCACAAACAAATTAGGTGGCGGCTTTCGGTTTAAGTTATCGAATGGAAAACCTGTAGATGAATTAGCTACCGCGAGCGCTGAATTTCAAACAAAAAAAACAGTCGTTGCTACCATTAACGCGGTCAGGGCCCTGGTTGGGACAGGCATCAATACAAAACAAAAAGCGGTTGATGCAATTGAAGCTGCACTTGTACAAGGCGGAACAGATACCTCGCTGATAAATAAATTCAAAGCCGAAGCTGCCACACTTGCACCGGCTTACCCGGAAACGAACACAGGAATTACAGACTTTTTAATTAAGCTGCTCACTGACAGGGTTGAAGCTTATGGTGAATTAGCAAAGAAAGTTTCGCGGCTTCTCTACGAGCGAAAAGGTTTTATAGTAGAACTTGCCGGTGCACTTAGTTATACCGCTTCACAAAACAATAGCCTGGACAAGACCGGATTTTGGGCAAATGCTTCTTATTTTGTTTCTCCTGAAGATCTTTTCACGCTTACAGCGAGATACCTTTTCCGGAACACAGATTCGGCAATTACAAACTTTGATGTTGGCCTTGGATTTTTAAAAAAAGCAAGCAATTATAATATTTCCGTTGAAGCAATGTTAAGGCATTACCGGGCTGAAATCCCTGTTAATAACCAGCCCAGCAAACGTATTGAAAAAGATTTTACCTACCGTTTGGCCGTACAGGGTTCTTACATGATCAATAAAGACATTAGCATTAATATAAGTTTTGGAAAGGACTTTTACTCTCCTTTCATTTCACGCTCAGGTTTCTTTTCTATACTTGGGTTTAACTATAGTCTTTTCAGCAAAAAGCCCCCGATACAAGCGGAATAAAGGGTGAGCGTTTTTGAAAAAACCATGCTATTAATAGATCAGCCGCAGTCATATCATTTAAGAATCTTTAAGATCAACACTAATAAAAACAATGTATGAAACGAATAATCCTTTGTTGTGATGGAACCTGGAATAAGCCCGGCAGTAAAGACCGGGGGAAAGTGGTTGAAACAAATGTTCAAAAAATTTATCAGGCGGTTAACCAGGGAACAGATAGCATACAACAGGTTAAATTTTATGGCCAGGGTGTAGGAACAGGGTTTTCTTCAAGAGATCATTTTTTAGGAGGTAGCACCGGCTTAGGCATTGACAGAAATATACAGGATGCCTATAAATTTATCATGTGGAATTATGAGAAAGATGATGAATTGTATCTATTCGGCTTTAGCAGGGGCGCTTATACTGTAAGAAGCCTCGCCGGGCTGATAAGAAATTGCGGCATTATGAAACCTGAGTATCTGCACCTGGTGGATGAAGCATACCATTTATACCGGGATCGTACCAAACTCACTCACCCCGATAGTGACTTGATGAAGGCCTTTAAAAAATCTTATGGTATTAACGGCGAGGCTGAAACGCAAATAAAATTCATGGGCGTTTGGGATACGGTGGGCGCTTTAGGCATTCCACTCAGGTGGTTTAATGCGCTGAACAAAAAATACGAGTTCCACGATGTCAAGCTAAGCAGCCAGATACAACATGCTTATCATGCGCTGGCCGTCGATGAAAAACGAAAAATATTCGCACCTGCTTTGTGGGAATTGAGTGAAGATGCTAACCAAAGCAAAAATTCCCAAACATGCGAACAGGTTTGGTTTCCGGGTGTGCACAGCAATGTTGGTGGCGGTTATGCAGACAGCGGGCTAAGCGACATAACCCTACTTTGGATGATAAATAAAGCTGCTAATACAGGACTTGAATTTTATAAAGACAAAGTTGCCACTATTAAATCTGATAGTTGTGCCGAACTTAGGGAATCTGCCGGGGGTATATATTCCATTACACCCAAAAGGAGAAGAGAAATCAATAGCGGAATTGCGGTAAGAACCGATCCGGAAACAGGCAAACAAACTACCGTAAAGGTACTGCGCAATGAAAGTATACATTATTCCTGTTTGGAACGTCAGCATAAGCAGGGCAAATACAAGCCTGAGAATTTATCTAAAGCATTATCCGGTAAAACTACATTTGAGCCATTAATGGAAAAATGGGAGCCTGCATGGCTTGAGTATGTTAACAGGAAGTAAGCTTATGGAAAAGAAAGTACGAAGGCCATTTCTGGGTATTGCAGCTACTATCAACGTGTTGAATTATACAAGGCATCCTTGTTTGAATCCAGTATGCCGGAACGAAAATTAATACCCGTATTTAGTTATGCCAGTTAGCTTCTGCCAACCAACAATTTTTTAAAACTCATTCCAAATTATCACCAAATAAAACAATCAATATGCAACCGTTAAAACTCATTAAAATCAACAGCAGCGGCCCGCTGGTAGAAAGCTGGCAATTTTTTCTTCGGGGACTAGGATTGTTCAATGAAGAGATCAATGGAGAATTTGGCCCCGAAACCAAAGAGGCATCCATCTTATTTCAGAAAAAGAACAACCTCGAACCAGATGGCGTAGTTGGCAATAAATCCTTTGGCGCTGCAATGCAACTGGGCTTTGAAGGAATTGTCGATGAACGCACAGATAAAACAGGGGCCGACTTTCCGGGCAAGCCAGCTTTTCCATCGCTCGTATCCAATGCACAACGCCAGCAGGTATTTGGAAGCTTTAGTTTTGTATCTCAGCCCGTGCCGGGCAATGCCGAAAATATTAGGATTACCGATAATTGGGAGAGTTTGAATATTGCGACCTTCTCCGTTCCACAATTGATTGCCGTTAAGGGAAGTCCAAATGTTAGATTTCACAAGAAAGCGGGAGATCAGTTGGTTAAGCTTTTTAGTGATTGGGAAGATGCAGGCTTACACACCCGTATTATTACCTGGGGCGGATCCTTCGTACCTCGCTTTATTCGCGGCAGCCGCTCAGTTTTAAGTAACCACGCTTTTGGTTCTGCCTTTGATGTGAATATGGCATGGAATTCTTTAGGCGTTATACCAGCGCTGTTAGGGCAAAAAGGCTGTGTGAGAGAATTGGTAGAAATTGCCAACGATAACGGATTTTATTGGGGCGGGCATTTTTCAAGAAAGGACGGAATGCATTTTGAAATTGCTGAAATCATGTAAACCGGTGGTTAAACCTGTAGCCAACCAGGCTTTGCAGATTCACCAGTAAAATGATGTTCATGGAAACCGATAACAATGTCTATTTTCTCACTTGACAGATGCTGTTTCTAATACTCACACAATATTAGAGTCTCCGGATAAATAGGGGTTTGCCAATAAAGGCAGCGTATAATCTTATCAGTTGGTTAATGCACTTGCAAATGTCAGATCCAGATAGTATGTTAGTATGCTAATATTGCTCATTCATTTCTTACCGACAATTTGCGTAACCTTAATAAAAACTTATCGAAGTAGGATTGAAAGGGAACCGGGTAGCCGAAAACGGATCAGAGTAGGCATCTTAAAATTATACAATGGAACGCAAAATTGTTGGCTACGGCTGGCAGCCTGATCTTCCTGATCAGCGCGACTTTCAATTTAAAGCTGCTTCAGCTTTCGTTAAAAACCTTCCTTTAAAAGCTGATTTGCGAAAAAAATGTCCCCAGGTATACGACCAGGGGCAACTGGGTAGTTGTACTGCCAATGCAATCGGTGCAGCATTTCAATTTGACCTGATCAAACAAAAACAAGAATCGTTCATTCCATCCCGTTTATTTATTTACTATAACGAAAGGGTAATGGAGCATTCTGTAAACCAGGACAATGGTGCTCAAATCAGGGATGGCGTGAAAAGTGTAAACAAACAAGGCGTATGTCCCGAAACCATCTGGCCATATGTCGTTAGCAAATTTGCAAAAAGGCCACCGGTGAAAGCTTACACAGAAGCTTTAAATCACATCGCTTTGTCTTACCAAAGGGTTTCCAGGACACTCAATCAAATGAAAGGATGTCTTGCTTTAGGCTTTCCATTTATATTTGGCTTCACTGTGTATGAATCATTTGAAAACGAAGCTGTGGCAAAAACGGGCAAACTAAATATGCCTGCCACAGACGAGAAAGTTGTAGGAGGTCATGCGGTCTTAGCAGTGGGATACGATGACAGTTCGAAAAGATTCATCGTGCGTAATAGCTGGGGCAAAGATTGGGGACTTGACGGACACTTCACCATACCGTATGATTACTTACTGGATCCCAATTTATCAGATGATTTTTGGACAATACGATTGGTTCAGTAGCGCATTCCCGCCAGCCGATATCAGTAAGACACCTTTAATCCTCATAGGCAACGTTTATCCCTTTAAATGCTTCCTTGAACCCAACCGCTGAAACATAAAATTTGCAGGGGCCAACCAAAATTTGCAAATTCATGTATGCAAATTCAATAATATCTTATCTTGTAGGTATAAACCCATGCAATGATCCCTATAAGTGATGATAACTCAGACAGGACACGGACACCATTCGTTAATTACATTCTTATCGCCGTTAATATTTTCGTTTTTATAATGTACCAAAAGTTTGGCACCGATCTTAATTTTACTTATAGCTATGCTGCAGTGCCTGCTGAAATTTTAACCGGTCATGATATTGTTACTTCATCTGTGCTGGTGACAGATCCTTTGACGGGGCAGCAGGTGGAGATTCCGGGCCTGGGAGTAACGGCAATTCCTGTTTGGTTAACACTGATCACCTCTATGTTCATGCATGGTGGTTTTGCCCACCTGGGTGGAAATATGTTGTACCTGTGGATTTTTGGTGATAACCTGGAAGACCGGTTGGGACATGTGCGCTACTTTCTTTTTTACCTCTTATGTGGCATCATCGCTTCATTAACACACGTATTCTCAGACTACCTTTTTGGCGAAAATCATTTGATCCCCAGTCTTGGCGCATCCGGGGCCATCTCCGGAGTTATGGGTGGATATTTATTGCTCTTTCCAACACGGAGGGTTACCGTATTTCTCATCTTTTTCTTCATCCCGGTACCAGCATTTATCGTGTTAGGTTCCTGGATATTATTGCAGGTGGCAAATGGTACCGGCTACCTGGGCGGCAGTGAGGCAAGCGGCATTGCCTATGCAGCACATATAGGCGGCTTTATTGCGGGGCTGTTACTTATAAAAAAATTCCAGCCGGAAGATGCTAAGATCAGCCTGAAGCGGCGCTATAACCGGTATTAAATCATTCTGCATGTAAGCAGATCGGTGCCCATACATCACTGCTTTTTATTCCTTTTCATTTCATCTTTTAAAAGTTTTATCAGCGTAATTACAAGGCCTTGCTAACCAGATTACCCTGTATGCTAAACTTTTTTTCAGAAATTCTCATTAAGGTTGCCGCAATAAGATGAGACTCGAAGGATACTCCGTATAAGGATGGAAACAAAAGTTCCGGAGATGCATTTACATGCGCAGCTCCGGAGCAGAAAGATTAGAGAAAATGAGTTTTTACCTGATCAGTTTCAAACTGAAAGGATATTTGTACAATTTACCTTCGCTGGCTTTTATGCTGGCTACTATTACCAGCGCTAAAGAAAGAATTCCAACGATCCACATAAGTAAAATGCCTATGATTGTAACAAAAAGACATATCATGACAATAAGCACCGTAATCTGGAAGTTCAGGGATTCTTTTGCGTGCTGCGTAATAAATGAAGACTCATCTTTTTTAACAAGATAAATTATCAGGGGGGCAATAAAACCACACGCCAGTGTCAGCGCGTGAGATAGTACCGCCATTAATTTTTCGTCACTGGTTGGCACCAAAAGCGGTTCAGTATCTGTGCCGAGATATGATTTTTCCATGTTACTTATTTTTTATCTAAAATAACGGATTCTGATTACAATTCATATAGTAGTAAAATTTTTGTTTGCCGCCATTTTGTAGCAGGTGAATCAGCTGCAAGGTGCAATAAACCAGCTATTTTTTTATCCTCTTTTGAAATGTATGAAGTTGATTCATGCTTTTAAATATGCTTCTTTTCTTATACATAGTAATCATTTTTTTATATTTACACAGT
Source organism: Ferruginibacter sp. (assembly GCA_025963635.1). GTDB lineage: Bacteria > Bacteroidota > Bacteroidia > Chitinophagales > Chitinophagaceae > Ferruginibacter. The sequence continues at coordinate 31,933 of JAOQAK010000079.1, forward strand.
TTCATCAGCAACATCAAAGCCACTGAACTATGGTCAACACCTTTATATTGTACCTATGCCTGGTAATCGTGATATTGCTGCTGGTGATGTTTGCAAAGTGGCTTAGAATCGCATATCCTATCGTGTTGGTGCTTGGCGGACTTGTGTTGAGCATTATTCCGGGGCTGCCGGCTGTCAGCATCAATCCCGAATTGATCTTTATCATTTTCCTGCCGCCATTGCTATACGAAGCTGCCTGGAACACCTCCTGGAAAGATTTCTGGCGCTTTAGAAGAGTGATCGCAAGTTTCGCATTCCTCATCGTGATCATTACTTCGCTCGTGGTTGCCGTTGTATCTGATTTGCTTATACCCGGTTTTACATTGGCATTGGGATTTTTATTGGGCGGTATTATTTCTCCGCCGGATGCGGTATCCGCTACCTCTATTTTAAAACAGGTGAAGGTGCCGAAAGGAATTACCTCGCTGCTGGAAGGTGAAAGCCTGCTGAACGATGCGTCGAGCCTGATTGTATTTCGCTTTTCATTGATAGCGGTGGGCACTGGCAGGTTTATTTTTTATGAAGCCGCTGCAAGTTTTGTATGGGTGATCGCAATGGGGATTGTAACCGGTATAGCGATTGCGTTGCTATATTATGCATTGCACAAGTGGTTGCCGACCGACGCTAATATCGACATCATTCTCACTCTTACCGCTCCTTATGTAATGTACCTCGCTGCGGAAAGGCTTCATTTTTCAGGCGTATTGGCAGTGGTAAGTGGCGGGCTTTTTTTATCCGCAAGAAGTCACCGTTTTTTAAGCAACAGCAGCAGGCTGAGGGGAGAAAATGTATGGTCTGCACTGGGCTTTGTTCTAAACGGCTTGGTATTTATGTTGATCGGGCTTGCATTGCCGGTGATTGTTGGGCAGCTGGGCACAGTGAGTTTAATGGAGGCAATTGGATATGGGATGCTTATTTCCGGGGCATTAATTATTACCAGGATATTATGTGCATTGGGTGCTTCTGCTTTTACAGTTTTCATCAGCCATTATATTACCACTGCGGATAGCCATCCGGGATGGAGGGGACCACTGGTCATTGGCTGGGCGGGGATGCGCGGGGTAGTTTCATTAGCGGCAGCATTATCGGTGCCCATTTACCTGGACAATGGAGTACCCTTTCCACAACGCAACCTGGTTTTGTTCATCACGTTTACGGTGATACTGGTTACACTGGTTTTGCAGGGGTTAACCTTGCCACTGGTGATCCGTTGGGTAAAGATGGAGGTTCCGGATAAACATTTAGCAGACAACGAACAGGATCTGCGGGTGAGGAGGAAACTGGCCGAACATAGCCTGCAATTTTTAAATCAACAGGATGAAAAAGTTCTTAATAGCAGCCGTCCTTTGCAGGAATTAAAAGCAAGATTTGAAAAAGAACAGTCGTTGCCAGGTATGGCGGATAATACACTACATGAAGATTTCAGGAAAATATACCTTGATGTACTAATGAAACAAAGATTAGTGCTGGATGAATTGAACAAAGATCCTGAAACCGATCAATCCATCATCAGGAAATACCATAGTTTACTTGACCTTGAGGAAGAGAAATTACGAATGAAATATTATAACGGGAATTGATGCATTATCAACCTTCCACCGTCACCTAATTATCTTCCATTTTTTATCCACCTGCCGCATCCATTCGATCGCCATCAATTCGTGGCCTGCAGGCATTGGATGAATCCCATCCCATATCCAATATTCCGCAGGAGCTTTTGTCAATGCTTTATTAAACGCATTTTGAAAATCAACAAGAACCGTGTTGTACTCAACACTTAAACGTTTCACGATTTGGCCTCTTTGTTCAATTTCATCAGAATACTCCTGCCACTTCTCTTTCACTCTTCCAACGGGCAAAATAAAGGGTTCGCACAATACAAGCCTAATACCGGGCAGCGCCTGTTTTGTTTCGATCAACAAAGCTCTATAGCCAAGCTCAAACTGTTCTGCTGAAAATTTTTTATCTCCATTAATGAAAGCCGAGACATCGTTGATTCCAATTAAAATGCTCAGCACATCCGGCTTCAGTTCAAGGGTATCTTTTTGCCAGCGTGCAGCAAGATCAGTTACCTTGTTGCCGCTAATGCCGCGGTTAAAAAAGTGGTAGCCTTTGGCGGGGAAATCGTACCAAAGTTTGCTGGCAATTATATACTGGTAACCATGTCCCATCACATGGTTCCAATCGCTGTTGCGTGTTCTGTTGCCATCCGTAATGGAATCGCCCTGAAATAAAAAAGTAAAACCACTTCCTTCTTTGTTACCCGCCAAGGGCAAAGCATTTGCAGATCCCGCCTCAAGCATGGTCATGGCGCCCAACGCCGTGATATTTTTTAAAAAACGCCTTCGTTGATTTTTCTCCTGGTGCATGTAAAAAGTTTAGAAATATAAATGTACTGATCTTACCGTTGTGCCTGTAAGATAGGAAAGGCGTTCTTTTTCGCCTGGTTAAAAGCAGTCATGTATTTTAAAATTATAGCAAAGCCGAATTAAGCAAAATGGCTGTATAATGACAGCCAAAACAATCCTGAAAGTACGGATGGTAAAAGTTTAAATTAGCAACCGGTGAAATGGAAATATTGCTAACAAGCTTGTATTGTGAAAAACTTTTTACCATAGCAGATTTGAAATACTTATATGGATTACGTTGGGGAATAGAAAGTACCTATAGTAAACAAAAAAATCAGCAGCAGATGGAACAATTTAGTGGGCATCGGGTAATTTGTAGTATGCAACAGGATTATGCAGCCGGCTTATTTGTAGCTAACCTGCAAAGCCTTATAGAAAAGCAATGTGAAGATTATTTGCAAAAAATCAATACAAGAAGAAAGTACTGCTACCGAATAAACCGTAATGTAAGCTGGGCTTCGTTGAAATTTAATGTAGTTAAACTGATTCTGCAAAATGAACGGCGAGATATCTTATTACAATTACAAGATGCATTCTTGAACGAAACATCGAACCAGTAAGACCTGGAAGGCAAAGTCCGGGAATCAAAAAAGCAAAACGGCTAACCGGAAAATACCAAACTTTTACAAACTATAAAAAAGCCATTTAACCCTTAACTAAATGACATTGGGCTTCAGCCTGTGGAGCAAATTCATTTATCAATGCTTCACACATCTGTTATCACCTTTCCATAACTTTTAATAGAAATCTTACTGTACCCGCCGGGTTGTTTGCTGACTTCTATCTGTGTTCCTATCCTTTCTTTTAATGCCTCCACATGGGAGATGATGCCGATCATTTTACCGGATACCTGCAGGTTCTCCAAAGCGGAAATGGCAATGTCCAGCGTTTCAGCATCCAATGTGCCAAAACCTTCATCAATGAACAGAGATTGGATTTGTACTTTGCGGCCAGCCAGGTCAGACAGCCCAAGTGCCAAAGCCAAACTCACTAAAAAACTTTCTCCTCCTGAAAGCGTAGCCATTGGCCTTACCACATCTGCCTGGTACGCATCCACAATTTGTAGTTCAAGATCTTTTTCGATTGATTTTAAAATGAGGTACCGATCGCTGAATTTCCTTAAGTGGCGATTGGCCAATGCTGTTAGCCTTGCAAGTGTAAGGCCCTGTGCAAATCGACTGAATTTATTTCCATCAGCGGAGCCGACCAGGGCACATAATTTATTCCAACGCTCAAACTCTTTTTGTTGAACAGAAGCCTGTTCTGCAATTTGCTGGTATTTAATTGCGTCCGCGGCATCCTGCTCTAATATCGTTTTCAGTCGTCCAATTTGTTGGTTGAGTTCAATGATTTTTTGTTCATTCATCACTGAAACCTCCGTCAATACTTCAGCTGAATCAGTCGTAAGCGACTTTTCGATTTCGAACTGGTATTCCTGCTCCGTGGTTTTTAATATTCCTTCTGTAGTGGTGATATTGCTCAAGAGGAATTGCTGATGTTCATGGATCGATTGTGCCTTATCCTTTTCTAAAATATTAGACAGCAGTTCATCAATGGTGCTAAACCCGGCTCCAATTATTTTTGAAAGCAGGATGCTCATCAAACGATCACGTTGGTTCAAAATTTCTTCGTACAATTTTTTCCATTCTTCCAGTTTCCCTTCCAGTACTTTAATATTTTCCTGTTTAACCTTCGTGTTGGCTCCCAATTTTTCTGCCTGCGTTTTTAAAATTAGCAGCGCTTCATTCATTTTTTTCCGTTCTGCGGATGGATCTTTATCGCCAAAAATCGTTTTTCGAACAGCCGCTTTTTCATTCAATGTTAATTGCTCTGTATCCACAATTGCCTGCAAGTTCGTTTTGTAACTGAGCGATTCACTTACTTTGATTACAGCATTTTCATAACCCGATTGAAGGGTTGCCTGCTCCAGTTCTTTTTCCTGCTTTCGCCGGATAGCGCCCTGGTAAGTAACAGATCTTTCATTCAATGTTGCCTGCGCACGGCCCAGTTCTTTTTCATGAAATACAAGATTGTATTTGGATAAAAAACCGGAGGCAGAAATGGTTGCCTGCCGGATCTTTTCAGTTGTAATAAGCTGCTCTCCCTGTAATCTTATTTTTTCGATCGAAAAGTTTTTTAGCTGCTCTTGTGCTACCAAAAGATTGGCTTCTGATTTAACCAATTCTTGTTCCTTTGCATGCAGCAGTTCATCCGTTTCTATAAATTGTTTTTGTAAATTTTTTATGGTACTGATCTTCTTTTGAAGCGCATCATAATCTTCCTGTTTCTCAGCAACTAGTCTTTCAATGCTTTCGGGATCATCCATATTTAAAGCGCTCAGTCCTTTATGTAAATTGGCCTCAAAGCTATTCCTGTTCTCAACCATTTTCACATCTATGGCTTTAAGCTCCTTTTGCAATCCTTCAATTTTAGTGACAATGGTATTCACAACAATGGCAAGCTCATCTGCCTGGCGGCTAATCTGTTTTAAATAAATTTCCTGCTGATTTCTTTTCTGTTCAGCTTCCGGCAAATGGCTGTGATAATTGTTTTCCTTATACGGATGATGCAAGGCGCCACATAAAGGGCAGGGCTTGTCCGGCTCCAGTTGCTGCCGGTCTGCATCATATTTTTGAATGCGAATCTGTATCTCTGCCAACTGGCGAAGATCGGCAAGGTTTTTTTCTGCACCGTCTTTTTCTACAAACAGTTTGGCAAGTGCTTCCTTTTCACTTACTACCTGCAAAGTATGCACGTTAAGTGCTGTTTCTACTGCAGCTTTCTTTTCAACATCCTTTCTATTTTCAACCGATATCCTGTATTGGCCGTTGCAATAATTGATCAATATGGGAAGGTTGTTATATGCTTCTTCTATTGACTCCAGCGGTTCACCCTTCAATTCATTTTCGAAAGCTGTTGTAGCAGTTTGTTTTTTATCAATAAGCAACTGAATATCCTGCTTTATCTTTTTTATCTTTTCGCTTATATTTTTCAGCAGTTTATTTTGTTGGTCTTCGGCTCCTAGCAATTTGTCCAGTTCCAGTTGCAGCTTTGATGAACTTGCCTGTAGTGCTTTCAAATCATTTTTCAGCTGCGTGAGCTGATGTATTTCTTTTTCGATCTCCCCATCTTCTTTGTGCTCCTCCAGCCATTTATTTACTTGCAGAATCTGTTGGGTACAATCTTCCAGTTGTTGTTTTTTAGCATCATGGGCAGACTGGGCTTTTTGAATGTCCTCCTTCGCTGCTTCCACCTTTTTTTTACTTTGATCCAGTTGATTGCTTAGCGATGTCAATTCGGAGTCTGCTCGAATTACCTCCTCCAACAGCGGCTCTGACAAGGAAAGCTCCTTCTGGGCGGCAGCATGCGCTGCAACGGCAATACCATATTGTTCATTAAGTTCTTTCCATTCCTTTTCTAAACCGGGCAATTGTTCCCCGGCAGTTTTTATCTTCAATTGTGTGTCTTGTTCAGAAGATTGTAATAGGTTCAATTCTGCCAGCGCGGGTTGATGCAGGATTGCTTTGTCATGATTTTGCAGCTTTTCAAAAAGCGGCTTTTCTTCTTCTGCCTGCAGTTGTAATTGTGTGAGCTTACCGGCGAGTTCATTTTTTTTATCTTCTAATGTTTTTATCTTCTCCAGCCATATTAATTTTTTCTCCGCTTCCTGTTTATTTTTTTTGAACTGGCTGCCTTCTTCATTCAACGTTGCCATTTGTTGCTGAATGGTTTGCACTGCTTCCGCCGACAAAAGCTGTACATCGTTCATGCTCCTCTTCAGGTCTTTCAGTTTCGCTTCTTCAAGGCCTGTTTTTTTATAAATAAATGTGGATATATCGGAGTAAATAGCGGTGTCGGTAATTTTTTCCAACAGCTCGCTTCGTTCATTTTCACTGGATTTTAAAAACCTGGTGAAATCGCCCTGCGATAGCATTACGGATCTTAAAAACTGGCTATAACCCAAGCCACAAATTTCAACGATCTTGTTTTGAACTGCTGCCAAAGGATGGCTTACAATGATCTTGCCTTCGCCTTTTTCTGCCAATTCCATTTTTACTCCCTGGAGCTTGCCACCTATCTTACCATGCGCCCTTCGCTGCGACCACCGGGCTCTGTAGGCAATACCTTTTACTTCAAACTCCACTTCCGAAAAACTTTCCACCGTAAAGCGTGTCATGCTTTCATCCGCATCGCGGTCGTGCCGGTGCACTCTTCCGTATAGGGCAACAGTAATGGCATCGAGAATGGTTGTTTTACCTGCACCAGTGGGTCCGGTTATGCCAAACAGCCCGCTTTCAATAAACGGACTTTGATCAAACCGGATGGTATGTTCGCCTTTGAGTGAATTAAGGTTTAAAAATTTTACACTTAATATTTTCATCGTATATCACCGGGTTAAGAAGGGATTTAATGGGTATCGGTTTCAAACAGTTCAAGTGCTTCATTGAAGGTTTGCAACACGTCGCTGAAATCGGTGCCGGGATAGGCAGACTCACATTTTTTCTGAAAAACAGATTTAGGATCAAGATCGGTAAGATTGATCATTTCATCGGTTTGTTCATCAAGTTGAAGCGAATGCTTTTTAGATTGTTGTTTTAGAAAGAACCGTTCTATAAAAGGTTTGCCCACAATCAGCTTATTCAATTGCTCTTCAAGATCGTGTACCAGGATATCTGTTTCCAGTTGCACTTCCACCCAGGATGGAAAACTGAGCAACTGGTCTTGTATAATTTCGATGGCAGCTTTAACGGTTTCGAGATTTCCCTTTACCCTGATGAGTTTGCGACAGGGTGGAATGTCAATGGATTGGATCTGGTTCAATTTTCCTGCTTCAAATTGCAATACCAGCACCAGCTTGTGATCATCGCTTTCGGAAAAACTTAATGGAATTGGCGAGCCCGAATACCGGACATGCTCCATTTTATTTACAAGTTGTGGCCGGTGTAAATGGCCCAGCGCCACATAATCAAATTCTACCGGGAACTGGTCGCCACCTACCTGTGCAATATTGCCCACATGAATCTCTTTTTCACTATCAGAGTTCACTGCGCCGGCGGCAAATAAATGGCCGGTTGCAATTACAGGGATGCCGTTGATTTTATGGTCTGCTATACTTTCTTTGAAAAGATGGTAATGATCGCCAATACCTTTTTTTAACCTCGTTTCTAATTCGACAGAACTTTCACCAGCGATGGAGAGCCGTACATCTTTATCACGGATAAAGGGTACCGCACAAACGATGAGCTCCGGAAACCCTTCTTTATTTTTAACGGTAATGATCTGCTCCTTAAAATCATCCGGCACACCGCCCACCACATGCACATTGAAAACTTTCAGCAGGTCTTTAGGAGCATTTAAGGTAGTAACAGAATCGTGGTTGCCACCAATGATGATCACTTCCCTGCAGCAGGTACTCTTCACCTTCCACAGGAAATCGTAGTACTGTTTGAACGCTGCATTCGATGGTGCACCCGTATCAAATATGTCCCCGGCAACTATCAACACATCAATGCATTCTACAGAGATCGTTTCAATTAGCCAGTCTAAAAAATGCTGGTGTTCATCTGTCCGCTCACACTGTTCCAATCGTTTTCCCAGGTGCCAGTCGGCGGTATGGAGTACTTTTAACATATGGTCAATTAGCGATTAATAAATAACGGACATTAAAATTAAGCAGTTAATTTTTAACTCATATTTTATCAAATATTTATTGGGAGATCTTTCACAGGCTATGTTGCTAAAAGCAGTCTTTTAAAATATTGCAATCATGCATGAGCACTCGTTTTACTGGCTAACGAAGGATCAGTTGAGTTGGATGAATACCAATCAGGAGATGTATAACAATTTCTAATTCGTATTTGAAAATTCGTGTAATAAAAAGCACTCACACTACGCACTATTATTCCTGTCTTTTTTAGTAATGATTCGTTTGGAGGATTCTCTTATAAAGAGTTTTGGTTTGATCACTATTTCCTGGTGCGCCATCGTATCATCGCTATTGAGCATTTCTATAAAAAGCTTTGCGGTTGCCTTACCCATTTCAAAGGCATACATTTCCACACTCGATATGGAAGGACTTACCAGGCTGGTTACGGGTTCATTATTGAAACCAACCAATCCAATATCATCCGGCATTTGTAAACCTTTTTCTTTTATTGCCAGCATTGCGCCAATCGCCATGCGATCGCTGATGGTGAATATTGCATCCGGCGGTTGCTTCATTGCCAGTAGTTCTTTGGTTGCCTCGTAAGCATATTGCTGGTTAAAATCGCAATGAATGATCATTCTTTTATCCGGACGCAAACCATTTAATTTCAGCGTTTGTAAATAACCTTCCATTCGTTTATTACTGATGTTTAGGTTTTCAGGTCCGGCCAGGATGGCGATACGTTTATAGCCCTGGTCTACCAGGTGTTGTGTAGCGAGCACGCCTCCTGCGATATTATCCAATCGCACTGAAGGGCAGCTAATATGATTCACTACCCTGTCAAATAAAACAAGGGGGATTTTTTTGTTCTGTATTTTTTTAATGTGCTCAAAAACTTTTGTCTCGCTCGATACCGATACAATGAACCCATCCACCAAACTTTCCAGCAGGCGTTTTGTGTTTACAATTTCGCGGCCAAAACTTTCATCGCTCTGGCAAACCATTACAGTATACCCTGCTTCCAGCGCAACTTCATCAATACCCTTCACCATGGTAGACAAAACATAATCCAAATTAGGAATAATCACACCAATGGTATGTGTTTGCCTGTTCAGTAAACTTAAGGCCAGTTTGTTGGGCTGGTAATCGAGTTCTTCGGCTAGCGCTTTAACGGCTTTTTTGGTTTCAATTTTAATATCGGGAGCATCTCTTAAGGCCCGGCTTACGGTGGATTTTGATAACCGAAGCGCAACAGCAATGTCTTTGATGGTAGTCTGTCTTTCCATATATAAATGTGAAAATAGTTCATTTTGCCGAATTCTCCGGCACAGTTCCGGTACCGGTTCCGGCACTGGTACCGGAGTTATTTTTTAGATTACTTCCATTAAATCAGTTATTCTGTTAAAAATTATTCCGGTAAATAGCCAAATATTTGAAAGAAATAATTTTTCTTTTGATGCCCTCTTTTCCGTTTAACGGTTAATATTACACCATAGACTGCATTCAACAAGCTGCGCAGGTACAAATTGCTATACAGATGATTGCGATAATAAAACAAGGTTTGCCGATAATTAATTCACATGGAACTATGCCTGGCGGGAACTGTAGCTTTTATAATGATGCACAAACAAATTCATTTTTTAAAATAGAAAAATTCACAGGTAATAAATTATTTAATTCGCATCATTGCCGGAATACACACCCGTTGCAAAATGCTGAATTGTAAAAACGTTGTTCATCAATACCATGGGAGCAATATGAATATTTAACAGGCATGCTATTGAGAGTATGCACAAAGCATAATGTAATGGAAAATATGTCAGCTATCAGTTTGGGCGAAGTAGGGTTAAAAGCTTTCGTTGAAAATTCATCAATAGAATGGGAGGTAATGGGGGAAGGGATAAGAAGAAAGGTAATGGCCTGGGATGAGAACATTATGTTGGTAAGAGTGGAATTTGAAAAGGGCGGGATAGGAACCCTACACCAGCATTCGCAGGTGCAGGTAACCAATGTAGAAAGCGGCGTTTTTGAAATTGAGATCGAAGGCGAAAGAAAAATACTTAAAGCGGGCGATGCTTTTTATGTAGCTCCTAACAGTATGCACGGCGCAGTTTGCCTGGAAGCAGGTGTACTGGTGGATATTTTCAGTCCTATGCGACAGGATTTTTTAAAAAAATAAATAAAACATTATGAGACTAAAGTTTCTGTTTGCATTTGCTGCGGGTTTGCTTTTTTATAGTAATACCTATGCACAAGGCAACAAGTCAGCGCCTGCGGTATATTCAATTGATGCTTCCACGCTGATGGCAAATAAAACAAAAATTAAAAAGCGTGATGTGGCGCTCATGCCTGCATATCAACAATTGCTACAGGATGCGGAAAAGGCCTTGTTGTTTAAGCCGGTAAGCGTAATGGAAAAGATAAATTTTCCACCAAGCGGGGACAAGCATGATTATATGAGCATTGCTCCTTATTTCTGGCCTGACTCCACCAAACCAGGTGGCTCGCCCTATATTAACAGGGACGGACTAAGAAATCCTGAAGAGTTGCAATATAAAGACAAGATATACCTGGCTGCACTCTGCGATGCCGTAACTACTCTATCCCTTGCATGGTATTTTTCTGAAGATGTACGTTATGCCGATCATGCCACCAAACTTATGAGGGTTTGGTTTTTGGACACAGCCACCAAAATGAATCCCAATTTAAATTTTGCCCAGGCGGTGAAGGGAAGAGAAACCGGTCGTGGATATGGATTGATCGATACCCGCCATTTTGTAAAACTGGTGGATGCGATCGGCTTGTTAAAGGGTGCCCATAGTTGGTCTTCAGGCGACCAGGCTGGTATGCAGGATTGGTTCGCCAGCTTTTTAGATTGGATGCAAACAAGTAAAAACGGAAAGGATGAAATGAATACTACCAATAATCACGGAGTATGGTACGACCAGCAAAGATTATCCTATGCTTTGTTTACCGGCAAAACAGAATTGGCCAAACAAATTGTAGCAAGCGCCGAGAGCCGCCTTGATAAACAAATGGATGACCAGGGAGGTTTTCCGCTGGAAATGAAGAGAACGATCTCACTTCATTATACGGTTTTCATAATGGATCCTTTTTTTACCATCGCCCAGATGGCTCAAAACATCCATATTGATTTGTGGAATTATGAGAGCCCTTCCCATAAATCTTTGAAAAAAGGATTGAATGCATTGGTTCCGTACCTGCTGGAAGAAAAAAAATGGGAAGGCCCGCAAATATTGCAGTTTGATTTTGAAGAAGCGGTTCCATTACTACTAACGGGAGCCCAAAAATATCAATGCGAATCTTGCAAAAAAAGGATTACACAGATTTTGGGAGAGAAAGCAAAATCCTCAAGGTTACACCTGCTGACAGCGGTAGATTTTTAAGGATGTTCGTATAAAAAAATTACTAAAAAAAGAATACACCACAGGAATTAATACATTTTTTAACCAGCTAAAATGTTTGCTTTATGAGAGTTTTTGCTCACAATAACCCAGGGGAAATCCATCCGGGAAGATGGCCTTTATTATTTCTCTTTTCAATTATTTGCTTAATTGCCAGTTTGCCTGTTATTGGGCAGTCGAAAAAAATACAGGGAACCGTCAATGACCAGAAAGGCATTGCACTCAGTGGCGTAAGTGTTACCATCAAGGGTTCACAAAAAAGCGTGATTACGGATAACAAAGGTAGATATGAAATTACCGCTGCCCAGGGGTCGGTACTGGTATTTACTTACACAGAATATTTAATGAAGGAAGAAACCGTAGGCGCTCTTTCAACAATTAATGTATCCCTTACAGAAAATCCACATTCCCTGGAAGCTGTGGTTGTGGTGGGTTACGGAAATCAAAAGAAAATAAACCTTAGCGGATCGGTGGCGCAGATTTCCGGGAAGGACCTGATCAACCGGCCTGTGCCAAATGTTACCGCCGCAATGCAGGGTGTTTTGCCGGGCGTTACAGTAATAAGAGGAAGCGGTAAACCGGGCAGTGAAGGATATGGTGTTCGTATCCGGGGGTTCTCTTCTGCCAACGATGCTACCGCATTGATATTAGTAGATGGTATGGAACAGGATCTTAACCTGATAGATCCGAATGATGTTGAATCCATTTCTGTTTTGAAAGATGCATCTGCCTCCGCTATTTATGGGGCAAGGGCCGCGGGCGGTGTAATTTTAGTTACCACAAAGCAGGGTGCCGCCGGCAAAACAAAAATAAATTACAACACGTATTATGGTATCAATATCACTGCCAGGCAGCCCCAGCGGCTAAGTTCCTGGGATGAACAGTTATTGATAGATGAATCGCGGGTGAATGCAACCGGTGTGCCTGAATTCAATGCTGAACAGATTGAATGGCTCAAAAACCCCAATTTTATCTATCGTCCCAATCCAACACAAGACCGGTGGGAATATTATGGCAACAACGACTGGGTAAAGGAAGGAATGGACAAGATCAATCACATGCAAAATCATTCGCTTTCGATCAGCGGCGGCGAACAGAAGCTGAATTATTTGGTATCGGGTAGTTATTACACGAGAGATGGTGTGCTGAGATATGGTCCGGATGATAACAGCAGGGCCAACCTGAAAGTAAATGTGAATGCTGAACTCAACAAATATGTGAGTGTAAAATTAACTACAGGGTACATCGGTTCAAAAACCAGGGAAAATGCCTTTGGAACTGAGCAGATCATCAACCGCCTGTATCGTAGCCGCACCCGCCAATCATTGTACACTCCGCCAGAAGATACTACCGGGCAACACTATAATGGAGATTTGCAAATCAACGCTGTAGATATTGAAAAAAATGGTGGCATCGAAACAAGGAATTATGAAACCGTTACCGGCCGATTGAACCTGCAAGTTAAAAATGTAATAAAAGGATTAACCCTCGACGTAATTGGCTGGAGGAACCAGAGCAATTATGCGATGGAAAATAACAGGAGAAGTATCAACTGGTATGGTCGTAGTTTAAGCACTGTTCGGTTTAATGTAAATGTGCCGAACTCTACTACACTGGTAAAAAACAAAGGTTACCAGAATAATCTCCAGGGTTTTCTCACCTACAACTTAAAAATAAAGGAGGATCATGTATTTACCTTGTTGCAGGGCGCTTCGTACGAAGAATACCGGAAAGATGAATTTTCCGCCTCCGCTCAAAACATGATCACCAATGATTTCTTCAGTTTAAATTATGGAGATCCGCTTACAAAAACCAATAGCGAAGTGGTACAAACATGGGCGATGGCCTCTATGTTTGGCCGGTTGAATTATAGTTTTAAAGGCAGGTATTTATTTGAAGCATCTTACCGGTATGATGGAAGTTCAAGGCTGGCACCAGAGAACCGCTGGCAGGTATTCCCTTCATTTTCCGCGGCATGGAGAGTAAGCGAAGAGAATTTCTTCAAGAACAATATTGGTTTTATAAACAATTTGAAATTCAGGGTTTCCTGGGGGCAATTGGGTAATGGGTCTGTGTTAGGATTGTATGATTATATACCCCTGCTAACAAGCGGATTAACTACCAATAACAACCTTGTGTTCAATGACCAGCGTACGCAGTATTTATACCAGGATACTTTGCCTTCACCAGACAAAACATGGGAAACTGTAGAGCAGTCAAATATCGGTATCGACCTGGGACTGTTAAACAACCGGCTTACCATCACTGCCGACTATTATGTAAAACGTAATAAGAACATGCTTGCCCGGTTAAATGTGCCAAGCATCATTGGTATCAATGTATCCAGTGTAAATATCGGGGAGTTGAAAAGCTGGGGAAGCGAAGTGGATATTAAATGGAGAGATAGAATAGGAAAGATAAATTATCATATCGGGCTGAATATTTCAGATAACCAGAATGAGCTGGTAAAATATAATGGACTCAACTCAATCGGTAACGGCGGTGTGGTTTCCCTGCTGGAAGGATACGCTTTAAACAGTGTGTGGGGTTACAAAACAGATGGTTATTTTCAAACACAGGGGGAAGCCGACAAATACAAAGCTGCTGTGAAATATCCTTTCTTCCCAACCCCTGGCCCGGGCGATGTTAAGTACCTTGATTTGAATGGTGATGGTGTAATCTCCGCCGGTGACGGTACACCACAAAATTCCGGCGACCTTGTTTACCTGGGAAGTACCAATGCAAGATATACTTATGGTATTGATCTTGGATTTACCTGGAAAAAATTTGATTGCTCTGTGTTTTTCCAGGGGGCAATGAAACGGAGTTTTTTAATAGATGAAGGAACGCTTTCACCCATGCTGGGAACTGCAGATATGCCCTGGTCAATTCACATGGATCATTGGACAACTGACAATCCGAATGCTATGTTCCCGAGAATGTACCAGACAAGCGCTCATAATTTCAGGCCATCCGATAAGTGGACTCAAAATGGCAGTTACCTGCGCTTGAAAAATATCCAGCTCGGCTATATTCTTCCCATCAATAATAAGAATATAAAAGAGATGAAGATCTATATCTCCGGGCAAGACCTATGGGAAAACACGAAAGTGTTGAGTGTATTTGATCCGGAAGTGGGCAATAACGTTAGCGCAACAGCGTACCCTTTTTACCGGACGATTTCTTTCGGATTTAATTTCACCTTATAATAAAAGCTGCAATCATGAAAATATTTCACCGACTTCTTATAACGCTATTTTCAGCCCTGCTACTGGTAAGCGGCTGTACAAAACTTGACCGGTTTCCCGAATCTAAATTCAGCGATGAAGATTTTTGGAATACTGAAACAGATCTTATCAATGCTGCCAACCGCCTTTACCAGCAACTGGATGCCAATTGGGTCGATAACCGTGCAGACGATGCCGTTAACCAGGGAGGGCCAAACAGTACCAGTAATGGAAATATTTCTATCCCAAATACCAGTGCAGAGTGGAGTGACCGGTACGATGAAATTTTTACAGCCAACAATATCCTGGAAAAAGGAGGAAAAGCTAAGGTTACCGAGGCAATCAGGAACAGGTATTTTGCGGAAGCACGTTTTTTCAGGGCCTATGCATACCTAAGCCTGGTACAAAAATATGGCGATGTTCCCCTCGTGCTGCACAGTTTGGAAATTACTTCTCCCGATTTGCTGATGCCCCGTACGCCGAGGGATTCGGTAATGACCGCCATTTACGCGGACCTTGATTTTGCAGCACAATGGTTACCCGCCAGATCTGCACTGGCTGTAGCACAATATGGCCGTGTTACTAAAAGTTCGGCTTGGGCGCTTGAAGCAAGAGCCGGTTTATATGAGGGCACAAGAGCCAAGTTCCGTAGTGAAGCAAACTGGCAGAAACACCTGCAGATTGCGGTAACAGCAGCCAAAAATGTAATGGCGCAGGGACATGTTTTGTTTTCGAACTATGTTACCCTATTCACACAGCCGGGCGAAGGTGCAGCTAATACTGAAAATATTCTTGTAAAAATATATGGTGTCAGTAATCTCAACCTGCTCCTGGGCCATAATAATTCAAGAGACCTGGAGAACGGCAGGATGGCTCCCACCCGAAATCTTATTCGCCAGTACCTTTATAGCGATGGGTTGCCGGCATATAGCACACTTAATACACTTGTTACATCACCATCGCCGCTGTACGTTGCAGAAGGCAGTGAAACCAGTTATAATACCATTCTTCAAAGCAGGGATCCGAGGCTTGGATTTACGGTCTTTCTTTCTGGTGAAGATGCGTACAAAGGACCCTGGGTGCCCACTACATCACTGGGAGCAAGATCGGCCTTTGCCGCCAAAAAAGGTTTTAACATCATCGACCAAACAATCAATGGCGCTGGAACCGTAGACAGAATTTTGATCCGTTACGCAGAAGTCTTATTGATTTATGCAGAAGCAAGCTATGAATTAACAGAAACGATCACTGATGCAGACCTTGATCTTACCATTAATAAATTAAGAACAAGGGTTGGATTTACAAAAAAGCTGACCAATGCATTTGTAACTGCTAACAACCTGAACATGCGGGAAGAGATCAGGAGGGAAAGAACTGTAGAACTTGCCCTGGAAGGATTCAGGTACGATGACTTGGTAAGATGGAAAACTGCAGAGAAATTATTACCGGTTGAACTGTTGGGTGCAAAATTTATTGCGGCAGACTGGCCCAACACCAACGCGAGTACATTAAACCTGAACGCAAACGGAGTGCTGGTAGTAGAGCCGGCCAGCACCAGGCATTTTGACGCAAGCAAGAATTACCTGTATCCTGTTCCATTCAATGAAATTACGCTGAGCGGTGGCAACGTGAAACAAAATCCTAATTGGCAATAATCTATTAAAATCATTCAAATGAAATCAATCAACTATTTTTTATACATATTTCTTGCTGGCCTTTTATTTGTTTCCTGCGAAAAAAAGGATGTTCCGCAAGGTTTACCGGAATTTGAAAATCATTATTATGCGGCCTATATTCCCAATACCAATACGGCAGTGATCGTGCAAAAGACACAAACCGCGTTGGTTAAATTTCCTGTGCAGTTTTATTCTGCCTTTAGCCGTAGTTATGATGCCGTTGCATATTATTCCATTGTTACCACTGGTATCACTACCCCGGCGATAGTGGGTAAGGATTTTGATGTGGTTGACAAAAACGGGAAGGTTTTAACAGCGGGAGACAGCGCACGGTACACGATCAACTTTCCCAAGGCGGAAAGATTTATGGACACCATTTACCTGAAAATGCTCAACAATCCTTTAACCGGTACACGAAAAATGGAAGTGCAGATACAGGAACATAAAACGGATCAATATTATGTAGATATTTTTTCTACTGCATTCAGAAGGCCGGTGGAGATCCGGTAATCCAATATCCTATAAAGTAATAGCCGCAAAGGTTCTTTGTTGAACCGGACCGGCTATTTGCGTTTCGGGCGATAATTAATCTGGCTTGTTGTTTTAGGATCACAACGGGGACTTAATGAAGCACCGTGCAGATATAATGTTAATGCATTACCCTGTTTTTATTTGCGAAACATTTTTGTATTTTGGGAATACAAAATTTATCTCAGGTATGGATGAAACGCTGCAACGGGTAAAGGTGCATTTGGATAGAAAACTTCACAAAAATGCCGGTGATAGTTTCGGGATGCTGCATGTAGTACAACAAATATCCGGTGAAGGTTTCATCCCTGATATATTAGACTCATTGTTAAGGCACGAAGAAGATTTGATAAGCGTTGCCGCTAATTCTTATACTCACAATAACGGATTCGACAAAATAACGCTGCTCTCTTCATCAAAACCTTCGTATAAACTCAGATTGCATATTTGGTGGCCGGGGTCGACGTATATGAATGAACATATTCATAATCATTCCTGGGATTTTAGTTCTGCAATTTTAACCGGCGCATTTCGGTTTCAATTGTTTGAAAACTCACATCATGGACTGCTGTTACACAAATATTTATGTGCATTCCCTGATGAGGGAGTAGGGTATAAAATGACTTATTTGGGAAAATTTTATCTCAAATGTATATTTGACAGCCAGTTTTCCAAGGGCAATGCCTATACCCTTTCGCACCATGTTTTCCATAAAATAGTTAACCAGGAGGATCAAACTACATCAACGATAATACTGCATGGGGAATTTATTAATGACACTTCATTTCTTTTTTCTGAGAAATTGATCCAGCAACCTCACAATATCGAATCTGTTCCTTTTAGTCCTGAGAAATTATATTCTAAAATCAAAGACTATTTGAAGCACCTGGATGATAAAGCCTGATCAACCGTTTATTATGCAACAATTAATAGAGAAGTTTAAACAGGCAGTCACGGATTTAGCAAGTAAAGAAAGCTTTATTCATCATAAGTGGTATGTGAAATATCATCTGGATATCGTTGAAAAAATTGCACTCGAATTGTGTGAGCTACATAAAGCCGCAGACAGAAACCTTGTTGTAACGCTGGTATGGTTACACGATTACGGTAAAATAATTGGCAAAAGTAAAAAGGAAACGTTAACCGAAGGCGGAAAGGAATTAATGCAGGTAGGATTTCCGCGGGCTTTTGTTGATAAGGCGGTCGAAGCAGCAAGATTGGTGGATAAAAAAGACCGGCTTAATGAAGCAAGTATCGAGGTGCAGATTGTATCCTCTGCCGACGGGGCATCTCATCTTACCGGCCCCTTTCAATTCTTTTACTGGTATGAGAATTCAGATAAGCCCTTTGAAGAACTGGTAAGCAACAATATCAACAAATTGAGGAGAGATTGGCATAAAAAGATTGTATTGAGAGAAGTGCGTGAGGCATTTCAAAAACGCAAGCACTACTTGCATGAATTACTCGGAGAGATGCCTGGTAAATTTATTATTGAAGATCATCATTAATCAATTCATATGGAACAGCAGGAACTTTCGTCAAATCCTTACCTCAGGAGGCAAGTGATTGTTTTTAGCATAATGACATTTGTTTGCCTTATTAGTCTGCGCTTTCTTATACTACCTCATTATGTTTACCATACGGCAATACCCGAAACCGAATCAATCATTAACCAGGTGTTGGAAGGCTTTATTGTTGCACTTGTATCTGGCGTGTCCATCACCTTTTTTCTGCTTTGGCTTTTCCCCGGTGCTAAAGAACAGGCCCAGATAAAAGTGTTGACCCCGGGAAGCGAGTTAAAGAAATTTTTGGCCGACGATCTCGGAGAAACGATTGATTTTGGGTATAGAGGCCATACTGCAAAATGGACACGTTCCGTTACTTTGCAGACGCTGTCTAAAAAAGCACAGGCGAAAGGGGCTACTTGTAAACTCACTATTGTTATACTTGATCCTAATAACTATGCGGCATGTAAGCTGTTAGCTGATTTGGACCATAAGCGAAACAAAAGCCTCGATGCGCCTTCCCGGGTGAAGTTTATACAAAAACAATTATTTGCAACCATTCTTTGTATTTTGGATAAAGTGGACGAACCTTACCTTGATATACAACTGGGATTGCATAATAACTTTTCACTTTTCCGGATAGATTTAACGTCCGAATCAGCAATCATTACCCGGGCAAATCCAAAGGAGGTAGCGATCAGGTTCAGTGCTCAAAGCGATTTTTACAGGTCGTACCAGGAAGAGCTCAGGATTAGTTTTTCACAGAGTAAAAAAATTCCCATAAAAGAGGTAAGTGCTTTTCACTTATCTGAATTAAATGTAGCAGGTTGCAAAGCCGCATTCAATTTGATCGGTATAGAAACAGGGATAATGACCGATGCAGAATTGGGGGAAGTAATTGAAATTGCCAAGGAGGCGAAAAATCCTTATGAAGATTGAGTTAATTTATTCTACAGATATAAAATCCAAACACCCTCCTTACCGGCGGTGCCCGGTCGCCGTACCATATCACAACTGTGAGATGATACCTGTTTCCATTAGTTAGCTCGTTACTACATCCCTTTCAGTCCGCCGGTTACACGGGCACAAATTCTTTGCGCAGTTATTTCTTTTCATTTTCATCTTGTTTCAAAGCCGCGTCGTTGAACACAATTTTGTAAACAAATTACGTGTAAACAAAAAAGCATTTACACGCATTCTGTTTACACTTCTATTAAAAACTTAGCCTCCAAAAATGGAGATTTATTGCTGTTTGCTACGAGAAATGGCTGCAAATCGCTTGTTGAAAAAACCTTTACAATTTTTACCTATTAACCAAAGGATTGGCTTATGGTACCAGCTGAAGTTCGCCGCCCGGATTTTTTGCCATCCTGGTTCGTGGGAATATGTCGGTGTTTTTGTCGTATGCCAAACAAAAAACCCCAACATTTCTGTTGAGGTTTTTGTGGTGTGGGGCGGGATTGAACCGCCGACACAAGGATTTTCAGTCCTTTGCTCTACCAACTGAGCTACCGCACCTTTCCCGTTTGGGGCAGCAAAAATAAGAGTTTCTATTCAATTATTACAAATCAAAGCCATCAAATTATTAAAAAGAACAAAAAATGGATGAAATACACTTTCCACCCATAAATACAATTGTGTCAAGCTACCTATTTAAGGAGGCGATATCTATCACAAACCGGTACCGTACATCGTTCTTTAGCATTCGTTCGTATGCTTTATTTATTTCCCCCATATTTATCACTTCCACATCCGAAACTATACCATGTTCCGCACAATAGTCGAGCATTTCCTGGGTTTCTTTGATGCCGCCGATTAAAGATCCCGCTAAACTTCTTCGCTTTCCAATAAGACTGAAAGCTTGTACTATAGATGGTTGCGGTGGAGCTCCCACTACCACCATTGTGCCATTTAAACTTAACATACCGAGGTACAGGTTGTAATCGTGCTGAGCCGAAATGGTACTTAATATAAAATCAAAATGGCCTTGGAGGTTTTTTATAGTGTCGGGGTTGCTGGTTACGGCAAAATGATGCGCACCTAAGTTCAGGGCATCCTGTTCTTTTGATTTGGAGGTGCTTAATACGGTAACCTCCGCACCAAAGGAAGCGGCAAATTTTACGCCCATATGTCCCAGTCCTCCCAATCCTACTATTGCAACTTTATGTCCCTTGCCAATATTCCAATGGCGCAGGGGAGAATAGGTGGTAATACCCGCACATAATAGCGGCGCGACGCCTTCAATAGGTAAGTCTTCTGACACATGCAGCGTGTATTTTTCGTCTACAACGATCTGGGTTGAATAGCCGCCATACGTTGGATTTCCTTCCTTATCACGACCGTTGTAAGTGCCTACCATACCTTTATCGCAATATTGCTCTTCGTGTGCAAGACAGCTTGGGCACACGCGGCAGGAATCCACAAAACAGCCTACACCCACCAGTTCTCCCAGCGCAAAATTTTTGACGGCTTCACCCAACACGGTAATACGCCCTACGATCTCGTGGCCGGGCACCATCGGGTAGATAGAACCACCCCATTCATTGCGTACCTGGTGAATGTCTGAATGGCAAACACCACAATACATGATTTCGATTTGTACATCATGAGGTCCAACATCTCTCCTGTCAAAATTGAAAGGCGCGAGCGGGGTTACGGCGTCCTGGGCTGCATAAGCGTTAACTGTTGTCATAAATAATATAAGGGGGTAATGAAATGATAAAATATGTTTAACAAATGTATAGAACGAACAGGTATGTTTGCTCCATTACGCTCATTTATTTCGTTGGATAACAAAAGTATTTCCGCTTTGTTTTATGAAAATAACTATCTGCCGAGGCTCGTGTTATGTCACATTTAAATTGACGGGTAATTCGTGAATGCTCCCGGTGGTCAACCTTTGTGGGTGGCTCACCGGGAGCATTCATCTTGACACTTTATCGTTGATATGGCACCAGTGGTAAAGTGTACCTGAAAAAGCTCCACAATGGTATGTGGTACACGGGAGTGACACAACGATGTTGCCATGAAAAACGAATGCCGGTACAAAGAAGTTTTAAAAAGCCTTCAATACACTAATAAACAAAAAAGCCTTCTCGTTGAGAAAGCTTCTTTTAAAATACGTTATACAACAAGGCATGTTCAGACCATCCTTAATACCCATCTATAAACCATTATCTACTTTATTTACCTGCTCCCCATTTACCTCTAATTCCCGTACACACATAAAAACTTTATCCTCATAATCTTTAGCTGTTCCCAGTTAAACCCACTGTCGGCAAGTTCTTCCTGTGCTATTTGCAGGCTGCTGGTTTCACATGCTTTAAAGTAATCAATGATCTCTTCCTGCTCGTACCGATCCACCATTTCATCAATGGCGTAGTCCAGGTTGAGCTTGGTTCCGCTGGCTACAATGGTTTCCATTTCCTCCAGCAGTTCATCTATTTTAAGATCCTTGGTTTTGGCAATGGTTTCCAATGGAATCTTTTTATCTACATTCTGAATGATGAAAATTTTATTATTGTTGCGATTGACCACACCCTTCATCACAAAATCATCCGGCTTCTCTATTTCATTTTCTTCAACATAGGCAGCTACCAGTTCTACAAATTTTTTGCCATAGCGGATTGCTTTTCCTTTGCTCACGCCCTGGCATTTTTCCAATTCCAGGATTGTTGTTGGATACATGGTTGCCATGTCTTCCAGGCTTCCTTCCAGGAAAATAACAAAAGGCGGAAGGTTCTTTTCCTTCGCCACTTTTTTGCGCAGATCCTTCAGCATTTCCAGTAGTTTTTCATCGGCTGAACTGGCTGCAACAACAGCATCACTGCCCTCTTCATCATCTGCATCGGCGCCTTCGAATAAATTGTTCAGCACTATTTTAAAGGAAACCGGCTTTTTTAAAAATGCCTCGCCTTTTTTAGTGAATTTCAATACACCGTACTCTTCAATGTCTTTTTTAATAAACCCTTCCAGTATCATTTGCCGCATCAGTGAATTCCAGTAATGTTCATCCTTGTCTTTTCCAATGCCGAAATATTCTCTTTCATCGTGCCTGAACATTTTTACCTGCGGATTGGGTTTGCCCCGCAAAATGTGCATCAGGTAACCCATTGTAAACTGCTCATCCAGCCCTTTTATCACTTTTAAAACTTGTTGTGTTGCAGTTTTTGCTTCCAGCAATTCTTTCGGGTTATTGCAATTATCGCACATGTTAGTGCATTGGCCGGTATCATATTCTTCTCCAAAATAATTCAGCAAAATTTTTCTGCGGCAAACGGCGCTTTCGGCGTAAGACACGGTTTCGTTGATCAACTGTGCCCCCACTTCCCTTTCGCTCAGCGGTTTATCACGCATCAGGTGTTCCAACTTTGCTACATCCTTATGAGAATAGTATAGGATGCATCTTCCTTCCATTCCATCCCTTCCTGCACGGCCAGTTTCCTGGTAATAATTTTCGATCGATTTGGGAATATTGAAGTGTATCACAAAACGAACATCAGGTTTATCAATGCCCATCCCAAATGCAATAGTGGCTACAATTACCTGTACATCTTCGTTTAAAAAAAGATCCTGCCGCTCAGAGCGTAATTTACTATCCAGCCCTGCATGATAAGCCACTGCTTTGATGCCATTGGCCATCAGCATATCGGCTAGCTCTTCGGTGGTTTTACGGTTAAGGGTGTAAATGATGCCGCTCTTCCCTTTGTTTTGAGAAATAAAGCGCACGATGCTGGTAACCGTTTGTTCTTTTTTTATTTTTGGTAAGATCTCGTAGTGTAAGTTGGGCCGGTTAAAGGAGGAAATAAATATTTGTGGATTTCTTAGTCCGAGATTTCTTAAGATATCACTCTGCACTTTTGGAGTAGCGGTTGCAGTAAGGGCAATCATCGGTGCATCCGGACTGATCATCTCCATCATTTCACGCAGGCGGCGGTATTCCGGCCTGAAATCGTGTCCCCATTCGGAGATACAATGCGCTTCATCCACGGCAAAAAAGGAAATGTTCAGGTCCTTAAAAAACTCGATATTTTCAATTTTTGTGAGTGTTTCCGGCGCTACGTACAGCATTTTTGTTTTGCCGGTGGTAAGGTCGTCCTTTACAATTTTTTGCTGGCCTTTATTGAGGGTACTGTTTAGAAAGTGCGCCACATCATCTTTACTGCTATAGCTTCTTACCAGGTCTACCTGGTTTTTCATCAAAGCAATCAGGGGCGACACAATGATTGCGCAGCCTTCGCTGATAATCGCCGGTAACTGGTAACACAAGCTCTTTCCGCCACCGGTTGGCATAATCACCAATGCATCGTTGCCTGCCAATAAATTTTTTATGATGGTTTCCTGGGGTTCTTTAAAGCCGTTAAATCCGAAATAATCCTGTAGTTGGGCAGTGAGATTGAGATTTTTCACTTTGCTGATAGCCTTAACTGCTTTTTTTTCAACAAGTGGTGCGATGGTTGTTCCTTTTGCCCGGGTGGGTTTTGTTTTTTCTTTAACTGTACTCATATCTGTCTTTCCTCAAGCTGGTTTTAAATAATGATAGGTGGATAAAATTCCCTTAACAAATTGTTGAGTGCATTTTACCCGTGTTGGAAGTTGCTTTAAAATGATATTTTTCACCCGGATGATCACTGCTTCAGCTGCTGCTGCCTGGCAATTTTGTATGTAAAGTATCCTGAAAATCATCTCCGGACAGTTTTTGAATTTTAAAGGACAGCGAAGTTAATTCAATACACCTGCAAATTCAAATTATCGTCCACGCTATCAAATCGCTTTAAGATAATCAATTTTGCTAACAATGATTTACTATTTGTCTGTTTAACATTTCATATAAGCCGGAACCATTGCTGCAAGTACAGCAGTAACGAAAAAATGATGCCTTTATTTGAAGAACAAGCAGGCAAAGTTTATTACTCTTTTGCGTTATGAGCGAATTAAAGTAGGTTTGCTGCTTCAAAAATGAGCGATAAAGCAATCATACAAACGGCAATTCGTACTATTCAAATGGAAGCGGCTTCAATCAGTAAACTGCAGGATTTTATTGACAGCGATTTTGAAAATGCTTTAGACGCCATTGTTGTTTCAAAGGGAAGGCTGATAGTAAGCGGAATAGGTAAAAGTGCCATTATCGCCCAAAAGATTGTTGCCACCCTCAATAGTACCGGCACTCCGGCGGTGTTCATGCATGCGGCAGATGCCATTCATGGCGATTTGGGCATGGTGCAACAAGATGATATTATTATCGTTGTCAGTAAGAGCGGTGATAGCCCCGAAATAAAAGTGCTGGTTCCCCTGATCAAAAATTTTGGCAATGTATTGATTGGCATTGTCGGTAATGTGGATTCATTCCTGGCAAGGCAAAGTGATTTTGTTCTGAATACAACGGTAACACAGGAAGCCTGTCCGAATAACCTTGCACCCACCAGCAGTACCACCGCACAGATGGTGATGGGCGATGCCC
The DNA here is from genome assembly GCA_025963635.1 of Ferruginibacter sp. Taxonomy (GTDB): domain Bacteria; phylum Bacteroidota; class Bacteroidia; order Chitinophagales; family Chitinophagaceae; genus Ferruginibacter. Next base: position 56,848 of record JAOQAK010000079.1, read on the forward strand.
TGGCGGTTTGCCTTATGGAAATGAAGGGGTTTGATAGCATTGCTTTTGCAAAATTTCACCCGGGCGGCGCATTGGGCAAAAGGCTGTATTTAAGAGTGGAAACACTTGCCGCACAAAATGAGAAGCCCACGGTAACTGCCGTTGCCGGTATCAGGGAAGTGATTGTGGAGATGACCAATAAGCGGCTGGGGGTAACGGCCGTAGTAAGCGCGGGCAACCTGGTGGAAGGCATCATTACAGATGGCGATCTGCGTCGCATGCTGGAAAGAGAAGGTAGTTTTGAATCCTTAACAGCAAACGATATCATGTCAAAAAAACCTGTGACGGTTGAAGGAGATATGTTGGCAGTGGATGCATTGGATATCATGAAAGCCAGGGACATCAACCAGTTGATAGTAGTGGAGGCAAATGTTTATAAAGGGATCATTCATATACATGATATCATAAAAGAAGGGATTATTTAAGGTGAATGGGCAATGGTGAATGGTGAATGGTAAAGAGTGAATGTACAAGAACGATCATCTATTCAAAATGAACCGCTTTTCTTTGCTCCTTTGCGTCTTTGCGTGAAACATTTGCGTGAAATAAATTAACCTATCAGAAGAAAATAAATAAAACAGTATACAAAGCATGACCAAGAACAATTACGTAGCAATAATGGCAGGTGGCATCGGAAGCAGGTTTTGGCCAATGAGCCGCACTGAATTTCCAAAACAGTTCCTCGACATTCTAAATACCGGCAGAACCCTTATCCAATCTACATTCGACAGGTTTGCTTTATTTATTCCCAAAGAGCATATTTACGTGGTAACTACCGAGCAGTATAAGGATATCGTTGCCAATCAGCTTCCGGATATGCCGGTGGAAAACATCTTGTGCGAGCCTTCAAGAAAAAATACCGCTCCCTGCATTGCTTATATCTCTTACAAACTAATGCAGATCAATCCGAATGCAAACCTCATCTGCGCACCTGCTGATCATATCATCCTGGAGCGGGATAACTTTAAAAAGAAATGCCTGGAAGCCCTGCATTTTACTTCGCATATAAAAGCGCTGGTCACCCTGGGCATCAAACCCACGCATCCCAACACAGGTTATGGCTACATACAGCACGAGCAACTGGCCGTTAGCGAAAATGTTTATAAAGTAAAAACCTTCACCGAAAAGCCTGATAAGGAACTCGCTGAAACATTTATTTCCAGTGGTGATTTTTTATGGAATGCCGGTATTTTCGTTTGGCAGATTCAAAATATCATTAAAGCGTTTGAAACATTTTTGCCCGAAATGCATGAAGTGTTTGATGCTGAAAAGCATAATTTCAATACGCCTGAAGAAAAACACGCCATCGAACGGATCTACCCGCTGTGTGTAAATATTTCCATTGATTATGGTGTGATGGAAAAGGCTGACAATGTGTATATCATCCCATCTTCTTTTGGCTGGAGCGATCTAGGTACATGGGCCAGCGCTTACGAAAATCTTGAAAAGGATTACCTCGAAAATGCCGTTGCGGGAAGCAATGTAATGATCATTGATGCTACTAAAAACATGGTGCATGCTGATAATAAAAAATTGGTATTGATCCAGGGCCTTGATGATTTTATTGTAGTGGATACACCCGATGTATTGCTCATCTGCAAAAAAGACAAAGAACAGGCTATTAAAGAATATGTAGCGGAAGTAAAGAGAAATAAGGGAGACAGGTTTCTTTAAATAGAAGCACGGACCGTGAATGGTGAATGGTGAATCGTGAAATATTTGACCACTATTCACCATTCACCATTCACGATCACACCATTCACGATTTTTTTGGGACCCGGCATTTGATCCCTGGGGAACTTCATTGGCGACGCTCCGTTCAACAGCAGATCTTTGTGGATCTTTTATCGTAGCGGATTAGTTATACCGGCCAAACGGCACAGGTTTGTAAAGCGGGAGAGGTTAAGCCCATAATGCAATGACCAACTCAAAATTCCTTTTATATTGAATCCAACAATAAAAAGCAAGCTCCCTGGTTTAGGCACCACCATTTTTACGCTGATGAGTGCACTGGCAGCAGAATACAAGGCCATCAACCTCGGCCAGGGTTTCCCCGATTTTATGATGAGTGAAGAATTGATTGCATTGGTAAATGCGGCCATGAAAACGGGGCATAATCAATACGTTCACATGCACGGACTTGCACTATTACGGGAAAGGATAGCCGAAAAAGTAGAAAGCCTGTATACCACATCGATCAATCCGGACTCGGAGATCACTATTACACCGGGCGGAACTTATGCAATCTACACATCCCTCACTACGGTATTGCAGCCGGGTGATGAAGTGATCGTTTTTGAACCCGGCTATGACAGTTATATTCCCAATATAGAGATCAACGGCGCTGTACCGGTGATCATTCCACTGGTGTATCCCGGGTATACCATCGACTGGGCCCTGGTGAAACAAAAAATATCCGCCAAAACAAAGATGATCATGCTCAATACACCGCACAATCCCACCGGTAGTATTTTGGGCAAAGCAGATATTGAACAATTGCGGGTCATTGTAAAAGATACCGGTATTTTTATATTGAGCGATGAAGTATACGAACACCTGGTTTTTGATAATCAGCAACACGAAAGCATGTTGCGCTATCCCGATCTGTTGGAAAGAAGTTTTGTGTGTTTTTCTTTTGGTAAAACATATCATTGTACCGGTTGGAAAATAGGTTATTGCATCGCACCGGCAGCAATGATGAAGGAGTTTAGAAAAGTGCACCAGTTCAACTGCTTCTCCTGCAACAGCCCGGTTCAATTTGCCCTGGCAGATTACCTGCAACAAAAAGAACACTACCTGCAACTTGGTCAACAGGTACAACAAAAAAGAGATTACTTTCAGCAACTGATGCTTCAAACCAAATTCAAAGCATTCCCTTCTCACGGAAGCTATTTTCAGCTGTACAGTTATGATAGTATTACCGAGGAAAGCGAAAAGGATTTTGCCACCCGGCTCACTAAAGAATATGGAGTGGCGACCATTCCTCTTTCAGCATTTTATACCGATGGAACAGATAATAAAATATTACGTTTTTGTTTCGTAAAAAAAGAATCCACCCTGGAAACTGCGGTAAACCGTTTAATAAAACTTTGATGCACTATCCTTCCTGGGATCGCAGCAACCGGCAACTATTGCGAAGACAACCTGTTGTTATAATAAATTCTCCTGAGAATAAAAATCATTTAAATTTACTGACCCTTGTCATCGTGTTATAGCAACCGCCTGGATATATTGAATGCTTAAAAATTTTACCATGAAAATCATCATCGTTCCGGTAGATTTCTCCACAACATCAGCCAATGCAGCTGAATTCGCAGGCAACCTGGCTGCTTTTTACGGTGCATCGATCTGGCTGTATCATGCCTATGAAATCCCGATAGCTTTAAGCGAGTTTGCCTACCCGGTGGTGGACATTGCTGAGATGCAAAAAGCGGCAGAGCATGAATTGGAACTGGTGAAACAAAATACGATTGGTAAATTGGAGCGGCCCATTACCATCAACACCAAAGCGGAGATGAATGTATTTCAATTGGGATTAAATAATTTTTGCGACCTGATGAAACCCGATATAGTGGTAATGGGCCTTTCCGGCAAAAAGAATCTTGCCCGTTTGATAGTTGGAAGCAATACCATTAAAACAGTTTATAGCCTCGTTTATCCATTATTGATAGTACCACCGGAGGCCGAATTTATACCGGTTAGAAAAATTGGTTTTGCCTGCGATTACCGGCAGGTAGGAAAGAGTACGCCGGTAGCATTTCTTAAAAGGATTGTCAATGATTTTCACGCAGAATTACATGTATTGAATGTGGATCATAATAATAAAAATCCTGATCCGGTAGACATACCCGAAGGCTATTTAATACACGACCTGTTGCGGGATGCCAAGGCGGAGTTTCATTCCATTGAAGCTGGTGAGATAACTGAAGGCATCAACTGGTTTATCGACCGCTCAAAGCTCGATTGGCTGGTGATCATTCCGAAGAAGCACAAACTGTTGGAAAAAATATTTAAGCGCAGCCATACCATGAAGCTGGTGTTTCACACCCATATTCCCCTTTTATGCATTCATGAGTAGTGCGCATCAAACGCCAAATTGCTGCAGGTGAAGATCTAAGTGTTTGTACATGCTTTGCCCCCATTGTTCAGGAGTGAACTTCAAAAAACGGATGTGGATATTTGCTGATTCCCTCCGGGCCAGCGTTGTGAAAAGCATCAACCAGTTCCACCAGTTTCTTTTTCTCTGCTTCAAATTCACGCAGGTCGGTTATCTTGAAATCAGGAGCGGTAGGTAGGTTTTGTTTCCATGGTGAGTCATTGTACAATTTTGATCTGATCATCCATCCCAATAGCCGGCCGAGAAATGTACGTGGAAGTTTCTTTTTACTCAAGGGTACTTTAAATGCCTGCGCAACATGTGCCAGCATTTGAGCCACCTGCATTTTGCCCCATTTTCTTTGCGATGCAGGCGTAAGCATATCCAGGCGTACCCTTATTTCATCATAGCTGTTTTTGTCAAACAAGTTATTCATCGTTTTAATTTATTGGAGGAAATTTTTTAGTAAGTTAATTTAAAATGTAATGTTGATAAGGTTATCATTGGAAGAACTTTTGGCTTCAATTCCCGTCAATAGAAGACCGGCATAATTAATATGCCGGTCCGAAGTAAAATTATTTAGAATGTACTAAAATTCAGCGCTTTTCGGATATCTTGGAAAAGGTATTACATCCCTGATATTTCCCATGCCGGTAACAAACTGTACCAATCTTTCAAAACCAAGACCAAAGCCTGCATGCGGACAGCTTCCAAACCTTCTTGTATCAAGATACCAGCCCAGTTCTTCCTGCGGTATTTTCATTTCGGCCATTCGTTCTGTTAATTTATCCATTCGCTCTTCTCTTTGCGACCCGCCAACAATTTCACCAATGCCGGGCGCCAGGATATCCATGGCAGCCACTGTTTTTCCATCGTCATTCATACGCATATAAAACGACTTAATGTCTTTAGGATAATTGGTTAAGATCACCGGCTTTTTAAAATGCTTTTCCACCAGGTAGCGTTCGTGCTCACTATGCAGATCGGTGCCCCAGCCATCAATTAAATATTGAAATTTCTTTTTCTTATTGTGATTGCTTTCCTTCAAAATTTCTATCGCTTCGGTATAGGTTAAACGCTCAAAATCATTGTTCACCACAAACTCCAGTTTTTCCAGCAAGCGCATTTCGCTTCTGTCATTTTGAGGCTTCTGCTTTTCTTCTTCATCCAGCCGCTGTGCTAAAAATTCAATGTCTTCCGGGTTGTTATCAATGGCGTATTGAATTACATATTTAATGAATTCTTCTGCAAGGTTCATATTGTCTTCCAAATCGTTAAAAGCAACTTCCGGTTCAATCATCCAAAACTCTGCGAGATGCCTCGTAGTATTGCTGTTTTCGGCGCGAAAGGTTGGCCCGAAAGTATAAATATCACTAAACGCCATAGCAGCCAGTTCGCCTTCCAACTGTCCGCTTACGGTTAAATTAGTGCTGCGTCCAAAGAAGTCTTCTTTATAATTGATCGACCCATCTTCATTTTTAGCCGCAGTGCCATCCAGCGGCAATGCAGTTACCTTAAACATTTCACCGGCGCCTTCTGCATCACTGGCAGTAATGATGGGTGTATGGAGGTAAATAAATCCCTTGTCATTAAAAAATTTATGAATAGCAAAAGCAAGCGAATGCCGCACGCGGAAAACAGCGCCAAAAGTATTCGTTCTGAAACGCAGGTGAGCGATTTCCCTTAGAAACTCGAGGCTGTGCCGCTTCGGTTGCAAAGGGAATTTTTCTGCATCGCTGTCGCCCAGTATTTCAATCGAAACCGCTTTCAATTCTACTTTTTGGCCCTTTCCTAAAGATGGGATTACTTCACCCGTTACTTTTATACAAGCGCCTGTGGTGATGCGTTTCAAAGTTTTTTCGTCAAAGTTGCCCAGGGTGGCTACTACCTGTAAATTGTTGTTGGTGCTGCCATCGTTCAATGCTATAAACTGGTTGTTGCGGAAGGTGCGTACCCAGCCCATTACCGTTGCATCATAATTGGATGCCTCATTGGAAAGCAATTCTTTGATCCTCACTCTTTTGTTAAACATACTCCTTATTTTAAGGGTGCAAAGATAACCAGCAAATGAACTGATACCTGATTTTTTGATGTTTCAAATTTTCACAACTGTTTTTCACGCCGGTGGCAGTCAATCATAATTGAATATTTAGCCATGCCAAATTGGTGCGTAGGTCGAAACCTTTTGTACACCACCCATCATTCACCATGCATCGAAAATTTTTCTCCACGCCCAAACGGTTATCTTAGCAAAATGAAAATAGCTTTCTTTTCTACCAAGTCATACGACCGACAATTTTTTGACCTATATGCCGCAACTCATGAAATCATTTATTTTGAAGCCAGGCTAACGCACCAAACGGTTAACCTTGCCAGTGGATGTAATGCGGTTTGTGTTTTTGTAAATGATAAACTGAGTGCGAATGTTATAGGGGAGTTAAAAAAAATGAATGTGCAATTGATCGCTTTACGTAGCGCCGGATTTAATAATGTGGATCTTGCTGCCGCAAAAGAAAATGCTATACCGGTAGTAAGGGTTCCTGACTATTCGCCTTATGCCGTTGCAGAGCATGCCGTTGCACTCATCTTAACGCTAAACCGCAAAACACATAAAGCTTATAACCGCGTAAGGGAAGGCAACTTTTCTTTAGAAAGATTGACCGGGTTCGATCTGCATGGCAAAACAGTGGGTGTAATCGGTACCGGAAAGATCGGCCAGGTATTTTGCGACATCATGCTTGGCTTTGGTTGCAAAGTACTTGCTTTTGATTTGATTGCTCATCAGCCAACCGTTGCAAAGGGAGTGGAATATTTACCGTTGACAGATATACTGCAGCAGGCCGACATCATTTCACTGCATTGCCCGTTGAATGAACAAACCAAACACATCATCAATGACCAAACCATTGCAATAATGAAAAAGGGTGTAATGCTTATCAATACCAGTCGTGGTGCACTGATTAATACCATTGCGGCCATCAATGGATTAAAAACAGGAAGCATAGGCTATTTGGGATTGGATGTATATGAACAGGAATCCAAATTGTTTTTTAATGATCTGTCTGAGAATATCATCCAGGACGATGATATCCTGCGGCTGATCAGCTTTCCCAATGTACTGATCACTGCCCACCAGGGCTTTTTTACTGAAGAGGCATTAACCCAAATCGCCGCGATCACTATGCAAAACATAGCGGATTTTGAAGCAGGGATACTGCTGAAAAATCGTGTTGTATAAGCATTAGTTTAAATGTTCCTTGACAGCGATGAATGTGTGCATGTCCAATGGTTGGGAACACCTTAACATACAAAACAAAATACATGTGTAGAGCTCTCTGCCAGTTGAAAAAGTCCCATTTGCTCTACAAATTTTCAGTAACGAAGAAGCATTTAATAGTTTGAAACCGGCCTTGAACAAGCACGCTGAATGTCGTTAATTTTTACTTAAAAACCACTGTTTTTGGTACCGCAGAGAGCCCCTCGAAAAACAAAAAAATTATATTTTTTAATTAAAACAGCGTAATATTGCAGTGGAATATTGCTGATAAGGTCTTTCCAATCATTCACTGCATCAGACAGTCCCATTCCATTTTACTTTAATTCTCATTTACATTTTCAGATTTTTAAGACTAGATTTTTTGAAAAAAATCACTTTCACTTCCTTATGTATGACATTTTACAACTGAACGATATGCTCGTTCCTGAGTTGCAGGATATTGCAGAGCAACTTGCTATTCCCAATTTTAAAAAAATCGATAAACAGGACCTTATTTACAAAATCCTGGATAACCAATCCATTATGAATTCAGAACCCAAAACAGGAGAAGAACACAAACCGAAACGCAGACGCACTCTTAAAGTTGCTGCTCCTGTTGACACCACTACTATCACCACAGAACAGGCACCCCCACCGGTAGAAAAGCCAAAAAACGAAATAAAGCCCGATAATAAGCCTGTTAAAAGAAACGATCAGCAAATCGATAAGAAGAAACACGTTAAAAAGGTAGAACCCGAAGATGACGAGGATGACGAAGATTTGCAGCCTATCACCAGTGAGCAAAGTACTATTCCTGCTGCAATTGCATCTTTATTACAGGAAGAAGATATCCAGCAGCAGCAACCGGAATTGATGCAGAATGATAACAATCAGCAAAATCAATACGCCGGCAAACAGTATTTACAAAGAAGAGATAACCAGGTTTTCAATATCGAATTTGATGGTATTATCCTTGGCGAAGGCGTGCTGGAAATGATGCCTGATGGATATGGGTTTTTAAGAAGCAGCGACTACAATTATTTGTCCTCTCCCGATGATATTTACGTTTCTCCTTCCCAGATAAAACTATTCGGATTAAAGACCGGTGATACTGTATACGGTTCCGTTCGTCCTCCCAAAGAAGGTGAAAAATATTTTGCTTTGTTGAAAGTGGAAACCATCAATGGTAAAAGTCCGGATGAAGTAAGAGACAGGGTTCCTTTTGATTACCTGACCCCATTATTTCCTTTTGAGAAATTGAATTTGACTACCCAGTCAAATAACTATAGCACCAGGATCATGGACCTGTTTACGCCGATTGGTAAAGGTCAGCGTGGATTGATCGTTGCCCAGCCAAAGACCGGTAAAACCATGTTGCTGAAAGAACTGGCAAATGCAATTGCTGAAAATCATCCGGAATGTTACCTGATGATCGTTTTGGTGGATGAGCGGCCGGAAGAAGTTACCGATATGGAGCGTAGTGTGAAAGCAGAAGTAATCGCCTCTACCTTTGACGAGCCTGCAGAAAAGCACGTAAAAGTTTCTACGATTGCGTTGCAAAAAGCAAAACGTTTGGTAGAATGTGGCCACGATGTGGTGATCTTATTAGATAGCATCACTCGTTTGGCAAGAGCACATAATACGGTGGCTCCTTCAAGCGGTAAAGTGTTGAGTGGTGGTGTGGAAGCAAATGCAATGCAGAAACCAAAGCAATTTTTTGGTGCAGCCCGCAAAATAGAATTTGGCGGATCATTGACCATCATTGCAACAGCCCTGGTAGATACCGGAAGTAAAATGGATGAAGTAATCTTTGAAGAATTTAAAGGTACCGGTAATATGGAACTACAGTTGGATAGAAGATTATCTAACCGCCGTATTTATCCTGCTATTGATATTGTGGCTTCTTCTACAAGAAGGGATGATCTGTTGCTGGATAAAGAAACCTTCCAGCGTATGTGGGTGTTGCGCAAGCATATGGCCGACATGAACCCTGAAGAAGCATTGAATACCTTGTTGAAAAACATGAAGGGTACAAAAGATAATGCAGAGTTCCTTACTTCAATGAACGGATAAACTTTCCGGCAAAACTGGAACCCATATATAATTATAGAAGCTGCTGAATTTTTCGGCAGCTTTTTCTTTTTTGTATCTTAGTAAATCATGTTGGCATAAGTATGGCAGTTGTGGTTTTCGTAGCATAAACCGGGGTAAATAGCTGTATGGGTATGTGAATCAATACAGTTAATTAAAAGGGTCGACAATGGATGTTCAATAAAACATCTTGCTATTGGGGCACCTTAAACGATCAAATTTTTAGTAAAAACAGGAACAGCGAATGTATTAGGTGGTGCAAAAAATTAACATAGAAAAATTCATTGAACTGGCGCAGCAGTACCCGGTATTGGATGTGCGTAGCCCGGGAGAATACACGCATGCACATCTTCCCGGCGCCTACAATTTGCCCCTGTTTACGGATGAGGAGAGAAAAGTAGTGGGCACTGCTTACAAGCAACAATCGCGGGAAGTGGCAATTAAGATTGGGCTGGATTATTTTGGAGTGAAAATGAGGGGAATGGTGGAGGAGGTGGAAAAGATAATTGCGAATTGGCAACCCGCAACCCGCAATCAGCCAGAAACGATTACTGATCAGGCAGCCCCCATGCCCCTGACCCGTTGCATACTGGTATATTGCTGGCGGGGCGGTATGCGTAGCGCGGGTGTGGCATGGCTGCTCGATCTGTATGGATTTAAAGTGTATTCATTGGCAGGAGGCTACAAAATGTACAGGCATTGGGCGAGGGCCCAATTTGACAAGGAATACAACTTTACCATTGTGGGCGGTTATACGGGTTCGGGAAAAACATTGGTGCTGCATGAATTAAAAAAGCTCGGAAAATGGGTGATTGATTTGGAAGGATTGGCCAATCATAAAGGCTCTGCCTTCGGTGCACTGGGTGAAGATCCTCAACCATCCCAGGAGATGTTTGAGAATTTACTCGCTATGGAACTGGTTGCAGTAAGCAAGCCCTCCTCTTCAGAAAACAGTGTTTCAACGGGCAGTACAATTTATATTGAGGATGAAAGCCAGCGCATCGGGCTAATCAATATTCCAAACGCCTTTTGGACTGCTATGCGAAAAAGTTATACCGTTTTTCTTGATATACGTTTTGAAGATCGCCTTCATTATCTCACCAGTGAATATGGCAAATTTGACAGGCAACTTATTGAGGACGCGATCGGCAGAATTCAAAAAAGATTAGGCGGCCTGGAAACAAAAACAGCGATCAATCATTTGCTGGAAAACAATCTTAAAGAGTGTTTCCGGATCTTGTTAAAGTATTACGATAAGTGTTATTCAGCAGCGCTGGTCAACAGGCAACACGATGCGGCTTTGCTAAATAAAATGCCCTGCACCGATGTTGATGTAGTCGATATTTCTAAGGCGCTCATCAATAAACGACACCTCTTTAACATCATACTATACTTCCTGTTTTTTTTCCCGGTTTATTTATTTGGTCAGTCTGCGCACATTGTACAACATGAAATCACCGGGCTATGGAAAGGCAGTTTATACAACGATACCACTAAAACATATCTGCCTTACCAGGTTGCGATCAGCGAAGAGGACGGGAAGATGAGTGGATATTCGTACACCTTATTTGATATTGATGGCAAAAAAGAATGGGGTGTAAAAAAGATTAAAATCAAACGGGAAGATGACCGGCTGATACTTGAAGATGTGGCACTCATCGCAAATGATTACAGCGAACCTCCACCTAAAAAAGTGAGGGTATTAAGCATTGTACATCTTACAGCGAAGGATAGCCTGTTGCAATTAACAGGAACATGGAGCACCAACCAAACAAGAGAATACAGGCCGCTTACGGGTACCCTGCAGGTGGAGCGGATAGAACAATACCGCCAATTGGTTTTATATGAAAAGCTGGTAGCATTGAAGCTGGCAGCAGACCTTTCATTCGTGAAAGCGGAAAACAAACGCAATGAGGATATTGCAAAGGCTAAAGCAGATAGTGAAATCGACGCAGCCGGGCCGGCGTCATTACAGCTGATTATTGCTTATCAGCCTTCGGCAATGGCTATAACTGCACCGCCTGTAAAAAAAACTCCTTTTGTAGCATTTAAGCCTGATGCTGCTGTTATAAATGCTTCCCGTATGCCGGTGCAAAAGGTTCGGTTGGATGAACCATCCGATTCCACGACAGTGATACCACTTGCAAAAAGCAACTCCAATCCACCCAAACCGGACCTGAACAAAGACTCTTTGAGGCTATCAGTTTCCATAGCAAAAGCCACGATTCCGGTACAAGCTAAAAATATTATTATCCCTGATAAAAAACCGGTGATGATCGCCGCAAAAGATACAGTTAAGCCTAAAGATCCGTTACCGGCCGACCTTGCTAAAAAAGCTGCTGATAAACCTAAAACCATTCCTGCGCCGGGTATTACTGAAGGAAATAAACGAATTGTAGTTGCTTCCAATGAAAGCAAAATTAAACCTGCTGCTAAGCTTGTTGAAAAGCCGCAGTCAATTGCTGCTTCAACGATCAAACAGCCAACTGCAAATGACAGAACAGTACCCGACAAGGGCAAAAACCAGCCACAAACTTCTGTTGCCACTACCGTTAAAAAAGATAACAGCGCTCCGGTTGCGAATAAGACTCCTCCATTAGCGGTATCTGTTAACCCAGCCAACATTAAAATCAATAATCCCGCGGTTACACCTGCATCGGCTGAACAAAAAAAGGAAGTTGCTGTAGCAATGGCAACCGCGGCCAGTGATGTATCTGAAAGAAAGACCAAAGAGGCGCAGCCGGTATTTTTTGAATCCGATAGCCTTGTTCTCACGCTATATGATAACGGGGAAGTAGATGGGGATACAGTAAGTGTATTGATGAATGGCCAGGTCATTTTTGCGAGGCAGGGCTTGTCCACCGTGGCCAATAGTAAAACGATTTATTTTGATAAAGGAATGCCGGATTCCGTATCGATGATCATGTATGCTGAAAACCTGGGCAGCATTCCGCCAAATACCGGTTTACTGATTATCATGGATGGAGAGAAAAGATATGAAGTAAGATTTAGTGCGGATCTGACTACCAATGCATCCATTATGTTCCGGCGCAAACCCAAAATAAAACCCTAAGTTTAAATTTTTGGCATCTTTTACTGCTCTCTTTAAAACAGGAAAAGGCAACAACAATACTTCTAACCGCCCATTCATTTAATCGAAAATCATCTTATGAAAATAATAGATCCCGAAACCATAAAACTTACCCAATACTCCCATGGAGCAGGTTGCGGATGTAAAATATCACCCCGCATACTGGACGAAATTTTAACCAGTAATATCGCCACTCCCGACAACGATAAACTGATTGTGGGCAATCATAGCAAAGACGATGCGGCCGTATATGATCTCGGTAATGGAACTGCACTGATCTCAACAACTGATTTTTTTATGCCGATTGTGGATGATCCTTTTGAATTTGGAAGGATTGCCTCAGCAAATGCCATTAGTGATGTGTATGCCATGGGAGGAAAACCCATCCTGGCGATCGCCATCCTGGGCTGGCCCGTGAATGTTCTCTCCCCGGCAATTGCTCAAAAAGTAATTGAAGGAAGTCGCAGCGTTTGTATGGAAGCCGGCATTCCTTTGGCAGGTGGGCATAGCATTGACTCCCCCGAACCCATATTTGGACTGGCAGTGAACGGCCTTGTACCCATTGAAAACATCAAGCAAAATAACCTCGCCAAAGAAGGAGATGTGCTATTTTTAACCAAATCATTGGGAGTGGGTATTTTAACAACTGCAGAGAAAAAAGGGATTTTATTAATAGAACATGCCGGTATAGCGGCAAAACAAATGATGCAGTTGAACAAGGTAGGTGAAGCATTGGGCAAAATAAAAGGGGTAACCGCCATGACTGATGTTACCGGATTTGGTTTACTGGGCCACCTGGTGGAAATGGCTGAAGGCAGTGGTTTGAGCGCTGTGATCAATTTTGAAAATGTGCCGGTTATCAACGGTATAAAAGAATACGTGGATCAGAAATCTATCCCGGGCGGCACCGGCAGAAACTGGGAAAGTTATGGAGAGAAGATCGGGCCGGTTACAGAGTATCAAAGAACCGTCCTGGCCGATCCTCAAACCAGCGGTGGATTATTGATAGCGGTAAATGCCGCTGGGATTGATGAGGTAAAAAACATTTTGCAGCAATACGGACTTGAAAGTTTCGGCGAGCCGATTGGCCATTTAGAAGCACAACGACAAAAGTTGGTAAATGTGCAATCATAAATTCACCGGTATTCATCAACGATGAATACTGATCACTTCACTTCAAAGATTAAATCAATGCATCAATTTTGGCGGAAAGCTTCCTGTCTTTTTCTGTAACCACATCTCCCGCATCATGAGTGCTTAGCCAAACCTCTACTGTATTGTATACATTGGTCCAAAAAGGATGATGATCCATCTTTTCTGCTGCTAAAGCAACTCTTGTCATAAAGCCAAAGGCTTCTGAAAAATTTTTGAATTCAAATTTTTTATAAAGCGTATTATTTTTTTCTTCCCACATAAAAAATAATTGATAATAGGTTAATTGATAATAGGAATAATTGATAATCGGTTAGTTGATAGTTGATAATTTCCTTTAAATCGTGTAGTCAGCAACTGAAGCTATCTCTCTACGTTGGTACTAAAAATTTTTTTTTTTGATCTAAAGGGGGCGTACTTTAATTCGTTTAATAATTAATGATCATTGAAGTTGATCATGATCTAACTATCCACTGAAGCAAAGTTTGATCAATTATCAATTACTCAATTATCCATTAAAAAATAAGATGTTGCTTATTCTTTATTTTTTCATTGGTCATTTCGTTTACCAGCTGCACGGCGGGAAGCGACTTAATGGATCGCATCAAGGCTTTTAGTTCTTCAACCGACACATATTCGCCTTTAATGAGCCAGACAAAATCAAGATGTTTAAACTCAGGCAGCAGGTACTCGCCATCGAACTGGTTATTGTACAAATAGTGCACCAAGGAAGTGGAAGGCACCGCATATTCATAGATAGAGAAATAATACCTGCGCTCCTTTTTGGTTAGCTGAATTTCAAAATCATGGTTGATCCTGAAATCAAAACCCAATACCTGGTTGAGTTGCCAGCTAAACTGGTAGTCCTTTATGGGCGCTACAATACCCATTAGTACAGCATCTTCAAAAAATTCCCGTGCTATGGTTTCATTGTCTATCCTGAGTTTCATAGTGTCCTGTTCACAGGTGTTGAAATCGATTTGTTTTTGTGATCTTACTGCTGCCAATGCTTTCAAAGTGATTAGCCGCGCCAATAAACTGCTGGCATCTTATCCATTGGTTAACCATTGTAACTATGGAAGAAATCACCAGAACAGGCTAAAGCAAAAAACATGCAGATTTTCGTTCTGGTTTTTTAAAAAACGATATCAAATGAAAGCTCTTCACTTCCCCTTTTCACTTTTACTTTCGTGGAATCGCCTTTATTGAACTTGCTCAAGGTGTCCATATAGGTCTGCATGTCTGAAAATTTATATTCGCCCAGTTGTGTAATTACATCGCCTGCCCTGATGCCTGCTTTTTGGGCAGGTCTTCCTTCACTTACTCCATCCGCCCTCACACCCTGGCCATTGTAAGTATAGTCCGGCATGATCCCTAACGTTACTTTGAAACTGCTTCTTGCATTCATTTGGGTTTCTCTTGTTTTTGCAAACGTAAGCGGGCCGGTTTTGCTGGTTTTTTCAATCACCGAAAAAATAAATTTCACCACCTGTAACTCGCCGGTATAATTGATCTTATCCGCATCATCGGTGGGCTTATGATAATCGCTGTGGGTGCCTGTAAAGAAGAACAGCACCGGGATATCTTTCCGGTAAAAAGAAGTATGATCACTTGGACCTGTTCCGCTGCTATCAAATCCCAGTTTGAAATATTTATCTGTTTTAGGTAAAACACTGCTCCAGGTGGGTGAAGTGCCAAAGCCGCCAATGCTCAGACTATGTGTGCTGTCCTTCAACCTGCCAATCATATCCATATTGATCATATAATTAACCTTTCCCAGTTCCATTGTCGGGTGTTCGGTAAAATATTTTGAGCCAAACAATCCCAGTTCTTCACCCGAGAAGGCAATCAGGAGATAGTTGTTGTTTTTAAATTTAGCTGCCTTCAGCATTTTACCCAGTTCAATAAGGGCGGCAACGCCACTGGCATTATCGTCAGCGCCATTGTGTATTTCAGGCGAATTGCCGGTGAACAATGAATTGTGATCTTCTCCAAATCCAAGGTGGTCATAATGAGCGCCGAGTATCACCGTTTCAGGGGCACCATTGTCAATGTATCCAATCACATTATGGCCATAGCGTTTTTTATCGCCAATAGCTATTTTAAAATTGATGTCAAGGGTGGCGATTTCATCTTTCAGGTATTTTTCCTTAGCTGTCTTGGTAATGTATACAACGGGAATAGAGAGCTGTTCTGCTCTTGATTGCGGCTCAAACCTCAAATCATCTTTTATATCGGAACTGTTAAAAATAATAAAAGCGTTGGCACCTTTTTTAGCAGACTGCTTTGCTTTTGTTTTAACAGCTTCGGTTAAATCAAAATGTGGATTGGCTTTGTTGGCTTCAACCAGTTCCTTTATATCATAAAACCATGGATTTGAATTTTCCTGTAACGAAATAGAAGCTGTAGCTTCCAACGATACATTGGGACAAAAAGAAAACGGGAAATATTCTTCATTGAGTTTTAGATCGTTGCTGTTAATAATCAGGTGAGATGCGCTGGTTACTTCTTTTCCGTCATTAATTTCAAACTCCTGAAGGTAGGTTTGTTTTTCACCTTTCGGAGCAAAACCCGCTTTCTGAAATTCATTGCTGATATATTCATAAGCTAATTTTTCGCCGCTGGTGCCGGCCCTTCTTCCTTCCAGCTTATCATCTGCCAGGTAGCTGATATGTGTTTGCAGGGCAGAAACAATGAGTTTATCAGCTTTCTTTAATTTTTGAGCATGACTAAAATGAAAGGAGAATAATAAGAGCCAGAAAAAATGTTTCATGTAATTTGTTAATTGAAGTTGTAAAGGTAATTCAGGCGAATGCTATTGCTGTAAACTAAATCCCAAATAAAATGGTATTGCTGCAACCGGTGTAGAATGTGGCGCCAATGGTGAATTTTTCCGGGGTTAAATTTTATTTTGAAACTCCATCGTTTATTCCTTTTTACCAGGCACATGTATTTGAGATGAACATATTCCAATTTTAACAGCACGCATTGTGCCAACAGTGGTCCATGTTCCTGATTTCGTAACTTTAAACCATAGATTGCCATTAATTTTGCTATTCGCTCCCGGTAAAAATTGGATCATCGAAGCGCTTACTACATTTATTTTGACGAAGAACGTAAACATAGCCCTGGTGGGCAACCCAAACAGCGGAAAAACCTCTCTCTTTAATGCTTTGACAGGGTTAAATCAGAAAGTGGGAAATTTCCCGGGAGTTACTGTTGATAAAAAGACCGGCCAATGCGGCATTGGCGAAAAGCTAACAGCTACTATTATTGATCTTCCCGGCACTTACAGCCTGTACCCGAAACGCGCCGACGAATGGGTTGCTTATAAAGTTTTATTGAAGCAGGATACCGATATTACCCCCGAAATGGTTTTGCTGGTAGCGGATGCAAGTAATCTCAAAAGAAATTTATTATTCTGTTCCCAGATAATTGATCTTAAAATCCCCGTGGTAGTGGCTTTGTCCATGATCGATCTTGCAAAGCAAAAAGGTACAGAAATAGATATCAGCGGCCTCGAAAGAGAGTTGGGTGTGCCCGTAGTGATTATCAATCCAAGAAAGAATAAAGGCATTCCGCAACTCAAAAAAATTATAGAGCAAACTTTCCACTCCAACCTAAAGGCTCCCCGGGAGTTTATCAACAACCACGGACTGGCCGAAAATCCGATCGATGCCGTTAAAAAATTGCTCCCATCCATCAGCGATTATACTGCCCTGCACTATCTTATCAACCACGAACATTTTAAATTAACCGATGCTTTGCAGGAGAACATTGAAGCTATTGAAGTGGCCAACAAGTTCAATCCCACCAAAACGCAGGCAGAGGAGATCATGCAGCGGTACGGCCATATCAAACACATTATGCACCAGACGGTAGTGGAGGCGGATCCCTTGCAGAAAACACTTTTCACCGAAAAATTAGATAACATATTGTTGGACAGAAAATGGGGTTACATCATTTTACTGGCGGTATTATTTTTATTATTTCAAAGTGTGTTTTGGGTGGCGCATTATCCCATGGATGCCATCGAATGGAGTTTTGGTAAACTGTCCGGCTGGCTTGGTAATGTGTTGCCCGAAGTATGGTGGAGCGATCTTTTGATCAACGGTGTAGTGGCCGGCTTGAGTGGAATATTGATCTTTATTCCCCAGATAATGATCCTATTTGGGTTAATTACGCTGTTGGAAGATACGGGGTATATGGCCAGGATAAGTTTTTTAACAGATAAGCTAATGCGGAAGGTGGGTTTGAATGGCAAGAGTGTAATGCCCATGATCAGCGGACTTGCATGCGCCGTACCCGCCATCATGAGCGCTAGAAATATTGAAAACCGTAAAGAGCGTTTGCTAACCATCATGGTTACACCGCTGATGAGTTGCAGTGCACGCCTGCCTGTATATACCATTTTAATCGCCCTGGTGATACCTTCCAAGCTGTACTTCGGGTTTTTAAGCATCCAGGGACTGGTGATGATGGGATTGTATTTGCTCGGAACCGTAATGGCGTTGGTGGTATCTTTTGTGATGCGATGGTTTGTGAATATAAAAGAAAGAAGTTTTTTTATCCTCGAACTGCCGGTATATCGCAGCCCAAGATGGAAAAATGCTTTGACCACAATGGTTGAAAAGGCAAAAATATTTGTGTTCCAGGCGGGCAAAATAATTATGGTGATCAGCCTGTTGTTGTGGGTGTTAAGTTCATATGGTCCCAAATCGAAAATGGCAGCAGTTTCTACCAAATATGAACAACTGGTTAAAAATAATCCGCTGCAGCAAAAGGAACTGGATAAACAACGCAAAACAGAACTGTTGCAAAACTCTTTTGCCGGCATATTGGGTAAAGTGATAGAGCCTGTGATTCGACCCCTTGGATATGATTGGAAAATAGGCATTGCCCTTATCACCTCCTTTGCTGCAAGAGAGGTTTTTGTTGGCACAATGGCCACCCTATACAGTGTAGGTGAAGATACGGACCAAAATAACACCACTCTCCGGCAAAAAATGTATGCTGCGGCAAGGCCTGACGGAAGTAAAGTATATGATCTCGCCACCGGCCTTTCCTTACTCGTTTTTTATGTATTGGCTATGCAATGTATGAGCACGCTCGCGGTGGTAAAAAGAGAAACCCGTAGCTGGAAATGGCCTGCTATCCAGTTGGCATATATGACCGGCCTGGCGTATGTAATGAGCCTTTTGACTTATACAATTTTTAAATAGATGAATTTCCCGGTAGTCACTCCCAAAGAGTAACTCACCGGGAAATTCGCGAATGGAGGAGTCTTTGTTCCTCACCAACAGGATTTCCATTTCCCATTCGAGAATCGAATTTACCAATCCACTTCATCACTGATCCTGTTTTTTACCTGGGGGTAAATATTGCGGTAAAGGCTGTTCAGGATATCTTCTCTTCGGGGCGAATTGAAATTGCTACTGTTATTGATCAGCGCCCAGTCATTACTGCTCAAAGCCCGTTTATCGCCGGAGTAAGTAGCTAGTTCATCCTGCCAGCTATAGGTATCGGTGTAACTGTTGTATGCGATGCTTCTTCTTGTAGCCAGCTCCGTTATATTCAGATCCATTTGTGCGCGGGCGTAGAACGACTTTCTTTGAATATTTAAAGTGGCATATACTGTAGTATAGACAGGTTTGCCAGTGGTATCACTACCCGTTTGGATCTGTTTACTAAGGTTGCGGCTGTAATTGGAAATGGCGGGCCTTGGAATATCCATGTTCCGGAGCGTAAGGTCTACCACCCAGTCGGGTTGAACATTCTCGCGCCTTGCTTCCCACTCCGTATAAAAACGAGCCGGGTACCTCGTGCTGTAAGTGCCACCCAGATCTCTCACAAGATTTTGCTGAAAATATTCATTGCTGTAATTGTAACCCATATTTCCCCACCCGGTGTTAAAGAAAAATGAGTTATCCTGGATAGGATTGATTACGACATTCACAATGCTGCTGTTGAAAGCTTCCTCCATCCTCGCCCTGCTATCTTTATAATTCTTTACCCAACTGTCAGATTTCTTGAACGCCATGTAAGCATTGCGGGCATTGTCGCGGGTTTGCTTATCGAAGTAATCCAATCCTAATTGGTAATAGTCTTCTGCAGCAGCATTTTTAATTGCTGTGATTTCTGTTTGATAGTTCACAGGGCTAACCAGGCGACTGGCCGGTTCCGAATTCCGGATCATCCCGTACATAGTTTGAAGAATATTGTATTCATTGTTGATTTTATCCCACCGCTTAATGTCTTGATAGCTGCTGTAGTCAGCGATGTTTTTAAGATGACGTTGCTGCACCTGCCTGTAAACTTCTGCAAGGGCTTTATTAGCTTGTTCATCATCTGCATGCTTGTTTAACTTCTTTACAATATCGTAAAGTGTTTTGTCTTCATCAGGGCGCAATAAATAATCTTTTGTTGAACTGCAGGATGCGAGTAGGAATATTGAAATAATGGTGTAAATAATTTTTTTCATGATGACTGTATTATGATGTCGTAAATGCAAAGCAAGTACCAGATGAATTATCTATCAACAACAAACGGAACATTTAACAAACTGCTTCGAACCAATTGTAAATAAAGGGTGATGAGCTGCCGGGAAGATAATTTGGTGATGCCTCACAACACCAATCAAAGTTTAATAACTCGGTACTATCTTAAGTTGGGATCGCCAATTAAAGTTACGATTCGGACTACCATTTCATTATAAACTATTTCCCAAGGGTGTTAAAAGATCATGAGGCGACGAAATATCTCCCGTGTATCACTGTTTGTTGCCGTTCATCAAAATAGAGCGCGAAGTTGTTATACCTCATAATTGCTCAAATTCAATGTGGACGCCACTTTAAGAGAAAGCCTATTAATATTTACAACATACTACTAAAAAATATACGGTATTATGTGTTGCATAGTACTGAAAAGTTTATAACTTTGTATCAGCAAGGCGGTTAATGGTGGAATCAACCAGCAAGGAAAACCGGATTTCTTACCAGCAACATTCTACCATCCGCCTAAAAAGTATAGCCATGAATTTTAAAAAACTGTCACCATGAACATTGATAACACAGCCAGCCAGATGCGGAAAGGAGTTTTGGAGTTCTGTATTCTTTCGGTGATCAAACAGGGAGAAGCTTACCCATCTGATATTATCGATAAGATGAGGAAAGCAAACCTGAATATCCTTGAAGGAACATTGTACCCACTTCTAACCAGGTTAAAAAATGCAGAATTTCTTACCTATCGTTGGATAGAAAGCAATAGCGGGCCCCCACGGAAATATTTTTCCTTAACAGAAAAAGGGGGAGCTTTTTACAAAGAACTGGAAGCTACATGGAATGAGTTGGCAAACGCGGTAAAAGCGCTTTCCGATGCCGAACAGGAACATACTGCCGAACAGGAGCATACTGCAGAACAGGAACAATTAACAGATAACAGCGCAGGGAACTACCTGAATCAAAACTTCAACAGCCCAAAATAAGAAAAGTATAGCCATGATTTTTGTTGTGGGAACAACCAACTAGCGAAACATTCTAACACATTTAGCCATGAAACAAGTAATAAATATAAACTTCCACGGACAAGTAGTTCCGATAGAAGTATCTGCTTTTGAATTACTTAAATACTACACAGA
This sequence comes from Ferruginibacter sp., assembly GCA_025963635.1. Taxonomy (GTDB): domain Bacteria; phylum Bacteroidota; class Bacteroidia; order Chitinophagales; family Chitinophagaceae; genus Ferruginibacter. The sequence goes on from JAOQAK010000079.1 coordinate 78,209, forward strand.
CAGCCTTTCCCGTCATTTTGCCAATGAAGAAGGCAAAGAAGAAATCATCAATGATATTGAAAGCCGTATTGGTGAGCTTTTCCAGGAAAGATTGAAAAAAGGTGCCACCTGTATTACCGATGATGATGTAAATGCAATCATTAAAAGTATGGGAAGGCCCGAGGATTTTGAAGACGGTGAGGATACAAGCTCCTATAAGCAAACCAACGAATCACAGTCACGCGGACCAGAGCCGTTTCAGCCCAATGCTGGTTTTACAGGTGCCCCCAAGCGATTGTTCAGGAATGAAAACGACAAAGTGATCGGCGGTGTTTGCGGTGGCCTGGCTGCTTATTTCGGATTAGACTCCATAGTCGTAAGAATCATTTTCATCCTGCTGGCTTTTGCCGGTGTGGGTTTACTCGCTTACTTCATTTTATGGATAGCCGTACCCAGCAGCGCTTCTGTTGAGATCGGTGGGACCCGTAAAAAACTATTCCGTGATCCGGACGATAAAATAATCGCCGGTGTATGTAGCGGTATCGGCAGCTATTTTGGAATCAGCGCCTGGGTACCAAGGATATTTTTCCTGCTACCATTTCTATCGTTTGTATTTCGCTGGAGCAACTGGCATTTTATGGAGTTTCCTAATTTCTTCAACCTTTCCTTTAGTCCGGGTTCGCTGATCGTGTACATTATTTTATGGCTGGTGATACCTGAAGCTACCAGCACCGCGGAAAAACTGGAGATGAAAGGTGAAAAAGTGGATCTGAATTCAATCAAAAACTCTGTAGTGGGCGAAATGAAAGGTGTGCAGCAAAGAGCAGAAAAATTCGGGCAGGAAGCAAAAGCTTTTGCAGAAGAAAAAGGGAAAGTAGTAGGCGCTGATGTAAGAACAGCGGCAAGGCGTACCGGCAGATCATTGGGTGATATAATCTTACTATTGCTTAAAATATTCGCATATTTCATAATCGGTTGCGTAAGTTTCTCCTTTGTAGTGGCTTTATTCGCCCTCGCTATCTTTTCCATCGGTATTTTTCCCTTAAAGGATTTCGTACTGAATGATGGCTGGCAAAATATATTCGCTTGGGGTACGCTGTTATTCTTTATCGCTGTACCGGTTATTGGGGTGATTACCTGGATCATTCGCCGGCTGGCCAAGATGAAAAGCAACCGTAAAGTATTGAGATTTGCCTTTATCAGCCTTTGGATCATCGGATGGTGTTGCTTTATCGGGCTTATCAGTTCTGTAACAACAGATTTTAAGAGCACCAATAATATTGCTGAAGAGCAGATTTACTTGTCTAACCCCGGGGTTAAAAAACTGGAACTGACTACCAATGCGCCCAACCAGAAATATTTCCGGAACAGGTGGTTTAAACTGGAGCCTTTTGAAGGTCTGTTAGATGATGATACCGCATTTGTAAAGAATGTTGAAGTCAAAATTCTGAAGTCAACCAACGACAGTTTTAGAGTAACCGTTGTGAAGATGGTAAATGGCCGCAGCAGGCGCTATGCTGATACACTTGCCAGTCAAATCCATTATTCCGGCGAACAAAGAGACAGTTTGCTGGTGCTTGACAAGGGCATAGCAATCACCAAACAAAATAAGTTTCGCAACCAGCGGGTGATTGTTACCGTATATGTGCCGGTTGGTAAGCAAATAAGGATTGACCGGAGTGTCGGCTGGGGGGACAATGTACATTTTGGTGGCAACTGGAATGATGATGATTTTAATATCGACAGCAATGATGAGGAAAGAGGGTGGGAATCAAATGTGGATTATGTGATGAAAGCTGACGGACTTTATACAATGGAAGGCGAACCTGCCAACCACGATAAAAGAGCTGCAAGGCACAAACTTAAAGTCGGCAGGGATGGCATAGAAATTAATGAAGATGGTGACCGGATCCTCATTGACAAAAACGGGGTAAAACTGAATGGATCATCTGATGATTACCGTTATGATAATGGCCAACCCGTAAATGCGTTGGATTCGATGAGGCTGAAACTCGAAAGGGAACAGAAGCGTACCAAAGACTCGTTACAAAAAGTAAAGGACAACATTGATAAGCAATTGGAAAAGATCGGCAAGAATGAAGAGGAAGGAGAACTTGAAGTGTTGAGCAGTTACCCATTGCAATCTTACCTTTTACTGGTAAATATTGATTAAAATCGTTTCAATAGTTGAGTTGAAGTGAAACAAGAAGAAGTCCTGCCAGCAATGGCGGGACTTCGGTTTTATAAACGATGCAATTTCAACAGAAAATAGTCTCCGGTGAAAACCTATCTCACTTAATCAAGCATTTAAAGGCAAGCAGCAACCCGCGCCAGCTCGCGGGGCAGGGAACTTCCTAATTTTTTTTATTTTACATTTGCGCTGATCATTCATTCCACTTATAATTATTAATAAATGAAAAGTACCCCGTTTACAGACAAACACATTGCTTTGGGAGCCAGGATGGCCGAATTTGCCGGCTTCAATATGCCCATTAGTTATAGTGGAATTTTGGATGAGCACGCCGCGGTCAGGAACAATGCAGGTGTATTCGATGTAAGCCATATGGGAGAATTTATTTTAAAAGGTGAAAATGCATTGGATCTGATACAACGGGTAACCTCCAATGATGCATCTAAACTGGTTGCCGGTAAAGCGCAGTATAGCTGCCTTCCCAATGAAACCGGTGGAATTGTGGATGACCTGCTGGTATATTGCCTGGAACCCAACAAATCTTATATGCTGGTGGTAAATGCCGGCAATATTGAAAAGGATTGGAAATGGATCAGCAAATACAACACGCAGAATGTAGAAATGCATAATATTTCAGATAAAACCTGTTTATTGGCCATACAAGGC
>JAOQAK010000082.1 GCA_025963635.1 Ferruginibacter sp.
TCGTGTGTGGGCACAGGACTCACCGTGCTACGGAGCGAATATTTTGTTACACGGGAAAAATCTGGAAGTTTCTTTGTAGATGCGGCGGGTCCTGCGAGCCAGCGCACTTGCCCCAGAGCAGAGACCACGCCTGGGAAACACCAATTCACAGGTGAGTCTCTGCCCCGGCTAGTGTGTGGGCACAGGACTCACCGTGCTACGGAGCGAATATTTTGTTACACGGGAAAAATCTGGAAGTTTCTTTGTAGATGCGGCGGGTCCTGCGAGCCAGCGCACTTATCCATCGCAGAGACCCGCCTGGGAAAACCTTGAAATTGGGCAGTACGAGCGAATATTTGTTTCACTGAAAATCTGGAAGTCTCTCTGGGATGCGGCGGGTCCTGCGAGCCAGCGCACTTATCCGGGCCAGAGACCACGCCTGGGAAAACCTTAAATTGGGTCCTGCGAGCCGGCGCACTTGCCTTGGCAGAGAACCGCCTCGGAAATATGGAAAATTCGGCATCGTCTCCAGATCACTGTGGAGCTTTATTGTGGATGAATGGAGTACCCTCCTTCCCGGTACCAGGATAATATAGTCTACTTTTACGCATTGAAAATCCACATCATATCATTTAAAAGCTAATAACATGGAAACTTATGTTGCATCCCGTTTATCAGAAGGAAATAAAGTTTTCCCGATAAAGATTGTAATTAATGAACTGGGCATTACTTTGAAACACCCGGGAATATTCAGCGGGCAGGAAAAGACGATTCCCTTCAACCGGGTTTCATCTGTTGATGTGGATTGTCCTTTAGTCGGTTTCTCTACCATTATCATTCAAACAACCGGCGAAGGGAAAATTGATGCCCACGGCTTTACTAAAAGCGAAGTAATGGAAATGAAAAAGCTGGTCCTGGAAAAAATTTGATCTTAGGTAAGCCCAGGCAGGCAATGTTGTTTACACAGGCTTCCTGAACTGAGTGTCGGCAACGCTGAACAGCATCAGTTCTGGAAGGTAAAAAAATAAGAAACCGCCTTGAGTAGATGAAACGACAATGGCCTATAAAGTTTACACCTTTTTGGAAAGGTGTAAACTTTATAGGCCATTGATTTGCTTTTACTGAACTATTTTAAATTCCCCAGCGCTTCCTTAATCCTTACCCATGCCCTTTCGATATTGGTCATGCTGTTGGCAAAGGAAAAACGTACACAGTTGGGTTCGCCGAAAGCCTCTCCCATTACAGAAGAAACATGGGCAGTATTGAGCAGGTACATGGCGAAATCGGCCGAATTGGTAATCTTATTTTCACCGTTTGACTTTCCGTAATAATAAGATACATCAGGGAAGATATAGAAAGCGCCTTCTGGTTCGAAGCACTTAAAACCTGGAATATCTTTGATCAGTTCCATCACCCTTGCTCTTCTCCTGGTAAATTCTTCTGCCATTTCCATCGAAGGCCTCAGGTCGGTGGTAAGCGCTACCACGGCAGCTTTCTGCGTAATGGAACAGGCTCCGCTGGTAAATTGTCCCTGCAATTTTTCGCATGCTTTTGCAATCTCTGCATTGGCAGCAATATAGCCAAGGCGCCAGCCCGTCATGGCGAAGCCCTTGCTCAATCCATTAACGATGATCACGCGGTCTTTCAGGTCGCTGAACTGTGCGATGCTTTCGTGTTTGCCCACAAAATTGATGTATTCATAAATCTCATCAGAAATGATGTAGAGATTTGGATATTTCCTGAACACTACCGCCAATGCTTCCAGCTCTTCAATGCTATACACCGCACCTGAAGGATTACAAGGAGATGAAAAGAGAAATATTTTTGATTTGGGCGTGATGGCTGCTTCCAATTGTTCGGGAGTAACTTTGAAACCACTTTCCAATGAGGTATGCACTTCCACCACCGTTGCACGGGCAATTTTCACCAGTTCAGAATAGGTAACCCAGTAAGGCGTAGGAATAATCACTTCTTCGCCTTCGTCGGCAAGCGCTAGTATGGTGTTGGCCAGACTTTGTTTTGCACCCGTGGAAGTAACAATATTTTCTGGTTTATAATCGAGGTTGTTATCGCGTTTTAACTTTGTACAAATGGCTTCCCTAAGATCAAGATAGCCCGGCACAGGAGTGTAATGACTGAAATTATCTTTGATGGCTTGAATAGCTGCATCTTTAATATGCTCAGGTGTGTCAAAATCAGGTTCCCCCAGGCTGAGGTCAATTACATCAATTCCTTTGGTCCTGAGTTCACGGCCCAGTTTTGCCATTTTCAATGTTTCGGGTTCAGAAAAACGGTCTAATAGAGAAGATAGTTGCATGAATATTTAAATTGAAGCGCAAAATTAAACGAAAATGAAGTGTATTTGGCATTTATGTTAAATATTTTCAAACCAACAACACGATGAATACGAATTTGTGTAGTAATGGTGGATAAGTAGAAGAAAAACTCCGGTTTCGCAGGTTACTTCAATATTCCCTTCTTAGCCCGGCGAGACCGCACCATATAGCCCTGAAGGGGCGGCAGAGGTTAGCATGGGCGGAGCCCTATGCTAAAAATTGGAGCCTTATGCTAAAAAGTGAAACCTGATTAAAAAACCGCTGTCACATCCATAGGTTGCATTTGTTTACGTATTCAATGAATAAATCGCTTCGTAGCACGGTGAGTCCTGGCCCGGCACAAAGCATGGTGCAGAGACTTACCTGTGAATAAGAATTGCGGGGATATAGCCCTGAAAGGGCGGCAGATATTAGCATGGGTGGAGCCCTATGCTAAACACGGTGCCCTATGCCAGACGCGTTGCCCTATGCAAAAAAGGCATCCATCTCAAAAATGTATCTCCATTTCAAAAATGTATATCCATCTAAAATGTATATCCATTTCAAAATAAATTCAATAATACACAGCTGTGGAAAATTTTAACTTCATAGTTTAATTGCATTTAACGAATTTCATTTTTTAAATAATTTATCTTGGTTGAAAACAAAGAAATATCGGCGCTTTTTCATTTAATTGATGATCCTGACGAAGAAGTATACAGTACAGTGAGTACAAGGCTTATTTCATTTGGTAAAGGCATTATCCCTAATCTCGAAAATTTATGGGAAAACACCCATAGCGAAGATGTGCAGGAAAGGATCGAAACCATTATCCACAAATTGCATTTCAGGGAACTTACAGAAGAATTTATCTATTGGAAAAATGGCAGCTGCGACCTGCTGAAAGGTGCTTTGCTGGCTGCACGCTATCACTATCCGGATATGCAGGAGGCCGGGGCCATGCAGGAAATTGAAAAGCTCCGGCGAAATATCTGGCTCGAGTTAAATAATTATCTTACTCCCCTCGAACAGATCAATGTGATCACCAGCATTCTCTATAATTATTACAAGCAAAAAGGTGTTGAAATATCTTACAATCAACCGGAAGATTTTTTGATTACCAAAACTCTTGAAACAAAGAAAGGAAATGCCATCAGCAACGGCATTTTATATTTGATACTATGCGACCTGTTGGATATTCCTGTAAAAGCCACCAGTATCCCCAGGCAGTTTATCCTTGGCTATTTCGATCCGCAATACCAATATTTAAATCCCGTAGGCCACAGCGCCGAAAAAATTAATTTCTTTATCGATCCATTGAACGGCAATATCTATTCGCATAAGGATGTTGAAAATTATTTTAAAAGAATCGCCGTATCGCCTTCTGCCACTTATTTCAGGCAATTAAGTAATAAGCGCATCATCGCTTTTTTACTGGAAGAACTAAGTAAGTGTTTTGATACAGACCGCAACCGTTACAAAATGGATGAGCTCACTTCCCTTGCTAAATTAATAGAAGAATGATCTATCACGTAGCAGCCGGCAAGCGCTGGGCAGAAGCTTTGGCTACCGGGTTTTTTGAAACTGATTCACTTGCTGCTGAAGGGTTCATTCATGCCAGCAGGCAACACCAGGTAAAGGGTGTTTTAGAAAGATATTATCCAAACCAAACAGGGCTGGTATTATTGCACATTGATGAAAGTAAGCTGACTGCGCCATTGAAATACGAATGGGCCACATCAGTGAATGAAGAATTTCCTCATATTTTCGGCAGGATCAACACGGATGCCGTGCTTCAAATTACCCCCATATGATCAGCTGGAATGATTTTGAAAAAATTGATATCAGGGCGGGTACCATCCTTACCGCAAAGGATTTCCCGAATGCAAAACAGCCAGCCTACCAACTCACCATCGATTTTGGGGAAGCCGGAATAAAAAGGTCTTCCGCACAAATCACTCAATTGTATTCTGCCGGGGAGCTTATTGGCAAACAGGTGATTGCGGTAATCAATTTTCCACCTAAACAGATCGCCAACTTCTTCAGCGAATGCCTCGTGTTGGGGGTGTACAATGAAAACAAGGAAGTGGTGTTGCTGGAGCCAACGCAGGTTGTAAAAAATGGAAGTAAAGTGGGGTGAATGGATGTGAAGAAAAAATAAAAAGGTATAATATTCCATTGGAACGTTTTGTGCTATTCCCGTTGAGCACCATGCATTCCTATGGAACGCTTTTCCAATCGGTGTTCTTTTTCTACCTACCAAATGTTCCTATGGAACATACAACACTAAGTGGCATTGAATCGTTCTTGTTTCATCAATATTTTATATCCCATTTATATCAACTAAATAAATGATTTGGCTGCCCATTCACCTTTACACCGGCTTCCCCTGCGAGTCTCCTCCTTCCATCCCGGTTTTCTTTCTACCTACCAAATGTTCCTACGGAACATACAACACTAAATGGCATTGAATCGTTCTTGTTTCATCAATAGTTTATATCACTTCGATATCAATAAATGAATTTCTGCCCGTTCATCTTTTAATGCCGGCTTCCCCGGGGAGTCTCTTCACTGTTGACGCTTACAGTTCAAAAGACTTGTCGTGAAGGGCTCGATGTAACAGGAGAGGGAATGTTGTCGGCAAATTTTCGGTTGTGATTAATAAACAATATGCGAGATGAAAATTCTGGCGGAGACTATAAAATAATGTTTTATTGTATGAGGATAGTTTATATCACCGGCAAATATTAATTCACGCCCCCATTACGGCGTCCTTAGTCTTTTGAATTGGAGTTTAAGTTGTGAAGCGACTCGCCCGGGAAAGTGTATAATTTTGTCACAACATTGAAAAAAATTTGATGGCCGACCGGTCATCGGGCATTTGACCCTCGTAATCGGAGCTGGATATTCCTTGCAAACTTTTCACTTGTTATTACAACATATATTTCAGATGGAAATTGTGCGGCAGAGACGGAGAATTGGTCAATGCTGAATCGGAACCATTCCGAAAACCACAGAGCCGTAGGCTCGATCCATCTTGTAACAATGGATTTTAATCCATTGAAAAATAAAACACAGCACTACATAAGTACAAGCTTTCCGCCCTATCTTGTAAAACAGAAATCAATTCAACTTTCAACTTTCAACTTTCAACTTTCAACTTTCAACCTTCAACTTGCACCTTTCACCATTCAACCCTCTCACGCCTCTTCCTGGTGAAATTTCTCCAAAAACGAACTTACTTTTTTGAAATTATTTTTGTTCAGGGTAAAAAAATGATTGCGGCCCTCTTTCCTGCATTCTATCAGTTCACTATCCGATAACAGCCTGATATGATGTGAGCAGGTGGGTTGTGAAAGCCCGGTAAGTCCCTGTACATCCCCACAACAGATCTCCCCTCTCCGATAAATTTCCTGCAGAATAGATAAGCGGCAGGGATCGGCAATGGCGTTCATTGCTTTTGCTATAAATTTACTTTCGCTTTTAATCGTATTCATGTTTATCTATGTTTCCTGTTCAAAGAAATTGTATTTTGTCCAATTCAACAAACATTCATCCAAATTTTTCAATATATTTTTAATGCCGATACTAAATTCATTTTTCAGCTCACCGGTAGGGCTTATTGAAATAAGAACTACCGGCGATGCTATCAGCGCAGTGTTGTTTGCACACACATTGAAACACCCTGCTAACCCGATGGAAACAATGGAAACGCAGCATCCGGGCCATCCCCTGCTAACCGCATGCACCATGCAATTGAAAGAATATTTTGAGGGAAAAAGAATGCATTTCGATTTGCCACTCCAACAGCAAGGATCTGCATTTCAGCAAACGGTTTGGACAGCGCTGTGCGAAATCCCGTATGGGAGAACGATCAGCTATCTTGAACTGTCAAAACGTATTGGTAATGTAAAAGCGATCAGGGCTGCAGGCACGGCTAACGGAAGCAATGCCATCAGCATCATTGTTCCCTGTCATCGTGTAATTGGAAGTAATGGAAGTTTAACCGGTTATGGCGGCGACCTGTGGCGAAAAAAATGGCTGCTGGAGCATGAAGGAAAATTTGCGAACGGGGTTCAAAAGCTGTTTGATCTGTAAAACTCCTGCCTTTAAACAAGATCACTTGCACTAAAGGAAAGTGGAAGCAATTGCCGGGCTTTTTCTACTATAAACACCTCTCCTTTCATTCCGCTCATGATGAGCCTGATCGGCTGCTTCACTCGTTCTTCATACTCCGCAAGGGTTTGCCGGCAAATACCACAGGGTGAGATCGGGTGATCGCTTTCTCCCTTAGGATTGTCATAACTGATTGCAATGGCATTGACTGCCACACCGGGGTATTGAGAAGCAATGCAGGAAAGCAACACCCTCTCTGCACAAATACCTACGGGGTAAGAGGCATTTTCCTGGTTGGTACCGGATATCGTTTCACCATTTGCCAAACTGGCAACGGCTCCTACTAAAAAGTTTGAATAGGGTGCGTAGGCATGTTCAGTAACCTTACGGGCGGCAGTTAACAGGGCCGCATCTTCAGTCGTCAACTCTTCCACATCCTTGTACACTTCCACGGAAAAATGAATCTCTTTTTGTGTCATGTTTTTCCAATCTTTTGTTTACAAGGTAAGCATGTCAAAACAATATTATAGCACAATTTATTAATGTCGTTTAATACATAAGATAAAAAAACCTCCCGCTATTGCCAGGAGGAGAACCGAACCTGTGTAAAATGGGTGAGTCACTCTTCAGGAGTGACTCACCCATTTTACACAGGTAATCAAACTATCTTATCACACTAAATATTCTTTTCCAGCGGGGGCCTTTTTCCCAGCTAAACCATACCAGCGAAGCCTTTCCTACCACGTGATCTTCGGGTACAAAACCCCAATAGCGGCTGTCGAGTGAGTTGTGGCGATTGTCGCCCATCAGCCAGTAATAATTCATTTTGAATGTATAGCTGGTAGCCGGCGCGCCATTCAGAAATATTTTACCTCCCCGGTTTTCCAGGTCATTTCCTTCGTAAGTTCTTATACAACGTTCATAACGGATATAGTTATCGGCGGTCAGCGGAATGGAGACCCCTTTTTTCGGAATCCAGAGAGGTCCGTAATTATCCACGCTCCAATGAACAGCCGTATCATAATAAGGATACAATTCGCTGCTTACCGGGTTCAGGGTAGGCTCTACCTTCATCACGTTCTTTAACGCCGCCACTTTCTTCATTTCCCCCGGCGTCATATTGATCCTGTATATCCCGCTGCCAAAAGACATGGTTTCCTGCAATTCGGGGTCGGTATGGATACCAAAGGATTGCAACTCTTCTTCATCCAGCGGACTACTCGTTTGAACTGTATAATAGAGTTCCGATTCTTTTGGAAACGGCTGTGCCACATCATTGATATAGATTACCGTATTTCTTATTTCAATTTTATCCCCCGCAATGGCCACGCAACGTTTGATAAAATTTTCCTGTTTGTCTACCGGCCGGGTGATGATCAGGTCACCGAAATTTTGCCAAACCCGGTCACGCCCCATTTCCCTGATGGCCTGGTAATAGGTTCGCTTGGAGCCAAAATTCTCTTCATCATTGATCAATGTATCGTTGGCCGGGAAATTAAATACCACGGCATCATTTCTTTTCACAGGTCTTGCAAACCACCTTGTGTAGGGAACATGCAGCCATTCGGAATAGGACTTGATATTCAGTCCGGGTATGGTATGATGAACAAAGGGCATTGCAAGGGGCGTGTTGGGTATCCTTGGTCCATAAGCAGATTTACTAACGAATAAAAAATCATTTACGAGCAGTGTTTTTTCCATTGAAGGTGTAGGGATGGTATACGCCTCAAATATAAAAGTGCGGATGAGGGTGGCTGCTACCACTGCAAATGCCGCTGCATCGATCCATTCCCTGGCAGCAGATTTTTTGTAATTGTTTACCACCAGTTCGCCGGCGTATCTTTCATTATCAGAAAAACCTAAGTAAGGAAAATATATAAATGGTAACAAAACGGTAAGTGCATGGTGCCAGAATCCGAAACGGCCAAAATGTTCAACAAATTTTATCGTGATCCAGATGGTAACAAACTGCCCGGCAATAGGAATCAGCTGAAAGAAAAACCAGCACTTTTTCAATTTCATCTTTTCAACAATACACCAGGTATTGTAAAATGGGATCAAAGCTTTCCAGGGTGTTATGCCTGCTTTCTTAAACATCCCGTACATACCAATATGCCAGCCGATTGCGGCTACAAGGAAAATAATCAAACCAATGCTCATACGTAAAATTTTATCAGCGCCAAAAGTACCATAATAAAACGTTGGACAAGGATTTACACTGTAAATGTTTTAAAATGTTTAACAGGATAATGGAAGAAAAATGAATAAACTTTATTAAGCAGGTTTGAAGCCTCCCTGCCCTCCAAAGGAGGGTTCTTGTACCCTGGTAGTTTGAATACTATTTACAATAGGTATAAATAGAGCTTCCTTCTTCTTCCTGGCAACGTCTCGCTGGGTTTGTGCGGGAGGTGAGAACGTTGCGTCGGTCAGCGGGGATTAGCGAACATCTTCCCAGCAATGTCTCTCAATGAACGAGCACCGTAGCTGAGGAAGTTGGCACCAATTCATTTTTGTCGCAGCATTCGCAAATGAAAAAATCTTGCTCCGAATACGCAACGTCCCTGGCTTACACACTAGCCGGTGAGGAGACGTTGCTGGGAAGAAGGCCTCCCTGCCCTCCGAAGGAGGGTTCTTGTACCCTGCTAGTTTGAGTACTATTTACCATAGGCAAGAATAATGATTTCTTCTTCTTCATTTTTCCCTGGCAAAGTCTGTTGCTGGTTTGTGCGGGAGGTGAGGAGGTTGCGTCAATTCATTTTTGTCGCAGCATTT
>JAOQAK010000104.1 GCA_025963635.1 Ferruginibacter sp.
TCCGGCCCCACCCAGTTTACCAGTTCACCCCCAAAAGCGCTCGTGTAGCCGCCCCAGCAGGTATTGGGATTTTTGAGGGATGCATAACTAAAGCCAAAGGACGTTAATATTTGCGGAAGGGCACTTGTAAAACAAGGCTCTTCCGACGAATAGGTGGTGAATACAGAACCGGGAAAATGGGTTCTCAGTTTTTTAATGCCATAATAAAACTGGCGGATAATGCTTTCGCCGTTGATATTATACAGGTAGCCCTGCCCGTAAGCAGGGTTTACATATTCAAGCCTTCCGCTGAATGACTGATCGGAAAAATAATTTTTGAAGATGTGGTAATTGTCCGGCTCATTTACCTGCACCGTGTCCCAGGTTTCGGGTTCAATTTCCAGGTTTATTTTCCAGTTGGGATTTTTGTCTAATGCCTCATTGATAAACCCGGTATATTGTTTTGGATAATGCCCATACACACCTCCGTGATATCCATCGATGAAATAAACATTTTGTGATAAACAGGGCACTGTATACATAAGAAATGCCAGCAGGATAACCGCCATTTCACTCCCGCTCCGTTTGTACTTCGTCATCTATAATTTTATAATAACCATTTAATTAAATATGCTGCAGGGCACCCTGATTGCTTGTAAGCGATACACTTCGGGATCCATCCTGTTGCTGTTACAATCAGGCACACACGTTCCATAGCCGTTAATGGCATAGGTGACCAGCAATTCATTTTTATTGTTGATGTATTCAGGATGTGCGATCACCGCATAGAAAAAAGGAGAATGCCCCTCCAACCTTTCTTCAATCGCATAGATCATTTTCCGCTCTGTAAAAGGACCATAGAAATTGTGGGCAGTCGCACTATATATCTCCGTTCCCGAATCGCAGTTGATGCTCAGTTGCGAGCTTAGCAGTAGAATTTTATTGTTGATCCTGCTGATATGAAAGGTTCCAGACACGCCGGTTTGCCTGGCAATGATGGTTGCATTCCTTACCATACTTTTCCATGTGCTGCCATCCCAGAACTGCCATCCCGATAAGGGATTATCTATAGTAAAACGGGCTACATAAAGATCACATTCCATTTTGGAGGGGATATACTTTTGACCGTATGCGTATACCCATTTGCTTTGTGCATCTTTTATAAATCCCACACCAAAGTTTATTCCCTCAAAATCCGGCAACAGGTTGTATACCTTTGTCTTTAATCCCTGCAAATTTATTTGAGCCATTAGATCATTGCCGCCTGCAGCAAATCCAAAAGCGCCGGTTCCGCTATTTTTTAGACTATTGCAGTACACATATAGCGTGTTTTTTAGTACGATGCCCGCCCCGGGCCAGATAAAAAAACTATCATTCGGCTGATTTTTCAGAAAACTTTTGAGGCCCTCCACCGTGCCTGTTAAAGTTGAGGTATGCTTATTGTTCCAGTCGTTTAATGGTTGCAGCAATGCAGTGTTTCTTACCTGGAAGAGGCAGGGAACGGTTGCGGTTGTAGCATTATAATCATCTATATGGCTATCTCCCATTAACCACATCACCCTGTTATTAGTAAGCGGCACAGAATAACCGCCGTCGCCCGCGATGCACCCGGTGGTTCGTTTAAAAAAACCGGTTACAATGGTATCCTTGTAAACCCCAGGTGTTTCATTTCCCTGACTTCGGATAAATGAAACCTTACTTGTTTTTGATAAACAAACCGAGATTAAAAGGATATAAATAAATAATTTCATGTGGCTACAAATGGATAATTAATGCGAAATCAATGACGTTTAATTAAGCCCATTGAATGACGTTGATAAATTCTCAAAGCCTTTAGTAATAGTTGGTCTATTAAATTTGTTGTTTTCGCCTCCCCAGCCGGCGGGGCTGCGTAACCGGAACGCCGCTGCTTTTGCTTCTTTCAAAAAACGTAGAGACGGTATGCATAACGTCTCTACGCATTTTTTGAATACCGACTTCGTCGGTACCGAACCAAAAGAGGCGGCTAACCCGGTTACTGGTGAAGGAAATCGAACAGTGGCTCCATTTAAATGATCGGATGATGCAGATCGGTAAGCCCTGTTTTCAGAATATCTTATTTAATTTCAGATAAATATTACTCAACTAAAAAAGTCTCCAAAGCTATTGCCATGAAAAGCTGATTTTGAATGGAGCGTCGCCAATGTCGCTGCCATAAAAAACCGATGCCGGTAAACAATACCTGTAAACAACTGGCGAAAAAATTAATAAAGAAAGTTTAAAAGATGAATGGCCAATATATTGCAACCGGCCATTCACTTACGATTGATTGCTGCTTACTTTGAACTAACTATTTATAGATGCTGTTATATTTTAAAACCCAACCTGCAATCCAAGATTGATCACCTTTTGGTTGAGGTATGAATCGCCCGCACTGTTAGAACTTACTTCCGGATCCTGCTGGTATTTTTTTGTGACATTGCTCCAGGTAGCCATATTGTAAGCACTCAGGTACAAGCGGGCATTGTTAATCTTAAAGGGCAAAACTTTTGAGGACAACTGGTAGCTTAACTCAACTGTTTTTAACCGGATATAATGCGCATCGATCAACCAGAAATCCGACATGTATGCAGAAGGACTATTTACAGTGGTAGGATTGGTTGTTAACCGCGGAAACTGTGCCGTAGCAGCGGTTGCGTCCGTCCAGCGTTGCTGATGTAGTGGTTGAAACTGGCTTTGGAATGGTTCGATTGCATTTCCTTTCAATCCGAGGCTATATCCAAAAGCTCCCTGGAACATCACACTCAAATCAAAGCCCAGGTAAGTTATTTTTAGTGGAGCTCCAATGGTTGTATTTGGAAGATTGGGCCTGCCGATCGGGGTGATATCGCTTTGATCGATTACGCCATCTGCATTGATGTCTCTATACTTGATATCACCTGCGTGGATGGTACCCAGGGGTTTGGCTACTGCTATATCTGCCACTTCTTTTTCGGTGTAGAATCCAACAAAATTATATCCAAAAGGCTGATCAATCGGCAAACCTGTTTTGCTGAGCCATGGATAGCGTTGCTGGGCTTCTGCCTGGTAAATAATTTTGTTGCGGGCAATTGAAAAAACAAGGCCCATGCTGTATTGCACTTTACCCACTTTATCCTGGTAGCTTATTTGGCCGTCGAAGCCCCTGTTGATGGTAATGGCTACGTTGCTGGGTGAAACACCGATGCCCAGGATTTGAGGAATGTCTTGCCTGGTCACTAACTGATCATACCGGCGGTCGTGGAAATAATCTATACTGACCGAAATTTTATCGTGCCATAAATTCATATCAAGTCCTGCGTCGAACTTCTTCGCTTTCTCCCAGGTAACGTCTCTGTTACCCAATGATCCTTCATAGACTGTGCCAACGGGCTGGTTATTTTGTCCGAAGTTATAACCACCACCCAGTACATACACCTGGTTGTACAGGTACTGGTCGCCGGGTGCCACATCGGAGCCTACAATACCGTAGGAACTTCTTAATTTAAACAGGCTAAATACGGGAAGATGATTACTGAAGAACTTTTCTTTAGCAAGGTTCCAGCCAATGCCTATTGCTGGAAAAAGTCCATTTCTTTTGCTTGCCTGAAAGCGATCTGATCCGTTATAGGCGGCATTGATATCAAACAGGTATTTCTGTTTATAATCGTACCCAACTTTTAAAGAATAACCACGGAACTTTTGCGGCACCTGCGCCTGGGTGGATCCGAAAATGCCGGCCTCATAATCTACCCGGTAGCTTTGCTGGTTAAATAAAAGCAGGGAGCTAAAATGGTGCGATCCAAATGTTCTGTCATAGTTTAAATACACCTGTGCATTGATCCTTTGATTGCTGATGTCCGTATTTCCGATCGTGCGGTATTCTGTCATGGTGTACCCACCGGAATTTACGCCGGTATTCAAACTATAGCTTTTGGAAAGAGGATCGTATAAATAAGAAGGCGGCGTACCGCGAAAAAGATTGAGCGTATTTTGTTCCACACCCGCATAAGCAACCCGGCCTATGAGTGAAAGCCCCTGGGTGAGGTCATCCAGTTTTTCAGTAAATCCAAACAGTACATTGAAGTCTGTTCTTCGCTGGCGTGAATAACCTTTTGTTTGTAAAATTGCATTGATGGTTGGCCGCTGGGCCCTGGTATCCGAATAATATGCATAGCTGCCATCCGGATTTAAGAAGGGAGCAGAGTAAGGATGCACTTCTGCAAAATTAAATAAGCTTCCAATCACATTTTGGCCATAGGGCTGGTTGATATCACCAAAGCGGCTCGTTACATCCAACCTGAGGGCAAAATTTTTGGTAGCCTGTATATCGAGGTTTGAACGAATATTGTAACGCTTGTAAAAGTAGTTGCTGTTCACACCATCCGAGTTTGTAGAGAAATCGCGGATACCACCATTTTGCGTAAATGCACCTGCCGAAATAAAATATTTTACTGTTTGGGTACCTCCCGAAATATCCAGGTTGGTATTGGCCTGAAGGGAATAAGGTTTATTGATTTGCTCGTACCAGTTTACATTCGGGTGACCATATGGATCCTTACCATTCTTAAAAAGATCAAGATCATTTTGGTTAAATAGAGGTGTTAATCCGTCGTTGACATTTGCTTCATTTACCAATACAGCAGTATTATAAGCATCCAGAAATTTCGGCGTACGTACCGGTGTTTGCAAGCCAGCTTCAGCACGTAAATTAAATTTTGGCCTTCCGCCTGTGCCTCTTCTTGTGGTAACCACCAATACACCATTTGCTCCTTTGATACCAAAGATGGCGGTGGTAGATGCATCTTTTAAAATAGAAATATTTTCAATTTCATTTACGTTGATCTGTGCCAGTTGTTCATAAGTATATTCAATATCATCTACAATAATCAGCGGCTTATTGCCTGCAGCATTCAGCGAACTCACACCACGAATAAAATAATCCGATGCATCCTTTCCCGGCTGCCCTGAGCGTTGCTGAGCAAAAAAACCCGGCATCTTTCCAACAAGTGCATTTTGTACATTCGATGCAGGTACATACCTGATATCAGCACCTTTTACGGAACTTACCGCGCCTGTGTTGGTGATGCGTTTTTTCTTACCGTATCCAACAATTACCACTTCATCCATGCTGGACGTGGAAGTACGCATATTGACTTCAATACGGTTTTCATTTTTTACATTTATTTCCTGCTTCTGGTAATTTACAACCGAAACAATGATGATCCCTGATGTGCCTTTCAATGAGATCGAAAACTTACCCGTTGACGATGAAATCGTTTCATTTCCTACGACACCTTTTTCTACAATCGTGGCTGCTTCAATCGGCCCGGAAGGATCTTTAACAACTCCTGTAACCACTTTTCGCTGCGCCTGCAATCCGCCCGGCAAAAAGGTTGCGATGAAACAAAAAAGGACAAATATTTTTTTCATGACCAAAAAGTTAACTGGTAAAAATTAGGTTGAATAATGATTGAATGCATTGAATTACCATTGAGGATTTTGAACCATTTGTGAATTTTTAATCACTTCGTTATATGGTATCGGGTAAAAGTACATTTGCGGATTCCGGAACACGGGAGTTAATACATTCACGGGGTTATAATTGATCTGGCCGCCGCTTGATTTTTGAATCGTAAGACCTTTTAGCGGTTTTGCAAAGACATCGCCGGCTATCTTCGACCTGCGGATGTCAAAGAAACGGTGTTCCTCAAAAGCAAGTTCCACATGCCTTTCATTTTGTATTATTTTACGCATTTCATCTTTAGTAAGGCCGGCCGCAACACCATAATTATTGTTTGCCCCGGCGATAATGCCCGCCCTTTTTCTGAGATCATAAATTACCTGGTAAACGCCGGTCGACGGCCCGCTGAATTCATTCAATGCTTCCGCATAATTCAACAACACTTCTGCATACCGGAAGTAGATAAAATCATGCACTGTATTGGAATACACCGGGCTGCCATTTACTGCTTCAAAATTCCCCATGAACTTACGCATGTAGTAACTGGTTTTGGTTTGCTGCAACGTACCACCAGGTTTATCCTGGCCACCTTCAAAGGTTTCCACTGCCCGGTTGAGCCACATTGCTCCATTGTAAAAAATGGTATTTGCCAATCTTGGATCACGGTGACTATATAGGTCATTCGGGTTGTAATTAGAAGAAATATCTGTAATGGTTTTTCCTTGATCGGTTGTAAAAGCATCCACCAGGTTTTGTGTTGGACTTGTGAGGCCGTTGGCGCCGGCAGAGGAAAAGCCAACTGGTCCATTATTGGTTTCAACAGAAGTATTGGTTCCGTTCTGGCGCCAGAAGATGGTCTCAGTATTGGTACCTACCGGTTTTGCTTGTGTAATGAATACGCTCGTAAACGAAGGCATCAGGTTGTAGGCGCCCAAATCTATCAACTCTTTAGCCGCATCAGCCGCTAACTTCCAGCGGTTGTTGTCTGCAGACAGGTAGCCGGTAAGGGGATTAGCGGGATCAATATTTCCGCCATTGTACAAAGGACTTGCAGCATATAGCAGCACCTTTGCTTTCAATGCCATTGCAGCACCTTTCGTTATTCTTCCATAGGTTGTAGCGTTTACCATGTCGGCTGTGCGTAAGCTGTCTTTGATATCATTGCATTCATTTACGATGAAGGTTACACAGTCTGCAAATGAACTCCTTGGTAACTGGATGTTATCGTTAAGGCCACGAATCGTATCGCCCAACAATGGTACGCCCCCGTATCGTTTGATCAATTCAAAATACAGGAAGGCTCTCAAAAATCTTGCTTCAGAGCGGTATGCGGCTCTGGCAGATTTACCGTTCGGCAATAATTCTTTCATGGGCACCCGATTAATATTGACCGAAAAAACGGTAGCGTCTCTAATGGCGGTATAATATTTGGACCATACATTGTCTCCATTCGTAGCAACTGAAGTATAAGCACCGGTAACAATTTTTTGCACCTCCGGAATTCCCGACTGGGAAGATATTGCGTCATCAGAAGCCGCATCGAGGTAGCTGTTACCAATGCGGTTATGATTATTCGGTAACGCTTCTGTGTAAGTGGTCAACAGATATCTCATGGCATACACACCGGCAGAATCATGCGGATCAAAAGCGATCTCCGGCGATATTTGTTGCCCCAGCGGCTCGCTTTCGTATGCCTTTTTGCAAGATGATAAACCAGCTACAGAAAGGGTAATAGCGGCTACCAGTATTCGAAAATAAGTTGTCATGTTTTTATTTTTACTTTAGCTAACTATAATTTGATGTTGATACCGGCATTGATTACACGCTGTATCGGGTAATTCGGCAACAGTACTTCGGGGTCGCCCAGGTCATATGCCGACCAGGTAAGCAGGTTCTGTCCGTTGACAAAAAACTTTATGCCTGCCACTTTGTATTTCTTAATCCAGTTATAAGGAAGATTGTATTCTACATTCACATTCTTTAACCGGAAGTAGTTACCATCTTTAAGAAAGTAGGAGTTGGAAGTAAACATCGGGTTATAATTATACCCGCTTCCCCCGGCCGTTAATCTTGGATAATTTGCAATCGCGGCATTTTCAGGTATCCATCTTCCAAGGCTTTGTTCGTATGCCTGTGAAAACCCATTGTTCTGCCCCTGGAAGCCCGCATCCAGGTAGCCGTTGTTTACATACATTTCCCTGTTTTGAACCCCCTGCAATAACCCGCTTACAGCAAAACCCTTGTAACTGAAGCCAACAGTAAGCCCATAATAGATGATGGGTTTTTCTTTGCCTACCGGCGATATATCTAACTGATCAATGACTCCGTCTGCATTCAGGTCTTTGTATTTAAAATCACCCACATGCGGCGTATACCCAACGATGGTTGCTGCGCCATTTACTTCCGCAGCTGTCTGGAAAAACCCATCGGCAATTAATCCGTAGCGTTGACCAACAGGATGACCGGTTTGCTTATTCCATTCGTATTTTTGAAATTGCTCATCCATAAAAACAACTTCCGATGCCTGGAACGCGGCGTTCGCTGTAATAAAATAGTTTAGATTTTTATAGTTATTTTGGTAGGTGGCAGTCAACTCCGTTCCCTTGTAAACATCGATGGCAATATTCTCTGCGGGATAGCCCTGCCCGATCAGTTCAATGGATCTGCCACGCTTTTGCAGTACATCAAAATATCTTTCGTGGTAATAATCTGCTGTAAACTGCAGGTGATCGCTGAATAAAGAAATATCCAGGCCGACATCCAGTTTGTTGGCTTTTTCCCATGTGGCATTTACATTGCGTAATACCTGGCTGCCGGGCGTACCATTTTCTGATAACCCTCCTGAGTTGGGATAAGCACTTCCCATGCCGTAAGTACCGGCCACTCCCTGGTAATAATCCCTGTAAACAAAATACCCGTAGTTATCAATATTGGCATTGCCTGTTCTGCCGTAGGTTGCCCTTAGCTTCAACAGGTTAATCCATTTGGCATTTTCGCTGATGAAATATTCTTTGGCAATGTTCCACCCGAGGCCGCCTGCATAAAACAAACCAAACTGGCTGCCTGGCTTGTACCGGTCGTATCCACTGTAATTCAATGCTCCTTCTGCAAAATATTTACCATTGTAATCATAGCTTAATTTTCCTGCATAGTTGGTTAAAGCAGAAGGGATATCATAGTTGAGTAAAGTAGTTTTTTTATCATAGAGCAACATGGTGCTAAAATTATGATTGCCTATTTTTTTATCGTACCCAAGAGATACCTGGGCAAATACATACCTGGCCCAGGAGGTGGAAGTAAAGGTATTTACCTGGTTGACGATGTTACCAAAACGGTTGTATGTAGAATCTCCTGTTGCAGAAACGGCCAGGTTATATACGGGAGCCTGCTTGCTGCGATTGATGAGTGATGCATTTTGTACAGAAACATTTCCTTTGGCTTTAACCCATAGGCCCTTCACCCAGTTATCGAAACGGTAAGTTAGATCCAGGTTGGCCATTACATCCTTTGCATTGTCGTTCATGTACCCTGAATTTTGCACCATGGACAACAAGTTTGTTTTGTAGTTGGCATTGCCTCCATAGGATCCATCGGGGTTAAAAACTGCATAGGCATTATTGGGAGTGCTTAGCAAATTACTTAGTATAGCGGCTGAACCTGCACCTGGCTGATTGCCTTGTTGCAGCCGGCCAAATAATTGCAGGCCGATATTGAAGTTCTTATTTACATCTATCTCCACTTTTGAATTAATGAGATAACGTTTTAACTGGTTATTGGTATTGTAGGTGTTGGCTGCATCTGTTTTAAAAAGGCCATCCTGGCTGAGGTAACTGAGCGATATTATGTAGCGGGCCATACTGCCTCCGCCATTCACATTAAGGTTATACCTCGACAACAATGGATTTTTATTGATGACCGTATTATACCAGTTAACATCGGGGTGCCCAATGGGATCTGTTCCGTTCCTGTAGGCATTAAAATCTGCTGCGGTATAGGCGGCATTTCTTCCATCATTTAACAGCGCTTCGTTTAACAGGTAGGCGTATTTATAGGCTGGCAAAGGCGTTGGCAGCCCCAGTGAAGACTGTGTACCAGTTTCAGCAGTAAAGGAAAGATGCGGAGCACCTTGCTGAGGGATTTTAGTAGTTACCAGCAATGCGCCTCTTGAACTGTTTTGACCCAATAAAATGGTAGATAAGGCATCTTTTAAAATAGAAACAGATTCAATACTTTCAGGATCGAGGGAATAAATTTCCCGCTGCACTCCATCCACGATCGTTATTGGCGACTGTCCCAAACTGGCCCCATGCCCTCTTAGCTGGATATTGAATTCTGTGTTATCACTCGGCCCGGTACCACTGTTGTTTTTTGGAATATTGCCCACAAAAATATCCACGTCCGTTAATG
This sequence comes from Ferruginibacter sp., assembly GCA_025963635.1. GTDB lineage: Bacteria > Bacteroidota > Bacteroidia > Chitinophagales > Chitinophagaceae > Ferruginibacter. The sequence goes on from JAOQAK010000104.1 coordinate 9,848, forward strand.
AGCTGCTCTTCGGCGTATAAAAGCCGCTGGTTTGATTTACACTGAGCCCTGCAAGGCGGCCAGGCAAAGCATATGCGTACAAAGTTGCAGGCGTTGTACTTAACTGGTTGCTGTAAATCGTTGCAACAGAACCCAATAATTTATCAGCTGTTGTACTACCATATAACAGGTTCACCTTCTCCTGGGTTACAACCCCGCTATCAGCTACTACCGGGGAATGCAAATAAGCCGGTGACAATTTTATTGATAAGATTTTATTATTTTTTATTTTGCTTTCAACGACGTCGAACCCCGGATGATTATAGACCAGGGTGCTTAAAATCGGTGCGGATATTTCATACGTTCCTGCTTCGTTGGTAAGTGTATTGCTGGAAGTACCTTTCACCGAAATGAGTACATTTTTTAAAGGGCGGCTGTAATCGTCCAGCACCTGCCCGTTCACAGTAATATTTTGTACCGGGGTTGTTTGCGCATGAACCTTTGGAAGCAGCAGTGCTATCCACAACACAAGAGCTGTACCCGTTATTTTAAAACATTTATGAAACATGATAATATATTTAAGAATGGTAAACTAATTAGTAAACTTATTGGCATTTGAAAGTGTAGAGGAAAGGGGCCTTACCTCCGCCATAGCCTACTTTATTGGCGCCGGCTGCATCCGTAAAGAAATATTCCAGTTTTTCAAGTTGCTGATTATCGGCAAGGGAGAAAAACTTCCTCGGCCATATATCCACGTTCCACCTGCCCGCCCCGAGCGAATTAAGTTTGCTGGCTGCCACCTGCGAGCAAACATCAATCCTGGTGCCCGAAGTGGTAATCCCAGTTGCACATAAATAAATCGTCGATGCATTCTCTAACAGGTTGGCCGCAACGCCGCCATCAAAACCAATTGTAATAATATCATTGTCTGAAGCAGTTCGTGGCTCAACAGTAGCAAGCTGCGGATTACAAAAGTCAATGAGATCGCCGGTACCATTTACAGTAAAACAACCTGGGAAAAAAGAGCCGTACCGGTTACTCTCGCTTAACCCGTCAGTACTATTGGCAACCACGTAGCCCAATTTGAAGGATATATTGTCATTACTAACCGGTATGCGTATGCTAACTGTTGCATTAACAGTAACGTTTCCTCCCAAACTAAAATCTGCATTAGAGTAAAAGGCTACCCATTCCCAATCGTTAATGCGGTTTCCGCCATTACCAATCTTAGCAGCCAGGTAATTGGGCCAGTTAAGGCCATTGCCGTTAGGTGCAGGTGAATTGATGGGGATCACCGTCATCGGCTGTGCACCTGTAGTAATATCGCTCGTAAAAGTGATGCTCGCCTTGTTTGCTACATTCCACAATTTGGGCACCAGCATGGCAATCATTAGTTTAGAAGTTTGGCTTTGATTGGTAGTTACCTGAACGTTTAATGTAACGGGTAGTACAGATCCACCATTTACGCTGGATGGTTGTACCACACTCTCGATCGTCATACTACAGCTGATAATGATAACCACAATCATTGTAGCCAATATTCGAACTAAGTAATTATGAAATTTCTTCAATTTGTAAGATTTCATTTGTATGTTTTTATTCTGATGAGCAATGCTGGTAATTAATTGACTTTTTGAAGCGTGTACTGGTAGGTGTTGAGCGTACAGCCTGGGCTAAAGGAGATAATGATGTTGCGAACACCGTCTACCACAGGATACAACATAGTAGAGCCCTTTTCAACACTATTTTGCGCCGTAAAGGAAATTTTGAAAGGATATTTAGGATCATCAAAATTCCATTTACCATTTTTACTTACAATAAAGGGAACAAGGTTTTCGATCGTGTAAGTGCTATCAGAAAAGTTGATCCTAAAGGCAGAAAAATCAAACCGGTTGGTGAGGTCTGTGCCGTTTCGCAGCGCTTTAATTATTTTCCAGCTACCGCTGATCGTTTTTACCGGTTCGGGAGGGATGGCCGTGTTTTCCTTTTTGCAGGAAAAATTCACAAGCAGTAAAATGATTATTGAAGTACCTATTATCTTTTTCATATAAGCAGGCTGTTTAAAGAGTTGAATTTTATAAAGTATATGATTAGTACAATGGATTTTGTAAAAGCTCCGGAGATTTTGCTATTTCCTTCAGCGGGATTGGCCACAAATACATTGCCTTTGTGAAGTTGTGTTTCCGCACATTGAATTTATTATAGCTAACCGTTGCACCTCGTTTCACTTCAATTCCACGCATTTGCATGTTCTCGGTCGCTTCTGCAATCATCCACCGGCGTACATCAAAGAAGCGGTGACCTTCAAAGGCTAATTCAAGTCTTCTTTCGTTTTGTATAACAGTGCGCATAGCATCTTTGGTAAGACCGGAAGGAAGTTGATAAGGCCGTAGTCCTGCCCTCTTCCTGATAGCTTCCACAGCCTGGTACACTTCTGAAACAGGACCATCAAACTCGTTAGATGCCTCCGCAAAATTCAATAGTATCTCTGCATACCTGATCAATGGAAGGCAGCGTGGGCTTTCACTCAAACTATTATTGATTACATTAGGATCCATCATTTTAAAAATATACAACCCGGTGGGGGTTCCTTTATACACAGCATCACCGCTGGCAGCAACAGCAGGCGTTACAGCAGTATTGGTATACAACAATAATGGGCTGGGTTGATTGGCGCCAAAAATTGTTCTCAGGGTTGAATCATGAATAATAGAATAATTCAAACGTGGGTCCCTGTTTTGATAAGGCAAATTGGGATTGTATCCCGAGCCCGCATCTGTGATGGCTAAACCATTGCTCATTGGAAAAGCATCCACTAATTCCTGGTAGGGAAAAGGGCCGCCGCTTCCTCCTCGTGATGGTGCATCCCACATGGATTCCAGGTACTTGTTCTGCCCCATCATCCTCAACAAAATAAATTCAGTGGTATAGCGCTGGAAAAACAACTTTTGAAAACCATAGCCCTTTTGCCCCGCAACGCTGGTAGAATCATAATACAAATCATAAGCGTGTAAAAGGATGAGTTCCTTGGCAGCATCCGCAGCAAGTTTCCAGCGGTTCACATCCTTATCGGGATAAGCAACAATGGAGGCCAGCTCGCCGCTACCAGCCAATCCCCCATTGTTAAATAGCGGACTTGCGGCGAAAAGCAATACCCTGGATTTTAAAGCAAGACAAGCGCCTTTACTGATTCGGCCATATAAGGACCCTGTTTGTGTAGCGGGCAAAATACCAGCTGCATAATTGCATTCAGATAAAATATAATCTACACACTCCTTATAGGTATTTCTTTTCGCCTTGATGATATCGGAAGAAGAATAAGTAGTATCCCCGATCAATGGTACCCCTCCGTAGTGTTGCAGCATCATTGCGTAATACCAGGCTCTTAAAAACCTCGCCTCTGCCTGTGATTGTGCTTTCAATGCGGCGGTGAAAGGAATTGTGGGTAAATGTTTTAAAAACTGGTTTACCGACCGGATATTGGAATAAGATATGTTCCAGGCATCATCCGGAACAATCGATGGATTTACAGAACCTGTAGCAAATTGTATAAACCCATTTACACTAGCCGCATTAGGCCCTTCCGCTTCATCGGAAGAAGCATCCAAGCCGGCTGAAAAACCGTTACCGCTAAAGCGGCGTGGATCTGAAGCGAACCCGATATTGGTGTATATATTATTGAGAAAAGCCATCGAATTGGCACTGTCAGAAAAAGTAGTGGCTTCATTTAAGCTCGATGTAACCGTCTGATCGAGGAACCCGTCCTTTTTGCAGGAGCTTATGAGTAAAATAGCCAGTAGCATGCAGGCAAGATGTAAGCAATTATCCTTTTTCATTATTAATTTTTTTTGCATATCGTTTTGAAATTCTTATTAAAAATTGAGTTCAATTGTAAACTCAATGGGAAGGATCGTTTGGTGAGATAAATTGAAGTATAGCAATGAAAAGCAATTAAATTATTTATATCGGTACTTTTATGCAGAGCAGGCAGGTAAGAATAAGTCATAGCAAGCAATAAAGGTTTGGTTGATATCAATGCGGTTTGCGTTAGCTTTATTCCGTTGCACCTGGTGAATTGATGTTGTATTTCTTTAATGTACCATCCTGGTTTATAGCAAATTGACACAGTAGCATCGTACAAAGTTCTTACCGGCACTCGTTGATACTGCAAAAAGAATTATTTATTCGCTCATAATCCTGTTTTTTTGTTTCAATATTTTACATATTCGTCTCAATTATGTTCCGCATCCGATTTGACCTATTGATTTTAAATTTTTAAGTATAGAAAAACCAAATGAAATTCTCTTTGTTGTATTTTCATTGAATGTTTACCGGTATGAAAGAGATTATTGCTTTGCTATCCATATTAATTATTACCGCTATACATCCTGCCTTTTGCCAGCCTTATTACTTTACACACTACCAGGTAGAAAACGGATTATCCAATAATGCTGTGATGTGCAGTCTTCAGGATCACCATGGATTTATGTGGTTTGGAACCAGGGATGGGCTGAATAGATTTGACGGGCTGTCCTTTAAGGTGTTCAGAAACAACCCCGAAGATACAAACAGTATCGGAAGCAATGCCATTACCGGGCTTTATGAGGATGAGAATAACAACATATGGGTTGCCACAGAAAAGGGAATTTATAAATATGATGAAACCACCGAAAAATTCACCCAGTTAAAAATTGCAGGTAACTATTCAATCAGGAATTTAAAAGTAATTGGAAATGATATATGGTATATTTCTTTATATACACTTTACCGATATAATGAAAAAACAGGTATTTCAACAAGTTTTAAAATTGAGAAGGAGGTAACTGCTTACTGCCTGATGAAAGATAAGACGCTCTGGATCTCCACTTCATCGGGTACCGTTGCCCGTTATAACCAAAATAAAAACACGTTTACCGAATACAATTTATTTGATAAATCCCGTAATCCCGTATCAAAATGGATTGAATCTATTTTCGATACAAACACCGGGTTATTACTCATCGGAACTTCCAATGAAGGATTAAAATCTTTTGACATAAAGAATTTGTCTTACAAAGACCTCCTCACTTTTAATACCGATAAAACTGAAATCATTGTACGGGATATAATCGCCGTTACCACAAACGAATATTGGATCGCCACCCAATCCGGTATTTACATACTCGACATTAACACCGGCAGGTACAAAAACCTAACGCGGCAACAAAATGATCCCTACTCGCTTTCTGATAATATCGTTCATACACTTTGTAAGGACAGGGAAAGTGGAATTTGGGCAGGAACCTATTTCGGTGGCATCAATTATTATCCAAAACAATATGTAACCTTCAAAAAGTATTTTCCTCAGTCTGGTACCAATTCTATCAGTGGCTACGCAGTTCGGGAAATTTGTAATGACAACGACGGAAATATATGGATTGGTACAGAAGATGCCGGGCTGAACAAATTTGACCCGGTTACCGGGCTATTCAAAAACTTCAGCACAGAAGTCAATAAAAAGAGCGTTTCCTATTCCAACATCCATGGGCTTTTGGTTAAAGACAACAAGGTATGGGTAGGTACCTATCTGCATGGGCTCGATGTATTGGATGCGCAATCAGGTAAAAAACTAAGGCATTACAATACCGGCAATTCATCCATAGGAAGCAACTTTATATACTGTCTTTTTAAAACACGCTCAAATGATGTAATTGCTGCTACCGATAAAGGCCTGTATGAGTACCTACCTGGTGAAGATGACTTTAAGTTGATAACGACTGTCAAAAAAGTTTTCTACAGAACACTTTGTGAAGACGAGGATGGCACCATTTGGGCAGGAACCTATGGAGATGGAATCATTTATTTCAATCGGAAAACCGGGCGAAATGGCCAGCATATGTTTGAAGCCGGTAACCCCGATAGCTTGCCTGGCAACATGGTCAATAGAATTTTTAAGGACATTGATGGAACGCTTTGGTTCGCCACGGAGGGAGGCTTATGCAAATACGAAAAGAAGACAGGCCGGTTTGAAAGTTACACAACAAGAAATGGGTTTCCATCTAACGTAATTTATTCAATACTGCAAGATGAAAGAAAAAACTTATGGGTTAGTACTTCTAAAGGTCTTGTGTGTTTTTCACCCCTAAGCAAGGAAATAAAAGTGTACACAAAAGCTTATGGGTTACTCACCGATCAGTTCAACTATAGCTCCGGTTACAAAGATGCCAATGGCCAGATGTATTTTGGCAGCGTGAAAGGATTAATCACTTTTTATCCCGACTCGATTGAAAATAACAATTTTTCACCGCCTGTTTTCCTTACGGGCTTCCAGGTTTATAACAATGAATTAGCCATTAATGAAAAAGGTTCACCTTTAAAAAATTCAATTTCCTTCACAAAAAACATCACTCTTCCTTATTCCAAATCATCGTTCAGTATTGATTTTGCGGCCTTGAGTTTTACCGCCCCAAGTACTATCAGGTATGTCTACAAAATGGAAGGGCTTGATAAAGACTGGACACATCTTGAAACAAACCGCAAGGCATACTTTACAGAACTCGACCCGGGAACCTATACTTTTAAAGTTTCTGCGCTTACAGGAACAACCGGTAATTTCGGGAAACCTGCAATTCTTACCATCAGGATTTTGCCTCCAAAATGGAAAACCTGGTGGGCGTATACATTGTATGCAATGGCGGCTGTTTCGATCATCTATATTATCATCCGGCATTTTATTAATCGTTCAAAAGAAAGAACCCGGAGAAAACTTGAACGCCTGGAATTCGATAAGGAAAGAGAAAATTATAATGATAAAGTTCAATTCTTTATAAATGTGGCCCACGAAATACGCACACCACTGACATTGATAAAAGGACCGATGGAGAATATCATGGAAAAGGCAGATGAAATGCCTTTGATAAAACCAAGTCTTGAAATTATGAACAGGAATACGGACAGGTTGCTTCATTTAAGCAGCCAGCTTCTTGATTTCAGAAAGGTTGAAATGAATGGGTTCCGTTTGAATTTTTCAAAGGAAGATATCTCTGAAATATTAAACGATCATTACGTAAGCTTTAAGGGAATGGCTGAACAAAAGAAAATCAACATCGCTATAGATTATCCTAAATCATTTTATGCCTACATTGATGCGGAAGCCTTTAATAAAATCATGAGCAATCTTTGGGACAATGCTGTAAAGTATGCAGGTTCTGAGGTGCAGGTTTCATTAGTTGCCGGGGATAACGATATGTATACGATTACATTTAAAAATGACGGATTTCTTGTACCTTTTGATAGCAGGGAAATAATTTTCCAAAGTTTTTACCGGGCAAAAGAAACCGCCAAATTACCGGGTACCGGGATAGGCCTGACTTTATCCCGGTCACTGGCGGAGATACACGGTGGATTGCTGACAATGGATTTTGCCGATAAAGAAATAAATACTTTTAAATTAACATTACCCATAAATCCTAAACAGGCAGGATAACAAAAGCTTGTGCCATTGCACAATGATGAAGCCAATAATTCTGTTAGTCGACGACAATGAGGAAATTCTTGATTTTATTGCGAGCAATTTAATCGAGACCTATGATATTGCAAAAAGCTTTGATGGACTGCAGGCATTAGATTATCTGAAGGTAAATACGGTGCAACTGATCGTAAGCGATATCATGATGCCGGTGATGGATGGATTTGAATTATGCAGGCAAATAAAATCCGATGTGGAACTAAGTCACCTACCGTTTATTTTACTCACGGCAAAGGACACGCTTCAATCCAAATTGGAAGGGCTTGAGCTTGGAGCAGATGCTTATATTGAAAAACCTTTTTCGCCAAAACACCTGAAAATGCAAATCGCTAACCTGCTGGCAAACCGCGATAAGGTGAAAGAATATTTTGCCAATTCCCCTTTTGCGCATGTTAAAAGCATTGCACATACCAGGGAAGATGAAAGGTTTATAGAAAAACTAAACGGAATTATACTGCAACACCTGCAGGAACCATCGCTGGATGTTGAGCAACTGGCAAAATATCTAAATATGAGCCGGCCTACCTTTTATAGAAAAGTAAAAGCCATTTCTGACTTAACTCCAAATGAACTGATCAACCTGACAAAATTAAAAAAGGCCGCGGAATTACTTGCTGATGAAACACATGACTTAAACTCAGTTGCGGAAGTAGTAGGCTATAGTTCCGTAAGAATTTTTGTCCGCAATTTCCAAAAGCAATTTGCTATCACACCTGCTGAATACATTCAATCGAATAAAATAAAAAATCAATAAGTGCGACCATAATGTTACCTGCACATCGTTATTGACCTGCCAACCATTTTACACATGTTTCCTACTTTATCTTCTTTAATAAAATATTTAACGGGCCTAACGATATCATTACCCATAAAGACATTTGGCTTTTTTGTAGCGCTCTCATTTTGGTTATCTTATATTGCTTTTAAAAAAGAATTTATCCGGAAGGAGCAACTTGGCGATATACATTCTTTCATTAAAAAGAAGAGGCCCTATTCAAAACAAACAGTTTACTTAGTACATGGTATTTACTTTCTTGCAGGTTTTATAATTGGTTATAAACTCATCTTCGGCATTCTTCATTACGATCAATTTATGGCGTTGCCTGCAAGTGTACTTTTTTCAGCGAGTGGAAATATTATTGGCGGATTTATAACCGGCTTAATTTTTTTGATACTGAGTTATTACCTGGTAAAAACCAAACAACCAGCTATTGAAAACCATATTACTCATCCTCACCAACTTACCGACAGGTTATTGCTATGGTGTGCAGCGATTGGTTTCATTGGTGCCATACTGTTTGCCAAACTCGAAAATATTGGCCAGCTTTTCAGCCAGCCGCTTGTCTTTTTCACTTCCTTAAATGGCCTCACCTTTTATGGCGGATTAATTTTTGGAGCTGGTATTTTCTTCTACCTAACCAAAAAAATGGGAATCCCGTTTTTGGTGGCGGCTGATATCGGCAGTCCGGGCATGATGCTTGCCTATGGCGCAGGAAGAATAGGCTGCCATTTATCTGGAGATGGCGATTGGGGTAAAGTTAATCTTGCATCAAAACCATCCTGGTTAAAATGGGCACCTGATTACATATGGTCTTTCAGCTATCCACATAATGTGATACACGAAGGAAAATATATTGAAGGCTGTGCAGAAAACTATTGCAATGTATTGACCCAACCGGTGTTCCCGACTTCTTTATATGAATCGGTTGTATGCCTTGCGATGTTTGCTACCCTATGGATGGTTAGAAATAAAATACATACCCCGGGACTGATGTTTTTTATTTTTCTTCTCTGCAACGGTGCAGAACGGTTCATGATCGAATTCATCAAAATCAATCCTCGCTATTGTTTTTTAGGGATATGTTTTACCCAGGCTCAATATATTTCAATTATTATTTTTATAGCTGGTATAGCTGGAACGATTTGGCTGCTAAGAAGAAAGCAATTTGAAAACTGAGTCACAATAATCCAGGGATCAACTCTCGTTGGAATATCCCACTCTTTTCTTTTCGTCATGATAAAGGTCCATACATGCCAATCTGTTACTGCAATTTGCTGTGCTATGATACCAGTGAGTTCTGCGCTGAACAATCGCCAATTTGTATAGATAAGTAGTGTGAGGCTTTATGGGCATCGGGGTTAAAATGAAATGACATCCATTTGGCTTGGCAGAAACAAGCCATGCCAATGTAAAGACATTTCTTCTTTGGTAAGGCACTACTATATCTTCGTAGCAAATCCTGTGGAGAATAATTGTAAACAAGGCTTTTGAAATCTTACGTTGGACTTAAGGCTTTTAAAGAATTATCTCAAATTGATGACAACAATGCTATGGAAAAACTAACTAAAAAGATATTTATTTTTCTATTAAGAAAAGTGTCAGCTTGGTTTTAATTTAGTTTTTGCTTGTGTATGCAAAAACACTGAAAAGCCAACCAAAGTCTATCTTCCTGCGAACTTCTCACCCCTATTTTAAAGTGCATTTTACTGGTTAGTGCGCATTGTGTTGCGTCTGGTACTGAAAGTAACGATTAACTGTTTATTCTAAATATACAATCATGACTAATCGCAGGGACTTCATTGTAAAGTTCGCTATAGTCAAATGCCCGCATAAAAATATCGTTCGCCCGAAATTGATGATAAATAAAAAACCACCGGCTTTTTACAACCAGTGGTTTAGTATCGTGCTTCTTTTAGTAATGCCCGGCCTTGGAAATGCAACATACATCTACGCCTCATTCCAGTGCCAGTCAGCCATTGTCCTGCGCCTGCGGCTTTATGAAGCGGTTGTGCTTTTAATAGTTGAGTTTACAAAGCGGCTTTAGGCTTTTTTTACTGCATGCTTTGTTACCTTTTCATTTTTATATAGCATAAAAACACTGCCATTGTTTTTAATGCCATATACATAACCCTTCTTAAACTCGTAACGGCCAATTTCCTTGCCTGTCGACAGGTCAATCGCAATCATTTCGTCTTCCGTGGCAATGTAATAAAGATCATCACCATACTCGTTCGATTCATTCATTTCAACATCTTTTGCTGCCACTGAATATTGCACCACACCCTTTGAGTTGTATGCTGAGAGCCCACTTTCTCCCAATACCATTATATGCTTACCCGAAGTAAAAAGGTATTGAGCCTTCCCCGCTTTAGCTTCCTTAAGTTTTACGGTAAACAATTTTTCACCGGTGGAAAGATTGATGGAATACAAGCTTGTTTCATCTGCAGCAAATAAGGCATTGTCAGTAATTACCGTATTGGTAACCCGGTCATCAAATTTATCCGTTTCCCACTTCAGCTTACCCGTTTCTGTATCAAATCCTTTCAATCCAAAAGGCCCCTGCCATTTCCATTTACTGAAACTGCCGCTGTTGTCTTCGCCCTGCAGGTTAACATAGCCACCCATTTGCATTACCAGCGTTTCGCCAATTAGTGTCAGTTCTGGTATAATCACTTTACGGCCATCAATAGGTGTTTCCCAAAGCATTTTACCCGTTTGTATATCATATTTTTTTAGTGATTTGTCACGACCTTTTTCAAAACTCGCGATATATATATGGTCTTTGGTGAATAGCGGGTACGCCACGGCATTGTACAACTGTGAGGCACCGCCAAGGCCACGATTAAGGGAAAGATCAAAATCCATTTCCCATAATTTATTACCGGTGGCAAGATCAAAAGCTTCCAGTCCGTTCATGATGATGTAAGCCTTGTCTCCTTTCACCAGTAAGTCAACCAGCACATTACCGGAGCCGATCCCTTTGTTGATGCCAACGGTAGCCCAATCAAATATTGAGAAACTTTTACCGGCCAGCTTCTTTATTTCGACTACCCCCTTGATAGTAGTATTCCATTTTTGCTGATAGGTATTGAGATCAATGCAAATCAAATGATTTTTAAATCCTGAGCCGATTGCCTTCAATGAATTTACCTGGTAAGCAAATACCAGCAACTGGTTGGAAGCAGCAATGTAGGCATACCTGCCAATAACTCCTTTTATCTCATCTACCGATCCTTTTTCTTTACCGGTTTTTTCATCAATAAAAGTGAGCCCCTTTTTTTGAGTCACCGCATAGCAGGCTGCTTCCTGTATATAAATAAGGCTGTTTATATTGATGCCGTCAAACTGATCGTTGCTCCATAACTTATTACCTGTTTTCAAATCCACACAAAATAACTCATCGTTACCCTTTTGTTTGCTGATGAACAATAACGTTTCGCTGCCCTCCATGATGGTTTGTGAAGCGGCTTCCTTAACACCAGCCATTTCACTAAAGGTTTTGCTCCAGACAGGTTGTCCGTTTGCGCCGTTTAGTACGCTTACTGCTTTTTTGGTAGTCCCAATCACATACTTGCCATCATCGGTTGAATACCGCCAGTAGTCGGCATCATTTTGAAATTTAGTGTCCCAGGTTACCGGGAAGTTTGCCTGGGCAAAAAGGGATGATGCGAATAACACCATCAAAACAGTTGCAGTTATACTTTTGTACATAAATAAGATTTTTACAAAAGACGGATATTGCCCCGTTAAAAAAAATGTGAAAAAAGTAGTATGGAGATATGTATAAATATCAGCGAAGGCCTGCTTTTCTGAGCGCTTCCTGTTTATTGCCTGCATGCAATTTTTCGTAAATGTTGCGGATATGGGTACGAACAGTTTCAATGGAGATAAACAATTTTTCCGCAATTTCTTTATAACTATACCCTTTGGATAACCAAAGCAACACTTCATTTTCCCGGTCAGATAAATTCTCTTTGGCATCGATATAGGTAATGTCCTGCTGAAAAGCACTCACTACTTTTCTTGCTATCTGGCTACTCATGGGACTACCACCCCGGCGCAATTCATGTAGCGATTCTATCAGTTTTGCGGGTGGCGTATTTTTCAAGATATACCCGGAAGCGCCTGCCTTCAGGGCTTTAAAAACATTATCGGTATCATCAAAAGAACTCAGCACCATAAATTGTATATCCGGCCGCAAAGGTTTAAGCCAGGCAGTAAAATCAATGCCCGACTTACCGGGAAGCTGAATATCTGTTAATGCCAGCTCTACCCTATCACCCAACCCATCCTCAAAAAAACTGGTGGCTGCCTCCGCATTCGCAAAATCCGCTACCAGCTCAAAGTTGCCGGAACCGGTTATCAACGCTGCCAGGTAGCTGCGTATTTTATCATCATCTTCCAGTATTATTATTGGTATCATAATCCATTAAAGATAAACATTGCTTTACTGCCATACATGTGAAATAAGTAGTAGCGGGCTTTCAATAATGAGCGTTTAAGGTCATTTTGATAAAACTCTTATTAAAAGATTACATTAGCCATAAATCCTTTCTAACATGCGACCTCTTTACCTTAGCCTCCTATTGCTGTTTTATTGCATGCCGGTATCGCTGGCACAAACTAACCAGCCGCTTATTGCCGCTGCCATCGATCTTTATAAAAAAGGCGAGTACGAGGCCGCTTTGCCTGTATTTGAAAAATGTCTTACCACGGCTAAACGAAATACTGATACGGTGTTGCTAATTAATTTATGCGATCATATTGGGCATGTATATTCACAGATGGGAAAGTCGGCGGAAGCGCTACAATTTTACCAGCAGGCTGCTTCCCTTTCAGAAACAACAGGTAACCAGGCGGGTGTAGCACGGTCATTTATCAACACCGGTGCATTGTATGAAGAGCAAAAAGATTATCTGAAGGCCCTTGAAAATTACAGTCTGGCAGAAACCATCGGCATTGCCATTAAAGACTCCTCCGTAATAGCGGATTGTGCCAATAACAAAGGCGTTATTTATGAGCAATACCTGAATAAATACAGCGATGCCATTAGAGAATATACAGTAGCGCTCGCAATCTATACCAGGCGAAGCGACCAGCCACACCTTGCCATGACCTACAATAACCTGGGCATTGTTTATAAATACCAGGGTAATTACGCCAAAGCCATAGAATACTACAAAAAATCGCTTGCCATTGGCGAGGCAACCGGTAACCAGTTTTTAATAGCCGCCAATATGACCAATATTGGCAACGTATATGCCATGCAAAAAGACTACCGACAAGCCATTGAGTACAATACGGGAGGGCTTGCTATCGCCCTAAAAATAATGGCAATGAATGTAGTGGTGGAAGCTGCAGGCAGCATCGCAGATGATTACGCCGGACTGAAAGATTTTGAAAACGCTTATAAGTGGCAGCAAAAGTTTTCGCAGTACAGCGACAGTCTTTTTAACAACGAACGACTGCAGCAAACAGGCGAGCTGGAAAGTAAATACCAAACGGCAAAAAAGGAAAAGGAAATTACCCAGCTAAAAGATAAGCAATTGACCAGTGAACTAAGCATTACAAAACAAAAAATATTATTGCAGCAACGGAATTACCAGTTGGGTGGTGTAATCGGATTTATTTTGCTGGGAAGTGTAATTGGCTTTTTACTCTACAACCGCCAGCAATTAAAAGAGCGGCAGGATCGCGAAACGGCCATATTACAGGCAGAAAATAAAGAGCGTCGCCGCATCAGCAGGGAGATGCATGATGATATTGGCGCCGGGCTTACGCAAATAACCTTAATGAGCGAACATGCCCGGCAACAGGCTCAGCCGATGTATGTCAGTGATCTTGCAGCAATTGCTGCCACCAGTCGAAAACTGGTGAGTAATATGAGTGAAATAGTGTGGAGTTTAAATCCCGAGAATAAAACGCTGGATCTTTTATTTGCCTACCTCAGGGAACAGCTTAATAACCTGCTGGAATATGCACCTATTAATTTTATCATCCGCTTTCCGGATACGCTGCCACCCATCGTATTGTCGAACGAGCAAAAAAGAAATATACTGATGACAACCAAAGAGATTGTACACAATGCGGTTAAATACAGCAAGGCCGGCAACATTACAATTTCCGCCACGTTACAGGAGCGGCAGTTACAATTTGAAGTTTCAGATGATGGCCGCGGCTTTGATACAGCAGCAACTTACGCCGGCAACGGTATGAAAAATATCCGGCAACGAATTACCGAGCTGGGTGGCGGGCTGCACATCACGTCAATACCAAATGAGCAGACTTTGTTTGCTTATAATTTTCCATTGTAATTTGTATTGCCTTCATCATATCTGTGTATTCCAACATGTATGCAGACAGTGAATGATACGATGAATGATTTTTTATGGTGCTTCGCGGAAACGCCTAATAAATCTTTTAAGAGAGTATGTGACTGAACTACAATATTATTTCATACTTGATTTACGAGTGCATTAAAGTGTAGATTGTTCACCGGTTTGTTTGCCAGAATATTGAAATAATTTGATATTATTTGATATCCCAAAAATAGAAAAGCCAGCAGAATCAATGATTTGCTGGCTTTTGGCAGAATTTAGAATACTATTCCTGTGAACCAAACTGTACAATTCTCGAACCATTTTTTACCAGATTTGACTATACCCGCCAATCTTTTAACGGCATGAAAAGATTCGGCGAGCTTATATATTGATTATGAAAGAATTAATATTCAGGTAACAATGGATGAAAATCTATAACCCTATATTGAGTCTATCCATTCGATTAAGCAGCAAATCGTACAAAATCGCTATGTGGTAGCGAGACGACAAACGGGGAGCAATTAAGGCTTACCTTAAAATCGGTATGATGATCCCGGAGAAAATAATGGTGCAAAAGTATTAGATCAGATATCTGCAGATCTACAGAAGGAATTGGCGGGATTGAAAAATAGAATGATCGGGAATAATAACATGGTGTTATGGTATGTTGCCGGCATCAGCCATATTGTAAGACCGGAAGAATGACCCATCATGTCAGTAAGCCGTCATACACTTTATTGCGGGCAGGGTACATGCCGGCGGGGTATTCCTGGTTTTCCTGGACTAGGTGCCAGCTTCTTCCACTTTCATAATTCACTGACCGCTGCGCCTCCTGCTCCATGATGAACATTTTATGCTCTGTAATGAATGCATTCCATAAGGATTAGTTTGCCTGCCGGTAGCGGTTTACAGTTCATCTCCATCACACTGTTTTTTGCCGGCCCATCTATATCCATATCCAACCTAAAAACAAAAAATGCTGGTGATTGATCGCTTCCACATGTGGTCGCACCAGGGTGCCGAAGGATGTTCCGTTATAAGAAAGATCGTTGTCAGATGTTTTGTCCATTTCATTCACCCGGTGTACTCCCTTTATTTCTACTAGCCAGTCAGTTCCACTTCCACATCGATCGTTCCGTCTTCTCCAAATCTCCAGACAAACCCGTAATCATAGTTCTCAATCATGGTATAATATTTCAGCACCCGGTTAGTAGCCCTGCGTGATATTACTTTGTGCCGCCAAAGCGGTCCGCCATATTCTTCATAAATGGCTACTGCCCGGTCCATCTGAAAAGGCTTCCCATTTTCACGATGAAGGATGGCTGGCACATACATGGCATTTTCCGGTGCATCCACTCCCGGACTCATTGATCTAGCGATGCCTTGCCCGAGGCGGTACTCACCTGCATCAAAGAAATTATATGAACCCGGAAAAGGTCCGGTGATCCATAAGGCACTACCATTTCCGGCACCGAGCCGCGGTACATTACCGATCGTTCTTTACCATTATCTACATAGCGCACATCATAGATACCAGGCCTTCCCGGTTATGCACGCCCACGCAATCCCCAGTTTTGCCAACTGATCTCTTGTCCATTTACTTCAAACAAACGACCCTCCGGCTGGATGATGATTAAAGGAAAACAAGTTTTTTCATTTGATTTATTTTTAGAAAACATGGTACAAACAACTATTCATCTTCCTGGTGCAGGTTTACCTGTAATGATTAGTTATGAAATAAATCATTGTTCAAAATCGCGTTCATAATAAGCGGCAATCTTAGGGTTTGCCTGCAGCCATTGCAGAAACAGCTTGCAGAAACCAGGCTGAATGCGGAATCCATTGTTCTGTCCAGCGCCATTCATTGCCATTGGCCTCCATTTTAAAATCTATACCGGTGCCATCCGGACTGCCGTCCTTTCCGGTGATACCATTACCGATACCGCCTGCTCCCGAACCGTGGCCAAAAAGCGATGCCATATAAGGCGTGTTGTTTTGCCCATGCTGGTACATAAAGCAAACATCGTAAGGATTGCCGCCCAATATCCAATTGATTTGATTGACCGCAAAATTCGCCAGTTCCGGTTTGATTCCGAAAGCACCATCACCCGGGTATACCAACCTGCCACCAACGATAGCAACTGTAGCTAATGAAGCAAGTCGTGCATTCTCCCCCTGCCACCACCAGCCACTTTCATTTTCATGAGGAATAAAAAATCCATCATTGATGCTTCCCCCAAACTTAAATGATTGACGTGCATATCCAAAAGGATTACTAACATCTCCTGTTACCCTAAGTTGGTAATCCAGGAATTGTTTGATTGTATTTAGCGCCACAGTCCGTATCTTTTTATCACTTTCTTTATCGAGATAACGGGCAAGAGCGATCACCGGCAAGCCTGCATCTGCCGCATGCCAGAAAGGGCGGTCAGCATCATTGGAAATAAAATAGCCGGTTTTACTCATTCTGTCCGAAAGATGTTGTGCCCGCTTACGGGCTGCAAATTTGTAAACATCGTCTTTAGTAGCAATCCACAATTCTGTAGCTGCCATCAATGCACAATAATCGTCAATGATGTTTTCTTTCCCATCATCGTCGTACTTTAAATTATTTATTTCAACGTGTTTGAAAGCTCTTTTTGCGGCCGAGATATATTGCTCACTTGTGAACTCACCATTTTGTTTCCATTGGGATATCCTGGCCAGTGCTGCTATCGCCATGCCAGCACCTTCCCGATAGGCACATTGATAATCGGAAGTAGTCTTGCTGTCAGCCAACAGGCCCACAATGCGCCGCTCTTCAGGGTCCTTTTTAAAGTAACTGAATATGGTCATGTAAAAATAATCGTCAGGCGATAAAGATCTCACCAGGTAATCGGCACCGTAAAGTGCTTCTGCCGTAAAGGCTGAATTGCCTTTAATATCTTTAATTAAGTCACCGGTAGTTTCTATTGAATTCACCATTGACCAAACAACCATGGGTGTTTGCTGCGGCGACATAAAATTGGTATACGCAAGATGAGAGAAATATTTGCTGATATCTCCGGACGCATCGCACCAGCCGCCGTGCACATCCACACGTTTGTTGCTGCCATACAACAGCAAATGTTTATCTGCATTTAATTCTTCAGGAGTATTGGCCCGTTGGTGTTTGAAGAATTCAAAGACCGCAGGTATTGATTGTTTTGCAAGAATTTGATTCCCCACTTCAAATGGACTTGATGCCAATTCCATTTCTTTATATTTTACTCTCAGTAAAAATGTTCCTGATTGTTGAAATGAAGAAAAATCTGCCCTGTAAAAATGACGACCTGCGAACCATTCATTAGCAGGCATATCATTGCTTAATACTCCTTCAAAAAAAGTTTTATTTCCTGCAATATTAGTGATCCTGAACTTGGCGGGAAGTGTAAGCGGATCAGCCGTTTCCACTACTGCCTGTTTTGGTGCTGCTCCATCAAAAGCCACCTGGTTGATATGAATGACGACACCCTGCAATTGAGCACGGGGTTCTGTCACTGGAACCTTTGCCTTGGATGTATCGTTTCCCAGCCACTCAAGACTATTCAATATAAATTTATTTTGTTCCTGACTGCTAAAGGTGGATGACATGGTGGTATCTGTATTGTGATAATCCATATTGTTATGCCCCATATTCATATAGACCATCTTATAATTTTTATTGGTCCATGCTATGGGGTAATTTCCCTCGTGCCAAATTTCGTGTGGCTTGGGGCCTGTGCCTAACGGAAAACTGCCTGGATGGATACTCAACAAAATTTCAATGTCTTTATTGGAATATAAATCACCGGTCCACCTGTACCATTCTGATGGTGCAGATTTAAAAGTTTTGGGTAACCCTTTGAGTGTGGGGTGCGTTGTTTCTGCAATTTGTAAAATGGCAGGCACGGGTCGCCAGGTATTGCTCTTGTATTCATCTGTGCCTAAAAATTCTTTATGGTACCAATCCCAGTTTTGTGGGAAGTCAGAATTATTCAATGCGAATCCGGAAAAATGAAAACCCATGAATGCTCCTCCATTTTTCATATAATGTTCGAAAGCATTTCTTTGATGGGCTTTTTCCGGCCTCGTATCTAAAAATATTACCACGTTATATGCCTTCAAAAATGCAGGGTTCATATTATCCCAATTGCTGGTACTATCATACTGAAAATGAAGCTTATGGGATTGTTCTTTAAACCACACATGCGCTTCCTTCACAAAACTAATATGTGAGATATCATTTTTTGAAGTGAAAAAAGCAATCACTTTAAATGTTGGTTTTGGCGCCTGTGCCTGGATACGACCTAATTGAAGAGTCAATGCAAATATTACCAACCAAAAGCTGGCAATTTTTCGTGATAAATTTTTCATACGCTTTATATAATGGTTAAGGTCATTGTAAAAAATTTGCTATGTTATTACCTTCTAAGAAGCTGTTTAAAAATAAAATTCCCGTGCACTATATTGCGGTTGGTGAGGACACCAACCGCGGCTGTGCGCCGTGGCCGATGTCTCCACCGGCCACTTTTGCTGTCATAGGGTTTCCCGAAAATCAATTTTAAACTGCTTCTAACATTTACTCATCATTTTTGTGCCGCCCAAAAGATCGCATTCCTGAACAATTGTTTATACTTCTCATTTTGAAATAATCCTTGATGGTGCCCCATGAATATGTAAATATTTCTTGCTTTCACTTTTTCATTGGTCCAGATCACCGGGTGGTCTCCCATCTTTATTTTGCTATCAGGCGAATAACTGTCTTCATCTGCATGGGCAAGCACATGCACATTTTCCCGCGGGCTTTTATCGTAGATATAAAATTCCTCCTTTTCAATTGTGAAGGGGTTTGTAATACCTTTCATACAAGGATGAGTGCTGTCTTCAACTATTACATTTGCTTTTACAAAAGTTGAAATATAGTTTTCGTATCTAATACCGCCCATAAATTTTGAAAACCATTGCCACATGGCATATCCGTCAAACTCACCCAATAAGGTTGCATGGTGAAAACCAATCCAACCGCCGTTCCCCTTTTCTATATATTTTTCAAATGCGGCTTTGGCTTTATCAGACCACTTATAAGGTGGGAAATCAAGCTGGATAATTAACTGGTATTTTAAAAGAAAGGGATCATCTATTTTTTCTGTGTTTTCGATAACATCCACACTAAAAGAACTATCAGCCGCTAATTTATTCAGCCAGGTAATAGCAGCGTCTACGTATGGACGATGAATACTTCCTTTATTCTCCGCCAGCACAATTACATTGAAACGGGCTTTTTTTAACTGGCTAAATCCTTTTGAACAAATACCTGTGTAAAAAAAGAATACGATGATAATTTTTAAACTGCTCATTTTATATTTTCCCTTTTAGTTTTGAAGCTGCGGCAGCATCTATTAATATTTCGCAATTGGGGTGTAATTGAACTACTGATGCAGGTATGTCTATTGTTACAGGCCCTTGGATAGCCTTTGCAACCATATCGGCCTTATGCGCACCTTTAGCAATCAAGATGAGTTTACGGGTGTGCATGATATTTTTTATGCCTCTTGTTAATCCACCCAATTCAGTTCCTTCCGGCACTTGTGTTTCCCTGCGAACCCTTGCTTCAAAATCGGGGTCCATTGGCGACACCCATGTTTCACTTTCAAAAGGGGTTCCTGGCTGGTTGATGCCAATATGCCCGTTAGCACCTAAACCAAGCATTTGCAAATCCACGCCACCACGCATTGCAATACGGCCTTCAAATAATACTGCCTCCCGTTCGAAATCGTCAGATATAGTTGGAGGCATTATAAAATTTCCATCCGGTATACCCAGTGGACCGGCAATCTGATTTAAGATCATCGTATAACAACTTCCGGCATATTCACGTGGAAGGTTCGTTAATTCATCCACATTTAATAAAGTAATATTCGATACATCAAATGGATATTGCTTATAAATAGCTGAAACAATCGCATGCATGTTGATAGTTGTTTGCCCCGTTGAAAGACCAATAACAGCTGTTGGTTTTTCCAGCATCTGTGCTATTATCCGCCATGCGGCAATGGTATCAAATTCCTGTTCGTCTTTGGCAATAGTTATTTTCATGTTTATCTATATTTATTATTTGATTTTATTTTTACCCGTTTTATAAATGTTTCAATTCCCCGTTAAAAAATTTATTGATTGCCTCTCGTGCATCCTGCTCATCTTCCCCTTCGATAAGAATAGTAATAGCATCACCGCCTTTCAAACCCATTGATAATATATTGAGTATACTGTTGAGCTTTATCACTTTATCCCCTTTTTTTAATTTGGTTACAGATTTAAATGTCTTTGCCAGCCTGATCAAATTTGTGGCGGGTCTTGCATGCATCCCTTCTGCAGCAGTTATTATATATTCTTGTGTAATCATTGTTTATTACTTTCCTGTAAATAATGGATGATGGCCTCAGCATTATCAAGGCCCATTACATGCTGGTGAATTTCTTTTGCCTCAGTAATGCTCGTATTTTTTATTAAGTTTTTTACATAGGGAATAGACGTGGCACTCATTGAAAATTCTCTTAACCCCATTCCCAAAAGCAATAATGTTGCTGAGACATCAGCAGCCAATTCGCCACACATTCCTGTATTGATGTTGTGCTTCTTTCCCTGTTCAATTACATTTTGTATTAATCTCAATACCCCGGGATTAAAGGGTTCATATAAATGTTTTACCTGTTCATTCAGTCTGTCCACCGCCAGCGTGTATTGACACAGGTCATTGGTACCGATACTGAAAAAATCAACTTCTTTAGCGAGGAGGTCGGCTGTAACCGCTGCTGATGGGATTTCAATCATAATCCCCAGTTGTATGTCTTCTTGAAATTTAATTTGTAGTGCAGTTAATGCTGATTTCACTTCCTGCAAAATCATTTTAGCTTCACGGATTTCCAGGATGTTACTGATCATTGGAAGCATGATCTTCAAATCTCCAAAAACACTTGCTCTTAAAATAGCGGCCAACTGTGTTTTGAATATATCTTTCCTGTCAAGGCAAATACGAATGGCCCTGTAACCAAGAAAAGGATTTTGTTCATAGGGCAAATCGAAATAAGGCAATTGTTTGTCTCCCCCAATATCCAGCGTTCTTACTATTACTGGTTTGCCTTTTGCTTTTAATGCGATCCCTTTATAAAATTCAAATTGTTCTTCTTCATTTGGGAATGAAGTTCGGTTCATGAATAATAATTCAGTGCGTAATAAACCGCATCCTTCGCTTCCGAAAGCAAAGGAAGCTTCCATATCCGCTGCATTAGAAATATTAGCCAACAGCGTTATTGCTACACCATCAGTGGTAATTGCTTTAACATCTTTCAACTCATTTAGCAACAGCGTTTGTTTTAAAAAATCATTTTTCTTTTCGATGTAATGGTTTAATACCTCCGTGCCGGGGCTTACGATTATTTCACCATTTTCTCCATCAACAATGATGAGGTCATTTGTTTGAATACCTGCTAATGCTGTTCCGCACCCAACTACAGCAGGGATGCCCCTGTATTTGGCAACAATAGCTGCATGTGAAGTTTTGCCTCCTGCTTGTGTTGCAAAGCCGCTTACTTTGCTGATATCCATAATAATAACTTCAGAAGGGGTGATGTCTTCTGCAATTATGATAGTATCTTCTTCAAGAACCTGGCAACCTGTTGGCTTGTCATTATTCAGGTGCTTTAATATCCGGTTTCCTGCATCTTGCACATCAGCCGCACGTGCACTTAAATAATCATCGTTTAAATTCTTTAATATAGTTATCGATGCTTCTACTACTTCTATCACTGAATCGTTTGCATTTTTATATTGCAACGAAATCATTTCCATTACATCAGTTTTTATTTGCTCATCCTGCAATAATTCAATCTGAACATTTAATATCTCAAGACTAACGGTATTTGCAGAAAGCGTTGACTTGATCATCTCCACCTCTTCAATGGAATTTATTACAGCGTTTTCAAACTTTACTATTTCCTGTTGCACTTCCACTGGCCCATTCAACAGAGTGCCTGTGATCTGCTGATTAGATTTACCAAGCACATACGCCTTTCCGATAGCTATCCCCGGCGATACCTTAGTCCCATTTATTTTATTTATCACTGCGTCACTCATTTTAAAATATGGATTATGCTCCCTAAAAATCCGGCTAAAAGCAAGCCCAGCAACAGCCATGTGGGTTTTACATTTTTCTTTACAAAATAAAAAGTGAGAAATGTTAAACTCAATGGGATGATATTTGGAATTATTTGATCTAAAATATTTTGAAGGGCCACTACTGAACCGCCGGTTCCAAAAGAAATGGGTGTAGAGATATTTATTAATGTTGCTGTCATTGCTCCGATCATCATTAAACCAAGAATAGAAGAACCCAACGTAAGCTTGTCCATCACATTCGTTTTGGCTAAATTTTGTAAAAATTTAGTTCCTAAATTATAGCCCATGAATGTGAGATTATACCGAAGAATAAGATGCGGTAAATTGAAAATCAAGAGGAATAAAACAGGGCCCAAAATATTACCTTTAATGGCAAACGAAATACCCACCCCGGCAGCAATCACTTTAAACGTTCCCCAAAAAAGAGAATCGAACACACCTGCCAATGGCCCCATCAATCCAAGCTTTACAGAATTGATTGATTCTTCATCAAAATCCTCTGACTTACTTTTTTGCTCTTCCATTGCTGCAATAATGCCGATGATGAGTGTAGAGCCATAAGGGCTTGTATTAAAAAATTGTAAGTGCCGCTTAAGAGCAGCTGACATTTGCTCCTTTGTACTGTATATTTTTTTGAGCGCCGGAATAATGGAATAAGCAAAACCACTGTTTTGCCATGTTTCGAAATTGAAGTTGGCTTCTAAGGCCAATGAACGAAAAAATAAACTACGGATAATTTTTTTAGACAACGCAGGTGCAGGCTTAATGATTGCTTCATCTGTATCGTACTCAACTTCTTCATCACTTATTGCAGATTTGTGAGTCATTTCCGTAATGATCAATGCAGCGATAACTCCTAATGCTCCGATAGCAATGACAGGAAGTTTTAAATAACTGGCTAGTACAAAGCCAAGAAAAAAATAAGGTGCTACTTTTTTATTGAACATCATGTTTAGCAACAAAGCAAATCCCAATGCCGGAAGCATATTTCCGGCAACTCTAAGTCCATCGTTTATCCAGGCTGGAATTTTATCTAAAAAAGATTTCATTACATCCGCACCAAGTTGTAAAGCCAGAAATGTAGTAATGCCCATTAGCAATGGTTTTAATAAACCAGAAAAAATATGTAATCGTTGTATTCCACGATAATCGCCTTCTTCAGCATATTCTGTAAACTTCTTATTAAACACTGCCCTGAAAACAAACAAGCCGCTAATGATCATTTCTGCTAAGATTGAAATCGGCAGAGCAAGTGCCAAAGCTACAGGCGCTCCCTTTCCGGATATAATAGCAAAGGCTGTACTCAATACGCCGCCGGTTATTACATCCGGAGGAATGGCAGCACCCACTTTGATGTTCCCCATAAAAATCAGCTCAAGGGTAGCTCCAATAATTACCCCCTGTTCCATATCACCCAATACTAGGCCCACCAATGGGCCTAATACCAATGGCCTGCTCAGCAACGTGGTGCCGAGGAAATCCTCGGAATGGCCAAACATGGCGATCAACGTAATAAGCAGATAAGATGTCAACAATTTATTATAATTATTTAGGTAAGGTTTTTAATTAGATCAGCAACCATTAACTTACTATCTGTAGGTACCTGCCTTAGTTCCAGCTCAATCGATCTTTGAAGCATTGCATGAAGGACAGGAAGATCATCATTCGTAATAGCAATTGCTTTGGAAATAAGCGTTGAACCTTCTTTGCTGCGGATTCCACCAAAATTGACAGATTTAATTTCAGCTACATTTTCTGCAAGACTGGCCGCATCTTTAATATTATTAATAAGTACCAGAAGTTTTAACGCCTGATTTTTCCCGTCATTCAAAAAAGCAATCGCATCATTGATGGAAGTGATCAGCAATTTTGTATTGGCAGGTTTGGCAAGACCTAAAGTCATTTTCTGAAATTCATCTTTTGCAACTTTATCATTGGCTACTATTACGCAATTAACGCCCAATGCCGGCACCCAGGTAAAAGCAACTTGCCCGTGTATCAGCCGGTCATCTATTCTTACCAGTTTAATCATTGTTATTTTCGTTTTGATTTGAAGTCATCATTTTTGTTACATAAACAATTTGCTCTTTTGCATTTTGAATAGCTGATTCAATTACTTCTTCAGCCGGCGTACTTGTGTCTGCCATCAATACTTCGATGAGTAATGCCAGGTTGAAGCCAGAAACAATGTGCACATTACGACCCTGGGTAAATCGTACCGCCTGGTTGGTAATACTTCC
Source organism: Ferruginibacter sp. (assembly GCA_025963635.1). Taxonomy (GTDB): domain Bacteria; phylum Bacteroidota; class Bacteroidia; order Chitinophagales; family Chitinophagaceae; genus Ferruginibacter. The sequence continues at coordinate 34,850 of JAOQAK010000104.1, forward strand.
GCCTAACAGGTCTGTAAAAATGATCAGTTCATCGTTCCTGGCAAGTGTCTTTAGCAATGCCGCCAGGTCAGACTCAATGCCCCTATTTTCATTTACATAAGCCTCAATCAAAAAAACATTTTCTGTTTGCCCAATTATAATATCAAGAGTTGATTTTACACCGGTGGCAAGATTGCCATGCGTTGCTATCAGGAATTTGCGAACTATTTTTGTCATGGTTATTTTTATCGGTAAAATTGTAAACTTTCTGTAAAGCTCAGTTTTAATATTTACTTATTTTTCAAACAGCACTCTTTCGTCTTTCTGTTATATTAAAGTTTAAGTTGAATTTTTTTCTCAACTAAACATGAGACCAGCTTTATCATCAGGAAAGCCCAGAGCAGTGAGCCTGCTACTGCGAGCAACTGTGATCCCGTTTGTTTATAAAAAAATAAATGCAAACCGGTTGACCATATTAAGTAATAGATAATATTCGGAGAAAGGTAAGCGGTCAATGAATTTTTTCCTGCCGGTACAAAAACATTTCCCCACTTGCTGATCTTCTTTACATCCGTTAAATAAAAAATGAAAGCAAAAACTAAAGTGCTTATGCCAATACAAATAAGCCCCCAGCTGGGCGTGGCTTTTATCTTTGAAATAATAAACCAGTTTCGCAGTACAAAGCCAGCAAGTATATAGATGAAACCAAATGAAACAGCAATTTTTAAAAATTTGGTTGGGTCATTTAAATATTTTCTTAACAACACACCGAGCAATAAACCTCCTAGCACTAATAAAGGCACAGAGCCACTGATAATTACGCCAATAAAAGGTTTCGCCGGATTTAGAAATGATAAGGCACCAAGTTGTGAAAGACAGTTTAACCCAATAAAAAATAAAAAAGTAAGGGCAATCGGCCAAACATTGTCTCTGAAAAACAAATAGCTGAAAGCCGCCACCAGGTACCCCCAACCGATTAGCCCTAATATGCCCCACCAACGTGCTTGTATGTATTCAATATTATCTGCCGTACCCGCACGGTAAATAATAAAAAGAGCTGATAAAATTATTGCTCCTAGAATCTTAAGAACAAGCCGGTTACCACGATAATTATTCCAAACCAGGAATACGGAAACATAACCCGCCAAAATCCAAACGTATTTATTCAGGCCGGCCAATTGTTGATTATAATCACCGGCATTTACCATAAAAACACCAATGATCAACAAGCTGACCGTTCGCAATAAAATATGTTTTGAAATTTCAAATTTACGCTCAGTCTGAAAGCGGTTACTTAACGCAAAAGGAATGGAGAGTCCGACTAAGAATAAAAAACAAGGGAAAACCACGTCAGCCAGTCCCATTCCATTATCATCTGCTTTAGTATGCACCAGCCAATGAGGTACACCGTCATGAAATAAGTCATTGACAAAAAGCATCAGAAACAGGTTTAAGCCACGCATTATATCTAGTGAGTTCAGGCGAATTTTGGCTGTATTGTTCATTTAATTTTTAACCTCATTAAAATGTTTGATGCTCTATGTTACAATTTTCATTTGCGGTTAGCAAGCATCCAATATTGCATTTAAGTAAAAAATACCCATTAAAATTAAAATTCAAATGAAACAAAATAACGCAAAATGAATGAATAAGAAAATAGTAATAAATACGAAAAAGATGGATTATATTACGACACATTTTGCAATGTTGTTGATATGCTTAAAAATAAATACAGCGTGCCGGAAAAAAGGCAGGGATTCGAAGGACAGCGTATTATTATTCTACCAGGGATAATAGTAAATATTTTGGCAAAACACCCAATTACGAAGCAGGTATTTATTACCGGCATTGGTTATTTTCCAAAGGCCAGGAATCATTATGTTGAGAGAATACCAGGCATTGGTGAGCACATACTAATTTATTGTACAGAAGGAAGTGGATGGATTGAAACGGACGGTAAGAAAATAGATATTGATCCCTCTCAACTCATTATAATACCAGCCAATACTCCTCACAAATATGGCTCCTCCGAAAATGAACCATGGACTATTTACTGGTTTCATTTTAGTGGAGAAATTTCGGGCAATATCGTAAATCTTATCATACAGAAAACCAGTAAATCGCAACCCAATATTGGATTCAGCGAAAACCGGATAAAAATTTTTGAAGAAATATTTGTTAATCTTGAAAGGGGATATATCATGGATAATCTCCTGCATGTAAACATGACTTTCTATCATTTTCTTTCATCCGCCATTTATGAAGAGAAATTTAATTTTAATAACTCAAATACTGAAAAAAACAGGATTGATCTATTGTTAGATTATGTACAAAATAATTTGGGTATAGCATTTAAATTAGAAGATTTGGCACTACATACCAATCTTTCTATATCGCAATTTTCTTCTTTATTTAAATCAAGAACGGGGTACTCACCTATTGAGTATGTAAATCATTTGAAAATCCAAAAAGCATGTCAGCAACTACTGCTTACCGAATACCCGGCAAAACAGATAGGCTTTAATGTAGGAATAGAAGATCCCTATTATTTTTCCCGGTTGTTTTCCAAAGTAATGGGTATCTCCCCTGGCAATTATAGAAGAAAAAATAAAGTTGTCAATTAAATATCAAGTGTAACCTCACCTTCAACAGCAGCGAATCATATTTCGGTTGATGGAATAATGCATCATAAAGAAATAAACAGCGTTCGACCAAAAAGAGTTGGCACACTATGCGCTGAAATACCAGTACTAGCGGGGCTTTTAAACAAAAAGCCAAAAGACAATTTTGAAGAAAATTTCTTACTCACCTAATTACGCACCCTATATTTTGGAAATAATTGATAGAATTTGTTGTAAGGATACTTCATCCATGCCTTTGATTGCAATTTGACTAGGCTTTGTTTGGAGCATAACAAAAATAAAAGAACAGACTAATTCATTAGGTTTTAAATCATTTGACTCAAATAATTTGAACATTAAAGGGATTCGAACATTATCATTAAATGACCTACCTTATTATATTTCAAGTGCTGGTTACTTATCCACTCTCGAATTACTCTCCTTTACTTTAGGGGTAATTTATTACAATTTGTTTGAGGTCATACTTCATCGATGCCTTTGACAAGGGTAGGACCAGGCTATGGATATAGGAAGATTAAATGCAGCTGACGTTGAGATTGATCAAGTTAGAATGTTTTGCTTTGATATTCCAATTCTTAACTGGCTGGGACTCGAACATAATATTTCTGAGTTTTAACCTGGGAATTCAAATATTCAAACATGGAACTGGAACGAGGCGAATAATCAACAAGCCAGTGTTAAATTGAGGAACATCCAAATTTTCACCCTTTATGAATGAATAAATTTATGACAAAAATCAAATAAATTAAGAAAAGTTGCCGCTATATGCGACTTTCGTTTAGGAACATAAATAATTTTATCAATGAGCTAAATTTGTCTTTCAATGTTTTAAAAAATAGGCTTCAGTTTTTATGGATGCAGCGTAGTTCGTGTCCTTCGAACCATGGCGGAGATAAAATAATCGCCTCATTCATCTTTGTTACGCAAAACAATTGATCTTTACAGCTAATTGTATAGCATGAGGATTTATTTAAAAAGACATTCCCCCAGTGGTTTTATTTTGATGGTTGCGTCAATCTTTGCATCGCAGTGTTTGTTTGCGCAGGATACGGCACTTTTAAATCAACTTGAACAAAGCCAGTATTTACGTACGACCATGAAGAACGACCCGGTGAATGCAGGCCTCACCAGGTGGTTAAAAAAGCCGGTTGAGCAAAGCAGGGAACTACCGCTTGCTGCGGATTTTTATGCGTTGAAGACCAGTGGCCCCGGCACAATTCAAATCAATCACACTATAACAAAATCCGGCGCAGGAAGTATTCTGCTGGAAACGCCCGCTTCGCTTGCAGTAAAAAATCCAAGCAACCGCAGTTACGCTTCTGCTGAAATGATCCGGCCATTAAAGGGTGAAAACTTAACAGGGTTCAACCGGTTTTCCGTTTGGGTGTATGCAGATGCGCCCGGCTTTTATTCTGTTTTTGTTGGTTGTACTTTATACAATGCAGGCAAACACGTTATGCCCACACCGGGCCGGTTTGAAGGCCAGCATTTTGAAACAGTTTATCCCGGCAAATGGCACCGCATTGTTTGGGAGATGCCTGATCTTTACCGGGATTCTGTAACCGGTTTTTCTGTGAACATAATGCTGACTGGTTCCCCGAAGGGCGCTGCCGATCAACTAAAATTGTATATAGATGATATGCGTATTGAAAAGGTGGAGGCTGAAAACAGCCGGGGCTTCAATTTAAGAAAAGACGCCATAGCGTACAGCCACAGCGGTTATAAAATCAATGCCGCCAAACAAGCCCTGGTACAAAATATTGCCGATACCAGATTTTCATTGATCGACGCAAAGAATAAAACTGTTTTTACAGGTGCAGGTAAAAAAGAAGACAGCGGTTTTGTGCAGCTGGATTTCAGCAGTTTTAACAAGCCCGGATATTACACGCTTAAGGCAGGTAACCGCATAACCAAACCCTTTGCAATTGGTGAGGAGGCCTGGCTGGCAACGGCCTGGCATACACTGAATTTCTTTTATGCGGAAAGATGTGGGTACGATCAGCCGGGTATTCACCAGCCATGCCACCAGGACGTGGTTTGTGTACATCCTGATGGACGAAAAATACCGGTGAATGGTGGCTGGCATGATGCCGCTGATTTAACACAGGGCGTTGGTAATACCGCACGTGGCGGCATGGCCATGCTTGAGCTGGCGCACACTGTAAAAAATAAAAACAAACAATTGTATCAGCGGCTGCTGGAAGAAGCACGCTGGGGTTTAAACTGGACCATGAGTACCCGCTTTGGAGATGGCTATCGCCAAGGTGGATTGATCATCGGCATCTGGACAGACAATATCACTGGCACCAAAGATGATATGGAAGGCAAGGCCACCAATAATCCGTTTGATAATTTTATTGCTGCTTCTTACTGTGCCATGGCGGTTCCATCCTACAATGAAACCGATTCTGTATTTGCCCGTTGGTGCCGCAACAGTGCCATTGAAGATTTTAAATTTGCCCGGGAAAGGATGGGTATGGCTGTAAACGAAAAAAACGAAACGGAACTTTATTCGCAGGCAACAGTGGCGGCTATGCATTTATACCGGCTTACGCATGAACAATCTTATCTTGACCAGGCTGTGCAATATGCCCGTGTGGTGATGGATTGCCAGCAAAAGGAACGACGCAGCGATTGGAATGTACCAATGCATGGCTTCTTTTATGAGTCAAGGGAAAAGAAACGCATCCTTGAATTTTTTCACCGCAGCAATGAGGAGTTGATGATGCAGGGTTTAAGTATGTTACTGGCTGATGCACCCAAACATGCGGATGCAACTGCATGGAAAACATCCTGCCAGGCTTATGCCGATTACCTGCTTGATATTTCGAAGCTTGCTTCGCCTTATGGTATATTACCAGCCGCCGTATATGAATTGAACAATGCAGATTTTGCCGGCATTTATCACGAAGGTGCCCAGGTAGGTATGCCTTCTATGGAAGAATACAATACGCAGGTGAAAAATGGTATTGCCCTAGGCGGTAATTTTTACCTGCGGCGTTTTCCGGTGGCTTACCAGTTTCGTGGCTTTCATGCGGTGCTGATGGGAAAGGCAAAGGCCGCTTTTATTTTATCTGATGTATTGGGTGATAAAGCATTAAAAAACATAGCAACCCGACAGCTTGAATATATCGTAGGCTATAATCCTTTTGCCATGAGTACGATTTATGGGGATGGATATGATTATCCGCCGCTGTACGGCGCTTATGCGGGAGATGTAGCAGGTGCAGTACCTGTGGGCATTGAAACCTTTGAAAATGAAGACCAGCCCTACATGCCCATGCAGGTAAATGCGACTTATAAAGAAATATGGACGCACACTACTGCTGGTGTGATGTGGTTATTGGCGATGTTGTTTAAGGAATAATATTTAATGGTGATGAGGTGACTATACTATTCGATAACTGAGTTAAGCGTTTCAATAATTTTAATTCTATTACAGGCGCAGGATTGTTATGACTTCACTAAATACTTTTGTTACTAATCTCCGAACTTAATAAACAGTTAGGATAATAATACCTTATAGACAAAATCGAGTTAGCAGCTGGATGATAATGGTGTATTTGCTTTCTTAGATAACAAAAGATACATTAAGGCTCTTGCTATGTTTTTGTTTTCAACTTTGTGCTTTTTTCTATTAGTTTTTAGAGCCTTAACGGCTTATGCGAATATAATTGTAGTGAAGGAGTATATGTTTTAAGCTTCGTTTTCCTTGTTAATTTATTACTATAGCTCATGCTGATACTAACGTTCAGGACCATTTAAAAATGCTATCGTTATTTATTGGCTTTATCATCATGATTGAATTCCTAATTTTTCTATTCCTGGTTTAGCTTACGCAGATTCAGGCGATGTAAAAAAAGCCAATGCAATTTAATTTTGAAAGCAGAACTTCTGACAAAGATGTTCCATTATCTTTTACTTACCTGGCTACCTGCCATTTTTTATTGGTTCAACTTCTTAGAAGCTGTCTAAAACCGAAATTTTTAATCCCCTTGTTGCGGTTAGTGAGGACTCCAACCTCGGAGGACCCCTGTGACCGGTGTCCCCGCCGGCCAATTTTGCGATCATACAGAATCCTGGGAATCATTTTTAGACAGTCTCTAGGGACGATATATCTTAAGATAGTTTCCTGCATGATTTAATTCAAATCATTTTACCTGCTTTTTAGAACCATATTTCACCGCATCAATTGCATTCAGCAAGCCGTTGTTATAGGCGTCGTCTCGTAGTTGCCAAAACATAATGCCCCCTAACCCTTTATCTATTACATATTGTGTTTTCAGGCCAACTGATCTTTCATCATCATAGGTTATAAAAAGATTTTTTACAGGATTGTACAAATAGGATGCATGGGCGGTACTATCCCAATGAGCTACAAAGCCACTATCAGGTGAAAGCTTAGCTGCTAAATCTCTACTTGCTATTGATGTTTTGAATTTCCCTTGCCGGTATAATCCTGAAGACGAGTCTTCTACCGCTTCCCACATTCTGCCATAAAAAGCAGCGCCAATTACTATCTTGTTATTAGCCACTCCCTGTTTTTGTAAGAGGTTCACTGCATTATGAACCGATTCAGGGTTCCGGGCGGTTGAATACAATGGAGTATGGTGGCCGGTTACAGTGGAGTATCCACTTACAAGATCATACGTCATCAGGTTTACCCTGTCTACCTTTTTCATTACCTTTTTCCATTCGATCGATGTTTCGATGAATTTTTTAAAACCACCGGCGGCAAAACTAATTTCATGCTTGCTGCCAAGTTTTCTTCTAAGTATTGTTACGAGAGCGGTGAAATTCTTTTTATCATCAATATGAAACCGGTGATTTGGATAACCACTGATCGCAGGATACTCCCAGTCCAGGTCAAGGCCATCTGTTCCAAAATAATTATTGATCTGTTTTACCGACCGTGCAAATTCCCGGCGGCCGCGCTTTGTTGAAAATACATCTGAACAGGTTGCACAACCGCCCCAGCCGCCTAAAGCGAGCATGACTTTTAAATTTGGGAGTCTTTTTTTAATGTCTACCAGCCGCTGTATCATAGCAGTATCTCTTGCATTGCTGACATACAATTTATTTTCTTTCAGGTGGCAAAAACTGAATATTATATGTGTAAGTTTTTCTAATGCAAAACTGTCAACATCGTTTCCACCTGTATAATAAGCAATAACGGAAATGTCATTTTTTTGTGCCTGGCAAATGGTACATAGCAGCAGCATCTGTAATAAGAGAACATATTTTATTCGCATAGTATATTATATGAATGTTGTTTTGGATACAAATTATTAATTGAATTGCTAAAATAAACTGCTTCGGCAACTTTTCAAATTATGAAACCCATCTCTGGTAAGACATCTACAAAACAGCTCCAATCTTTCCATAGCTTAACTCGGTTAACTGGTACTTCATGAACTACAGATAACCCGCATTTCAGGCTATTAATTCCACTAATTTATTCATACTCAGTTATAGATGCAAGGGATTGAGTTTTTTCAATTTATCAAAAGAAGTACTATTGTAAGCTATAACAGACAACCGGTTTATCACTTATAGAAAAAAGCACCCTGGTTTTTCCCTGTATTTTCAAAACCTGGATATCCCTAACATCACCTTTAACGGAAAACCCAGCTTGCGCCTGCGGCACATAATTAAAATTCCCTTTGCCATCTCCCAGAAACAGCATTCCGTGGTTTGCATCAAATTTCCCAATTGAAACCCTGCTCTTTTCAAAATTTCCACCTAATAATAAATCCTGGTTACCATCTTTGTTTACATCCAGTGAATTAATAGCATACACTGGCGAAAACTGTGCCTGTACGGGCAATTCCCTAACCTCAAATTTCCCATTCCCCATATTTTCGATATAGCAGGTAGCCATTTTATCGGCAATTAATTTATTTGCAGATGAAAGCACATTAGCGGGGAAGAAATCATTAATGGTTGCCGTTGAATAAGACGCATAATCGTTAAACTTTTTTCGCAAAGCCGGCATTTGCTCCACCATTTCATCCCTGCTTAAGGCGGGGTAACTTTTCCCTTGGATATAATAACACATAATGCCGTCAATTGAACCGTTACCATCAAAATCCTTGTATAACATGGTACAAGGTTGGTCTGCTGAAACTTTGACTTGTGTATTTAAACCGCGATTTCCGGCAATAAAATCCAAATCACCATCCTTATCAAAATCATAAGCATAGATCCGGTTCCACCATCCGCTCAGGTTAGATCCAAAATAAAAGCTTGTTCTATCAATCAACTTTCCCTTTTCATTAATGAATACTTTTATTGGCATCCATTCACCTACCACTATTATATCCATTTGCTTATCATTGTTCAGATCAGCCCATACTGCATCCGTAACCAATCCGGCTTTTTTTAAACCAGTCGCAAGGATTTCCGTTTTATCCGTGAAATTGCCTTTACCATCATTTATCAATAAATAACTATCAGGCGTTTCCGGATATTTCCCTGGTATTACACGTCCGCCTACAAATACATCCATGTCTCCGTCTCCATCAACATCCGCGGGTCTAACACAAGAAGCATTTACAAATACATTGGCAACAGCATTGGGTTTTAAAAAAAATTTCCCTTTTCCATCATTCAGGTATAAACGGTTTTGCAGCTCAGGGCTGCCTTTTTTAAAAACATAACCGCCAGATACCACAAATAAATCAGGATCGCCATCGCCATCTGCATCAAAAAAAGAAGCATCGGTATCTTCAGCAAGGGAATCCGCTGCTATTGCAGGCTGCTGTGTATTTCGAAAGTTACCTTTACTATCCTGCATATATACAGCGCCTGGCTGACCGGCAGCGCCTCCAACAAAAATATCTTCTAAACCATCCCCATTAATATCTGCTTTCGCCATACGCGGACCTTGCGTTGAAAGTAATCCTGGTAAAAAAAATTGTACCCCAAAATCTATAAATTCATCTTCTTTATGCAGAAAGGAGACAGGTTGCTTACTATTAGCTAAAAAATATGAGTGATGAGATGGCGTTGAATAATAATATTTTTTTATTGCATTTTTCTCTGACAACTCAACTTGTTGGTTTGCTTTTACCGCTTTAATAATTTCACTTCCCCCCAGAGGCCAGATTATTTGTACTGAATCAGCCATTGTATTTTTTCCCAACCCTATCACTAAATCAAAATCAACTGAGGACTGAAATCCTCTCGATGGATTTACTTCTTTAAAAGCAATTTGACCCGCAAAAAATACTTTTACTTTAGCTCCAACCCCGAACCGGTTTTGTCCCTCCCCTTTTAGCCGGAAAGCCAGATAATTATTTTTAAATAGTTCGTTTGAATTATTTTTATAAATAAATGCTTCCTGGTCAATATTGTTGGTTACAAGATCCAGGTCCCCGTCATTATCAAGATCTGCATAGGCGGCCCCGTTATTTAATACCGGCTTATCAAGGCCCCAATCCTTAGAGACGTCTTTAAACGTAAGATCTCCATTGTTTTTAAATATATAATTGTGAAAATTATTTGTCGGCATTTTCTTAATAATCTCACTCATAGGAGTCTTTGGGCCATCTCTATTTCCCTGCCGGGTTTTCATTTGAACATCGGCTTTGTATTTCAAAAAATCCATGTTTGTATAATCCCGTTTATACCCATTGCTTATAAATAAATCAGGATGACTGTCGTTGTCAAAGTCAGCAATGAGAGGTGCCCAGCTCCAATCAGTATTAGAAACACCCGCTAACTGGCCAATCTCGCTAAATCTTCCATTACCATTATTCAGCTGAAGCATATTACGCATATACTGATAATGCAAGCCAGCTTTTACAAACATATTGAACTTGTCATATTCATTCGGGCCAAACAATAACTTCTGCCGTCTATTATCTTCCGGCAACATATCCAATGTACATATATCCTGTAATCCATCATTATTAAAATCAGCGATATCCACTCCCATAGAAAAGTTTGACATGTGATCCAGCATTTGGTATGCGGAGTCAGTAAATGAACCATTCTTATTATTAATGTAGATGTGATCGTTTTCAGCATAATCGTTGGTAACATATACATCCTGCCAACCGTCATTATTAATATCGCTTATAGCAATACCCAAACCATAATTTGCCATGCCACCGGTAATGCCAGCAGTTTCACTTACGTCTGTAAAGACGCCATGATCATTTCTAAAAAGTTTATCGCTGAAGGTTGAATCTCTTACATTCCGCAATACTGGATTTATACCAATTGTATTTGACACCTCGATAAGTGAATGATTAAGTAAAAACATATCCATATCCCCGTCGTTATCATAGTCAAAAAAACCAGCTTGTGTCGAATAACCAATATCATCTAAACCATACTCCTTAGCTTTGTTAGTGAATGTAAGATTGCCATTATTAATAAGCAGGATATTTCTTCTTCGCTCGGGGTTACCGTCGGCAGATTTACAAATATAGATATCAAGAAAACCATCGGCATTAATATCAACCATTGTTACTCCTGTTTTCCATCCTCCCTTACAACCTGCTCCCGCTTTATCTGTTATATCGTCAAACTTCATATTACCCCGGTTGAGGTATAACTTATTTTCCAGGTTATTAGATGTAAAATAAATGTCTTTTAACCCGTCATTGTTAATATCACCAATAGCCACTCCTCCGCCATTGTACATATATTCGTATGTTAATATGTTTATTTGTTCATTCTCAACACTAATATTATTAAAACTGATACCAGTTGTTTTACTATCCAATAAGGTGAAAACAGATTTGTTTCCCCCGTTTCGACAGCCCGTAAATAAAAAAAATAAACATCCAATCAGGGAAAAAAAAACTGCTCTGAACATTGGTTTTAACATAATAAATAATTTATACCAAATAAAAATATTTCTTTGTACGACAAAAAAAAGAATAGAGTATAAACTCCATTCTTTTTTTTACTATTTTGCTTGAGAATTATTTATTTATCCCACCAAACAGGCGTTGTTTCAATATCTGCTCCTTGCTGACCAACAGCCTGATTATAGAAGATTTTATTATTGATTGCTTCAATTGCAGGCCAGGTGATCCTTTTAACAAAATTACCCGGACCACCGTTTGACGATGATATAGCAGTTGGGTCCGGAGCTGCAAATGGTATCAGGATTGGTAAATGTAATCTCCTGTGATCGGCCCAGGCTTCCCAACCACCATCTGGAAACAGGGCTATGTATTTTTGAGTAATGATCTTGCCCATCGGATCATCAGCGGCTTGTCCATTAAATGTTTTACCTGAGTTAAACCCCCATTTTGCAGTAGTCCCGTAAGTATTTTCGTTGGTAGATGCTACGTAAGCAGTAATTGTCGCATCAGGAATATTGTTCCATTTCATTGATGCAGTTATGCCTTTTTCATACCATGCCTGTGCATTACCGCCTGCATTCCATCCTCTCTGGGCAGCTTCTGCTAATAGAAAACATACTTCATGATAGGTCATAATTTCGTAGGGCCGGTTTCCCTTTAAGAAAGCACTTCCAAACCTTGCCTGGTTTGCAATAGCATATTGAGTTCTTCCTGCTGCACTTGATGAAAGACCTGCAGGAGTGCCATGCCAACGTTTACTCATATCAACTGTTACTGTATCACCAGGACCTTTAATAACTCTGGCCGTAGCGTTTGCTCCTGATGCAGCTGAAGAAGGTTCAAAATATAACGGGCCGCGGGGATCAACTTTAGAAGGTATCCCTGATTTAAATTTATTTTTATTAGGATCAAGCGGGTTTTCTGCCGCCGGTATTGCAAATCCCGGATCATCCACCACTGCACCTGCAGGAGGATTGGCAAAAGGCTGTCCGCCTAATCCGGTCAATAAATTCTCCATTGACCGGCTCATACCTTCTGAACCCCATCCATAATAATAAGTGTATTGGTAACTGTTGCCCCATCCAAAATCATTATCATTACTAAGCATCATGCAATTATCATCCTCGCTTGTAAAAACACCTGCTGCGATGGCTTCTTCTGCATTTTGCTTGGAAAGAGTAGCATCTACCACAGAAACACGAATTGCTAATCTTAATCTAAGAGAGTTGGCAAACTTTTTCCATTTATCAACATTATCCTTGTACACATAATCCTGCCCCGGCCCTTGTTTTGGATTAGCTGTTGATAACGCTGCTGACGCTTCTTTTAATTCTTTCAACATGTCCTTATAGATCAGTTCCTGCTTATCGTAAGGAGCATTTTCACCGGTACCATCAGCAGCTTTAAAGTAAGGAATATCTCCAAAAATATCTGTAGCACGGGAATAAACCCAACAGCGCCAGATACGGGCAATCTGAAGGTCATTGGTAGCGTAAGGCTTTGCTTTACCCAGGCGTATTGCCAGGTTCAATGAAGCAACAAACCTGCTGTGATAGTCATTATAGTAAGAGGTGATCCATTCGTCGTTTGTTTTACCCTGCTGTGTACTAAAGCCTTCATTAGCTGCATACTGGGCAAAAATATCATTGGTGAGCTGCGTCATCCTTTCATGCATGCCGGGGTCAAGCGTGGATGCTTTATAAACTCCCGGCAACAGAAAACTGGGATCTACAACCGATCCGGGAAATGAATTAGGATCCGTATTGGCCTTATCAAAATCCTTAGTGCAACTATATAAAACTATACCTGAAATAAGGGTGCCCAGCAGCAAGTATAATTTTGATTTTAAATATATATGTTTCATAATTTTATTTTAAATGGTTGATTTTTAAAATTCTAATTTAAGGTTTGCACCAAGCGTTCTTGTTGAAGGGTATGCGCCATTTTCGATTCCCTGTGAATTAGTAGTTGAAAAAGAAGATTCAGGATCAATTCCGGGAATATGGCTCTTGATCAACCAAAGATTTCTTCCCACAATGCTTAAGGTTACATTGCGTACCGGTATTTTACCTAATACCTTATTAGGGATTGTATAACCTAATGTTACTTCCCTTAAACGGGTATTGCTGGCATCATAGATAAATAAAGTGGCAACCGGCTCAGCGCCTCCTACTTTTGACCAGTATTGCTGGGCAGTTATGGGCGTTGTGTTTTTAGAATTATCAGCTTTTACTCCATCAACGATCAAATTACCTTCCCTGTTTGCCAGGGTGCCTTTCGCATTACCATTGGCATGCATATATGCCATGGTCTGGCTGTAGAATTGTCCGCCGCCACGTATGTCAATTAGAAACCCTAATGAAAGTTCCTTATAAGAAAACGTGTTTGAAATACCCATATTATATTTCGGCTGATAATTCCCTAATAATACATTCTTATTATCAGATTTTCTTGGAGTACCATCAGCTTCAACTATTATTTGACCATTAGCATTACGGGCAAAATCACGTCCGTACATATTACCATAAATCTCTCCTTCATTGGCTAAAACCCTGATTGCCCTGGATTGTTCATCACCCTGCAAAGGAAAAGATTTTATGTCGGGATGTAGTTCTACAACTTTATTAACATTATGGCTATAGTTAACCATCACATCCCAATTAAGACCCGCTGCAGATTTAATGATACTTCCGTTTACGACAAACTCAAAGCCCTTATTCTCCAGGTTACCGGCATTAATTATTTTATTGTTATAGCCAGTTGCAGCTGGTACTTTCAAACTAATAATCTGATTGTAAGCATTCTTTTTATAATAAGTAAAATCAATTCCTATCCGGTTTTTCAAAAACCGCAGGTCAACTCCATATTCCTGTGATTTTATAATTTCCGGAAGGATTCCGGAATTCTTAAGAACAGATGGTGGAGTTGTGGTGATCGCATTAAAGAAGCCTCTTGAAATTCCATAGGATTCAGTTAACTGGTAAGGTCCAATTGTATTACCAGCCTTTGCGTAACCTCCCCTTATTTTAAATAAAGAAATAAAAGACGGCAAACTTGCATTGAATTCTTTACTCAGCAAATCACTTATAATAAGCGAACCACTAAATGACGGGTAATTGAAACTCCTGTTTTCAGGAGAAAGTGTGGATGACCAGTCATTCCTGAAAGTAACATCAGCATACACATAATCCTTATAGGATAAATTCAAAAAAGAATACAGAGAATTTAACCTTGATTCTGATTTAGAGCTATAAGGTCTTGGGTTACTTCCTGCCGACAATGTATAAACACTCGGTAAATCAAGAATGCCTGTATTTCCACCAACAATATTATAGGAGGAACGCAGCTGGTTACCACCCACGCTTAAACCTACGGTGAAGTCATTAAAGGTTTTATTGGCTGACAATAAGAAGTCAGCATTGGTTTCAACAACCTTGGTTCTGCTTGTTCCATAACCTGAAAAAGAATTATACGTGGGATCAGTACTATTATTATTATAAATACCAAAAGCACTGGCACCTTCTGCAGAAGCGTTCCGCATATCCATACCATGACGCAATTTTAATTTTAACCAATCAGTAAACTTATAATCAAGCGAAACCATCGTTAAGAAACGGTCGCTCTGGTCTCTGTTAAAATTTTCATTTAATACCCAATAAGGGTTGCTAAGTGTGCTATATGCCTGAGGCAACCATAATATCTGGTGCCCATAGATATCTTTCCAGGGATCCATATCTGCCATGTGCACCGTCCGGGGCAAACTGTAATATTGGGCAAAAACATTGGATGGGCTTCCCGATAACTGGGGCCTGTTGAATGTTCTTTGATTAGCATAACTTACTTTGGCATCAACTGAAAGCTTGGTTGTTATATCAGAATTTACTCTTAAAGTCACCAGGTCTCTTTTTAAAGTAGTATTAGGTAACAGCCCTTTGTTATTTAAATTGGTATAACCCAAACGAAAAGCTGTCTTATCTTTTCCACCGGAAATATCTACAGAATTAGTCCAGGTTTTTCCTGTCTGTAAAAAGTTCTTCAGATCATTCGGATCAGCATACATTGGTACACTTTTTCCCCTCCAGTCAGTAATGGTTTGTCCTGTAATTTTTGGGCCCCAGCTTGCCTGGCTCGTTACATTATAAACTCCTTCACTTCCCTGTCCATAATCGTTTTGCATATCAGGGGATAGCAGAGGATTGTCTATGGCATAATTACTATTTACTTTGATACCCAGCCCTTTCCTGGAAACACCTTTTTTTGTTGTTACCAAAAGAACACCATTACCACCACGTGTTCCATAAAGAGCAGCAGCAGCCGGACCTTTCAATACTGTTATGGTTTCAACATCATCCGGGTTAATATCTGAAATACCATTACCGCCATCATTAGCCCCATATTCACTTTGCCCGTTAGCTGTTTGATAGTTATCCATTGGCACACCATCTACCACTATCAGCGGCTGATTGTTTCCCCCAAGTGAGTTATTTCCACGAATTACAATCTTGGTTGAACCAGCGGGTCCATTTCCGGTTTTGTATAACTGAAGCCCGGCAACCCGTCCGGATAAACTGTTAACAATGTTGTTCTCCCTGGCTTCTGTAAGATTTTTACCGCCTACTTCCTGGATTGAATATCCCAATGCTTTTTTATCTCTTTTAATTCCTAGTGCTGTCACTACAACTTCACCTAACTGCTGATTACTTACATCCAGTGAAACAGTAATGTTGTTGGAGCTGCCATCAACATCAATTGATTTTAATGCAAAACCAATGGACGAAACTTCAAGCGTAAACTGACCCGCAGGAACGGTAAGGGCAAACCTTCCTTTTGTATCTGTGGTAGTACTAATGGATTTGTCTTTCACTTTTACGGTAGCAGAAACAATACTTTTGTTTTCTGCATCTGTGACTACACCTGTTACTGACCTGTTTTGTGCTGCTGAACCGAAGTAGCAAAGCAACGCCAGTCCTAACATTGCGAAATGTCTTTTCATAAACAATTTGTTTTAGTTTGGTTATTAAATTAAAAACTCAGTTTTGGTAGTTTTGCCAGGTAGCAGATTATATTCATTCAAGGTAGGGGTATCCGTCAATCAGTTATTTAAGGTGCATGACCATCAGGCAATTTATCCAGTGCAGTTCCGCAGTACTGCCACAATTTGGCAGGAAACGTAAAACCGCACAGCGATAAAATGATATGCAGTGTTAACAGTTTCATCATCTTGGTATTTAATAAAAACGTATGCTCAAAAATTTATTAAAATCAGCACCAGGCTTTTTCTTATTAACTCTGGGCGAGATCTATTTCAAAGGAAGCAGGTTGACTTTTAATTAGTGTATCCGTTCAATTCTCCATAACCAATGCGGCAGCTCCTATAAGTTCAGCATGTATTCCCAGGGTTCATATTGCCATACTTGTATTCTGGTGAAGCCTGCGAATGCAATGTTCATTCAGTGCCTGTTGTATAGGTGCCTGCCATATTTGGCCGACTGAAGATCCTCTGCCACTAAGAATTATAATTTTATGATTTAACATGTGGATGATGATAGCTACTCCTTTACCAAATGGCACCTCCGGCTTTTGAAAAAAGCTCAATAGCAAACTGATCTCCTTCATGAACTGCTTTTATTAGTGAATCCGAAGCCTGTTCAAGGTCTTCGGAAGGGTATGTATTTAGTTTGGAAAGCCTGCCCGAACTTAATCCTTCTTTTTACCCTTTCTTAAATCAAAAGCAGTGAGGCTTCTGTTTCAAGGCAACTCGTTTTTCCACAGGTACATAATTTATTACTCAAAAAAGTGGGATATGACTAAACTCACCGGCAAAGCCTTCCTGGCCCCGGAAAAGTCCCCCATTAAGAATCAGGCCAAGGCCGGTCCCCAACCAATAATTAATTACCATGGCATTACTTTCGTTGCGGGCTGCGCCAAAACGGAGCTCCGCTAAACCAATAAGACAAAATAACGTCAAATGAATGACTAAAGGAATAGCAAAAAATACGAAAAGGATGGATTATATTGCGACACATTTTGCAATGTTGTGGATAAGCGGCAAATAAATACAGCCTGCCGGAAAAAAGGCAGGGATTCGAAGGACAGCGTATTATTATTCTACCAGGGATAATAGTAAATATTTTGGCAAAACACCCAATTACGAAGCAGGATTTATTACTGGCATTGGTTATTTTCCAAAGGCCAGGAATCATTATGTGGAGAGAAAAACAGGCATTGGTGAGCACATACTGATTTATTGTACTGAAGGAAGTGGATGGATTGAAATGGATGGTAAGAAAATGGATATTGATTCTTCTCAACTCATTATGATACCTGCTAACACTCCCCATAAATATGGCTCCTCCGAAAATGATCCCTGGACTATTTATTGGTTTCATTTTAGTGGAGAAATTTCCGGGTATATCGTAACTCTCATCCTGCAGAAAACCAGTAAATACCAGCCCGGTATTGGATTCAGTGAAAACCGGATAAAGCTTTTTGAAGAAATATATACCAATCTTGAAAGAGGATATATTATGGATAACCTCCTGCATGTAAATATGACTTTCTATCATTTCCTTTCATCCACCATCTTTGAGGAGAAATTTAATTTTAAAGAATCAATACTGAAAAGAACAGGATTGATTTATTGTTAGATTATGTACAAAATAATTTAAGTAAAGCATTTAAATTAGAAGAGTTGGCATTATATCCCAATTTTTCCATATCGCAATTTTCTTCCTTATTTAAGTCACAAACGGGGTACTCACCTATTGAGTATGTAAATCATTTGAAAATTCAAAAGGCATGTCAGCAACTACTACTTACCGACTACCCGGTAAAGCAGACAGGATTAAAATTAGGAATAGATGACCCCTACTATTTTTCCAGGTTGTTCTCCCGAGTAATGGGTATCTCCCCTGGCAATTATAGAAGAAAAAATAAAGTTGTCAATTAAATATCAAGTGTAACCTCACCTTCAACAGCAGCGAATTATATTTCGGTTGATGGAATAATGCATGATAAAGAAATAAACAGCGTTCGACCAAAAAGAGTTGGCACACTGTGCGCTGAAATAACAGTACTAGCGGGGCTTTTAAACAAAAAGCCAAAAGACAATTTTGAAGAAAATTGCCATTTCGCCAGTAGTGTCGGCTTGATTGGATTCGAACCAAAATCTGTCGCCCTCTCCCAGCCTGTATTTCAAAGATTTTTTTTTTGATTGTTCACCGGTTTGTTCACCGGTTTTGAAAAGCTAAATTAAACAAATTTAAAAGGAGAGTTTTTAATTTGATTTAAAATATTATTAAACGCTCCATTTAAAGGAACACAAATAAATTATCAACCGTTCTATCAATTTCTTCTTCACAACAGATTAATTCTTCCACATTTCCTACTTACCCAAACATATCCTGTTTCTTCATCCAAATATCTTTATAGCTCTTCTTCATTTTTTTATCCAAAAAAGAACGGTCAATCAAATCCATCACTTCTTCATTTTTACTGCTAAAAAGTTTAAAAGAGTTGTAATAAACTTTTTCATTTATTCCTAAATTTTCAGCCAATGCTTTAAAATCGGTGAGTTTTATTCTGTGTTTTTTTCCATTTAGTGTAAGGGCTAATTCTTCTTCGTCTTTTGGGTTAAGCAGGTTTACATTCAGTAAGTCATACGCCGGGCCTAGCACCACTCCTTCGGGCTGGTGCATCAATGAAAAATTCTTTAAGTGCATATCATTATTGCCACACAGGTAACTAAATAAAACCAGTTCAAAATAATTAAGCAAGTCAAGTCCTTTGTGGCAATAATGAGCTACCAGCTTACCAGCTTTTTCATAGGAACTTTTGTACTTATACTCAGTTAAAAATTCTGATAACTGGCAGAGGTCTTCCATGTGTATTTTTTTACCTTCTACCCTGTCGAAACGCCTGGCGACATATACCATGCTGCCATCGCTGGCTTGCAGCAGCGTATGGTCACACACTGGTATTTTAAACAGCCTGGCAAGGTGCATCGTAAGGTCTTCTGTTTCCGGCATCATTGGGTAACCGTGATGCTGCGGCTTTAAAATAAATTCGCCCCAAAGCCCCACAATCGTTAAGCGGCTCTGCCCTTTTTCTTTTTGAAGGGTGAGCGACAATTTGGGCTGTACCCCTGTTACCGCTATGCGCTGGTTAACGGTTTGTTTGGCCAGCGATTCGATCAGTGCATCATCCAGTGCGAGCTTTGGTACTTCTGCTGTACCAAAAAATTTTTTTGCACAGGCCTGGTGATAATGAGTATCCCCTGCATCTTTGTAACAAAACCAGCAATTATTCAATGGTCATTTATTCAGGTTCTACCGTTACAGCCCCAATGGTATCACGGCAGGTGGTTAATAATAATTCAAAGCGGTCGTTAGCTTTTAGTTTCCAGTGATCCACGGCAATATCAAGCAACCAGCCTTCTGGTATTAATCCGTCGAAAAACGGGAACAATACTTTACTGGTGTACGATGCCGCCCTCTTTGGCAACGTAAGGCTGATTGCCTTACTATCCGGCTGTAGCAGGTACTGTTTGTCGTACTGCAATAGATAGCCCTCATCCGTTTCTGATAGACGGGCTGCCAATACCCTATCGTATAATACTTTTGCAATCTTAGCCATCTTTATTTGCTTTTGGATTAACAGTTAGTTCGGCACCAAATAGCGCAAGTATCCGGTTCACTTTATCCATACGCATGGTTGTTTTGCCCTGCTCAATTTCCCGTACCAGACGAAGCCCTACGCCTGCCTTGGCAGCTAGTTCTTCCTGGGTTAGCTTGCTTTGTTTTCGTTGTTGCTTTAAAAATAATGAAGGATCCAATTTATACCTTTTAAGGTATAAAGATAAGTATTGCTGTCGAATTATACCCTAAAAGGTATAGCTAATTATTTGGCTGTAGCTATTATACCTTGTAGGGTATAATCAGGAACTTTTTGTTTTATCGTGATCCTGGTGAGTGCGGGATTTAGTAAGTGGAAGCTCAATCTGGTTTTTAGAACCGGGGCAATATGAGGTTTAAACGAGTGAACACAAAAATTTAAAAAAAATCTACCGGAAGCTATACTGAAGATTATTCGCGCTTCAACTGAAAAGATTTAAAATCAAAACCTCCTTTAACAGCATAAAATCGTAGAATGTTTTTGCCCTTTTTGAGATAAATATTACTTATAGGTATAATTTGCCATTGACCATTGTTATTAGGATGTATTGATATCTCTTTAAGAATCCTATTAGGTTGAGCTATAATTGATAGTCGTCCCCCCACTGTATCAGAAGCTACTTTTAGCATGATTGAGTACGTCCCTTCCTTAACTACATCAAAAGTATATTGCAGCCATTCACCATTTTCAATATTGGTTACGTAATAAGGACTTTCCTCAATAGCGCAATCATTATCAAATAAAATATCAACTCCATCATTCCGGTAAATGTTTCCCCTGTTCCAGGAGATCCAATCGGAACCAGTTGAACGGAAGACCGTTCAAACTTCTTCACTGCTCACGGCGTTCAGTCAATTCAAACAAAGCCACTAGTAATCTTTGTTCACTAAGGAAGTGTTTTACGAACCCGTTAACGGGATGAAACAGAAGGTCGGCAGGTGTTCCTTGTTGAACAATTTTTCCATCATCCATTAAACATATCCGGTCTCCCAACTCAAATGCCTCCTGCACATCGTGGGTTACTAAAATGACTGTCTTTTTATTCAGATCATCCAAGGCTCTAAACTCCTTCCTTATACCAGACCGGGTAATAGGATCTAAGGCTCCAAAAGGCTCATCCATTAACAGGATAGGCGGATCAGCCGCCAGGGCCCTTGCTAAGCCTACTCTTTGTTGTTGTCCACCACTCAGCTGGTCCGGATATGCATCCAGGTATTTACCAGGGGGAAGCTGCAGCTTTTCCATCAATGCGACTGTACGTTTTTTGACAAGTTTTTTTTGCCATTGTAGCAAATGTGGCACTAAGGCAATGTTTTCAGCAACAGTATAATGAGGAAATAGGCCCGTGTGTTGTAGTACATAGCCGATGCCTCTGCGAAGTATTTCAGCGGGTTGTGTGAAAATGCTTTTCCCATTGATAAAAACCTCGGCGGAAGTAGGCTCGATTAAGCGGTTAATCATCCTGAGGGTTGTTGTCTTACCTGAACCACTTGTACCCAGCAACACAAGGTTTTCACCCTCTTTCACTTCAATTGAAACGTTGTTTACCGCAGTGGTATTTTCGTACTGCTTTGTTAAGTTCTCAACAACTATCATCAACTTGTTTTTATGCCTGGTGCTCTCATTCGGGAAGATTTCCAAATACCAGACCACGACAACAATCTTGCTATCTGCTAATTGGCTATGAAAGTGGTTCGGGTGCTGGGGAACTTCCCGCTGGTTTTGATTTCTCTTCAGGTAATGGTATAAATTCCTGGTTGTCATTTGGGGGCAGTATTATTCTTCCTTGTTTCCAATCCTCTTTTGCCTGCTCGATACGCTCTTTCCGGGATGACACAAAATTCCACCAGATAAAACGTTCACCCAATGGTTCACCTCCTAATAGCATGAGTGTAGTATTCTCTTTTGCAACGATAATTGGGTCAACACCTTTGTTGAACACTAACATTTGCCCAGGGAAGTATATAATGCCCGATAGCTCTACACTCCCTTTTGCTATATAAAACCCTCGTTCTGAATGCTCTTTTGGTAATCCGAATCTTGCTCCCTTTTCTAATACCACGTGTAAATAAAAAAGTGGTGAGTTTGTCTTAACCTCGTTCCTCAATCCAAATGCATTGCCTGCTATTAATCTCATCCAAACTCCTTTATCGATAAATACCGGCAGCTGTTCCGGAACGTAGTTGGTAAAGGATGGTGCGGTTTCTTCGTCTTTTTCAGGTAGTGCTACCCATGTTTGTATCATTTCTAATCCCCCTGTGAGAGATGAGGGGTTTTCAAACCGTTCAGAATGTGCAATACCACTACCCGCAGTCATCCAATTTACTTCACCTGGCCGTATTATTTGCTCTACACCTAAACTGTCCCTGTGTGTTACCTGTCCGTCAAAAAGATAGCTAACTGTAGAAAGGCCAATATGTGGATGTGGTAAAACGTCTAATAAAGAAGGTTCCGACGGTATATCCGAAATAGGTCCGGCATGGTCCATGAAAATAAAAGGACCGAGCATTCGTCTGAGTCGGAATGGAAGAATGCGTTTTACCTTAACTGCTTTGCTAATCGCTGCTTCCCTCGCCTGGATTACTATGTCGAGCATACGAATTCATTTAGGTGTTTATTATAAACCTTTTCCCCGGCTACTTGCTGGCCATTGATTTTATTAAAGGAATAACCTTCGTGCCAATCATTTTTATAGAACTCATTAATTGCTGGTGGCTTAGTCCTGCATTATCCATCTGAAATGTAAACCGGTCGATACCCCCAAGGGCTTCACTATGCTGTACTAATTTTTTAGCTACCTGTTCCGGGCTACCCACCACCAACACACCTTTTGGTGCGACAAGTGTATCAAACTGTATTCTTGTCACTGGTGCCCATCCTCGTTCCTTTCCTAATTTTGTCCATAGCTCTGCGTAACCAGGATAGTAGTCGCTGATAGCTTGTTCACTAGTTTCAGCCACATACCTAGGCGAATGCAAGCCTACTTTTAATTGGCCTTGTGTGAACCCTGCCCTGCGACCTGCCTCACGATACAAGTCAACCAAAGGACGGAAACGGTGAGTTTCGCCCCCAATGACCGCCACCATCAGGGGCAATCCTAAGGTGCCTGCCCTGGCGAACGATTCGGGCGTACCTCCTACGCCAAGCCAAACAGGGAGCTTTTCTTGCATAGAGCGCGGATAGACAGGCTGGTTATCAAGTGAGGGCCGAAATTTACCTGACCAGGTAACAAATTCCTGGTCACGAATCATGAGCAAAAGCTCCAATTTTTCTTTAAAAAGTGCATCATAGTCATTAAGGTCGAAACCAAACAGCGGGTATGCTTCAATAGAAGAGCCACGCCCGACTACTAATTCTGCTCTGCCTTTCGAAATCAGGTCGAGCGTTGCAAAATTCTGGTAAACCCGAATAGGGTCGGCAGCACTTAAAACAGTGACGGCACTGCTTAGACGAATGCGCATGGTACGCGCTGCCGCTGCCGCTAATATCACAGCAGTAGCTGCGTCGAGAAATTCTTTTTTATGATGTTCGCCAATACCAAATACGTCTAATCCCACCTCGTCGGCAAAGGTAATCCTGTCCAGTAATTGCTCCATAGCATCAACACTACTTAGGCTGTTGCTACCGTACATAGCTGAAGCAAAGCTGTCTATTCCTATCTCCATATTCATTCCTTAATAGTTTATTACATTTTGGAGCTACAAAAGTTCTCCCTTAACTATATCGTTTGAAATTATTGCCCGGTAATAACAACAATCTTTCCACCGGCTGCATTACTTTCCATTAATTTATGAGCTTCTACAATTTCCTGCCATACAAACTACGCCACTTTGCGACGCACAAAGAAGACTATCTCTTAATGTAGAAGTTCCAATTAAATCAAGTACTTTATTTATGCCGCCAGGAAAAGGTGCCTTACATCAGCAGATAAGCTACCATTATCTATAAGAACATAACCTGCTTCTGTTTCCTGAAGCAGTGCTTTTTTTTCCTGCTTTCTTGTTGTAGCAATTACTGTTAATCCACTGCGTTTTGCAAAGAAGTGTAACAGGGAAAGTATTAATTACTTCATTTAAGGTGTATTAAAGATAAAATATAGTCGCCATTTTTGTAAGGGATTGAGTAATTGTCTTTTAAAGGCTTGCATTATTTAATTTCTCTACATCCCCCGCATCTAATTTCAATTCAGGTGCTGCAAAAAGTGTTTCTAACTGGTTGATGCTGGTTGCACTTACCACAGGTGCAGCAATATTGGGTTGCGCTAACAACCATGCCAATGCAACCGTAGCTACCTGGCTGCTGTGCTTTCTGGCTACCTGGTCCAACGCCTGAAGAACCTGCAAGCCTTTTTCATTTAAATACTTGCCTGCGCCTTCACCCCGTACACTTTTGGTTGAATCTGCTGCTGACCTATATTTGCCGGTGAGAAAGCCACTTGCCAATGCATAATATGGAAATACACTTAACCCATATTGTTGAGCAATAGGAGCATAGGCGCTTTCATAGCCGTTGCGTTCCATTAAATTGTAATGAGGTTGTAACGCTTGGTATAAAGGATAGCTCCCGCTTTCGCCTAATACCAGTGATCTTAAAAGCCGCTCCTGTGAAATGTTGGATGCTGCTATATACCGGACCGTGCCTTCTTTTATCAACTCAAATGACTGTTGTTCGTTTAATGTCCAGCCAAAAACATTGCCTCCCAGGTTAACAGGAGCTACTTTTAAATCTGATTTTCCAATATTTATTTTTTCCACTGTATTTTTTTATGATGATTGTTTAAATAAATTTTCGTTTTTAATTCAGAACATGTATGCTGCTCAACTGAGAAAGAAACGGGATTTCATGACATGCTTTACGCTTAAAGAAAAGCTTAAAAATTAATTTTCTCCTTTTGCTTCCGGATCTATCAATGCGGCTTCAAATTCCGGATCGAGTTTTTTGTACAGTGCGGTTGGTTCCGCCACCAGGATAATTTCCATGGTAGGCCCGGAAAATAATTCAATCGAATGTCGACCGGTTACTGATCCGTCTTTCAAGGCTGCACTCAGAATCAAAACCCATCACCCCCTCCTCCCGTTCTTTTTGGCCTGCATCCTTCTGTTTTTGCTGTATTTCTAACGCTACAGGCTTTGCCAGATGATCAGATTTTTTCATTGTACATCAGTGCTTACGGTTATTTATTGTTTCAAAAAAGGAACAATACATGCCCATACAGCAGGAAAATTTTCCAGAAAAACTCCATGTGTACTGTTTGGAATAATGCCTACCAGGTGATGCGGTATCATTTGTGCGGTATTAATAACCCGCTGTGGCGGATTACCCCCGTCCTTATCCCCGGACATCACAAGTGTCGGACATTTTATTGTTTGAAAAAAAGAACTGTCCAAAGTTAGCTTATTGTACATGGTACCAAGTTTTGTAAACATTTCCTGCAGCCGCTGTGGTTCGGGCATCAGTTTAAACTGCTGCTTCCAGTAAGCACTATCCAGTGCCACTCCTTGTTTAGCGTCGAATGTAAAATCACGAAGCCCCGGGTACAATTCAGTAGCTCCAATGGCAATTAATTTCTTTACTCTCTCGGGGTACATACTTGCAATCTTGTAACCGGCATAAGCACCATCGCTAAATCCAAGGATGATCACACTGTCTTTAGTGACAGCATTAATTGCAGCCATCGCATCATTTGCTTTTTGCTCATAAGTTATTGGCTGACTTCCCAGGTATGATTTACCATGTCCACGTGTAGATACAGCGATCACCTGGTACTTTTTTGAAAGGCTGTCAATAGACCGGTACATTTCAAAAGTAGAACCAAAAATACCACCGTGCAGAATAACTATGGGCTGCCCTTTTCCATACACTTCATAATAAATCTTTGCATCTCCGGCATTTGCATAATGGCCTGCTTTTGGATTATTTCCGTATTGAGTTTCATTTGCAGGCGGGGGAGTTGCCTGCATAAAATGCCGCAGCTGTTTTGACGTTTGCTGTTGACCGAATGTATGCACGCATAAAAATGTAAGTGCAAAAAAGAGTATCGCTTTCATTTTGTTTAATTTTTTTTATAGCCTTTGTTTGGATGGCATAGTTTTTTGCTCAGTAACCAGGGTTAAGCTTTAAGCAAAAAAGATGCTTTTTTTATTCTTCGTAATCTTCAAATCTTTGAAATATCCTTGTGTGCCTATATCAACCCACAAACCAATTGCGCCAGATTTCAGGTTGCCTTTCATATTCTTAATTGTAAGAACAGGTTCCTTTTTATCATTTAAATAAAGTGTTGCCTGCTGGCCTTGCACTTCAATTCGCATGGTTATCCATTCATTAAGGCCAATATCGGCACCTGCTTCGAACGGGCCACCGGGCGTACTGGCTATATTGTCCATTTTATAATCGGGGTATGAATAATACTGAACCGCCTCCTTTCTTACATCTGCGTTAGCTGACCGATCTTCCCGTACTCCCGCAGCCTGGGCTATTGAAACATGTTGTTCCCATTCATAGTTACATTCCTTATGCGCAGCCACCATTAGCACGAGAAGCTCTTTATGATAATCTGATATAGTCAAATTTTTGAAAATGGCAGTGGTCAGATCTAGGATTTTCAGGTAAGTGCCTTTGGTATGACCCATCATCCGGAAAAATTCACTTTTATAGGCAAGTCTTCGAATTTTTGCTGCACCGGCTCAGGCAATTTTGTAAAATCAGGATAGTCAATTTCAATTTTTGAACTAAGCCTTTCATTCATTTCATTTTTATTACTCATAATAAACTCTTTTGATTATCTTTTTAAATCATCAGTGCCTGTATATAGTTCTGCCGTTAAAAATGTATTGATATGTTTAAAAACTTATACTCATTAATATCCTATTGCAACCCTATTTGCTTTGCATAAGCCTGGTTATCCCAGAAAAGATGTTCTTCAATCATCACGCCATTCTCCCAGATGCCCACAGTAGCCATTGGCAATTTAAAAGCCTTGCCCGTTGGTTGAATAAATTTGCCATTTCCTATTGGCATTGGCTTGGTAAAAGTGCCTTCAAATACGCCGGTTACCAACGTGTAGTTACCTGAACCAAACTTAATAGGATGCTCTTTGATCCTCGTATCCGGTGCATGCACAAACAATTTCTTCATGTCTTCAATATGTGTTGCAAGGCCTTCTGTAGTATGCCCATTAGGCCAGAAAACTTTTATATTCTGTGCATGGCTTTCTTTAAACCTGTCCCATTGTTGGTTGCTGAACACATCAAAATCCAAAGCATCAAATGTTTTAAGATGACTTGATATCGTATCGTTTGAAGCAACTAGTTGTGCGGCTATTTTTTTGAGGCTATCGACATTATCTTTTGCACCTGTAGATGTAGAGGTTGATGGTTGACAGCTTTGAAGAATGCCTAAAGAAATGATTAACCCAAAGGCAATAGTTGATAATTTTTTCATGATTTAATCTTTTGAATGTTATTTATATGTGTTTATGCAACAATTCTGTTAGATGGTCTTTGGCGATTTAGCATAGGTTTTACGATTGCAGCATCTACGCTTGCTCTGCCACCTCCTGCAACAAGAGAGATAATTGCAAGGCCGAAAAGAAGAATAAAGAACTCAAGTCCTTCGCCTTTACCAGGCTGCCCATACCAGTTCATAAAGAAGCCATTGTGGATGTGAGATGTTAGAACTACACCTGCGAAGTTGGCCATTACGCCTATTGCTGCTAACCTTGTGCCAAGGCCGGCAATAAGAAATAATGCTCCAAAAAATTCAACCAAAATAACCAGCAAGGCTACTATCCAGGCAATCCTGCTGTACCTGTCAGAAATCCAATTGTACCG
Source organism: Ferruginibacter sp. (assembly GCA_025963635.1). Classification (GTDB taxonomy): domain Bacteria; phylum Bacteroidota; class Bacteroidia; order Chitinophagales; family Chitinophagaceae; genus Ferruginibacter. Next base: position 62,795 of record JAOQAK010000104.1, read on the forward strand.
TTAAAACCATAGCCTCCAAACCAGCCTAATAATTTCTGTGCGCCATGCGGAAACACTACGATACCTAATGCAAGCCTTGCCAAAAGAGCCGTAGTATCCGTTGGGTTTGTTGATAGAATCTTTTTCATTTCTTTTTTAGATGTTTAATAGGTTAATATTATGCTGCGGCTACAACTTGTTTTGCTTTACTCAGGGTAACCGGATTACCCAAAGCACCAAATTCATGCAGGTCACCAAATACCTCGATGCGGATGGACTTGTCAATACCGCCTATTCGTACAGGTTCAAAACCATTGTCACGAATTAAACCTTCAATTTGATCGTTGATGCTTGTGTCATCAGTAGCATAAAATTCCACCGCCTTTTCGGGTTGCCGGAATGCTGCATTTGCAAGTGAGGCAGCGCCTAGTGTGCCTAAGGCTTTGGCAAGCTTTGCTCCTTCGGGTAACAATTCAGAGAGTACCAGACCTGAGGACTGGTCTTTATCGATGATCTTTTTAAACCCACCTTTTTCATCCGGGGCAATCGGGTTGGAAGGATCAACAATAATTTTTCCCTGTAGTTCTGTAGCATAGGTTTTGAAGAATTCTTTTATTCCGTCAAACCAGATGGTGAGCACAATGATTTCCGCTTCTTTAACAGCGGCAGCAATTGTTGCCGGCTGTGCAAGACTTCCTAATTTTTTAGAGAGCTCAGTTGCTTTTTCTAAAGTTCTATCTGCTATAATTACTGTACGATTACCCTTTACAAGGTTGGTAGCAACTACAGTTCCGATACTTCCCAGGCCGATAACGGCCACTTTTGATTTCTGTGTCATAAACTATTTCTTTTTTTGATTACATGATTAATTTGTAATGCAAAGCTCGCCCATTGAGGTACTGTCCCCCAATGACCTTGATTAAGAAATAGGCTTGATGTAGTTTAAGATTTTGTAGGTTTTGCGCTTTTGCTCCTGATGTTTCGCAAGCGGCTTAAAAACTCGGGAGTTACCCCTAAGAAGGCTGCTATCTGCACTTGTGAAAGGCGATTAATTAAGTGTGGGTAAAGATCCAGAAAAGATTGGTAACGTTCCTCCGCGGTAGAACTGATATTCTGAAGCAAACGTTCCTGTAAATGAATAAAACCGTTTTCTATCAAAACCCTGAATATCCGGTCGAATTTTGGCGCATTTATATAGAGCGATATAAGATCGTCCCGGCTTATTTGTAATACGACGGTGTCTTCCAACGCATCAATGTTTAAGGCAGAAGGCTTTACATGATGAAAACTTCCTAAATCATTGATCCAATTATTTTCCGCTGCAAGCTGGAGAATATGAACGTTACCTTTTTCATCAATTTTATACGACCGCAGGCAACCTCGTACGATAAAATTAAATTGGGTACACACATCGCCTTCCTGCAATACAAACTGCCGCTTCCTGAAAAGACGTGAATGGAACTTTTCCCTTACCAGTTCCTTCTCCTTTTCATTTAAAGGGAAGGATTTTGTCAAGTGCTCGAGCAATGGCTCAATGGATGTATGTGATAGAGTTTCTTTCATTGACTTTGCAAAAGTACGTTTTAACTGTGTTGAACCTTGATGAAAAAGCAGACACACCAAGGGAAACGAACCAACCCAGACCCAAATTGTTTTTAGTAATTAACAATGTACAGAAGGGGTAAATAATAATACCCGATTTCAATAAATACCGATGCGCAAATTTGGTAAATAACCGTGCATAGTTTCAGATAATTAAGTTACACGATTCGTTACCAATTAGTTCAGCTTTGTAGAGCACAGGAAGGTTGCCAAATATGTACCGCTGCCAGAACATTTCAAGTTGAATATTTCCCTGTGTGGTTTACAACCGCCAGGTAGCAGTGGGTGTCACCTTCGAGAGGAAATTGGTTCCTAAATCACGAAGTTCAACGACTACAATCGCATTCGTGAGGTTATCCTGCGGTAGTTAAAGATCCTCGGAATGAACCCGTGCACGGTAGTAATATTCGGTGGTGAGCGAAGGCGTACATGAAGCTTTTCTTTGAAAAAAAATGGCCGCGCTAAACTATTAGGTTCTCTTGAGTCGAGTCATTAAAAAAAGACAGCTTAATGGCTGATGCCGCAGTCACCGCAACTCAGGTACATGGCTGGTTGAAAAGCTACACAATAATATGCATAACGTCTTTCAAGACAGTTGCAAACTTTATATCTCAAGTAAAGATTTTACAGCTTCACTTATGTATTCCAAATAAATACAAATATGTCAAAAATGTAATTGCGACTAGTAGAATAACCGCCCATTTTTTGGCGTCAGATTCCAGGAACACCCGCAGATTATTTGATTCTGGCTTTTTGGTTAACATTTCCACACGGAATTTAATATCAGCAATGCCATTTTCCAGCGTTTGCTGCATTTAATTTAAATTTAGGTATAATTTGATATATCCAAAAAGCAAAAACCCAGCAAAATCAAGGCTTTGCTGGGTTTTGAAATAATTTTATATGTATTTCCGTGACCTGGATTGGATTATATGTATAATCGTAAACGCAGGCCAGATAAGCCTTTTAGAGACCAGTTATTTCTTACTCACCGAATTACTCACCCTATATTTTGGGAGTAATTGGTAGAATTTGTTGTAGGTGATATTTCATCGATGCCTTTGAGTGGGATGGGACAGGCATGATAAAAAGCTAACCAAACTTAATCCCTTTTTATAAAGAATTTCTATCACCACAAAAAAAGAATGAACTGATTTAATTTGTGCATTTGGACTGGTATCGGACGGGACTCGAATAAAATTTGAAACGCAAGCTGGGCAAGAGTTCCAGCAAGCAACTATTTAAAGGTCACTGAATAGGTCACTTTAATAATGGGCATTTTTGTGGCAATATATCTAACCTCATACTTAATGTATGCCTTTAATAGGGATGAACGTAGGATAGTTAATAGCACGTTGAAGCCCGGAGTTTTTAGCATTTAAATCACTATCAACAAATCAAATCAATTACTTTTAAACGAATTGGCCAACAATTTAAAATGGAGACCTGCAGGGAACTGTACTCTATATTGAAAAGCACTAGTCTATTGAGTTGTAGAATGGGTTTATTTTTGACTCTCGAATTACTCTCCTTTTATTTATGCACATTTGTTACAATTTGTTTCTGGTAACACTTTATCCATGCGTTTAATAGTGATTAGGCCAGACTTTAATAGGACTAAGCGAATGAGGAAAATTTATATAAGCCGGCATGATATTATTCTTCTCAATTTACATCTTAGCGTATTTGTCACTTAACAAGGTCCAAAAAGCAAATAATTGCACCATGACAGTGGGGAAATAGGCGTAGTCTCTAATAGCTAACGCCACAAGGCAAGCACATTGGCAGGCACACAAACCCACAGCACAGAAGCCAACCTGCCAAAAAGCTTGCTTTCTGCTCTGCTTGGGTAACAGTCTTTAGGTGGACACAGTTAAAACTGCAACACTCTGCTAACCGACAGATGAAAAGGCGAACGTACAACAGGAGACTGTGAAAAAACTCTCTCCATCACATAAAAATCAGCCTGTACAGTTTCATCTAACGCTTACAGCACTTCATTTAAACAGCCTTTAAAAAAAGCAGTGAGTAGCTTTGTAAAAAAACCGATGGCTTATTTTGGCTGTAAATCATTTTGATAAAGCCGATTTTTAATGCGCAGACTATTTTACTGTAGTCTGGTTGCCAGTTTTTTATTGTTTCCAGCATTTTATCGAAGCCCAGTATGTTTTTTGTTCGCAGAAAGTTGTAACAAAACATGATGAGATTCATTTCACCATTTACTTTTTGAATGCGTTTTAGTAAAGTGTGCGTAAAACCAAAGTGCCGCTTGAAGGTGCCAAAGGGATGTTCTACAATGGCCTGCCTTCGTTTATAATAATGTGGGTTTTGTTTGATGTTGTTATTGTTGATGTCTACTGCATCCTGGTACTCGCTGCGCCGTATAATCCGTTTGTTCAGTTTGGTACATTGACTTCTTAATGCACAGGTTTTGCAGCCATCGGCTCGGTAGGTTTTAAAACGAAAACTGGTTTCATTGGCTTCGCCTTTTTTATTATGCCAGGTACCAAGTGATGTAAGCACAGCTCCGGCAGGGCAGGTATAACTATCAGTGGCTTTATCATAATCAAAACTTTCGGCTAAAAATTCATTGGCAATATGTTTTACGCCTGGTTGTTCTTTGTGAGCATCTGGAGCTTTAGGCACATATGCAGTTCAAATTGCCAAACATTTCGGAGCGGGAGTTACAGGCGTAAGCAGCACAAATAATCTGGCATTGGTAAAATCTTTAGGGGCTGATAGTGTAATTGATTATACAAAAGATGATTTCACCAAAAATGGAAAGCAATACGATATAATTTTTGACACGGTTGGCAAAAGGCTTTTTTCACAATATAAAAATTCACTCACAAAAAACGGTATCTATCTTTCAGCTGTCATTGATTTCCGGCTTTTTTTGCAAATGATCTGGACTTCATTATTTGGAAGTAAAAAAGCAAAGTCTTCTGCAACAGGAATGCTTCCTGTTCAGAGGCGGTTAGAATATTTTATAGACCTTAAAGAATTATTGAGGATGGCAAAAATTAAAACCGTTATTGATAATTGTTATCCTTTATTGCAGGTTACAGAAGCTCATAGGTATGTTGAAAAAGGGCACAAAAAAGGAAATGTGGTAATTACTATAAATTAAATAATTATGTAAAGGTCACAAAAAAAGGTAAAAACATTATGACAAAACAAGAACTAATAAAAGCATTTTACGACAATTATCAAGAAATGATTGACTTTGTAAACTCATTGACGGACGAGCAGTGACATGTAGCAATAATGGAAAGCGGACAGCAGGACAACAATTCCATCACGTTTACTTAGTAATATCACCATTTACGAAAATTCTTTCATCAAAGGAATTTATTTTACAGAAATTTGGGGAAATAAACCGTCCGGCTTGGAACTATGACACAGTAATTGAAAACTATTTCAAGACAAGTCCCCCATCCCCACAACAGTTCTTACCTGAACAAATTAGCCCCCAACAAACGACAATAATTACAGTCGACTTACAGAAAGTTTTGCAGACGATTCAACAGTTGTTAGATCAATATACGGACACAGAACTTGACACACTTGTAATACCTAACCCTTTGCTTGGTAATCTGACCATAAGAGAAACATTTTTCCTAATGAGTTATCCCGCAACGCATCATCTCAAACAAACAGAAAAAAAATTAGAATAACTAACAAAATGAAAGGCCTACTACTAACACGAACTGTGCAATAGTGGGGGGGCGCACTTTTAAAAACATACAATGAGAACTAATATACTTTTAACTTTTTTGATTTATTTATTGAGTAATCAAGTAGACGGGAAAGAAATTAATATCCAACTTATTCAAAGTAGTAACAATCATACAGAACAGTTAACTTCTAAAGATTTATTTATGTATAAAAATATGCTAAGCAATGTAAACAAAAAAATATGCCTTCATTATCTCGAAAAATATGAAGAAAAGGATGTAAAGCTATAGAAGAAATGTTTTCTGACGATATTTTACTTCGTGATTGGAAAATTAGAGTTGAAGGAAAAGAAAAAGCCTTAATTGAAACACTAAAAAATTTTGAATCAGTTGAGGCAATAAAAATTGATGTGCTTTCAATTTATGAGAATGAAAGCACAGTAGCTGCCGAATTAAAAATTATCATTAACAACAAGGAGGAACTTTATGTTATTGATGTTATAACGATAAATTCTGAAGGGAAAATTAGTTCAATTAAAGCTTTTATAGGAAGAGGAGATAAATAGCACTGATTTTTTATGATTTCAATAACTCATTTAGTTGAAAAACAATAATCTAATTACCAATAAACAGAAAAACTGAGCCTAGCAACCTAGCAACAGTTTGGCAAAAAGGCGGGTTCAGTTCTAAATTGAACATTTTAAGTTCTAATAGACATCAAGCTTAATCCTCCGCTGCTGGTCCGTTCTAATTTCGGAAAGGTTTATCCGTATGCAGGGCCATCCATTGCGTATAATCTTTTTGCAACCAGGAAGATTGGGGACGGATGAGGTCGAGTTTTGGTACTAATAAAAATAAATCAGTTCGAACGGAACTAGGAAAAGAAATTCAGCTTAATATTTTTTCAAATCGAGACTAAAATATAACAATGCAGCACAATAATAGATGTGATTAATTTTTGGGGAAAGAAAGGACAGGTACTAACCAGCCCATACCAGGAAAATATTGAGATACATTTTACAACTAATAGGCAAATTCAATACTACGTATTTAAATAAAATTAAGTTGTCCGTTATTGACATCCTTATGTCTTTTAAGAAGTAGAAAACTTGTTCAAATTTGCAGAATCAAGTAAAAGTAAAAACAACTGAAATGAAAAGTATTGGAATCACATTGCATGTGTTACAATTAATAACAGTGTTTTAATTATGAGAAATAGGCTTTTTGCGAATCATCTTCTTAACCAAAAAAACAATGAAGTAATCAAATAAAAAACTAATCAACAACATTAGAACTAAACCGAAAATATGAATGAGTTAATCAACATTTCTTCATGTTCTCAAAACAACAAAAAGAATTATTTATGAGACATTTTTTTCTATTCATCTTCCTTGCATTAAGCACAGCATCATTTGCACAAGACAAACAATTATTAACCATTAGTGGTACGGTAAAAGATGCTGCTACCGGTGAAACCTTAATAGGTGCAAGCATCGTGCTGACTGATGTCAAACCAAAAAGTACTTTCACCAATGCATATGGCTTTTACTCCATTAATGCAATTGAAGGCACCTACAAAATGAGCGTAAGTTTTATCGGTTACGTAACAGACACTATTACGATTGTGATGGACAAAAGCCAGCAGTTGTTAATAGGCTTGCAATTTAAACAAGCACAACTGGCAACTGTTATCATTTCCAGCAAAAGGAAAAATGAAAATATTTCCAGGCCAATCATGGGTGTTGATAAATTAAACATGACCGAGATGAATAAGATCCCGGTAATATTTGGCGAAAAAGATATTCTTAAAGCAATACAATTAATGCCCGGATACAAGGGTGCAGGTGAAGGCAATAGTGGTTTAAATGTTAGAGGTGGTGGTACCGATCAAAATTTAATTTTGCTGGATGAAGCGCCTGTTTACAATGCATCGCATCTGCTTGGTTTCTTCTCTACATTTAACAGCGATGCCATAAAGGATGTGAGTGTCTATAAAGGTGGTATGCCGGCACAATATGGTGGTCGTTTATCTTCTGTAATAGATGTTAAGATGAAAGATGGCAATCAAAAAAAGTTATCCATTGAAGGTGGGCTTGGAACAATTGCATCAAGAATAAATGTAAGTGCACCCATCGTAAAGGATAAAGGCTCCTTCATTATAAGTGCAAGAAGAACTTACGCAGATGTTTATTTATCTCTATTAAAGGATACCGGGCAAGGAAAAAAAATCTTATATTTTTATGACTTAAACTTAAAAGCAAATTATAAAGTATCAAAGAAAGACAGGGTGTTTTTATCAGGATATTTTGGAAGAGATGACTTAGGATTAGGGAAGGAATTTTCTACAGATTGGGGTAATAAAACTGCTACACTAAGGTGGAACCATGTTTTTGGTAATAGCTTATTTTCAAACACGTCACTTGTCTACAGCAATTTTGATTACAAAATAGGAGCAAGGGTAGGTATCGCTAAATTCAGCGTTGTTTCTAAAGTAGAAGACTTCAATATAAAACAGGATTTTGATTGGAACATAACCAATAAAAGTAAACTAAGATTTGGCGGTAATTTTATCAATCATACAATAGCTCCGGGGGCTGTTACCGAAGCCAATGCAGGTGGGATTGCAAAACCAGTCCAAACCAGGTATTCACAAGAGTCTGCATTGTATGTATCGCACGAATGGAAAACAAGCGATAAAATCGAAATCGTTTATGGCTTAAGGGTATCAAACCTTGCAGTAAAAGGCGCAGGTAATTTTAATACGTACGATAAGTCTCGTAATATAATTTCTACAACAGGTTATGCCAAAGGCAAAACAGTCATTTCCTATTTTAATCTGGAGCCTCGCTTTTCGGCAAGCTATAAACTAAACGAGCTTACCTCTATAAAAGCATCGTACAATAGAAACGTACAAAACTTACATTTAATTACAAATGCTACAACCAGCTCTCCTACTGATGTGTGGCTACCCAGCAGCAATAACATTCGTCCGGAAATAGCAGATCAGTATGCAATAGGCTTTTATAAAAATTCTAAGGAAGGCATGTTTGAATTTACAACTGAAGTTTATTACAAGGCATTACAAAATCAAATAGATTATAGAAATGCAGCGGTAATATTTGGTAATGATAATGTAGAAAGTGAATTACTATATGGAGCCGGCAGGGCTTATGGTTTAGAATTGATGATGCGTAAAAAAACAGGACGACTTACAGGTTGGGTAGGTTACACATTATCCAAAGCACAGAAAAAAATAGATGGCATCAATAATGGCAATTATTTTAATGCACGGCAGGATAGAACACATGATATTTCTATTGTGGGAATGTATGATGTAAACAAAAGATGGAGTGTATCTGCCACATGGGTGTATACAACCGGTAGTGCCGTTACCTTTCCCACAGGAAAATATGAAGTAAACGGACAAACTGTTTTCTTATACTCGGATAGAAATGATTCCCGCTTTCCTGCCTATCACCAGTTAGATTTAGCTGCAACATTAGAAGCAAGAAAAAATAAAAACCGCAGGTATCAAAGTAGTTGGACGTTTGGATTGTACAATGCATATGGCAGACAAAATGCATACACCATCAACTTCAGAGAAAATAAAGATGATCCTTCAAAAACTGAAGCGGTGCGTACTTCATTATTCAGCATAATACCCAGCGCAACCTGGAATTTTAAATTTTAACAATCAAAAAACAATTTAAATGAAACATTCAGCAATCATAATAGTGATACTATCACTCTTCACATTTTCATCTTGCGAAAAAATAATCAACATTGATTTAAAAAATGCAGCAGCCCGTTTGGTAATAGAAGGAATGGTAGACGACAGCGGCAGTCCTGCAAAAGTTACTATTAGTAAATCCGGGGTGTTTAGTACAAATAGCAATTACCCAAAAGTTAGTGGTGCAGTTGTAAAAATTACCGACAATCTTGGAAATGTATTTTCGCTGCAAGAAACTACAACAGGCATATACACTAATACAGCGCTTAAAGGTGTGATAGGAAGAACCTATCATTTATCTGTACTGCTGGAAGGTAAAACTTATACTGCATCGTCTACCATAACCAGGAAGGCAGTGCTGGACAGCCTAGTAGTTGACAACAATCCTTTTGGTGGAGGTATTGGCGGCGGTGATGCAGAAAAATGGATAGGTGTTTCATATACCGACCCAGTTGGCTATGGTGATAATATCCAGGTGGTACAAACCATTAATGGCAAAGAGGACAGGATAACACATGTAGCAGATGATTTTTATTCGGATGGCGGCAGGGCTCCTTTTTTTTTAACTACTGGTAAAATAAAACTAAAGGTTGGTGATACGGTAGCAATAGCATTTCGTTTTATAGATAAATATGTTTACCACTATTTATTGGGTATTCAAAATTTAGCTGATGGCAATACCATACCCGAAAACCCTGAATCAAATATTAGCGGAAATGTGCTGGGTTTTTTTAGTGCACATACCAGCCAAAATAAGGAGATTATAGTAAGGTAATTTTACAGCTAATACCGGTAACTGTGCAAATAGCAACATCAGTAGAACAGGCATTTTGCCAAAGTTTGAAAAAGAGAAGCAATAGTACAAGCCTTACGGACTTGCAAGATATTTAGCACTTATGACTTTTTCGGAGAAATCAACAACAGAAATAAATCCACCAAAAGGTTTGCACACATCCGAACTTTTCGGGCAACTCATTGCGCAAATCACAAAACAATTAAAATTATTAAGAAAATGAAAAACAAAATATTCAAAACAAACAACGATTGGACTGGTGTTATTACCCGGCTTACAATAGGTTTAATTTTATTTCCACACGGAGCACAAAAAATGCTTGGTATGTTTGGTGGATACGGATTCACTGGTACAATGGGCTTTTTTACCGACACAATGAATTTACCCTGGATAATTGGTTTCCTGGTAATCATCATTGAATTTATCGGAGCATTGTCTTTAATTGCGGGTTTTGCAAGTCGCATCTGGTCGGCTTTAACAATCATTCTATTTTTAGGCATCATCTTCACAACGCACCTTCACAATGGCTTTTTTATGAATTGGTTTGGCAATCTAAAAGGCGAAGGTTATGAGTATCACTTACTAATAGTTGGTTTAGCTATTGCGACCCTTATAAACGGAAGCGGAAAATATTCGGTTGACGAGAGGCTTGTAAAATAGGACAGCAGTATGCAGTACGGCAGGCCTACCCCTGGTAAAAGAGCCTAGAGCTCATAAAATCATTGATTTTACAAAAAATGGTTTTGCAAAAACAGAGGCACGATTTGATATTTTTTTTGATGCCGTAGGAAGAAGCGTCAAATCTGTATGCAGGCATTTATTAAAAACAGGAGGAAAGTATGTATTAGTAGTATGCTCTCCCAAATCAAAGCCCGCTGATTTATTGGTTTTGAAGGACCTCATTGAAGCCGGAATAGTGATCAGAGTGATAGATAGAAAATATACGCTTGAACAAATCAGAGAGGTGCATACTTATGTGGAATCATTTTGCAAAAAAGGGTAATGTAGGCATCCATGTAATATCTAATTAATAACTATTATCAAAATAAAACAGAATAAAATGAAAGTAACGATCACACATATCGATACCGCATGTGTCTTATTAAACGTCAATGGATTTAAAATATTGACAGACCCTACTTTAAACAAAAAGGATGGATTTTTACCGCAATATGTAAGCAGTCCTTTGGCATTTTCGAAGAAATATATTGATCCTGCACTCTCAAATGAAGAGATAGGCAAGGTAGACCTGGTATTGTTAAGCCATGATCATCACAGTGATAACCTGGATAAAAACGGACGGGCTTTTATTAAAACAGTGAAAATTGTCCTATCCACTAAGGATGCAGTAAGACGTTTAAAAAACGACAACATCATCGGTCTTGAAAATTGGGAAGAATATACCGTTAAAAACGACAAAGTAAAAGGATTGAAAATAACTGCCATACCAGCACAACATACAAATATAAAACGGTTGGATAAAGTGATGGGGAAGGTTTTAGGCTTTACCATTGAATGGGAAGGACAGAAAAATGGCTGTATATATATTTCCGGAGACACAGTTCTTTTTGAAGGCATTTACGAACTTAACAGGCGGAAGAAAGTTGACACTGCTATTTTACATTTAGGCGCAGGTGCATTCCCCTATTTGAAAAGAAATATGAGGGTTACGATGAATGGAGATGAAGCCATTGAAGTAACCAAACTCCTGAACCCAAATGTTGTGATTCCAATCCATTATGAAGGATGGTGGCATTTTAAACAATCGGTTAAATCTTTAAAAAATGAAATTGAAATGTCTGGCTTACAAGAGAAGTATATATGGTTGAAAAGCGGAATTGAAACGGTTCTGACGGCAAGAAGCAAAAAAGCTGAGATGAAAGCTTAAAATAGGTATTCGAAAGTGGGATTGAGTGAAACAGCTTTTTTTCAAAATCAAATATCGCTGATTTTAAGCTCGATTTTTTTTACACTAACCAGGCAAATCGCTCATTGCGGTCATGCTACCATTGCTACGTTGTCCTATCTGTCTCAACAAGGGATTATAAAAGAGGTATTCTCCTCAAAGGAAAAAATTGAAGGGAAAAGAGAAAACCTGATACAGGGAGACCTTGCATTTATGGAACAAGAAGTACCTAGGTGCCAGCATGTTGAAAAATAAAAATAGCAAATCATGCTGTCATTAGGACTGACTAAAGATAATATACTTACGATATTGTAGGAAATATGAAATTTCAATAATGAGTTCCCTTAGACAACCAATAACAAAAAAAACAAAAATCTAAAATGAGTATTTCAAAATCAGACAGGCCCGCACTAATTTTAATTGATATCCAAAAAGCCTTTGACCATTTAGAATATTGGGGTGGGCAAAGAAATAATCCTGATGCGGAGGTCAATGCAGCCGAACTATTGAAACTTTGGAGAGAAAATAAACTTCCAATTTTTCATATTAAGCATTGTTCTTCAAATTCAACTTCCTTGCTGAACGAGAAAAATGCGGGTAATGAATTTAAAGACATCGTAACACCCTTTGATGGGGAGCCAATAATAAAAAAGAGTGTGAACAGTGCTTTTATTGGAACCGACTTAAAGGAACGTCTTGACAATGAAAACATTTCTAAGCTTGTAATTGCAGGCTTAACTACCGACCATTGTGTTTCCACCACTACAAGAATGGCAGCTAATTTTGGCTATGACACCTTTCTTGTTTCTGACGCAACCGCAACCTTTAATAAAAAAGGAGTTGATGGGCGGAACTATGCTGCAGAGCTAATACACGAAACGGCATTGGCAAGTTTGAATGAAGAATTTGCAACCATTATTACGACAGCCTTTTTAAAACAAAATATTTGAAAGACAAAAAAAATATCGGGCTTATATTTTTAAATCATTGAAGCCACCACTAATTACGGGTGGAACAATTGCAGTGTGTATTCAATCGTTTCAAATTTATAAATTAAAAAAGGAAAGATCAAAGTTGAAAGATAAGAATCAATCAATTTAAAACAAGACGCACCAAAATGAAACTATTTATAGAAACCGAAAGGCTAATTTTGAGAGAGATACTTCCAACAGATATTGAAGGAATGTATGAACTTGACTCTGACCCAGAAGTTCATAAACACTTAGGTAATAAACCCGTAACTAGCAGGGAACAAATTGCTGACGTAATAGACTTTATCCGACAACAATACATTCATAATGGAATTGGACGTTGGGCAATAATTGACAAAAAAACTAAAGACTTTATCGGTTGGACGGGAATGAAATATGTCACAGACCTAATAAACAATCATAAAAATTATTATGACCTTGGTTACAGATTGTTAAAAAGGTATTGGGGTCAAGGAATTGCGACAGAAGCAGCAATCGCTTCATTAAACTATGCTTTTGACAAACTCAATGCTGACGAAGTTTATGCAATAGCAGAATGTGAAAACGATGGCTCAAACAAAGTTTTGAAAAAAATTGGGCTAACCTTAATTGAGAAATTTCACCTTGATGGTATAGAGCACAATTGGTATAAAATTGAAAGAAAAGAATTTGAGAGCAAAAAGCCTAACCGTTAACAAGGAATTGAAACGGATCTGACGGCATGTAGCAAAAATGCTGAGTTGAAAGCGTAGGAAAGGTTCTCGTCATTAAGGCAAAAAATGAGTTCTCAAAAAATATCACATTCAAATAGATTAAGACAAGGATAATTTTCAATAAACAGAAGTGCAGATTATTAATGCGTTTGTTGATAATGACCAGGGCGGAAACCCCGCTGGCTTAAAATGTTTTTATTTTAACCGCATTACATAAAACATAAAAAAAGAAATGGAAATAAAAACATTTATAGTAGATTCATTTACTACCGAAAAATTTAAAGGAAACCCTGCGGGGGTTTGCATATTGGAAAATGACATAAGCGAAAATTCGATGTTATCTATAGCCCAGGAACTAGGATTGTCTGAAACGGCATACATAAAGAAACTGGATGGACACAGTTCATTTTCTATAAGATATTTTTCAACGAAAAAGGAAATGCCTTTGTGTGGTCATGCGACGCTTGCAGCTGCAAAAGTCCTTTTTGAAAATTCCGATAGCAAAGAAATCCATTTTTCTACTATTGACAATTTGGCTTTGGTTGTGAAAAGACAGTATGAAGAAATAACGATGGAATTCCCAGTCTATGATACAATACCGGTCACAGTTCCATTACTAATGCTGGAAGCCCTGGGATTAAAGGAAATTATCAACGCAGCTTTTAGTCCAAAAAATAATGATATACTATTGGAAATTAGTGATTCAGATATATTGGCAGGGCTAAATCCAAATTTTAATGACCTTATAAAGTCTTACTCAAACATAACTGGTGTTTTAGTTACTGCTCCTTCAAACAAAAAGGAGTACGATTATGAGTACCGCTATTTTTGGCCGTGGGCAGGAACGAATGAAGATCCCGTTACTGGTGGGGTCCAAACCTTTCTGGCAAAATATTGGTCAGAAAAATTCGATAAAACAAAGATGAAAGCCTTTCAATCATCAAGCCGAACTGGATATATGGCCATAGAAATACAAAATGACAAAGTACTGATCAGCAGCCAGGCTATAATAACATTTGTCGGCATTTTAAAAGGACTTGATTCTTGAGCTTAAATTTTTATGGCCTAAAAGTGGAGTGGAGACCGAATTATTTAAATAACACGACAAATTTGCCGAATTTGGGCCTACTGGAAAGGAGCTCATGAAGGCACAAGTTCTGCTTATTGAAAAATTGATGGAAGCAAGTTATGTATTGTTTCAAACACGCATTTTATGAAAATGACGATCACAGCTCCGTCCGGTTAATTGGTGAGCATGATGCCTTCCGTTTTATTTTTGATTATTACAAACTTAAAATTTATAACAGTGAATTAGATAAACCCAATTTTAAACTATACTCTTTATTTGTAACAAACTATAATAGTGTTTCTTCGCAAATTGGCAATCTTATTAAACTATATGAAAGCCAGGTTAATAAACTTGGATAGCATATGTTGAACCAAAAACAATTTAATAATGCAGAAACATTGTTTAAACTAAATATTACAAACTATCCCGAAACTGCCAATTGTTATGATGGATTGGGAGACTTTTACCTGGCAAAAAGTGATAAAACAAAAGCTATAGAGAGTTTCAAAAAAACTTTACCTCTTAAAGCAATTCCTGGAACAAAAGAAAAGCTTGAAAAATTGTTGGAGGAAAAGAAATAAAGATTCATAAATCTCCAAATTCAAAAACATACTATTTAATTAAGCCTTTTATGATAAGCATAGCACAATTGGCACTTCTAATTTTACTATCACTGTTTTTAGTATTGCATTTCATAATTATTATAAAATTAATGCCTTACAATCTTGTTTGGGGTGGCAGATTAAAATCAGATAAAGAAATGTATC
>JAOQAK010000001.1 GCA_025963635.1 Ferruginibacter sp.
TAAGAACAGGCCGCGGCCTGTTCTTACTACAGACAATAACACATGACGAACGACATACTATATAACCTGATGTTTAAGATTGGTGGCGACAACAAAATATTGTCTGCCATTGATAAGATTAAGGTTGGTATGGATAACACACAAAAAAGTGTTGATGGTGTCGTTAACAGCATTAGCAGAAAGCTGAATGCGATAAGGCTGGATGCGGTGTTGAACAATATTAACCGGGTTTCCGATGGGTTTAATAATTTGGCTAATCCGGGTAACAACCTCAGTACGCAGATGTTCGATCTGCAAGCAAACACGGGAGTTGCAGGTCAAAAGCTTCAGGAAATAGAACGTTATGCACGAAGTAATGCAAAGGTGTTTGGCGGTGATGCTGCTGACAGTGTAAGAGGTTATAACCTGCTGCTAAGCAAGCTTACCCCTGAGATAGCTAATACCCCTGCGGCACTAGACGCAATGGGTAACAGCGTGAGTGTATTAAGCAAGCGAATGAGTGGAGACACTGTAGCAGCTACCGAAGTGCTTACAACTGCAATGAACCAATACCAGGTAAGCACAGCAGACCCAATCGCAGCCAGCAAAACGATGGCAAACATGATGAACGTGATGGTTGCCGGTGCGAGGGAAGGCAGTGCGGAATTGCCACAGGTGTCAGCAGCTTTGGAACAAGCGGGAATGGCTGCGAAAGGTGCAAACATTGAGTTTGAGGAAACAAATGCTGCTATACAGGTTTTAGATAAAGCAGGAAAAAAAGGTGCTGAGGGCGGGGTTGCATTAAGGAATACACTTGCTATAATCGGCCAAGGCCGTTTCCTCCCTCCTCAAACGCAAAAAGCTATGAAGGCGGCAGGGGTTGACATGGCAACACTCGGTAACAACTCGTTGCCCCTTGCAACACGTTTAAAAGCGTTAACCCCGATAATGAACGACAGTGCATTGCTGACCAAGCTTTTTGGAATGGAAAACCAGAATGCAGCAAGGGCACTAATTAGCGGTATTCCCGAAATAGAAAGAATAACTAAGGCCGTTACAGGAACTAATGCAGCTTATGAACAAGCTGCCATTGTAATGGATAGCCCTGCAGAAAAAAATAAAAGGTTGCAGGCACGTGTAGATGATTTGAAAATATCTCTTTTTAATGGTACTAACGGCTGGTTGGGTTATGCGGGTGTTGTATCTACAACTACCCGGATGTTTACCGATATGATGCCGTTGTTTTCCGTTGCCGGTAAAGTGTTTTCTACCCTTACCAGTGCTACAAAGCTGCAAGCGTTGTGGACTGGTTTTGTTACGACAGCAACTACGATTTGGAGCGGGGCGATGACAGTGTTCAATGCAATAATGGCTGTAAACCCGATAGTATGGGTGGTTGCCGCCATTATAGGATTAATAGCCGTGATCAGTTACGTGATCTATAAAACTGATGGCTGGGGAAAGATGTGGCAACACACTGTTACCGGTGCAGCTTTACTTTGGAAAGGTTTTGTGGCTGCTGGAAAATTACAGTGGGACACCTTTATTACCGCGTTTGAAATTGGGATATTAGGATTAGAGAAAGGCTGGTATAAGTTGATGGTATTAATGAAAAAAGGTGGAGCACAGGAAAAGCTTAATGAAATAGACAACCAAATAAAAACAAAGGCTAATAGTATAATAAATGGGGCTGAAAATGTAAAAAAGTTATTTGGTCAGGCCGGTGCTGAATTTGTCGCAGGAGGGAAGTCTTTATCTATCAATGACAAGACTTTAAGCGGTTTAATTGGTGGTATGAAGAAAGAAGCCGGGATAGATCAACCGCAAGTACAAGGTGCAACTACAACCAATGACACAAATAACGGTAAAGGTCAAGGTAACGGTACCGGTAAAAAAACAAATGAAGCGATTGCGACCGGTGGTACTAAAAGTACTAACATTCATATAACGATAGGTAACCAGGTTGGTACTATGAAAATAGAGGCAGGCAGTATAGGTGAAGGTGCTAAGAAAATGAGAGATACGATAGTGGATGAATTAACCCGTGCAATTGCAATGGGTGCAAGTTTGGGAGGTGCAAATGGCTAATTTTTTCAATATCGCCAATGGGCATGTTTTGCCACCCTTGCCGCCTTTTCCTGAAAGTAAGCAGGTAGCTATTAGCAATGTAAATGGTTATACTGTAGATACCATTCCTGAAGAGCTTATAACTCCGGTGAGCAGCATTTTTGGCACGCCAATGTGTTTTCCACTTAGTATTAAACTAACTAATTCAAAAGACAATGCCTTTTGGCTTTTACCAGTAGAGCCGATGATCACGCTCGGTGGTGGCAACACTCTTATTCGTCGTAATGTGGCAAAGGCTGGAAATTTTAGGGGTAGCATTAAAGAAAGCTGGAATGTAGACGATTATACCATTACTATAAATGGTTTATTCACTAAAAAAGACAACTGGACATACCCCAAAGCTGATGCAATAAAGTTGCGGGAGATGCTTGAGAGCCGCGACACAATAGAGGTACAATGTGAACTGTTTGAAATATTTAAGATTAACCGGATTGCGGTAGAAAAGTTTGATTTTCCTTTTACTAAGGGTGAAGAAAACCAGGCATGGAGCATTAGCGGCTACAGTGATGATAAGTGGGATTTATTTATAAACTTAGATACCATTGCCAATGTATTATAAAATGAGTTGGCAGATTACTGTAGGTCGTTACCTTCTTGCAATGCTGGATAGTTGCGAGATACATAAGTCTGTTGATTTATTAGCTGATACCTGTACGATTACTTTACCCGGTTATGCACATAACGAAGTTAGTAAGATTGACAAGGTACGTGTTGAAGAAAAGATAAAGCGCGGTGATAAGGTAATAGTGATGTTGGGCTATGATGGCAAGTTGCTGAAAGAGTTTGAAGGGTATTTATTAAACATAAATACCGATGATGGTAACATGACTTTGAATTGTGAAGATGATTTGTTCTTACTAAGGAAACCGGTAGCTAATAAGCAATTTAAAAATAGTTCTGTAAAAGCGATCGCTCAATATATAGTAGATCAAACGGGCACTATGAAGTTGACAATTAATTGCACGCTTACTGTTGACTATGACAAATTTGTAATAAGCATGGCAACCGCTTATGATGTTCTTAAAAAGCTTCAGGAGGAAACCAGTGCAAACATTTATTTGCTCAATGGGACATTGCATATACATCCACCTTATATTAAAATATTTGGACTTGTGCGGTATAGCTTTCAACGAAACATAGAGCAAAGCAGCCTAAAGTATAAAACGAAAGAAGACCGTAAGGTGCAAATAGTGATTGAGGGTGTTGGCAGAGATGGAAAGAAAATAGAAATAACCAGCGGCACTACTGGCGGCGATAGAATAACGAAGAAAGCGAGCGGACAAAGCTTATCAGCTATGAAAGCTTTAGCTGATGCGGAATATTTAAAAAATGTGTTTGACGGCTATGAAGGTGACATTACTACCTGGCTGATACCTTATGTAGAACCGGCTTATAGTGCAGAGGTTAATGATGAAGATTTTAAAGAAAAGAATGGCCGGTATTATGTAAAATCAGTGACCACCACATTTGACAGCAGCGGGGCTGCGAGAAAAGTACAGTTAGGAATAAAAACGGGTTAATGGATAATTATAAAAAACTTATTGAGGCTTTAAAGAATGGCATTAACCCGCCACCGCCAACCGCATTGATACCTGTTGAAGTGGTAGGGATTACAGGTGAAACCTGCACGGTAATGTATGGTGATCTTGAATTAACAGATGTGCGGTTAAAGGCTACTGAAAACGGTAATAGCAATAAACTGATGCTATTGCCAAAAGTTGGCAGCATGGTACTGGTTGGAAGTCTCACTGGTGATCTGAATGATTTGGCGGTATTGAAAATAGATGAACTGGCTAAGGTTGAATATATACAGGATGGTTTTAGCCTGGTATTGGATACAACAGATGGCAAGTTTAGTATTGAGAATGATGAAGTGAGTTTGTATGGTTTATATCAGCAGTTGACAACTCTGCTAAAGACTTTTAAGGTTCATACGCCATCAGGCCCAAGCCTCAGTTTATTGCCTGATACTTTGGCTAAGGTAAACCAGTTTGAAACGGATTTTAAAAAGCTTTTAAAGTAGCCTCACCCCCGGCCCCTCTCCTCGCGGAGAGGGGAGGAAGAAAAAAAACGAATTATGGCTTTGAATAAAACTGCACTGAAGGAAGGTATAGTACAACTCCATACCGATATGAGTGCGCGGGAAGAAAACAGCATTGAGGAATATGCAGAGCGGTTAAGTGATTTGATAGATGCTTATGTAAAAACGGGTACTGTGCAGCCAGGAATAACGGTTTCAGTAACAGGTGGTTCAGGTGTTACTACATCAACAGGGAATATACAATAATGAAAGGAACAGGCATTTTATTGAATGATGAATATGATTTGCAGGTGTTACCTGTAAGGGATGCTAACAATAAAATTGTAAGTGGGTTGGTTATTGGCAATACGCTTTACCAAAACCAAGCAGTGATACTGATGGCACAGCCCGGAGAAATAAAGGAAATGCCGGTGTTGGGAGTTGGGATTAACGATGTGGTGCTGGATACAGATTTTTTAAGCTGGCGGCGCAGGATAAGGCAGCACATGGAGTTAGATGGCCAGACGGTAAACGAAGTAAAATTTGATCTGAATAAAAACCTTGTGATCGATGCAGGATATTAGCCCCGGCCCTAAAGGGAGAAAAGACACACACCATGAGTACAGTAACAGTAAGAGACAGGCAAACAACGGTTGATATAGCTATGCAGGAGGCTGGTACAGCGGAAGCTTGTATAGCAGTGGCAGAGGGAAATGCAATGAGTGTAACGGATGATCTTTTTACCGGGCAACTGGTTAAAACAACGCCTGTTATTTATGCTGAAACGGTTAAGACATTTTTTAAGGAAAACAGGCATCCTGCAAGCGCTGAAACACTTTTGGATAATGCAGGATTAGAGGGGATAGATTATTGGGCGGTAGAGGTGGATTTTGTGGTTTCGTAAGTGAAAGGTTGCAGCGTGGGGGTGCAAGATCAGATTGCTTCGTTCCTCGCAATGACGGGCGGCTTCGTTCCTCGCAATGACGGGCGGGCTTCGTTCCTCGCAATGACGGTGCAGTACAAGTGAGTGACACAACGATGTTGAATAAAGATTTTAAAGCGGGTAACATAAAAGAAATATGGCAAGCAGTATAGACGAGATTAAAAAATTAATGACTGATGTATTCATTAGTAAACCGGCTGTTATTGCTGCCTATAACCTTGATGTGACTAAAACATTTGAACAGCAGTTTAGTGTAGTGAGCATTGAAAGCATCATTTTTTATATTGTTGCCTTTTGCTGCTTTGTACAGCAAACGTTGTTTGATAAATCGGTAACTGATACGAATACAGCATTGGCAACTAAAAAGCCACACCGATTACAGTTTTATGCTGAACAGGCAAAGACTTTTCAATTTGGGTTTCCGTTGCTTGCAGATAAAAGCGGTTTTGATAATACGGGCTATACAACGGATGAAATAGAGGCAAGCAAGGTGGTAGATTATTCGGCGGTTGTAGAACAGGAAAACCAGTTTGGGCGGGTGTTTTTACGAATGAAGCTTGCACATGATAACGGTACTGACCTTGAACCATTGGCGGTGGGACAGTTTACCGCATTTATAGCCTGGTTTAAAAGTACACAGCGTGATGGCGGGGTTAAAATGGAATTTGTGAATCAGCCTGCTGATGATCTTAAACAAAGCTGGACAATATTTTATGACCCGCTTATCTTAAGCGATACGGGTGCGCGGCTGGATGGCAGTGATAACCAACCGGTGCAAAATGCGATTAAAGGCTATTTGAAGAATTTGCCGTTTAACGGGGTGTATGCACCTACGTATCATACAGATGCTGTGCAATTGGTGCCGGGTGTGGTTATACCACAATTGCGCACATGCAGCGCCCGGTATGGCTCGTTGCCGTTTGCTGCTGTTAATGATTTTTATACACCTGATTCCGGTTACCTGCGGTTTGCAAATACTGTAACAGATTTGGTGATTGAATTTATTGCCCAAACCCCTATAAAGTAATGGCATTTACAGATAGAGTATATAATGTGAACTGGAATAAGCTTGTAGTATGGATGCTGCCAACTTTTATGAGATCGCCCATACTGAAAGCTTTTTTACAATCGGTAATGGTGCAGATAAATGAAACACATAACCGGTTTATTGCTCATAAAAATTACATCGCTTATTGGCTTGAGATTGACAGCCAGGTGTGGCGAATGGAAAAGGCACTGAATGATAAATATGACACGGCTGAAAGAAGGATAGTAATTGTAGATGCATTGGAAAAATTGCCTACGCCTTTTTACCGTCCGCAGGAAAACAAACCTGTTGTATTGAGAGTAAAGAGTGAAGATGAAGAACTGGTATTGTATACGAAACAGGAAACGGCGGCTTTTAGTGTTGACTTTATTGTAAAAGTACCTCTGTTTGTAAACTTTGATATGGTTGAAATGCGTGCATTTATAGACACTTTTAAAACACCTAGTAAAACGTACAAAGTACAGATAGTTTAATATGAACAGGGCAATAGATTTTACAAAGTTAGGCGGTCTGTATGTGTACCAGGATACATTAGACTTTTTGCAAATTGCCTACAGCCAGGCATTGGATGCTATTGCCGCGTGTTATGGTGAAAAGGTGATTGTGAGCGGCTTGCAAACAATCGGCGGTAATGTGAGTGATGGCTGGGTGGTGCTGAATGGACAATTATTGCCGGTGGTTGGCGGTGCAATACAATCGTATTTGTTTCTTGAAACATTGGTTACTGCCGAACAGTTTGCAGATGGTGTTCAGCGGAATGTATATACAACCAAAAGACTAAAGTTTACAAGTGTATCGGGTGGCAATTATCTGTTTACTGATTTTGCCCGCGTACCGTTTGCTACCGCCAGCCTGAAAGATGCCCTGCAAACCATTCAAACGTTGTTTAGCAGGCTTTTGTTTGATGAACCTGTAATACTAAGCGGCTGTGCAATAAGCGGCTTAAATGAGCCGGATACAAGGGTTACCATTGCGGCTGGTACAGTGTGGATGGATGGTAAAATGATTAGTGCGCCTGTTTACAATAACGGCCTTTACCCTGCCTACCTTTTACCAAATGCTACCTATACGACTGCCCTACCAGGTGCAGGCAGCTACATAACATTTGACTATGAAACCAGCCAACGGTATGCGCATGTGCTGAAAAGGAAAACAGCCAGCACAGGCGAAACGGTGATGCATAGCAATAACAGCGAGTTGCAGTTTTTTGATGTGGGCACGGGCTTAGGAAAATGGAAGTGGAAAGATTGGAAGCTGAGTGAAGTTTTAAGAAGTCGTTCGCCTTTGGGTTATGATAACAGAACCGTGCAGCCGGTTGGTGATGATAACGAGGCGTGGGATGCTACATATAATACTGTAGGGAATAAGGGGGGTAAAAAGAAACACCAGTTAACGCAGGCAGAGTTGCCACATGTGCAACTTAAAAGTGGATTGTCTCAGAACGCAGCCGCTTACAGAGATGCAGACGGACCTGATAATATTGGTGCCGGTAACGCTAATCCTATTTACACTGATTATTTAGGCGATGATGTGCCGCATGAAACCAGGCATCCTTATTCTGTTGTTTTGTTAATAGAAAAAATATAATGGCATGCCTGAAATAACCGCTTTAAATACGATTTATAACTGGTTTAAAAGGCTTGACAAGCCATCGTACCAGCAATTTTATAATACTTTTTTCAGCTTCAGGCATAAGTCGGATAAAATAATATTTGATGATCTGCATGATGATGTGAAGACTATCATTAATAATTCGATAACAAGTGAAACGATAGCGCCACTACTTCCTATTACGTTGGCTGCCGGAACAAGTAGCTGGTTAGTACCTGCGGGAACATTGATTGAAAAAATTTGGTTTAAGGATGCAGACAACCCTGCCGTAAGTATCGGTAAAACTATTGGAGGGAATGAACTATTGGAGGCGGTGCAGCTTTCGAATGGCCGTTATATAGTTTCCCTTGATGAACCTTTTGACATTGACACTACTATTTATTTCACAGGAATAACGGGTAATACGATCACAAAAATTTTTAAAGGATAAATATGAAAAGAATTGTTTTGATGCTGATTGTGATGGTCAGCTTTGTTTACAGTAATGCTCAAAGGATTTTGCAGACGGATACAGTGAGGGCTAAGAAGGTGAGTGCTGATACGGTGAAAGCCAGTGTTTTTGTTGGGCTTCCAGTGTTGGATACTTCTCACTTTGCAAGTAAGGATACAACTGATGCACTCAACCTTCGAATACTTGCTAACAATAATTCAATTGCGGCTCATATAGCGAATGTGAGTAATCCGCATGCTGTAACGCTGCAACAATTAACAGCAGTGGGAAAAACAACGACCGATAGCTTGACGGTTGCAACTGGTACAGGCAAGATGTTCATTGTTGGTAATAATTCCGCATTGCCCCGGCCTCAACTGGAATTAGATGCAAAGTCTCAGGTATTTCAGCCATTTGGTGCAAACGGCGGGGGTTCGTATCAGGGATTAAGAGCGGGAAACCCGGCAACATATTTAGGTTTACGATATAACGGCTCAAATGGTACGCCAACGCCTATAACCGGCGGAGATTTAGTCTCTTATTATGGA
>JAOQAK010000019.1 GCA_025963635.1 Ferruginibacter sp.
CAGTTGCAACGCTTACCATGGATGAATTACTTGCTGAAATGGGACGTGAATTTTCATGGGAGTTTCATCGCAGGCAGGACCTTATCCGTTTTGGCAAATGGAACACAGCATGGTTTGAAAAACCAGCGGGTAGTGCTTTCCAGGAAATATATCCGATACCAACATCTATCTTAAATGTAAATAAGAACCTGAAACAAAATCCAGGGTATTAATAAGTATTAAAAAATCAGTTACATGAAATTAATCACAGGTATTATTTTATCCGTTTGCTTATTTGCAGCAACAAACAGCTGGTCACAAAATAATGTAGCAGGTACAAGTGTTGCACCGGGAAGTAAAACAGTGCGTATCAGTAAATCCGTTCTTCAGGATAAGATACGCGGAGGTTGGGCAGGACAAACAATTGGTGTAACCTTCGGCGGGCCGTATGAATTTAAATTCAACGGGACCATTATACAGGATTATCAACCCCTGACCTGGTACGATGGATACCTGAAAAAAACAATGACAGATATCCCCGGTTTGTATGATGATATTTATATGGACCTGACTTTCGTTGATATCATTAACAGGTTGGGCATTGATGCACCTGTGGATTCCTTCGCAAATGCATTTGCCAATGCGGGTTATGATCTGTGGTTTGCCAACCAGGCGGCACGGTATAATATACTCAATGGCATCAAAGCCCCTGCTTCAGGGTCACCAAAATATAATTTACAAGCTGATGCAATAGATTACCAGATCGAAGCAGATTATTGTGGGTTGATGAATCCCGGCATGCCAAATTCCGCTTCGGCGATCAATGATAAGATTGGGCACATCATGAATTATGGTGATGGATGGTATGGCGGTGTTTATATGGCGGCGATGTATACACTTGCCTTCACAAATACCGATATCAAAACAGTGGTAAAAGAAGGGCTCAAAACGATACCCGCTCAAAGTGATTTTTATCAATGTATCAATGACGTGATCAAATGGAACGCCAAATACCCTAACGACTGGAAGCAGACATGGTTCGAACTGGAAAAGAAATGGTCTTCAGATATGGTCTGCCCACAGGGCGTTTTTGTGCCATTTAATATTGATGCAAAGATCAATGCAGCATACGTAGTATTAGGTCTGTTATATGGTAATGGCGACTATACTAAAACACTTGAAATTGCAACACGCGCCGGACAGGATGCTGATTGCAATCCATCGTCTGCTGGTGGGATTTTAGGTACACTTTTAGGGTACGATAAAATTCCTGCGCGATGGAAGCTCGGTCTTAAGGAAATAGAGGATATAAATTTCAGTTACACAACATTATCATTGAACGGTGTATATGCTGCCAGTTATAAACACGCATTAGACATGATCAAAAAAAATGGCGGTACCGAAAATGCAAATGATGTTATCATTCGCGTTCAGGAACCACTGACAGTTCGCTATGAAAAAAGTTTCGATAATGTATTTCCCATTTCAAAGACTGCATTGAGCAGCAGGCGCGATGCCAATGGACCAGCCGGTGATGTCAATGGATTAACTTTTAATTTTGAAGGAACCGGGTTCGCTTTATTGGGAACTGCTTCCAAAAAACAAAGAAATGCAGCCGAGGAATATGTTTTTGAGGCAGATCTTTTTATCGATGGCGTTCTCACAGAAACTGCAAAATTCCCAACGGCCTTTAAATCACGCCGTCACGAACTTTTCTGGCAACTGAATATGCCAAAAGGTAAACATACAGTAAAGGTCATTGTTAAGAATCCAGACAGCAAGTTTGATCTGCGCGCAACTGATTATGTTGTTTATGACAATCAACCTGCCAGGTAAGAAATATTTTAACAATGGCAATTGTTGAGTTGAGAAAAAAGAGAAGTGTAATGCTTCTCTTTTTAAATGCGTAAATCCGAATAAAAACAAAAGTATCAATATGAAATTTTTTATCGACACAGGAAATCTTGCCCAGATCAAAGAGGCCAATGACTTAGGCATCCTTGATGGCGTAACAACCAATCCAACCCTGATGGCCAAAGAGGGAATTAAAGGAACAGAAGCAATAGCCAATCATTATAAATCAATTTGCGAAATTGTAAATGGAGATGTAAGCGCGGAAGTTTTGTCAACAGATTTTACTACTATCGTGGAGGAAGGAAAAAAGCTAGCAGGCATTCACCCGAACATAGTGGTAAAAGTCCCTATGATAAAGGATGGTATTAAGGCTATCAAATGGTTTACAGATAATGGCATTCGCACCAATTGTACATTGGTATTTTCGGTGGGCCAGGCTATACTGGCTGCAAAAGCGGGGGCCTCTTATGTATCACCTTTCATTGGCCGCATTGATGATTGCGGATGGGATGGCATGGATCTGATAGGTCAGATGCGCCATATCTACGATGTCCAGGGTTACAAAACAGAAATATTAGCTGCTTCAATCCGCAACGCATTACATATTATTAAGGCAGCAGAGTCAGGCGCTAATGTTTGCACCTGTCCACTGGACTCAATTCTCGGGTTATTAAAGCATCCTTTAACTGATATAGGGTTGGCGAAATTCCTGGAAGATGCAAAAAATATGTAGAAAGTTTATTGATACCGGGATACGATTACAGAGAGGCGTGAGAACATTTTTTTAAAATAACAAGTTGCGGAACAGGTTGATGGCCCGGGTTGCCGGGGCTTTTTATATGCGTGAGGCTTAACTATTATAGTATATCTGCTTTTGCAGGCTAACTTGAAACTCAGCTAAGAATATTTCTCAGGATAAAAAACCAAATATCGGTTTGTATATTCGATGGTTTGAGTAAGACTCAATTAAATGAATGTTTGAATTCTATTGGGGTAAGATTCGTTTTCCGCTTAAATATTTTATTGAATGATTGTGGATGTTCAAAACCTAATTGATAAGCCACTTCTGCAACCGATAAATTACTGGTTGATAATATTTCTTTAGCTTTTTCAATTAGTTTATTATGTATGTGCTGTTGTGCGTTTTGGCCTGTTAAAGAACGAAGCATATCGCTTAAATATCCTGGCGACAGATTTAGCCGCTGTGAAAGATGTTGAACCGTTGGTAAGCCATTCATCAATGCTGTTTCGTTTTTGAAATAATCATCCAATAACGTTTCAAGCTTTTCTAACAAATCATTGCCGACTGCTTTCCGGGTGATGAATTGTCTTTTATAAAAACGGTTGCTGTAATTTAAAATCAATTCAATTTGTGCAACAATTACATCCTGGCTAAAATCGTCAATGGTCGATTGTAATTCAGCATCGATATTTTTGAAAATAGTAAGAATGATGGATTTTTCTTTTTCAGACAGATGTAGTGCTTCATTGGCAGAATAAGAAAAGAAACCAAACTTTTTTATGTTTCTCCCTAATGGATAATTCCGGATGAAGTCAGGGTGAACAAGTAAAGTATGACCTGTGTATTCCGCATCATCAGTAATCCCTAACAATTGATTAGGTGAGGTAAAAACCAAACCACCTTCATCAAAATCATAATAGTTCTGCCCATATCTTAGTTTTCCATGAAGGTTTTTTTTAAACGAAATTTTATAAAAATTAAATAAGAAGGATTCGGGCAATCGTTCTTTCTCTATAGCTATCCGGGTATTATCAACCAAGCTCACCAACGGGTGGAAAGGTTTTGGCAAATCCAATATGCGGTGCAGTTCCGAAATGGAATTGATGGTAGCCGGAGATGTATTAAATGCAGGTTTCATGCTTGTAAAAGATTATTGCCAGTAACCCGTTTTGCGGGTTACTGGCAAAGTTATTTTTTATTGTTGAACAATTCCGGCTAATTAATATTTTTGAGGTGCTTGAATAACAGGGAATAAGCTGAACCACAATAAGCACATAGATACATAGGCTTTCACATAGTTTTTACTCCAGGTTGGTTCTTATAAGCAATCTTCTTAATTTCAGCTCGCGCAAAAAAATTCATATACACTCGTCAACAAACACGGACCAGATGCCTATGCAGTTCCATCGCACAACCAATAACCTGATAAGTAAGTTCATTTAAATACTTTTTAGTAATTATCATTTATCTATGTGTTATAACCTATGTTCCTATGTGCTTATGTTGTTCAAAATTACAATCCAATTTTAGCTTAGTCAACAATTTATGCCTCAGCACCTCAAAATATTAATTAGCCACAATTCCATGGCAGACGGGATAAACATTCCATGACGCTGTTCTTTGGTCGATCATTTCATGCACTTTAGAATGTGCCGTCTCTGTCATTATGCGATGCATTGCATCTGTTGCATCATCAACAGAATCTCAAATCAACATGTCAACGATCGTTCTGTCTTCCTTTTCGGCTATACGCCTTGACTGAAAGCCCGGCTGTTGTTTCAGCCATTCGTCAATATCCGCATTGGCTTTAATACACTCTTCACTACTATATCCACGAAGTTTAAAAGTGGTTATTTCAATTCCTTCCTTTTTATTTGGTTTGGAATGCATCTTTTTATTCATTTTTTAATTGCCAAAAAAGTGATGGTCAAATTCTTTTCTGAATGCTTCATCGCCCAGCTTCAATCGTTGTGCATACAGTGCTTTCGCATCTTCACCTGCAATATATCTTAATTTGTCTTTGCCATCTGTAGCGGCTTCATACACCACATCTGCAATTTGTTCGGCTGGTGTGAAATTATCCTCACTAAAGCCGGCATATAATTTTTCTACCCATTTAGCGTATGCAGGATGTGAAGTGGTATCAAGGGAACGGCCAACAAAATCAGTTTTGATCCCACCTGGCGAAATTGTTTTGATGGCAATGCCAAATTTATTCAATTCAAAAGCCAGGCTTTCGCTCCAGCCTTCTAACGCCCATTTGGAAGCATGATAAACTGAACTAAATGGAAATGTAATTAGTCCACCGATAGAAGTTGTAGAAATAAACAGGCCGTTTTGTTTCTGTCTGAAATAAGGAATAAAAGCTTGTGTAACACGGATCACGCCTAAAACATTTGTGTCCAGTTGTCTTACAAGTTGTTCGTCTGTTACTGTTTCCATTGGTCCGATCAATCCATAACCTGCATTATTGAATACAACATCAATGTTTCCTGAAGCAATTGCTTTTTGTGATGTTTCTTTTATTTGATCTGGATTGGTAACATCCAATGGTAACAACGTAATGTTATCTATCAGGTTTAATTCTCTTTCGTTTTCAGGTCTACGCATGGTAGCAATAACTTTCCAGCCATTCGCTGCAAATAATTTTGCTGTTGCTTTTCCTAAACCTGTTGAGGCACCGGTGATGAAAATTGTCTTCATTTATTTTATTTTATAAGTGAAGTACAAAAGTCATTTGATATTGTTTCCTGGCTGTAGTCAAACTGGAGAATTCTGTAGCCAAAATGCAGCAGTAATGCCTTAGTTCGTGGAAGTAATTAGTAGTAAAAGTTCAGACAACTATTTTTTTGAAGTCTGCCGGGTGAATTGGTGATGCGTGACGGGCACACTTATCTAAAAGCCTTTAATTTTTTTTCATGCAGCCAATTAATGCCACAAAATGCCTAATAGAAATTACAAAACCGTCATTATCATTTCTTTATTAATATTGCCCTGTATTGAATACCATCCCCCCGGATACCAATTCAGACCTGTTGAAACAGGTAGCTGAAGGCAATGAAGTTGCTTTTAGCCGGCTTTTTGAACAGTATCACAGGAAACTGGGGGTCTTTGTTCTAAAACTAACCGGTAATCCGGGTATGGCGGAAGAAGTGGTGCAGGATATATTTCTAAAATTATGGCAACAAAGATCCGGCCTGACAACCGTTCGGAATTTTGATACCTACCTGTTTGTTATATCCCGCAACCATACCTATAGCCTTTTACGCAAAGTGATGGCTGAGAAACGCAGGATTGAACGATGGGCGCAGGATATACAGTTGGAAAGTGAAGCGGAAGGGAGTGAACCGGAGCATCTCGATGAACTGTATGAATCGGTGATCGAAGCTGCTATTACCAGGCTCCCACCGCAACAACAGAAAGTCTATCGCCTGAAAAAACAGGAAGGGCTTAAGTATAAACAGATCGGGGAATTAATGAACCTTTCCCCGGAAACGGTTAAAAAGCACCTTGAGGCAGCGATCAGAAATATCACAGTTTACCTGCAAACCCATATACCCATCCCGGTATTTCTAATGTTGATCCCGCTATATCTCTAAAATATTTTTTAAAAATAAAACCGGCGGCTACCCTGTTTTGAAGGTGAGTCGCGTCCTTTAATCGTATGGATAGACTTCAATACTTGCTAACCGCCTATTTTAATAAGCGTGCCACTGAGGACGAAGAAACAGAATTGCGCACATTAGTAGAACAGGAAAATACAAAAGAAGCAGTACTTACTGCAATGGAACCCCTTTGGGAAGCATCAGTAGATGGTTATGGGCAGGAAGAAATATTCAGCAGGGAGAAGAGCGATCAGATCCTGCAATCGATCCTTTCAAAAAAGAAAGGAAAAGTTTTTAAGCTACACATATGGCGGATGATCGCAGCTGCGGTATTTACTGGTGTGATGGCTGTTACAGGATGGCTGGTTATGCGAGATCACACAATACCCGGGCAAGATGCAATTGTCAAAACCGATATTAAAGCGCCTTCTGCCAACCGTGCTATGATTACGCTGGCTAATGGTGAAAAAGTTTTTCTTGATAGCGCAGTCAACGGCAAATTGGCCATGATGGGAAATGTACAATTGATAAAACTGGCCGATGGGCAGATCGCTTATTCAGGTACATCCGATAAAGTTGAATTTAATACGGTTACCAATCCAAAAGGAAGCAAAGTGATCGACATGGCTTTTGTTGACGGCAGCCATGTTTGGCTGAATGCAGGATCATCGGTTACGTATCCTGTTCCTTTTGAAGGGAATGAACGGAAAATAACCATTACAGGCGAGGCTTATTTTGAAATAACGCACGATGCATCAAAACCTTTTAAAGTGAGCAAGGGTGATATGCTGGTAACCGTTCTTGGAACACACTTTAATGTCAACGCCTATGATGATGAACCAGGTATCAAAGTAACCTTGTTGGAAGGATCTGTAAAAGTGAACAAATCAAAAAATGAACTGACCATTAAACCTGGCGAACAGGCGATCATAAAAGAGGGTATTAATGTAGAAGCAGGAATTGACATAGAACAGGTTATGGCATGGAAGAACGGAAGATTTGAAATGAGAGGAATTGATGCGGCAACATTAATGCGTCAGATCGCAAGATGGTATGATGTTGATGTTGTGAAAGAAGGTGCGTTGCCACAAAACAAATTCGGTGGCTCCATCGGTAGAGAAGTTAACCTGTCGGCCTTACTGGAGGCATTGAAGGGCTACGGAG
>JAOQAK010000039.1 GCA_025963635.1 Ferruginibacter sp.
CACCGGAGAAAATAGGTAAATACGGACAGTTACAGGAATGGATGCAGGATGTGGATGACAGTTCCAACAAGCACCGGCATGTTTCCCATTTATGGGCTCAATATCCCGGCAACGAGATTAACTGGGATGAAACGCCGGACCTGATGAAAGCTGCCCGCCAGTCATTATTATACCGGGGCGATGCTGCTACGGGTTGGAGCCTTGGCTGGAAAATAAATTTGTGGGCCAGGTTCAAAGATGGGGACCATGCTCTCAATATGATCAAAATGTTGATCAGTCCGGCAGGAAAAGGTGGTGCAGGTTCTTACCCAAATTTGTTTGATGCGCATCCACCCTTCCAGATAGATGGGAATTTTGGCGGTGCTGCCGGCATTGGTGAAATGCTGTTACAAAGCCAGACTAAATTTATCGACCTGTTGCCCGCGTTACCCACGGCATTATCCTCAGGAGAAATCAAAGGGCTTTGTGCAAGGGGAGGTTTCGTGATCAATTTAAAATGGCAAAATGGCAAACTGTTGCAGGCCACCATTATATCAAAGGCTGGTAAAGATTGTGTTATCAGGTACAATGGGAAAACGATCCAGTTCGCAACTTACAAAGGAAAATCATATATACTTAACGGCGAACTGAAAAGAATACAATGATGCAGTTAACTAAGGAAAGGTTTATAGATCATGGATTTGTTCTTTTGAAGAAAAAGTGCATGCGCTGCTTTGGTGTTTCGATGTTTATTTGTCTTTCAATGTTTGCATATTTACCCGGTGCTAATGCCCAGCAATCCATCCGGCAGGAGATCGCATTGAATAACGATTGGAGAACCATTGCGAATGATACAATTACAACTGCATTTACTGGCTTTGAAAGCGGAGCATTCAGCGATAAAAACTGGATGAAAGTAAATGTGCCCCATAACTGGGATGCATATGAAGGCTACCGGAGAATGCGACATGGCAACAGGCATGGATATGCATGGTACCGGAAATTGTTTTCGTTACGACAACCGGCAAAGGGTAAACGCATTTTCTTATTTTTTGAAGGAGTGGGATCATTTGCAACGGTATGGCTCAATGGCAAACGGGTAGGTACACACGCAGGAGGCAGAACTACTTTTACGATTGATATCACTTCAACGGTGCTACTTAATAACCAGCAAAACCTGTTAGCTGTACGGGCAGATCATCCCGCCAATATTCAAAATCTTCCCTGGGTTTGTGGCGGTTGTTCAGATGATCGTGGCTTTTCCGAAGGATCGCAACCGATGGGCATTTTCAGGCCGGTACATTTGATCATTACCAATGAAATAAAGGTTGAACCTTTTGGGGTACATGTCTGGAACGATTCCAACATCAACACTCAATCAGCTTTGTTGCATGTTGAAACAGGAATTAAGAATTACGGTAATACAAAAAGTAATGTCACAATTGTAAACCGGCTGATAAGCGCTACGGGCAGGAATGTCGCCGAAAAAAACTCCTCACAATCAATCAATGCATCGCAGGTTATTACGATCCGGCAGGAGTTGCCGCCACTCAAAGATCCGCATTTATGGAGCAATGAAGATCCTTATTTGTATCATTTGATCACCATAGTAATTTTGAATGGAAAAGTAATTGACCAGGTCACAACGCCTTATGGTATCAGGTGGATCAGTTGGCCGCTTGCAGGCAAAGCATCTTCCAACCAGTTTTTCCTAAACGGTAAGCCGGTCTTTATAAATGGAATCGCAGAATACGAACATCTTCTTGGGAAGAGCCATGCATTTAGTGATGAACAAATCAAGACAAGAGTGATGGAACTGAAAGCCGCTGGCTTCAATGCTTTTCGTGACGCACATCAGCCGCATAACCTGCGCTATCAATATTACTGGGATAGCCTCGGAATTTTGTGGTGGACCCAATTGTCGGCACATGTTTGGTATGATACGCCGGAATTCAGGGCCAACTTTAAAACGCTTCTCACAGAATGGGTAAAGGAGCGGCGCAACAGTCCTTCGGTAATTATGTGGGGCCTGCAGAATGAAAGCAAATTGCCGGAAGATTTTGCAAGGGAATGCACTGCATTGATCCGTGAACTTGACCCAACTGCATCCTCTCAACGGCTCGTGAGTACCTGCAATGGTGGCAGCGGAACGGATTGGGATGTTCCGCAAAACTGGACTGGCACGTATGGAGGCGACCCCGCCAAATATGATGAAGACCTGAAACGGCAAATCCTTGTAGGGGAGTATGGTGCATGGAGAACGCTTGACCTGCATACCGAAGGCACATTTAATCAAAACGGCATTTATAGTGAAGATCGAATGACTCAATTGATGGAAATGAAAGTAAAACTGGCAGAAGCTGCGAAAGACAGTGTTGCCGGGCATTTCATGTGGCTGCTTACATCTCACGATAACCCGGGAAGGGTACAGGGTGGAGAGGGATACCGTGAACTGGACCGCATTGGCCCGGTAAATTATAAAGGGCTGTTAACACCATGGGAAGAGCCGCTCGATGCTTTTTATATGTATCGTGCTAACTATGTTTCAAAAAAGAAAGAGCCGATGGTGTACATCGTTTCACATACATGGCCCGATCGGTGGACCAGCGCAGGGATAAAGGATGGCATCAGTGTGTATTCAAATTGCGATGAAGTGGAACTGTTCAATGATATGGGATCGGTTTCATTGGGCAAACAAAAAAACAGGGGCATCGGAACACATTTCCAGTGGGATAGCGTGATCATCAATTACAATATCTTGTACGCCGTAGGTTATGTAAATGGAAAGGCGGTTGCAAAGGACTACATAGTATTGAATCATCTGCTGGCAGCGCCTCATTTTAACTTGTTGTATAATGACGCAAAGTCCGTCACGGCGCCCGCGAAAGATTATTATTATATCTACCGTGTAAATTGCGGTGGACCTGCCTATACGGATCAATCCGGTAACAATTGGCTGGCAGATAAAGCTTACCAATCAAACCAGGCTTCATCCAATAAAAATTGGGGTTCTTATTCGTGGACGAACGACTTTAAAGGCATCCCCTCTTTTTTTGCCAGTCAACGCAAAACAAATTGCCCCGTAAAAGGCACCCGTGACTGGAAGCTGTTTCAAAGTTTTCGATATGGTCGTGAAAAGTTAAGTTACCAGTTTCCGGTGCCGGATGGGGAATACCTGGTTGAATTATATTTTATTGAACCGTGGCTCGGCATCGGTGGTGGAATGGACTGTACGGGCTGGCGACTGTTTGATGTGGCAATCAATGGTAAAACAGTTTTGAAAGATCTTGATATATGGGAATCTGTAGGCAATGCTGCGGCATTAAAGAAAACAGTGAAAATGTATATCAAAGGTGGAAGGCTGACCATTTCCTTTCCGGCTGTAAGTTCAGGCCAGGCGGTGATTTCAGCGATTGCCATTGCCTCTTTAAATAAAAATATTCAGCCTGCACCGGCATTACCGCCTTTAATCAGTGGTTTGGCGGTTAGTGATAAAAGCGTAGCAAATGCCTGGAAGCTAAATGCGTGGCTCGATACAGGTGATGAACAGTTTACCAATGAAAAAACAGTCTTTAACAAACTGCCGCCAAATTTATATGGGGCAGAATGGGTGGCAGCACCGGCAGGTATTCAAACCGGCCAAAGGGAGTTGGCAAATTTTATTGTTACGGAAGATGCAGATATATTTATTGCAATAGATAGTTTGATAAAAAACATACCGGCATGGCTCAGCCCATATGAATATACAAATACCAGTTTGTCGAATGGCAATGGAAAGGTGTTTGTCATTTATAAGAAGCGTTTTAAAAAAGGGGCGAAGGTTGTGTTAGGCGGAATTGAGCATGCAGGCAAGCAGGAAAACACGATGTACACTGTGATGGCGAATGCGGCAACTACCATCGAACCTGCCTATGATTTGAAACCGGTGATCAGTTTAAAAGCAGTGAATGCAGGCTTGCAGGGCCCGGGATTAATAAAGGGAAAGATCGATGGAAAGGACAGGGTTATCTTTACAAAGGCTTCCGGGGCAAATTTATTGGAATGGAATTTCAATATTGGCGCCGCAGATATTTATTCTTTTTCGATTTCATATAATAACCCGGCAGCGCAAAATGTGATTGGAATACTGCAGTTCTTTTCGGCAGATGGTAAATTGATAAAAGAAGAAAAGATTGCCTTTATACCGACAAGACCGGGAAAATCAAATTATATAAGCAGCAGTTCCGGCAGCATGATCAATGCCGGAAATTATAAGATAAGTTTACAATCAAGAGATGCAGAAGGCGTAAGTATAAATTCACTGGATATACAATAATACATAATTACCGGTCACCTATGATAAAGCATTTCGAAGTGATGAAGCCAGGCTCCCCAGTCTTTTGGAGAGGGGCTGGGGGTGGGTCATAAATCAAAAGAAAATCACGATGATGAATAAAATAATTGTTTTCCTGCTAATATCTTTCACCCCGATAATAGCGAATGCACAAAATATTTCCGTTAAAAATCTTACCTGCGAATACAAAATCAATCCTTTGGGTATTGATCAGCCAACTCCAGCACTTGGCTGGCAACTGCAATCCATTCAACAGGGCATTTGTCAAATCGCTTACAGGGTGTTGGTGGCAGACGATTCGTTATTATTACAAAAAAATATTGGCAATACCTGGGATAGCAAGAAGATAGAGGGCAGCGAATCGATCCAGGTTATCTACAAGGGGAAGCCATTGCAATCAGCTAAAAAGTATTACTGGAAAGTGATGGTTTGGGATAACCAGAAAAACGTTTCCGAATGGAGTGGGACTGCGTTTTGGCAAATGGGACTTCTGAATGAAACCGCATGGAATGGAGCAAAATGGATCGGTTATCAACAACTTCCTGATTCATTAAAAATCATCACAGGCTTCCCGGATAGAGGTCCTAAAAACTTAACGCCTGTTAAAGATACCATGTCCTTGTTGCGCAAAAATTTCAGTGTAGACAAGGCGATAAAGACAGCGACCATGTTTATCTGCGGCCTCGGACAATTTGAGTTAAGCATAAATGGTAAAAAGGTGGGGGATCATTTTTTAGATCCTGCATGGACACAGTTTGATAAAGAAGCCATGTATGTTAGCTTTGATGTGACTGGAGATGTTTCGATGGGTAACAATGCAATCGGCGTCATGCTGGGAAATGGATTTCAACTTACCCCACGAACACGATACCGTAAGTTTACCAACGCCATCGGCTATCCTAAAATGATTTGCCGGCTGATGATTGAATATGCCGATGGCTCGGTACAAAGTATTGTCAGTGATAAGTCATGGAAAGCAACCCGCTCTCCAATTACTTATTCCAGCATTTTTGGCGGAGAAGATTATGATGCAAGGCTGGAGCAAAACGGATGGAACACTTCCTTATTTGATGATAGTAGCTGGCGGCAGGTGTTAGAAGTGGATGGAACTAATCATCTCCATTCCCAATTGAGTGAACCAATTAAATTTTTTGAAACTTTTTCGCCCGTAAAAACAACGAGAATAAAAGACAGTATTCATGTTTTCGACCTGGGTCAAAATGCGTCTGGTATTCCTTCGATTACCTTGAAAGGCAAAAGAGGAGATACCATAAAAATAATACCGGCTGAACTGATCAATAGTAATGGCACTGTCAATCAAAAGGCAACCGGCAATCCTTATTATTATTTGTATATTTTAAAAAGCAATTCAGCCGAAACATGGCAGCCAAGGTTTACTTATTATGGCTTCAGGTACCTGCAGGTGGAAGGAGCTGTCCCCGGCGGTGAGTCCAATATTAAAAACCTTCCCATTGTATTAGCAGTAAAGGGCCTGCATATGCGCAATGCGGCTGCAATCGTTGGCTCCTTTAGTTCTTCCAGCGACCTGTTTAATAAAACCAATGACCTGATCAACTGGTCTATTAAAAGCAACCTGCAAAGTGTGCTCACGGATTGCCCGCATCGTGAAAAGCTTGGTTGGCTTGAGCAGGTACACCTGATGGGTAGTTCCATCCGTTATAACTTTGATGTGGTAAACCTGCTGAAGAAAACCGTATATGATATGATGCAGTCGCAAACGGCTACTGGCTTAATTCCTGAAATTGCGCCGGAGTATGTGAAATTTGACTGGGGTGGGGAAATGTTTAGGGATTCGCCCGAATGGGGGAGTACCGGAATTATTTTGCCCTGGTACCTCTACCAGTGGTATGGCGAAAAAGATTTGCTGTTAAAAGCATACCCGATGATGAAGCGGTACATTGAATATCTAAAAACCAAGGCAAACGACCATATCCTTACACAAGGATTAGGGGACTGGTATGATCTTGGACCAAAAGACCCCGGGGTTTCGCAACTGACTACCAGGGGTGTTACGGCAACTGCTATATATTATTACGATCTTGGTATAGTTTCGAAAGTGGCTGATATGCTTGGAGAAAAGCTCGAAGCGAATGAATATTCGTTGCTGGCAAAAAAGGTAAAAGTCTCGTTTAATAAAGCATTTTTCCATCAAGGCACAAAGCAATATGCCACGGGAAGCCAGACTTCCAATGCCATGGCGGTTTATATGGGCCTGGTTGATCCTGTAAACAAAAAAGCTGTTATCGATAATATTGTCAAAGATCTTAGGGCGAACAACAATGCGCTCACAGCGGGAGATATTGGGTACCGCTATTTGCTACGGGTATTGGAAGCCGCAGGAAGATCGGATGTGATCTTTGATATGAACAACCGGTCGGATGTTCCCGGCTATGGGTACCAGTTAGCAAAAGGAGCCACTGCTCTAACTGAATCATGGCAGGCGCTTTCCACAGTTTCTAACAATCATTTGATGTTAGGGCATCTTATGGAGTGGTTTTACAGCGGTTTGGCTGGTATCCGGCAGGATGAAAAAGCGGTTGCGTTTAAAAAAATTATTATTCACCCCGACCCGGTTGGGAATATTAGTGCTGCGAAAACAAGCTATTTATCCCCATACGGACTCATTTCGACTGCATGGAAAAAAAATAGCCACCTGTTTGAATTGAATGTTGAAGTTCCGGCTAATACAAGCGCTACCATCTACCTGCCGGCAAACAAAAAGTCGACGATTACCGTTAACGGGCAAACGCTGCCTAACAATGGCAACGCAACACTTTCTAAATATGAAGACGGTAGGGCGATCATTTTTGCAGGATCAGGCATTTACTCTTTCAAGGTTCAATCCAAATAAAACGTTCAGCACATGAAATTAAAAGCCGCTTTTGTCATTTTAGCTTTAACCGGCGCATTCTGTTCCACTGTTATCGCCCAGGTGCCGGCATCAAAAATGCAGGCAATCTATGAGGAGGTTAAAACGCCTTACAAATATGGTCTTGTAAAGGTTCCCTTGGATGATTCACAAAAAATGGATTGTCCGTCGATATTCCGCAAAGGCAATCTTTGGTACATGACTTATTTAACGTTTGGAGGGCGTGGGTATGAGACATGGCTCGCGAAAAGTAAGGACCTGTTGCATTGGGACAATATGGGCCGGCTCCTCTCATTTTCACCGGACACTACTATTTGGGACAGTAACCAGAAAGCCGGCTATAATGCGCTCACAAGCACTAAATGGGAAGGCAATTATGAACTGCAAAAATTTGATGGTAAATACTGGATGAGTTATTTTGGAGGAAATCAAAAAGGTTATGAAGCAGGATTGCTTTCCATCGGTATGGCATACACGAAAAGCGATCCCGCAATGGTGCATGAATGGCAAAGGCTGCACAAGCCAATATTATCGTCCAATGACAAAGATGTAAGGTGGTGGGAAAATAAAAAGCAATTTAAAAGTACGGTGATATGGGACAAACACAAAACTACCGGCTACCCGTTTGTGATGTATTACAATGCCAATGGAGACTCCGCAAAAGATAATAAAAAAACAAGATGGTTTGAAAGGATAGGAATGGCTGTTTCAAATGATATGCTTCACTGGAAACGTTTTCATGATGAGCCCGTAGTGCATCACCCGGTTGGTATTACCGGCGATCCTGTGATTCAAAAGATAGGGAATGTTTGGGTGATGTTTTATTTTGGAGCGTTCTGGGAAGACAGGAAAGGCGCTTTCAACCGCTTTGCCTGTTCATACGACCTGGTAAACTGGACAGACTGGACAGGTGATAATCTAATTGAATCTACTGAGCCCTTTGAAGATCTCTACGCACATAAATCTTTTGTACTCAAATACAAAGGGATCGTATATCATTTTTACTGCGCAGTGAATAAGAAAGATCAACGCGGAATTGCAGTAGCTACTTCTAAAGATTTGGGGAAGAGTAAACTGACATTTGTAAAATAACTGAAAAGCAAAACAACCCGAATGAATTTAATAATCGCCATTACATTTAACAATCTGGTTTTGGCGAATTATATGCTAAAAATTCATCAATATTAAAAGAGATGAGATTTTGGCTGTTCTCCCCATCTCCCATAGACTGGTTGAGGACTTCGGCATATTCAGCGTCAAATTCCTTTAGGGATATGGTCACTTCTATATTATTTCTGTCACCAATAAAGCACTTTATTTTGTTAAGTAGAGTAATGTCGGGTTCTCAAGGGTTTACTTTAATAATAGTTTCCATAAAAAAGGTTTGTATATTAAGTTATTCTGGGTAATTGGCAAAACAGTCGATTATATTTTGCGGCTTAAGCTTAACAATAGATTTGTATTTTAATTTATAACGTGAGAAAGGTTCCCCATAGGTATGCGGTAGAAGTGAGTGACACAACAATGATGCCCATGGCTGCTTCTTCGTTTGGACAACAAAACTGAACACCCTATTTTAAACCCTGAACAGTATAATAAAAAAAACAGGAGAGCCTTTGAATGGCAAGATATAAGTTAAATGAAATAATTTCGGCGTTGCAAACGTGCGATTGATTTATAATCTACGAAAAAACGAATCAACCTCGGAAAATAACAACTAAAAAATATACAAATCATGCAATACAGAAAACTCGGAAAAACAGGAATGAATGTATCAGCCATAAGCCTTGGAACATGGCAGGTGGGCGGCAAATGGGGAGCCGATTTTGATCATGCCAATGCAGACAATATTCTCAACAAAGCCATCGACTCCGGTATTAATTTTATTGATACTGCTGATGTATACAGCGATGGTGAAAGTGAAAAGGCAGTGGGTAGGGCGATTCGTAACCATAAAGAAAAAATTTATGTGGCCACCAAATGCGGCAGGCAATTACAACCACATATAGATGCAGCCTACCAGCCAGCCGTTTTAAGGAAGTTTGTAGAGTCAAGTTTATCTAATATGGGTTTGGAAACAATTGACCTGGTGCAATTGCATTGTCCGCCGACTGCAGTTTATTACCGCCCGGAAATTTTTGAACTGTTTGATAAATTAAAACAGGAAGGTAAGATCCAGAACATGGGTGTTAGCGTAGAAAAAGTGGAGGAAGCACTCAAGGCAATTGAATTTGAAAATGTGACCACGGTACAGATTATTTTCAATATGTTCAGGCAAAGGCCTGCCGAATTATTTTTCAGAGAAGCAAAGAAGAAAAATGTAGGCATCATCGTGAGGGTGCCGCTTGCAAGCGGTTTGTTAACCGGTAAATTTTCATCCAGCACAAGTTTTTCAGAGGGGGATCACCGGCAGTTTAACCGAAACGGGGATGCATTCGATAAGGGAGAAACTTTTTCAGGCATCGATTATGAAACCGGCCTGGCAGCAGTGGAAGCGCTTAAACATATCTTCCCGGGGAAAGAAAATCTTGCACCCATAGCATTGAAATGGATACTACAAATTGATGCGGTAAGTTGTATTATCCCGGGAGCATCTGCCAGTAATCAGCTCGATTCTAATTTAAGCGCATTGGATATACCGGATCTTACGACGGAGCAGTTAGCTGCAGTGCAGGATGTATATGAAAAATACATCAAAAAATCAGTTCATCAATTGTGGTAAAATGAGAGGAATTTATATTCTTTCGATATGTGTTTTACTCGGTAATACCCTGGCTGCACAAGTTCGAACGGTCAATGACTTTAATGATGATTGGAAGTTTTATTTAGGCGAGGACAGTATTGCCAATACCGCAACTTACAACGATCAAAATTGGCGAATAGTAAATCTGCCGCACGACTGGAGTATCGAATTACCCTTTAGCGAAAAAGCACCTGCAACTACACAAGGCGGCGCTTTGCCCGGTGGAATTGGTTGGTACAGGAAAATATTTTCTGTGCCGCTCTCCTTAAAAAATACCAATTCATTGATTGAGTTTGAAGGAGTGTACCGCAACAGCGAGGTTTGGATTAACGGACACTTCCTGGGCAAACGACCAAACGGGTACATTTCTTTCCGTTATGAGTTAACACCCTGGTTGAAGTTTGGAAAAGAACCAAATACCCTTGCAGTCAGGGTAGATAACTCGCAGCAACCCAATAGTCGTTGGTATACCGGTTCTGGTATCTATAGAAATGTGTGGCTGGTATCAGAAAATAAAGTTGCCTTCGATTACCAGGGAAATTTTATCAACACATCCATAGCAACAGGCGGGAACGGTGAGGAGATAATTGGCAGCAACGTGAAGCAGCCGAAAATATCAGGGCAGGTAAATATTTCTGTCGGCCTGCATAACAAAACTTTACAGCCGCAAAATGTTGTTGTGATCCATACCATGTATGATGCAGCAGGCAAAAAGGTATTCACCGGTAAGCCGTTGAATTGCAGACTGGATACCGGCTCATCGGTAGTCCGGCAGCAAACAGTAACACTTCACAATCCGAAGTTATGGTCGCCAGATCATCCGTACCTGTATAAAGTTGTTTCTACCATTTTTCAAAATAATATTGCTGTAGATAAAATAGTCACGATAACGGGCATACGCAACTGCAGGTTCGACAGGGAAAAG
Organism: Ferruginibacter sp.; assembly: GCA_025963635.1. Lineage (GTDB taxonomy): Bacteria > Bacteroidota > Bacteroidia > Chitinophagales > Chitinophagaceae > Ferruginibacter. The sequence continues at coordinate 10,871 of JAOQAK010000039.1, forward strand.
GGATTTTTTCTTAACAACCAGCCGCTGAAAATAAAAGGTGTTTGCATGCACCATGATCTTGGCGCACTAGGAGCAGCTTTTAATAAGGCGGCAGCAAAAAGGCAACTGCTAATTTTAAAGGAGATGGGATGCAATGCCATTCGTACTGCCCACAATCCACCTGCTCCTGAATTTTTGGAGCTATGTGATGAGATGGGCTTTTTAGTGATGGAGGAAGCATTTGATATGTGGAAGAAAAAGAAAAATAAATTTGATTACAGTATCGATTTCGCAGCATGGCATAAAACCGACCTGGAAGATATGGTGAAGCGTGACAGGAACCATCCATCCATTTTTATGTGGAGCATTGGTAACGAGATAAGGGAACAATTTGACAGTATAGGCATCGATATTACCAAAGAGCTGGTATCCATTGTGAAAAAAATGGATGCTACAAGACCGGTCACCGCTGCACTTACTGAAACCGATACCCACAAAAACTTTATCTACCAGGCCAATGCCCTGGATGTGACGGGATGGAATTATAACGAACAATTGTATCCATCATTTTTAAAGAATTATCCCGGCCAAAAGTTTATTGCGTCAGAAACCACTTCCGCCATCGCCACCCGGGGACAGTATGATATGCCATCAGATAGTGTGCGGATCTGGCCTGCCAAAGGTGAAAAAGAATTTAGGAATGGCAATGCGGGCTTCACAGTTTCGGCTTATGACAATGCAAAGGCTTACTGGGGAAGCACACATGAAGCAACCTGGAAAATCATAAAAAAATATGATTTTCTTTCAGGTATGTTTGTCTGGACCGGCTTTGATTATCTTGGCGAACCAACCCCTTATCCATGGCCCGCCCGCAGTTCTTATTTCGGCATTGTTGACCTGGCCGGTTTTCCTAAGGATGTTTATTATATGTACCAGAGTGAATGGAGCAGTAAGCCAGTGTTGCACATCTTTCCACATTGGAATTGGGAGAAAGGTAAAACAGTGGATGTATGGGCCTACTACAACAATGCGGATGAAGTGGAACTCTTTTTAAATGGCCAGTCACTGGGTGTACGTAAAAAAGAAGGTGATGAATTGCACGTTATGTGGCGTGTAAATTTTGAGCGGGGTACCTTAAAAGCAATTTCCCGCAAAGATGGAAAGCTGGTATTAGTGAAACAAATCAATACAGCCGGAGCACCTGCTAGGATCCGTCTAACCGCCGACCGGCAAGTAATAAATGCAAGTGAAAATGATCTCTCTTTTGTAACGGTCCAGGTGCTCGACAAAAGCGGCAACCTTGTTCCCGTTGCTGATAATTTGGTCAATTTTGAAATAGCGGGAAATGGATCAATTGCAGGTGTCGACAATGGGGCTCAAACCAGCATGGAGCCATTCAAAGCCAGGACCCATAAAGCTTTTAATGGATTATGCCTTGCAATAATTCAATCCGGCAACAAGGCGGGAAAAATTACATTAACAGCCAGTTCGAAGGGATTACAATCAGCTGTTATAACTATTGAAACTGAATAAAACGGTATCAAAAATAAGTAAGAAATTTTTTAACCGCTGATTCAGAAGAGGACCGTTTATTCCTGTAAACAACGATTTGTTGACTTAATCCTTTTTAATAGACCGGTACCTCGTGGGAGACATTCCAATTACTTTCGTGAAGCGTCTGCTGAAATAATGCGGGTCATCAAATCCCATTGAAAAGGCGATCTCCTTTACGGAATGATCTGTAAAATCCAATTGCTGGGTAGCTTTTTGCATTTTCATCTGGATAAAATAATCTATCGGTGCATAGCCTGTTTTCTGTTTAAATAAACTTGAAAACCTGGATGTGGAATAATTGTAGAGGTTACTTAATTCGTTGAGGACAATATTTTCTTCAAGTCGGTCCTGCATATACAAAATAGCGCTGTCAATACAATTTACCTTATCCTGCTTCACAACAAAATGTTTGGAATTATAGATGAAAAGGGAGATAAAATGCAATAAACACATATTTGCAAAAAGCAGGTTATCAATGCTATACCCCAGTTCAAGGGTCTTGTAAATTTTTGAGAATTCCTTGAAGATTTCGTCACTGCTTTTAATGTATACCGGCTTAAAATGTGTTTGAACAGTGAGCAGGTCATTAAATTGAGGTAGTTGTTCCCCGCCAAAATGTATCCAATAAATACTCCACGGGTCTTCCTCGCTGCTGCCATAAGCGTGTGCAACGTTTTGTGGTAAAATGAAGAATTCATTGGCGCTCACCTTGTATTCCTTGTCGCCCAATTTGTACCAGCCGGCACCATCTACACAATAGAAAAGAAAATTTTCAGGCAGCCCTTTTTTGCGGTAAGTGTAATGTGCTTTGGCCTTTGGATAGTAGCCAAGACTGCACACATACAATTGTTGTAACAGTGTATTATTAGTAACCCTCGCTTTCAGCACCGGCTTGGGAATTTCTATTCGCTGCCGCCCCTGGCCATACCAGATATTTTTATTTGAACCGATATTGTTTGCACCTTCCACGGATATACGATTTGCTTAAATAAAGAAGTCAATAAAAATAGGAAAATAATCCATCACTATGCTAAAAAGTGTCATTGTTTCCGGGAACTCCTCAACATATTTTTACATTGTCAAAAGGAGAAAGACAATTAACGGATTTCCTTTAGTCTGAATTTTATTTAGTTGCTGAATAATTTTTAATTGCTTGTTAGATACGCCATTTTCCCAAAGAGTTTTCACGATGCGATGCTATTTTAATAAATAAATTACTTTAATATTTTCCACTTACAGAAGAGAAAAATGAGTTGCAAATATTCAAAATATTTAATAAAACACAACTCACCTTATTGTGTTGAATTGCGCAACCGTCAAGGCTATTAGTTATACATGATTTAAAATTTAGATATTAGCCCAAAGCATAAAAAAATTGATATATGAAAGTTTTTCTCCTAACGATTACTGCAATTATGTTATCTTTGGCACCCGCTATTTCGCAGGATAGTTTATCCCTGAAAGAAAAAGAAATATCTTACAACAACTCCATTAATACCAGGGCAGAAAAAATTGTCGCTACACTTCAAATTGCTAATGTTGCAACGGCTGCAAAAGTAAAAAATATCATTGCCAGTGAGTACAAAAATTTAAACAGTGTTTATACTTTAAGAGACCTCCAAATCAAAACCGCCAAAGAACAAAGCGACAACAATAAAGAAACTTTAAATAAACAACTCACTACTTTCAGGGACGAAGCAACTGCTAAAACGGATGCATTGCATAAAAGCTTTCTCTCGCAATTATCCCAACATCTTACAGCCCAACAAATTGACCAGGTAAAGGATGGCCTTACCTATAATGTTGTGCACGTAACTTATAACGGTTACAACCAGATGATACCCAATCTTACAGAAGAACAGAAAAAACAGATAATGGTTTGGCTGGTAGAAGCCCGCGAACATTCAATGGATGCAGAGTCGTCCGAAAAAAAGCATGCATGGTTTGGTAAATACAAAGGGCGGATCAATAATTATCTTTCCGCGGCGGGGTATGATCTCAGGAAAGAAGGGGAGGAATGGCAGGTGAGAATAAAGGAAGCGGCTGATAAAAAGAAGACAACCAACTAAATTAAATTCAACATATCCCCGGTAAAGCGATTGTTTATAAATTCTCAAAACCAAACACTATATGATAATTAAAAACTATTTAAAAGCGCCATTATTGCTGCTGGCATTAATTGTTAGTTGCTGTAGTTTATTTGCGCAGCAAAAGGAGATCTCAGGAAAAATCACTGAGTCAGCTGACAGGCATCCTATTCCGGGGGTAACCATCCGGGTAAAGAACGGAAGCACAGCCACCACCACTGATAGTGCAGGTATTTTTAAATTGAAAGTTCCATCTTCAGAATCAATTATTACTATTTCTCACGTTGGTTATGGTATACAAGAGGTGAAAGCCGGTGCCGGTACAACTCCTATCAATATTTCATTGGTACAAATGAATAACCAGATGGAAGATGTTGTGGTGATTGGGTATGGTACACAGAAGGCAAAAAATGTTACCGGTTCGATTGTTTCAATCGATATGAAAAAAGTGGAAGATGTTCCCGTTACTTCTATTACGGAAGCATTACGGGGGCAAGTGCCGGGCTTAAATGTGTCTGGTGGTAGCACCCGTCCTGGTGTAGCCGCTTCATTAAGTATACGCCAGCAATTTAACTGGGGTAAAGATGGAGGTGGTACTATTCCCCTGGTAGTGATTGATGATGTGATACAAGTGGATCCTCAATCAGGGTTGCCTACTCTGGACCGGTTCAATTTGCTAGATATGTCTGAGGTGGAAAGCATTACTGTGCTGAAGGATGCGAGTGCCGCTATATACGGTTCACGAGCATCGCAGGGAGCAATTGTTGTAAAAACAAAAAGAGGAAAAAATGGCCCGCCCAAGATAAGCTATTCAGGAAAATTTGAAACCAATGATGCGGTAAGTCATGGTAAGGTAATGAACGCTCATGATTATGGTGTGTTTGCGAATCGTTTTGGACGTGCAGCGGGCTGGAACAATAATAGCTTTTTTGACAATACGGAGTTGACGCGGATGGATTCATTGAACTACGATTGGTTAAAAGAAGGTTGGTCGTCTGCCCCTGCGCTGCAGCAATCGTTAAATGTGAGTGGCGGTTCAGATAGGGCAACCTATTATACTGGTGCTTCTTATTATACCCAGGGTGCAAATTTAGGTTCCCAGGACTTTTCGAAATGGACCTACCGGGCAGGTACCGATGTGAAAGTTGCAAATGGCTTGCGGTTTAGTGCCACCATTGCTGCTAACAATTCCAGCCTCGAAAAATCATTTACCAAAATAAATATCAATGATGGTAGTTATGGTGTGGGTGGTGAACAAAACGATTATAGCATTTTGCTTCACATACCCAAATACATACCATGGAAGTATACTATCGGCGGTGTTGACAGATTTGTTTCTCCTGCGATGGGCCCGAATAAAACGGGAAATGTGAGTGGCAATAATTCTTTGGGTAACTGGAACTACTATGCATTGTTGGATAATGGTTCTCTCACAACTACCAAATCATTTGGTTACAACGCTAATTTTTCCCTGCAATACGATATTCCTTTTATAAAAGGCTTATCTGCAAAAATGAGCTACGCCATTGGTTCTTATGCCAACAACACAGAACAGGTAATGATGCCCCTGACATTATGTCTTGCTAACAATACCAATACTGCGGGTAATCACCTGTATTCTCCCTCTACCATCTGGAATGCCCCTGTACTCAACAAGTCTAACTCCCGTGTAACTTATGACAATGCAGGTGGCACTACCGAACAGATCAACACTTATTTGACTTACGAACGCAATTTCGGATTACACAATGTTTCTGCACTACTTTCAGGAGAACGTAGTAAAAATATATGGGATGACAGGTACCAGATATACGACAACCCGATACCGGGAGCCTATAATGGAACCTCTATTTCCGCAGGAACCTTGAATGGCGGAAATACCATCACATCACGTAGCGAAAGTGGTACGCTTTCTTATTTGGGTCGTGTTAGTTATGCCTATAATAGCAAATACTTAGCTCAGTTTGTTTTCCGTGAAGATGCATCAACACATTTTGCTCCTGAAAATTACTGGGGCTTCTTCCCAAGTGTATCGGTAGGTTGGGTACTCTCAGAAGAAAGCTGGTTTCAAAACAATGTGAGTTGGGTGAATAGTTTAAAAATCCGTGCTTCTGTTGGCAAAACCGGTAATGATAATGTGAAATCCTGGAAATGGATGCAATTGTATTCTGCCGCAACAGACAAGGGAATGGGCTTTGGAACAAATGGCGGGGGCCTGGTAACGGGCATTACACCGGAAGTGTCTCCTAACAGGGATATCAGATGGGACAAAACCATTCAACGGAACTTTGGATTGGATTTCACTTTGCTCAGAAACCGCTTATCGGTCAGTTTGGATCAGTACTACAATAGCTCTTCCGATATTTTGACTTTGATGTCAGGAGCGATCGGAGTACCGATCTCTGTAGGCGGTGCTTTTGCTGAACAAAACTATTCTGGCATTGACGCATGGGGAACTGAACTTTCACTAACCTGGAGAGGGAGGAGTAAAGAATTTAACTATTCCATCGGTATGAACTTTGGAACGAGTGATAACAGGGTGACTAAATACTTTGATCAACCGATTGATTATCCTTCAAAAATGACCACAAGAAGGCAGTTCGGCCAATCTTTGACAGGTCCGGCCTGGGGCTTTAGAACCTGGAAGCAGACTTCGGGCGGAGATGGTATATTGCGTACCGATACAGATGTTGACAACTATTGGGCATATTTAACTAACCTTGCTGCCGCTTCAGGCGTTGCAGGGGCCGCACCAAATTTCCTTGGAATTACCAGTAAAGCGTCAATGAAAAAAGGGATGCTTGTATATGAGGACGTAGCCGGTGTGCTGGATACTAAAAATGGTTCACTTCCAGGCCCTGATGGAACTATCTTAGAGGAGCAGGACTATGTTAAGTTAGTAAAGAAAAATATGTCTTATGGAATCACTACTAATTTAAGCGCCTCATGGAGAGGGTTCAGTATTTCTGCTCAAATTTCTACATCATGGGGAGGAGTTAACAGGTTGGATTATATTAAACAAGGTACCAGCAGTACTCAAAGCATGTGGGCACAACCTATTTACCTGAATGACATGTATGATTCAACCGATAACCCGAACGGTAAATATCCAAATCTTGCGTTATTCGATAATTTCAAAGGAACGAACTCTGACTTTTTCTCACTTCCTACTTTCAGGTGCTTTGTGCGTAGCATGAGTATCGGTTATTTGCTTCCAAAAACATTATCTAAAAAAGCAGGTATTGAAAGCGCCAGGGTTTTTGTCTCGGGGAATAACTTATGGGATTTCTACAATGCTTATCCTAATAAATACCGCAATATGTATGATGCGCCAAACGTAGCTTATCCAACGCTGAGAACATGGGCATTAGGAGTAAACCTGGGATTCTAATTATTTCAATTTCTAACTTGATTATTATTATGAAAAATAAAATATTTTATCTGCTTGCTTTCATTCTTATCGCTTTTGCGGGTTGCAAAAAATCATTTTTGGAAGACATGAGGAGTTTCGACAAATACGACGAAACCATATTTACCAACGAGGTACAAACTGGTTGGTATATAGACAGGATGTATAACTACTTTTTTGTTGCTTATACCACCCCTACCAGGCAGGTGGTAGGGTTATATGATGATTCTAAAACGAGGATGACAGAGGAAATTGGAGGAACCATCAGCAACTGGATCAATCCGAACAAAACGCTTGAACTTGCAGCTGATGCAGATGCCTATTATGGAGCTGCGCTTCCTGCAAGCGTAACGAATAATCCTTATACACGCATTCGCAATGCTAATTTCTTAATCGAAAAAATCGATGGAATTGGCCAGAGTCTTTCTGAATCATTTCGTAATTCAGCAAAAGGGCAGATGTATTTTTTTCGTGCATTGCAGTATTATGACCTGGTTCGCTTATATGGTGGTGTTCCAATTATTACAACGGTTCAAAACGCCAGCGCCACTGATGAAACCCTTAAGGTTCCCCGTGCTACCCCGGCAGAGTGTTTTGATCAAATCACAAAAGATTTGGATTCTGCAGCAGTCCTGTTGTCTCCGGTATGGTCGGCACCAAGCACCAACTATGGCAGGCTTACCAGTGCAGGTGCTTTAGCAATGAAGAGCCGTGTGTTGTTAACTGCTGCCAGCCCGTTATTTAATACAGAATGGGATAATGCGGGAAGTGTACGTTGGCAAAAAGCCCTGAATGCCGGACTAGCTGCCGAAACCGCACTCACGGCTTCCGGCTATGGTTTATATGGAAGCAATGCTAAAGACTGGTCGGAAATGACTTTTAAAAGTGACAACGCTTTCAACAAAGAAGCTATCATAGTTCAATTATTGTCAAGCACTGTTACGGCTTCTTCCGGAACAAGTAATTCCTGGGAAAATTCAGTACGTCCAAAAGACCATGGTGGTTCTGGCGGAATATCTGCACCTAAGGAGATGCTTGATTTATTTCCGCTCGCAAGTGGCGCTCGTCCGAGTACGGCTAATGGATATGTTGATACGTTCTTTTTCGAAAACAGGGATCCCCGTTTCTATCGCACATTTGCCTTTTCGGGAAGTAAATGGGGGATAAAATCAAATGCTAATAAAGCTACCTGGTTATACCGTTGGAAGCCAAGTGCCACAGGTAGTGCAGTGTATTACGGTAATAACCAGGTGAGCAGCCCTGCGGTGGTGCGTAAGATGTCTAACCCGGCTGCCGACAGCGCTATTGGATTGAATTTTTCAGGAACCGATATATTCGAATACCGTTATGCAGAATTGTTGCTGAACATTGCAGAATGCTATGCCGCCAAAGGTGATAATGCAAACTGTCAAACCTATTTAGGAAAAATTCGTGCCCGTGTTGGTATTCCTTCTGCAAATAATTATGGCTTAGGAACATTTGCTGACAAGTATGCAGCTATAGAAGCATGTTTATATGAACGCCGTGTTGAATTGGCTTATGAGGGCAAACGCTTTTGGGATATTCAACGCTGGATGTTATATAATGATGACCCCGCATCTGGTAATAACACCTGTGCAAAACTCAGGTTGTCTCCTATCAATGGCACTAGTCGCACCGGCTATTATTGGCAAGCCAAAAACTTTACAGGTTCTGATCCTTTAACAGCGGCGGACCGCAATATCTCTATCGACCCCGACGCGGCCCCGGCAACATTTAATGCCGAAATAGCCAAACTGAAGACTTTGTATTCAAGCAAGTTAGTAATGGCACCGCTTGACCAGGCAATGGATCGCGATGGAACAACGCCGGTAAATATATTATTCAGGCAGAACTATTACATTTCTGGTTTAACGGGTACTATCTTATCCAACAACCCATGGCTAACGCAAACTGTAGGCTGGAGAGATTATAACAACAGTCCTGGTACTTTCACTTACCGATAGTATTCAAAAAGAAATCAACGGTTTTTTAAAGAGAGAGCAATTCTCTCTCTTTTTTAAAACTGGTATCAAAATTAAATCAAAAGATAATCGATTAATGTTTGACGGGTACGTTTCGTCCGCAAGTAATAGAATTTAATAGTGTTATGTTAAGCGTGAACTGTCAATGTCGTTGACATAAGAAATTTATTTGGTTGCAAACATTTGTTTTTCAATTAATCATCCTTGTGTCAATCACTTGTACATTTTCAGCAATAAGGAGCGAAGAATCACTAACTTGTACATTTTCAGCAATAAGGAGAG
>JAOQAK010000075.1 GCA_025963635.1 Ferruginibacter sp.
CGGATATCAAGCTTGGGCCAGGTGTAAAAGAAGCGGGTGGTTTGGCGATCGTAGGTACAGAAAGACATGAAAGCCGTAGGGTAGACAGGCAGTTACGCGGTCGTGCCGGAAGACAGGGAGATCCCGGTAGTACACAATTTTTTGTTAGTCTTGAAGATGACCTGATGCGTATGTTTGGCAGTGAACGCATTGCCTCACTGATGGACAGGATGGGTTACAAGGAAGGAGAAGTGATTCAGCACGGCATGATCTCCAAATCGATTGAAAGAGCACAGAAAAAAGTTGAAGAAAATAATTTTGGCATTCGTAAGCGCCTGCTGGAATATGATGATGTGATGAACAAACAGCGCAACGTGGTATACAGCAAACGCAATCATGCTTTGTTTGGAGAAAGGCTTGCGCTTGACCTGGACAATGCATTTTATTCAGTTGCGGAAGGCCTGGTGAATTCATTTAAAGAAAGTAATGATCACGAAGGATTTCAGTTGGCGGTGATCCTCAACTTTGGTATTGATACTGCCATTACGCCGGAAGAACTCGAAAAAGGCGTGGTAAATGTAGTAGCCGAAAAGTTATATGAAGAAGGCAAGTCCAATTACAACCGTAAGGTGCTTGCCATAGCCGAACAAACATTCCCGATCATTAAAAACATTCGCAAGGAGCAGGGCAATCATATTGAAAATGTGGCGGTGCCTTTTACCGATGGGCGAAAGATCATACAGGCTCTTGCCAATCTCGATAAGACCCTCGCCACTGAAGGTACCGAATTGGCAAATGCTTTAGAGCGCAGCATTACTTTGGCATTGATTGATGATGCGTGGAAAGAACACCTAAGAGCAATGGACGACCTGCGACATAGTGTACAAACTGCAGGATATGAACAAAAGGATCCGCTGGTGATTTATAAGATAGAAGCCTTTGGTGCATTCAAACAAATGGACGACCAGGTGAACAAGGATATCGTAAGTTTCCTTTGCCATTGTGCCATCCCGATGGAAGAAACCAGTGCTGCGAAAATTAAAGAAGGCCGTGAACAAAAAACAGATATGAGTAAAATGCGCCAGCGCAAAGAAGAATTTGCGGGGGCGGCATCGGGCAACGGCGGACCGGAATACATCAGCAATGAAAATGATTACAACGATCCTTCACCAGCTATTAAACAGGAGCCCATCCGTGTACAGCCAAAGATCGGCAGAAATGATGCCTGTCCTTGTGGTAGCGGCAAGAAGTTTAAGAATTGCCACGGGAAAGATGCATAGATAATAATTCAACATCATGAGGCTAACTTTTAGAAGGGTTAGCCTTTTTTTATTGATTTTATTTGAAAAGCCTTGTACTCCTCCCGATGACGATAGTAATAAATATTGATTTCGAATTGGAATTTGTATTACCTCATTAAAAAGTTCAAAAGCAAAGTTTCAAATAAGGGCATTAAAACGAAGTTGTTAATTTAGCTCCGAATCGTGGACGAGATAACAGGTAATGTGTGGGATAACTGATGTCAAGGTTCATTGACCGGTTGGTCAACAGGAAACTAGTTTCAACTTCCCTGATTATCTTATAACTTATGCTTGCTGTAAAAAAAGGATATAGATAGGTCGATGACGCGTTGGCTTCAGCTGGACCAGCAGGGAAATTGTCGCTGCTCCGAATGTAATTTAAGTCATACAATATCTTTAAAGAGGTTTTTTGCCCCAAATCCCTGTTTAAACTCCCCCGGAGATTTATCGAAAACACATTTTGAAAAATGTACTCCGTATAAACAGCCCACTGGCTGAAAGGAGTATCAAATTTCCGCAGGGGATACAAATATTCGCCAACTGTATTTCCATACATTTCATACATATCTTTTGCCGGCTTTCGATAGCGTAAATGAAAGTCAAAGTACCTTTCATTAAAAATTGATCCGTAATACCTGGCTTCCAGAGTATTCATAAATTTGAAACCGCCTGCAACATACCGATACTCAAAACCCAACACCGATGCGACCTTTTCAGATAGCGCACTCGACGCCCTGAAAATGGAAAGCTGGTCATCAACAGGCCTGTAGCCAAGCTGGGCGTATATTTTAGCATTAGAAAATTTCTTGTACCCAAATACATTCAAGGTGAAATTATTTTTTAATGTCCACCATGGCTGCTTATTATCATTGAACGAAAAGCCTATTTCAGCACTGTCAGTTCTTCCCAGTTTTCTTTTAACCGCTACAGCATAAATGTCATCGATATTTAGTCCAATACCACCATAAAAATCCCCGTAAATACTGTATTCCATCGACCATTTCTTTTTTTCAAAGCTTAACTTTAGGCCTTGTGCGTCTACATTATAAATGGTTAATCCTTCGTCCATTTTTTCATTTAAAAACATACCAATTTTAGCCCTATAAACAATATTTCGATTTGAAATTTTGAAACTGTCCCTTCCTTCAATACTCATTACCGGGTAAAGCAATAAATTATTTTTACTAAAGAGCCCATAGGATGCTCCGCGTTGTTCGGCGTACAAATCAAGGTTTAATGTTAGTTTGTTGTGATAAGTTGCCGAAGAATTGATTACAATGTAAGTTGCCCCGTGTTTTAATGGATTGTCTGTGAGCGAATCAAAATTTAATGCTAAAACCGAAGGGGATCTTAGGTCTTTAATGAATGCAGGCATGGAAACCCGGGAATTATGTTCAAAATTTTGCTGCATCCACATATTTGCGGACAGCCGGAATTTTATTGGTTTATATAATGAATCCTGGGAAAAAGCGAAAACCTGCGACGAGACAAACAGCGTTAACAAGACGAATGGCCTTATTCCGGGCATGTACCAGTTATTTAAAATTTTAAGCATATCGATAAAACGATTGGTTGGAAAATGCGGGTCGTTACAGGATATTCGGGCCTTCAGGCTGTTGTGATGTAATTAAATAAAATGGAAATGTGACAAGTGAATGTTTGGGTAGTTTCATAGGAGAAATATTTATCTTTTGCGTGAGTTGAATACTTTGAATCCGGGTAAGAGTTGTTTTGCTAAAGTAGCGAATACGCTCCAATAAGCTCAATAACAATTTATCAGTCCGGCAGGTTTTCCGGCAGCAGCGCTTTTATACTCTTTACAAGCCGATCATTAAAAACACACAATTTCTTTTTTCCGGACTAATCAAACGGTTTTCAATATTTAATAAACTGCAGCCCCTTTGAAGCAAAGGCAAGAACACCAGTGATTAGCATGGCGGCTGCTAAAAATGAAGATTTGCTGAAAAGTTTTCTGTGTATCCGACCTGTGCTATGGTATCCAGTCTTTAAAGGTTGGATACTACCATAGCACAGGTTATTTTATCGAATATTTATACTTGTATTTTTCGAATAACTGGCTTTGCTTATTATCAAGGTTTAGTTCACGGCCCTGTATAAACGCTTTAATTACTTTACTGGTTTTCATATCCAGCAGGTCGCCTTCGCTAATGATGATATTGGCGTCCTTGCCTTTTTCGAGCGAACCCGTTAAACTATCTATTCCTAAAATTTTAGCGGCATTCAATGTAATTGCCGTTAGTGCTTCTTCTTTGGTTAAACCGTAGGCAGCCATGGTGCCGGCTTCGAAGGGAAGATTGCGCTGCTGCCAGTAACCGCTGCCATTGTCCTGGCAAATTGTAAATAAGATACCAGCATTTTGGAGCGCCGCTCCCGTTTTATAAGGCTGGTCCACATCATCATCATCTGTGGCAGGCATGCTGTGAGGTTCCGATAGAATCACCGCTACATTATTTTGTTTCAGGATATCAGCAATGATCCAACCTTCGCTTCCGCCAACGATCACCAATTTAAAGCCAAACTCTTTGGCAAAATCCATCGCCACCATGATCTCTTTCACAAGGTCGCAATGCACAAAAAAAGATTGGCTCTTATCGAACAGGCCTCTTACTGCTTCAAATTTCAGGTTTGTCGCGGCATGATTGGTTTCGCTGTTATACGCCTTTGCTTCCCTGAAAAATTTTCTGACCGCTTCAATTTTATTTAATCCCTGTTTTACCAGGTCAACCTGTTCAGCACCGGGCCTGCGAAGCGGGTTTGGCCGGTTGATGAGTACCGGCATATTGAAATGAATGCCGTTATCGGATTTATATACGGCGTCCTCCCAGTTCCATGCATCCAATTGTACCACCGATGAAGTGCCGCTGATGGTTCCACCTGAAGGCACTATATGGGCCAGTAAAATCCCATTCGAACGCAGGGTATTAATGACCTTGCTATCCGTATTATAGGCCACCAGTGAACGAATGCTTGGATTGATATCGCCGACCTCCAGGTAATCTGAGGAAGCACGCACGGAGCTTACCTCAACCAAACCCAAATTGGTACTGGCTGCTATCACACCGGGGTAAACATGTTTGCCCCTGCCATCAATGATAACTGTGGGTGCAAAAGCATCATAATCACCCACGCCCACAGATGTGATCTTCCCCTTTTCAAATAGGATGTATCCACCTTCAATAACATTACCATTGCCAACATGAATGGTTGTGTTTCGAATAATCACCGGGTTCGCCTGCGGCGGAGATGGATGCATGTTCTCCTGGGCATTGGCCATCATTGAAACCAGGATCGATAGATATATAAATATTTTTCTCATCATTTTTTAATTAAAATTATTACCCCCCGAATTTGTGATTTTTGCCTGCCGCCAATTGCTTATTGCCTTTTGTCTTTTGCATTACCTTTCGCCTTTCGACTTCTACCCTTTACCTTCTGCCTACTGCCTATTGCCCCAACTTATCCACCGAAACAAACCGCTCCTGTATCCGGTCCCATAAACTATTGCCTTCCTGGTGATCTTCTTCACAGTAATTTCTTTGACGGAAAGATGGAGCGGCAGGTGTTGTTTTATCACCACCTTTTTTAGCGCTGATCATTTTTTGTATCAGTCTTGATCTTTCCCTGCTAATCTCTTCACGAAGTATTTTGTCTTTGTCCCTGTCGAAATAAACAATACCGTCTACGATTGTTTTCTCCGCTTTCGCATAAATACTCAAAGGATGATCGCTCCACAATACAAGGTCGGCATCCTTACCTACCTTGATACTTCCTGTACGATCTGCTACATGCAGCATTATTGCGGGGTTCAGGGTTACCATCTTCAATGCATCCTGCTCATCCATATTTGCATACTTAATACTTTTTGCAGCTTCCTGGTTTAGTCTTCTTGCCATTTCAGCATCATCGCTGTTGATGGCAACGGTTAAGCCAACTTTCTGCATGATGTAAGCATTCTGCGGAATGGCATCAATCACTTCCATCTTATAACTCCACCAATCACCAAATGTAGAGGCGGCCGATCCATGCACCTTCATTTTATCTGCAACTTTATAGCCTTCCAGGATATGCGTAAATGTATTTACTTTGAATTTGAACTTATCAGCCACCCTTAGCAATGATGTAATTTCGCTTTGTACATACGAGTGACAGGTAATAAAACGTTTCTTGTTTAAGATTTCAACCAGGGCATCCAGTTCTAGGTCCCTCCTTTTCCCAGCACCCATTTTTTCATAATCTTTTGCCCTTGTAAATGCATCCATTAACACTTCTTCTACACCCATTCTTGTGTCAGGGAATCTCGAATTTGCGGGGTTATAGGACCGCTTTACATTTTCTCCTAAGGCGAATTTTATAAAGGGGTCCCAGTTGGCAAACTTCAGCTGCTCTGCATTGGCTCCCCAGCGCAGCTTTAACAATTGCGTTTGCCCGCCGATGGTATTACAACTTCCATGAAGAATATGGCTGCTGGTAACGCCTCCACTCAGCTGGCGATAAATATCTACGTCTTCCGGATCAATGACATCCCCGATCCTGGTTTCCGATGTTACACTTTGCGAGCATTCATTGATACTTCCGGTTGCAGCAATATGAGAATGTTCATCGATGATACCTGCCGATAAATGTTTGCCGGTGCCATCGATTATTTTTGCAGCCGGGTCGTTGATATTCTTTCCAATGGAAGCGATTTTGCCATTCTTCAGTAACACATCCGTGTTGGCTAATATCCCATCCTTTTCATTCGTCCATACTGTGGCATTTTTTATTAAAATATTTTCCTGTTTTGGCATTCCCCTGTATCCATAACCGTTAAAAGGAAACGTGACAGCACTCTCTATCTTTATTGAGTCATTTCTTTTTCTTCCTGTAGTATCCGGCAATATTTTAAACTCACCTGATTTTACCGCCGTCCAGGATACCCATTGTCCGTTGGCAAGCTGCCCGGTGCCGCTCCAAATATCTGCACTCATCACGCCCGTTAACCTGGTGATGGCGCTGCTGTCCTTCTTATTGCTAAAGTTTAATTTTACCAACAGTTCGTTCATCACCAGGTCTGTTTTAAGAGTGTCCTTCCCAAGTAGTGTGGCAGTAGGTTTTGCAGCCTCGCCCTTTACCTCCAGCTGGTAAATTTCATTATTGATAACCAGTTTATAAATCCCCCGATTGTCTTTCCATCCATCGTCTTTCACAACATATTGATTCCCTTGTACCCAGTTTTGCAGAATCACCGTTTTTTCGGCGAAAACGGCGCCGGAGGTGATTAAAAAATTGGCGATCTTTCCCGCATCCAGGCTGCCTATCTTATCAAACATATTCAACAACACAGCGGGCGTTTTGGTCAGTGCCTCTAAAGCCTTTTGTTCCGTTAAGCCCGCCTGGATGGATTTGCGAAGATTGGTAAAGAATGCACTGTTTTCCTTCAGCCCATTGGTGGTAAGCGCAAAGTTGATATTGGCCTTTTCGAATGCTGCGGGATTAATCACCGCCATTTCCCAATGTTTCAGATCGGCGAGTGATACAAACCTCGCATCGGTCGGGTCTTCCACATCCATTGCCTGCGGAAAATTTAAAGGAAGGATAAAAGATGCACCGGTCCCTTTTATTTCATTGATCCGCTGGTACTCGTTTCCGCCGCCTTTAATGATAAACTGAACACCAAATTCATCACCGATTTTATCTGCCCGCAGATCACTCCATTTATCATTGCTTTCAAATATTTGCGGCAAGCCCTGGTTATTGGTAAATGCCTCCAGTGAAAGATTCACTCCTTCTGTAACAGGCCTCGATTTGTACCATTGTGCATCAAGATAATTCTGGCGAAGCAAAGCAATCGCCCCCATTAATGAAGTCGGGTAATCCTGTGTGCTAGTCCCCTTGTCAAATGAATAATTAGCGGAAGCCCTTTCCTTCAATATCACCTTATTTTCTTTCTCATTGGCCAATGTTACTATAGCCCCCGTGCCTCTTGATATTCCATCCATTTGATGGGTAAGAACGGTTCCAAAACCAATATTGCGTAAGTCTTTCGCTTTAGACTCATTAACAGCAAAAGATGTAGATATATCCGTTTCAGACCGGATGGCCTGGTTCCAGCTGTAAGCGCCTTTTGTATTGGAGAGCATTTGGGCAGACCGGCCACCTCCACCTTCATTTTTCAGAGGCTGGGTACCATAATCTGAATACATATCGATGAAAGATGGATAAATGTACTTGCCTTTACAATCTATCACCACCGCATCCGTGGGAATTACAATACCAACGCCGGTGCCTTCAATTTTCCCCTTGCGGATCACCATAGATGCATTTGGGAGTAGCGTATGTGCATCCTTAATAATGGTAGCATTGATAAATGCATAACAACCTTCCCTCGGATTGGCAATATCATTGACCGGATAAGTAGTTTGAGCAGTTAAGGATAGTGAGGTAAAAAGGATTGCAAAAAACACAATCAGCAGCGTGGCTTTTCTCATCAGATATTGATTTTGAGGTATTATTTACGAAGGATAAATATAGCATCATTCAATGAATCACACAATCCGAACTATTTTACGGTTAGTATACAGTAATTTTGCGGCATAAAAAACTAAGATGAATATCGCGGAATATATCGACCATACGGTTCTAAAACCCACCACAACCATTGCAGATGTTGAGAAACTATCTGCAGAAGCCATTCACTATCAATTTGCGGCCGTGTGTGTACCGCCGCTCTTCGTTAAAAAGGCAAAGGAAATGGTGGAAGGCACGCCGGTAAAGGTTGCTACAGTTATTGGATTCCCGTTTGGTTATTCAGCCATCGAGGCTAAAGTGGCCGAAGTGATACTGGCCATTATTGACGGTGCTGATGAATTGGATGTTGTAATCAACATTAGCGCCATTAAAAACCACGACTGGCAATTTTTAGCAAACGAGATCAACACGATTTTACCGATCATCCGGGGTAAGAACAAAATAATCAAAATCATTATCGAGTCGGGTATCTTAACAGACGCGGAGATCATCAAATGTTGCGACCTGTATGGTGCGGCCGGTATTGATTTTATGAAAACCTCTACAGGTTATGCAGAAAAGGGCGCAACCGTGGAAGCTGTACTTTTAATGCGCAAACATCTTGCAGATACGATCCGGATTAAAGCAAGTGGCGGAATAAAAACTTTTGCTTTTGCCAAACAATTAATTGATGCGGGTGCCGACAGGCTGGGCTGCAGCAGCAGTATCGCTATCGTAAACGAAGCAACCAGCCAGCATTAATGGAACAATTTTTGTCAAATAGTTACCTATGAAAAAAGTATTTTTTGTTGCAATTCTTTCTTTGTGTACCCGGTCAATACATGCACAAGCCATTACCACCAATGATTCAACCGTTTATTTGGGAAAAGTAACTGTGTTTAAAGATAACCGCCTGGACATTTTAGCTAAAAAAGAAGCTGAATTCAACGAAGCCATTGCATTGGGGCCCAAATCGGCACGAGGTTACCGCCTGATGGTGTTGAGCACCAGCGACCGTGCGCAGGCGATGAATCTTAGAGCCAGACTTTTACAAAAGTTTCCCGAGCAAAAAGTATATATGAGTTTTCAGCCCCCATACATCAAATTGAAATTCGGTAACTTTTTGGAGCGGGCCGAAGCAGATGAATATAAAAAAGAGATTACTAATAACAGATTAGTTACTACCAATATTTACCTGGTGCCAGAGATCATCGAAATAAAACCTGATAAGAATAAAGAAAAGGATACCCTATAATGGTGGATCGTGAATGGTCAATGGGCAATTGGCAATGTAGAGCCCATATCACTGAAATTATTTTGAACTTAAGCAGGCAATATTGAATGTCCATTCGTTAATTTCACCATTCACCATTCACCATTGACGATCCGCCATTTACAAAATATAAAACTTAACCAGTGAATGATTCATTACCGCATCAAATAAAAAAACTTGCTGCACAATATGCCGGCGAATACGTTTCAATAAGGCGTCACCTGCATGCTCATCCCGAGCTAAGTTACCAGGAGTTTGAGACCTCCAAATTCGTGCAGCAAAAATTGACAGCGCTCAATATCCCTTTCGAAATAAAAGCTACCACCGGCGTTATTGGTCTGCTGCATGGCAAAAACCCCGGCAAAAGAGTAGTGGCGTTAAGGGCAGATATGGATGCGCTCCCCATATTGGAAGAAAATGAAGTGCCTTATAAATCAACCGTTCCGGGCGTAATGCATGCCTGTGGGCACGATGTACATACAAGTTGTTTGCTGGGTGCTGCAAAAATACTTACTGAATTAAAAGATGAATGGGAAGGTACCGTAAAACTGATTTTTCAACCCGGTGAAGAAAAAAATCCCGGCGGCGCCAGTATCCTGATCAGGGAAGGCGTACTCGAAAATCCCGCTCCTCAAAACATTTTTGGAATGCACGTTCATACCACGCTCGAAGCAGGCAAACTCAGTTTCAGGGGTGGGATGGTAATGGCGAGTGCAGATGAAATTTATATTACCATTAAGGGAAAAGGCGGTCATGCCGCAGCTCCACAATTCGCCGCAGATATTATTTTAATTGCATCTCATTTGATCGTAAGCCTGCAGCAGATCATCAGCAGGAACAACAGTCCATTTAATCCATCAGTATTGAGCATTACTTCCTTCCAGGGCGGCAATACCACTAATGTGATTCCTTCCGAAGTAAAGCTGATGGGAACTTTCAGGGCAATGAATGAAGAGTGGCGTTTTAAAGCGCACGACCTGATTAAAAAACTTTCAAGGGAACTGGTACACAGTATGGGTGCCGAAATCGATATCCGGATTGATGTAGGATATCCTTTTGTTTTGAACAATGAGCAACTTACAGCTGCTGCGAAATCAAAAGCTGAATTGTATCTTGGTAAAGAAAATGTAGAAGAAACTGAATTAAGAATGGGTGCGGAAGACTTTGCCTTCTATTCTCACAAAATACCCGGCTGTTTTTTCAGGCTGGGCACCGGCAATGTGGAAAAAGGAATTACAATCGGCGGCCATACCCCCACTTTTGATGTGGATGAAGATGCGATTGAAATCGGGATGGGGATGATGGCTTTGTTAGGTGCTACCAATGGTGAATAAATTATTTAATGTAAGAAGACTTTCCGAAATAATATATCCGGGAAGTCTTTTTTATATCCATAAGTCATTTAAATCAACTGCACGCTTCAACTTCTGTTTACCGCAAGTAAAATCAACCCGAATTCACTCCAATTAAAAGCTTTATTGTTTAAACCTCATTGTAAATGATTTAGTACCTTGCACAAACTTTTTTGAACGGATGTATCCGGACACAAACGATTACAGCAGCGGATACATGGATTAAATATTCATTATCTTAAAATGCCAGCTACTTTTTTTCTACAAATCGCCATTAAGCTTACCAGCAACGCCTCAGCTGATGTGATGCCCGCCACTCCGGGAGCAATGTTTGAAAGAAATTTAACAGCCGGTACAAAAAGCTCTCCAGGGAGTCTAAAAAACCACTATGTCTAAAGAACTAAGCAAACAACAAGCCCTTGAATACCACTCCAAAGGCAAACCAGGAAAAATTGAAGTAATCCCTACCAAGGAATCCAAAACACAAAGAGATCTCTCCTTAGCATATTCGCCCGGCGTGGCAGTTCCCTGTCTCGAAATTGCCGCTAACCCGGAAGATGTTTATAAGTATACCGCCAAAGGAAACCTGGTGGGCGTTATTAGCAATGGCACTGCGGTATTAGGACTAGGAAATATTGGCCCTGAGGCCGGAAAACCGGTAATGGAAGGGAAAGCGGTCTTATTCAAAATCTTTGCTGATATTGATGTATTCGATATTGAGATCAATGAAACCGATCCTGAAAAGTTTGTGCAGATTGTAAAATCACTGGAACCTACTTTCGGCGGCATCAACCTTGAAGACATCAAAGCCCCGGAATGTTTTTATATCGAACAGCAATTAAAGCAACTGCTGAAAATTCCGGTAATGCACGATGATCAGCATGGAACTGCTATTATTTCTGCCGCGGGTTTGCTGAACGCATTGGCTTTACAGAAAAAGAAAATTGAAAATGTGCGTATCGTTGTGAATGGCGCAGGTGCGGCAGCAATGGCCTGTATGAAACTATACATATCATTGGGCGCACAGCGCTCTAACTTTATGGTATTTGACAGGAAAGGAATAATATATGAAGGGAGGGCTGGTGTAGAAGATCAGAAAAAAGATTTTTGTGTGCCGCAGAAATACAAAGATTATGATCTCGCCCAGGCGTTCGTGGATGCCGATGTATTTATTGGGCTTAGCTCAGGCAATGTAGTTAGTCCGGAGATGATAAAGACCATGGCGAAGAACCCGATCGTGTTTGCCCTGGCGAATCCTGATCCCGAGATTACCTATGATGTTGCCATTGGCGCCCGTAAAGATTTGATCATGGCTACCGGTAGAAGCGACTATCCCAACCAGGTGAATAATGTGCTTGGGTTCCCTTATATCTTCCGTGGTGCCCTGGACGTTAGGGCCACCACTATCAACGAAGCAATGAAACTTGCCGCTGTAAAAGCATTGGCAGCTTTAACCAGGGAAGCGGTACCTGATATCGTTAATCTTGCTTATAACGAAAAAACCATTTCCTTCGGTCCGGATTATATTATTCCAAAGGCATTGGATCCCCGTTTACTTGCAACCGTTGCACCGGCTGTGGCAAAAGCAGCTATGGAAAGCGGTGTGGCAAAGTACCCTATCACTGATTGGGATGCATATGAACTGGAATTAAACAGGCGACTTGGATTAGACAACCAGTTAAGCCGTGTAATTGGGAACAAGGCCAGGAAGGACCCTAAGCGGGTGGTATTTGCAGACGCAGAAAACATCAAGGTGTTGAAAGTGGCACAACTGGTAGTAGAAGAAGGTGTAGGCTATCCGATTTTACTGGGCGATACAAAGCGGATTTTGAAATTAGCGCTTGAAAACGGTATCGACCTGGAGGATATCCCCATCATGGATCCCAAAGCAGACAATACAGAGGAACTAAGAAAACAATTTGCCGATTTGTTTTATTCCCGCCGGCAACGTAAAGGTGCCAACAGGCATGAGGCAACTAAAATGATGAAGGACCGGAATTATTTTGGTTGTATGCTGGTGGAAAGCGGTGAGGCGGATTGCATGATCAGCGGATTAACCAGGAACTATGCAGATACCATCAGGCCTGCTATACAATCGATCGGTACTGAAGAAGGATTGAAAAAAATTGCGGGCATGTATATCCTGTTAACCAAACGTGGACCGTTGTTTTTGGCAGATACCACCGTCAATTTTAATCCTACTGCCGAAGAACTGGCCGAAATAACATTGCTTACCGCGAGGGAAGTAAAGCAATTTAATATCGTACCAAGGATAGCCATGCTCTCTTATTCTAACTTTGGAAGCAGCGATTCACCCGAAGCAAATCTTGTCAGAAGAGCGAGGGAGATCGTAAAAGAAAAAGAACCTACACTGATATGCGATGGTGAGGTACAGGGCATCCTGGCTTTTAATAAAGAAATTCTAAAAGACAATTATCCCTTTACAGAATTATTGGACGGCGATGTAAATACATTGATCTTCCCCAACCTTGCAGCGGGCAATATTGCTTATAATTTATTGCAAGAGATAGGCGGTGCAGATTCGATAGGGCCGATACTAATGGGCTTAAAAAAGCCGGTGCATGTATTACAATTGGGTAGTTCTATCCGCTCGATTTTTAATATGGTCCTGATAGCCGTGGTAGATGCCCAGATGAAATGCGAGACAGACACGCAAGCTGCAATCAGTAAAAGTAAGTGGTGGAAACAATTCAAGAGAACATCCCACGAGTTGTAGGGATGTGTAATCGCAAACTGGTCAATTAATTTGTGAATGGTCAATACTGTTGACTTAAGAAATTTATTTGGTTGCAAACATTTGTTTTTCAATTAAACATCCTTGTGTCTCTCACTTGTACATTTTCAGCAATAAGGAGCGAAGATCCGTCGATCCTAAGTAAACAACATTGAATGGTCAATGGTGAAATATGCACGATCACAGCAGTCACTTCAAGCGGGTAAGATCGGATTCGTAAATGGTAAATACACGTTTGCATTAATTTCAAATTCGTTTCTTACAATTCGTGTAATTCTTTTTTTATAATTTGTGAAATAAAAATGGATAATAAAGATCACCATGTCGCCAAAAAAATCTCCTTTACTGTAAGCAAAACTTTCAGGAAATACCTGAAGAGATACGGCAGGGAAATGACGCTGCCGGTTTCCTACGATACCCTGAAACATTTCAATTTTAGTATACCCGTTTTGGATAGCCATGGAAAAAATACTTTATGGGAATCCGTTTTTTACAATCCTTCCGTAACGGATGAGATACATGCTTCGCTTAAAAGGATGTATTCCATTCTAAAATCGAGCGGGCATACGCAGGCGGAAGAACACTTATACATAGAACGGATAGATTACTGCCTCTTTGGCAATTCGAAACCCTTCAGGATTAAGATCGTGAATGTGTACAATGAAGTGTACGATTATTTCTATATCAAGGTGGCAGATTCTTCCCGCATTTTTGGAATGGAGCTGGAACACTTGCTGTCGCCCAATTTCATGAATTTTTTGATTGATGGTAATACACTGGTAGAGGAACATATATCGGGTGTTCCGGGGGATATGTTTATTGAGCATTATCTTCAAAGGCCCGAATTTAATCCGAAAAGAATCGCCAAGGAATTTGTGAAGTTCAACGAAAGATGCTTTATCCGCTTGCTGGGTGATATGCGCAGTTACAATTTTATTTTTGACATCACACAGGATTTTGATGATGTGCAGTTTAAGATCCGCTCCATAGATTTTGACCAGCAATCTTACGAAGGCAGTAAGAACAATTATCTTCCCCAGTTTTTTAAAGAAAACCTTGTCTTTGTTGAACTCGTAAAAAAACTGCTCAATATTGAAGTAATCAGGCAATACCAGCAAGAAGAACGGTCGCAGATCATTCTGCGTATTAAATCCGAAAGGCAACGACTGAGAGATCTCAGGGTAGCAGCAGGTGATGATCCGCTTTCTACCGAACCAAAAATAAAACAACTGGCAACGGAATTATCAGCGCACTACAACAACAACCCGGTCTTTTTAAAATGCACCACCATGCCGCAGTTGATGTACCTTCACCTCAAAGAACTCCTCATTTCTAACCGCAGATAAATAAAATGTACCTTCTAAAAATAGGTTACACTTTTTTAGAAAGGTGTAACCTATTTTTAAAGGGTACCAAATAACCAACCTCATTTACTACCTTTTTTCAATAAATTTGTCATATGGAGTTTTTTACGCACTTTGGCCGTTACCTTATTATGCTTAGGGGAATGTTTACAAAACCCGAAAATACCAGGATGTATTGGAAAGAATTCATGCACCAGTGTAACGATATTGGTATTGGTTCTTTGGGCATTGTTTCAATTATTTCAGTCTTCATCGGGGCAGTTAGTGCTGTGCAAACAGCTTACCAGCTGGTGAGCCCGCTCATTCCGCAAACTACTATTGCACAAATTGTAAGGGATACCGTTATCCTAGAATTTGCGCCCACGCTTGTTTGTATCGTGTTGGCGGGGGTTATTGGTAGTAAAATTGCAAGTGAGCTGGGTAATATGAGAGTGAGTGAACAGATTGACGCCCTGGAAATTATGGGCATCAACACTAAAGCGTATTTGATTATGCCAAAAATTGCAGCCGCCTTACTTACCATTCCCTTATTGGTGATTATATCAATGGTACTAGGCATATGGGGGGGCCGCCTTGCAGGTACTGCTTCCAATATATTATCCACAGATACTTTCGACAGGGGCCTTCTTCAGAATTTTATTCCGTACAACGTAACCTTCGCACTTATCAAATCATACACTTTCGCCTTTATTATCAGCAGCATCCCTGCTTATTATGGTTATTATGTAAAAGGAGGCGCTCTGGAAATTGGCCGAAGCAGCACCAAAAGTGTTGTAGTAAGCTGTATTATGCTTTTGTTTGCCGATTATGTATTAACACAAATACTATTAAATCCCGCTGCCTGATAATATGATTGAATTTAAGAACATAAACAAAAGTTTTGGTGATAATGTAGTGCTGACTGATGTAAGTCACGTTGTGCAGACCGGTATGTGCAACCTCATTATTGGTACAAGCGGTAGTGGTAAAACAGTTTTGCAAAAATGCCTCGTAGGCTTATTTGAGCCGGATAGTGGTGAGATCATTTATGATGGCGTAAGCTTTACAGAAATGACGGATGATAACAGGAAAGAATTGCGGCAGCAAATCGGTATGCTGTTCCAGGGCTCCGCTTTATTTGACAGCATGACGGTGGAACAAAATGTGATGTTTCCATTGGATATGTTTTCAAAAATGAACAGCAGTGAAAAGCAGAAACGTGTAAACGAAGTATTGGCAAGGGTTAACCTGGAAGATGCCAATAAAAAATTTCCTGCAGAAATAAGCGGTGGAATGAAGAAAAGAGTGGGTATTGCCAGGGCAATTGTATTAAATCCAAAATTTCTATTTTGTGATGAACCCAACTCTGGACTCGATCCTCAAACGAGCATGGTAATCGATAAGCTCATTTACGACATTACCAAAGAGTTCAACATGACTACTGTAATCAATACCCACGATATGAACAGTGTAATGGAAATTGGGGAAAATATATTGTACATGTTTGAAGGTAAAAAAGAATGGACCGGGAATAATGAGGAAATTATCTTCTCCAAAAATGAACGCCTGAACGCATTTATTTTTGCATCCAAATTTTTACAGGACGCTAAAGACATGCGTATGCTGGAAGCAAAAGGAATTATTTCGGATGACAGGGATATGGAGGAAATGCTAAACAGTGGCGAGGAAATAAAATGATACAGTGGGGAAGCCAGTGAGCCATTACAAGCAAACGAGGATGCACACTCCTTTATATACGTTCACATTCGAATTTTTCTATTTTCAAATTTGCCTTATCCTCATCTATCCTATCTTTGATAAAATTTAATTCTTCACTCCTAATTTATACTTGATACGAATGTCAGTTCTAGTAAATAAAAACTCCAAAATCATTGTACAGGGTTTTACCGGTACAGAAGGAACTTTTCATGCCACCCAGATGATAGAATATGGGACCGATTTGGTGGGTGGCGTTACGCCGGGCAAAGGTGGCAGCACCCATTTGGACAAACCCGTTTTTAATACCGTGGCTGATGCAGTAAAAGCAACGGGCGCTGATGTTAGTATAATATTTGTTCCGCCGGCCTTTGCCGCCGATGCCATCATGGAAGCTGCTGATGCAGGAATTGATTTGGTAGTATGCATCACAGAAGGCATACCGGTACAGGATATGGTGAAAGTAAAAAATTACCTGCTGGATAAACAGACCCGCCTTATCGGGCCCAATTGCCCCGGTGTAATTACTGCTGATGAATGTAAAGTAGGTATCATGCCGGGCTTTATTTTTATCAAGGGAAGAGTTGGCATCGTTTCCAAGAGCGGTACCCTTACTTACGAAGCTGCAGACCAGGTGGCCAAAGCCGGTTTAGGCATTTCTACTGCAATTGGTATTGGCGGAGACCCTATCATTGGCACTACTACCAAAGAAGCAATTGAGTTGTTTATGAATGATCCGGAAACAGATGCCATTGTAATGATTGGTGAAATTGGTGGCGGCATGGAAGCAGAGGCTGCGCATTATATTCAATCCACTGGCAACAAAAAACCGGTAGTTGGTTTTATCGCGGGTCAAACTGCACCACCCGGCCGTCGTATGGGACATGCGGGTGCAATTGTAGGAGGTGAAGATGATACCGCGGCAGCCAAAATGAAAATAATGGCAGAATGTGGTATTCACGTGGTTGACAGCCCGGCAGACATTGGTAAAACAATTGCTGAAGTTTTAAAAAAATAACATTCTTCATCGTTAATAAATTTCACCCCGGCTTCCACCGGGGTTTTGTTTTTTTTAAATTAAACGAATTGTCGACTTCTATGATAGCTTGTAATCTATTTACATATGAATGGTCTTTGCAATCGCCGTAGCCTTATCTCCCGTGTAAATAATGATATGTTAAACAGCACTTGAACACTTAAAAAAAAACGGCGCAATTTATGTAATGCTTGCAGATAAATCATCTTTGTACCTGCATCTGTTCTTTTTCACAAGACTAATGACATCAGATGGATCAGTAGCAGTATTGTACCCTGGAAAAAATTATACAACCCATTTAAATCGGATTACTATGTTTTTAAAAAAATTACCGCTGTTGTTACTGGTAATAACTACCCTTTTTACTACCCTGTCGGCCCAAACTAAAACCGATTACTCCGTCAACTGGAAAAAGGTGGAAGCCTTTGAACAAAAGGGCCTCACCAAATCTGCCCTTGCAGAGGTAATGACAATATATGCGTTAGCTATTAAGGATAACAATGATGCGCAGCAGATTAAAAGCAGCATGTATCAAATCAGGTACCGGACAATGATAGAAGAAGGCAGCCGGGAAAGCAACGTGTTTTTTATTGATACATTGATTGAGAAAGCTAAAACCCCCGCCAAAAACATCTTGCAAAGTATGCAGGCTGAGCTGCTTTGGCAATACATGAAAAACAATCGTTATAAATTCTACAATCGTACAAAGGTTGTGGAAGAAAATAGTAAAGACATCAGTACCTGGAGTTTGGATAAATTGCACGCCACCATCTCCCATCTCTACAAAGCATCCCTTAGTAATGAAAATAAATTAAAGGAAACGAAGTTGGAGGGCTTTGATCCCATCATTGTTAAAGGACAAAATACAAGGCAACTCCGCCCTACCCTGTATGATTTTTTGGCGCACAGGGCGTTGGCTTATTTTATAAATGATGAAAGGCTGCTTACTAATCCTTCTTATTATTTTACAATCAATGATCCTAAAGCTTTTGCACCAGTTGCAGAATTTATTCATGCATCTTTTTCAACAAAAGACACTGCATCACTGCATTACAAAGCAATACTTTTATTGCAGCAAATTTTACAATTTCATTTAAACGATAACGACCGCGATGCATTGCTGGACGCAGACCTGGTGAGATTAAATTTCATTTATCAATATGCCATCAATGAAAATAAAACAAAGCTGTTTGAAGCGGCATTGCAAAATGTAGAAGATAAATACGCAGGTAACCCTGGTATCGCCCAGGCAATCTATTTAAGGGCGATGATCTATTTCAATAAGGGCCAAAATTACCAGGCCAATATCAATCCCGCTGATCAATATGAAACTAAAAGGGCCAAAGAGCTCTGCGAAGCAGTTATTAAAAAATATCCTAAAACAGAGGGCGCTGTGAATTGCCAGAATTTGTTGAACCAAATTTTTCAGCCATCACTCAATCTCCAAACGGAAAAGGTGAATGTGCCCAACCAGCCATTCAGAACACTCGTTAATTTCAAAAATGCAAAGTCTATTTATTTCCGCGTGATTAAGACCTCTAAAGAAGATATAAAAAAATTAGACCAAAGCAATTACGACAAACTATGGTCTGCAATTACAGCATTAAAATCTATCAAAAATTGGGAGCTGTCAATGCCTGATCTGCAGGATTACCAGCCGCATGCCACAGAAATAAAGATAGATGCGCTGCCCAATGGCATGTATTATATCCTCGCAAGTATTGATAAAGATTTTTCGCTTCAAAAAAATATCATTGCCAAACAATTAACCTACATCAGCAATATCAGTTATGTACACAATAACAACAATGAATACAATGTGCTACACCGCGAAAGCGGGCAGCCGTTAGCAAATACGCAAGTGCAGGTGTGGGAAACAAAGTACAATTACAACACCAACCGCAACGAAGCGGTAAAAGCTGAAGCGTATACCACTGATAAAAACGGGTATTTCAAACTAAGGCAGGCAGCCCAATACCGAAATATCGATTTGCAGCTAACCACTAAGAATGATGAACTCTTCATGGATGAAAATAATTACAGCTACAATTACAACACTTACACTGAACCAGGAAAGCCAGTCACCTTTTTATTCACCGATCGGTCTATCTACCGGCCTGGCCAAACGATTTATTTTAAAGGTATCGTGATCAAAAAAAGCGATCAGGCAGCAGCAACTTCCATCATACCCGGATTTAAAACGGTACTGATTTTAAAAGATGCAAACGGGCAAAAAATAAAAGAGCTTAGTCTGCAAACAAATAATTTCGGTTCCTATCATGGTTCGTTCACATTGCCTGAAAATGGCATGAATGGGCAGTTTTCGCTATTTGATACAATTACCCTTGCCAATTATTTTTTTAATGTGGAAGAATACAAGCGGCCAAAGTTCTTTGTAGAAGTATCAAAGCCAACCGGAACTTATCGCTTATTCGATAGCATTAAGGTAACCGGTTTTGCAAAGGGGTATGCTGGGAATGCTTTAGATGGTGCAACCGTTAAATACCGCGTTACCCGCAAAGTGCGCTACCAGCCATGGTGGTACGCTGTTAATTATGGTTATGGTCGAAGAATAATGCCGCCGGGAAGATCTTCTGATGAAATGGAAATTACCAATGGCGAAATAATGACCGGTAGTGACGGCAAGTTTCATATCACATTTAAAGCCCTTCCGGATGAAAGCATCAATAAAAAAGACCAGCCAACATTTTATTATGAAGTAAGTGCAGATATTACTGATCTCAACGGTGAAACCCGCAGCGGCACAACGTCCGTCGCTGTTGCTTACCAATCTATTCAACTGAACATTGATATTGCGGATAAACTTACTACAGATAGCATTAAAAATCTAAAGATCCGTTCTTCCAACATCAATGATATTTTTGAAAAGGCGAAAGTGAATGTGACGATCCATAAACTGAAATCCCCCAATAAAATTTTTAGGGAAAGATTTTGGGAGATGCCGGACCTGTTTGTAATGAGCAAAGATGAATATGAAGGATATTTCCCTTATGACATATATAAAGATGAGGACCAACCCAGTAAATGGCTGACCGGTGAAAAAGTACTAGATACCACCGACTCTACAAACATCAATGGCAATTGGCCGTTGGGCAAAAATACATTGAGTGCAGGCTGGTATAAAATTACCGCGACCACCAGGGATAAATATGGCGAAGAAGTAATATCAACAAAGTTCATTTTGCTGCAGGATGAACGGGCGGCAACTTCCGAAACGCCTCTTGATATAATTGCACAGCAAAACGAGGTTGAACCAGGACAAAAAATAAAATACCTGATTAAAACAGGTTTCAACAATATCTGGCTGATCCATACACTCAATAAAATGGATGATTCTCACAGCACCACTTATCAAACCATTCAGCCAAACAAACCTTTCGAAAATGAAATTGATGTAAATGAAAAAGATCGGGGAGGTATGGCGCTGAGTTATGTTTTTGTACAACACAACCGGGTTTATAAAGGAGAAGAAAGTTTTTCCATTCCATGGGACAATAAGGAACTGTCAATTAATTATCAAACGTTCAGGGATAAGATATTGCCGGGAGCCGAAGAAAAATGGACTGCCAAAATAAGCGGTAACAAGGGTGAAAAAGTATCAGCGGAAATGTTGGTAAGTATGTACGATGCAAGCCTTGATCAATTTAAACCGCAAAACTGGACTGCCTTGAATATCTGGCCGGGGCTGCAAAACAGAATACAATGGACGGAGAATGGTTTTAGTGTAATTAATTCAGACGAATACAACAGGATGAACTTCCAATACTTAAGTCCTGTTCCTAAATTATACGACAGGTTGCTACCGGTTTACCTCGAAAACGCGTTGGGAGATGTGGTGGTAGTTGGATATGGAAGTACAAAACGAAAGAGTGTAACGGGCAGTGTTGCTGAGATTAGTAATGACGCGATGGCTGCCCCGCAGGCAAATCAAATGCTGGCTGGAAGAGTTGCGGGAGTCGTAACAGATGAAAAAGAACAAATAGTTGCAGACTCTACGGGCATAGCAAACAACATTTCACCGGAATTAAACAACAGCAATGTACAGGTGCGAAAAAATTTCAATGAAACAGCCTTCTTCTTTCCTGATCTTACAACAGATGCAGATGGAAATGTATCATTTACTTTCACGATACCTGAAGCATTAACAGAATGGAAACTGATGACCTTAGCTCATACCAAAAACCTGGCAAGTGGCTATTCAGAAAAAAAAGTAGTTACTCAAAAACCATTAATGATACAGCCGAATGCGCCACGGTTTATAAGGGAAGGCGATCGGATGGAATTTAGTGCGAAAATTGTAAACCTGAGTGAAACTGAAATTACCGGAACCGCTCAACTCGAATTATTAGACGCAGCATCGGGCAAGTCGATCGATGGATGGTTTAAGAATGTTTTTCCAAACCAATATTTCACGGTGGCAGCAGGCCAGAGCGTAGCAGTTAAGTTTCCCATGGAAGTGCCTTTTAATTTTAATTCAGCCATCACTTACCGGGTACTCGCCAAATCATCGGCTAACGCCGCTTTAAAAGAGCTGAGTAATTTTTCTGATGGCGAAGAAGCGCCCCTACCCGTATTAACTAACCGGATGCTTGTTACCGAAAGCATGCCCATCAACTTACGCAATACCAGTAATAAAGATTTCACATTTGAGAAGCTACTTAACAGCGGCAAAAGCAATACCATCAGCAATCATTCAGTAACGGTTGAGTACACATCTAATCCTGCCTGGTACGCAGTTCAGGCACTTCCTTATTTGATGGAGTATCCATTCGATTGTGCAGAACAAACATTTAACCGATATTATGCCAATACCCTGGCGACTCATATTAGCAATTCGATGCCCAAAATAAAGGAGGTTTTTGAAAAATGGAAAAATGCGGATACCAGTGCACTGTTAAGTAACCTGCAAAAAAATGAAGAATTAAAGGCAGTCCTGTTACAGGAAACTCCGTGGGTGTTGAATGCGCAAAATGAAACCCAGCAAAAGAAAAATGTCGCCCTACTGTTCGACATGGTAAAAATGGGAGCCGAAACAGGTAAAGCGCTCGCCAAGTTAAAAGAATTACAAAGTCCGAATGGCGGTTTCGTTTGGTTCAAAGGCGGTCCTGACGACAGGTACATGACACAATACATCCTGACAGGCATTGGTCACCTTCGGAAATTAAATGCACTTTCAGCAAGTGATTATGATAAACTCAAGGGAGTGGTAGATAAGGCGATCCCCTATCTCGACCGGAAAATCCAGGGAGATTATGAGAATTTGCTAAGAAGCAAGACAAATCTAAAAAATAATAATCTTGGTACGTTGGCAATTCAATATTTGTACATGAGGAGTTTTTTTAAAGAATATGCTATCTCGGCTTTTGAACAAACAGCTTATACCTATTATCATGAGCAGGCAAAAAAATATTGGCTGAACAATGAAAAATACCTGCAGGCGATGATTGCCCTTGCCCTGTATCGTACCAATGATCCTGCAACTTCCAAAGCGATCATTCAATCGTTAAAAGAAAACTCCATCAATAAGGAAGAAATGGGAATGTATTGGAAAGAATGGACTGCGGGTAACAACTATTACTGGCACCAGGCACCTATTGAAAGCCAGGCATTAATGATAGAAGCATTTACCGATATTGATAAAAATACCAATACGATAAACGATCTAAAAACCTGGTTGCTGAAACAAAAGCAAACTCAAAACTGGAGAACCACCAGGGCCACTGCCGAAGCTTGCTATGCTTTATTGTTATCCGGAAGCAATTGGTTAAATGAAGAAACATCGGTAGAAATCAAATTGGGTAACACGCTTATTAAAAGCACCGACAATACAACCGAAGCAGGAACCGGATACTTCAAAAAAACAATTCAAGGCGAAAATGTAAAACCAGCAATGGGCAATATCTCAGTAACGATCAATTTAACACGAACTAAGACCCCCCCGCTAGCTAGCGGGGGCAGGGGGGCATGGGGCGCCGTTTACTGGCAATATTTTGAAGACCTTGAGAAGATATCTACTGCAGCCACGCCATTGCAATTGAATAAAAAACTCTTTATCGAAAAGAACACCGACAAAGGACCCGTATTGGAGGCAATCAGCGATGGAGCTGGCCTAAAAGTAGGCGACAAGGTGAAAGTTCGGATTGAATTGCGGGTCGACCGTGACATGGAATATGTACACATGAAGGATATGCGGGCAGCTTGTATGGAACCGGTAAATGTGATCAGCGATTATAAATACCAGGGTGGATTAGGTTATTACGAAAGCACAAAGGATGCCAGTACCAACTTTTTCTTCGGTTGGTTGCCGAGAGGCACTTACGTATTTGAATATGCCATGTTTGTGACACATTCAGGAAATTTCAGTAACGGCATAACAACCATCCAGTGTATGTATGCTCCCGAATTTACAAGCCATAGTGAAGGAATCAGGGTGAGTGTGGAAAACCGGCCCGCTCCTTAATCAGTGATCACTTTCACATGATAAATTACTAACAAGCAAGAAGTAAAGATCAACTTTTGTTCACAAGCATTTGTTTTTCAATGGATCATCGTTGTGTCACTCCCTTGTACATTTCCAGCAACGGGGAGCAAGGAACCGTCGCGGGGAAGCAGGCGTCAAATTATCCATTATCAAATAACGAATTATCCATTAATTCCTTACCTTTGCAGCCCCTTAGTCAAAATGTTAAGGGAATTAATTAATTTTTAAACTAAAAATCAGGGAAATGAACAACTACGAATTGATGGTGATTTTTACCCCTGTGCTGTCTGAAGAGGAATATAAAGCCGCTCAGAACAAATTTGCCGCGATTGTCACAGACAACGATGGCGAAATAGTGCACACCAATCCCTGGGGACTAAAATCACTGGCCTACCCTATTGCCAAAAAGACCACTGGTCTGTATTGGGTGATGGAGTACAAAGCGCCAACCAGCTTCAATGAAAAGTTGAAAACTCAACTTTTACGTGACGAATCAGTAATGCGTCACATGTATACTGTACTCGATAAATACGCCGTCGATTACAACAACAAAAAGAGAAGTGGCGGAAAATTTTCACCTAACGAAAAAGCGGAGGCATAATCATGGCAAAACCAAACGAGATCAAATATCTCACAGCGATTAAAGCTGAAAAGCGTCCAAAGAAATATTGCCGATTTAAAAAAATGGGTATCCATTATATTGATTATAAAGATGCCGATTTTTTGAAAAAATTCCTGAACGAACAAGGTAAATTATTGCCACGTCGCCTTACCGGGAACTCTTTGAAGTTTCAGCGTAAAGTGGGTGAAGCAGTAAAAAAAGCCCGTCAAATGGCCATCCTGCCTTACGTTACAGATCTTTTGAAATAAAATTTTTCACCACCCTAATTCCATCTTTGGTATGAAAGTCCCGGAAGTATTCGGGATTGGGTAAAAATGCAAACATCATGCAGGTAATATTAATACAAGACGTTAACAATCTCGGCGGCATCAATGAGTTGGTAACTGTAAAAAATGGTTACGGACGTAACTATTTGATTCCTTCTAAACTTGCTATTGAGGCTAGTCCCAGTAACCTGAAACAAAGGGAAGAAAAAGTAAAGCAACAAGCTAAAAAAGAAGCCAAATTATTGGCTGAAATCAATAGCGTGATTGCAACTTTAACCAGTTCTCCGCTAAAAATTGGTGCGAAGACCGGTACAAGTGGTAAAATATTTGGTAGTGTAACTTCCGTACAAATTGCACGTGCAATCAGGGAGCAAAAGGGCTACGAAATTGATCGCCGCAGAATCACTATTCTTGATGACGTTAAAGAATTAGGTAGCTACAAAGCGAAAATTGATTTCGGCAATGGTAATGATTGCGAGGTTGAATTTGAAGTAGTCGCTGAATAATATCAACAAACAAAAATAATTTTAGTCCGCTCAGTTTCTGGGCGGATTTTTTATTGCGTTAATCAGTCAAAACTGTTCAGGAAATTATATCAACAGGTGGTTAAACTTGCTCGCCTGAAGAGAATTTCTCCGGCAACTCTACAGCCAATTGGATGAACATTATTGTTTTTCTTTGTAATTCAGTTTGGCATCTAATTATCGGATATTTTAATACATACAGTGTATGATTAAGAAGTCATTTGCCTCATTTTTATTAATCGTTTTTCTATCAGGTATCCTGTTTACTGATTGCAATAACGCTACAAAATCGATCCCTCCAAATACTGATACTATTCCAAAGATTGCTCCGAAAAAGATGGGTATTCCTGGAAACTTCATTACTCAGACAAAAATCAGGTTTGACAGTACTATCATAAAAAAAAATTTGGATAGTTTCCAGAGGTTCAAAATATACAAAAAAGGCAAACTGGACTTCAGGAAAGATATCGATGACAGGAACAGCCGGCTGGCTAAAATGATATTTGAAAAGCCTGTTATATGAATTTTTGCGAAAAGCTTTGTTTTTTTAAATAAATTGCTACATTTGTAATGCTTTAATGGTTTTAGTCTTTCGTCGTTAGCTGATAGTACTCTTTTTAGATGTCCGTTTTCAGTTCATTGTACTAACTAAGTCATTACTGTTTTTATTAATTTTTAAACGTTTTTACAATGAACATTTATGTAGGTAATCTTAGTTGGACAATGACCGACGACGATCTCAGCAACTTATTTACTCAATATGGCAGCGTAACCAGTGCTAAAATATTGAAAGACAAAATGAACGGCCGTAGCAAGGGCTTTGGTTTCGTTGAAATGGAAGATGACGAAGCAGCGAAAACTGCCATCGCCAATTTAAACGAGAGCGAAGTACAGGGCCGCAAGTTAATCGTTAATGAATCTCAGCCACGTCAGGAAGGTGGTGCCGGTGCCGGTGGATTTAAAAAACGCAGTTTCGGTGGTAGCAGCAGCGGCGGAAGTGGCGGCGGCTATAAAAAAAGTGGCGGTAGCGGCGGCTATGGCGGTGGCGGTGGAAGAAGCGGCGGTAGCGGTGGTTATGGCGGCAGCGGTGGTGGAAGAAGCGGCGGTAGCGGCGGTGGTTACAATAGGGATTATTGATCAATCAACCCTTGCAATAAAATTAATCCCCCGTTTAATACGGGGGATTTTGTGTTTCAGAGATAAGCCGCCTTTTGAGAGGCTTGTAAAAAATCGTGCACCAAAGAGGTAGATAATTTATAGTTTATTATATATGATTTGGCTGATTACATTTTTTATAAAAGGCGATAGTTGTCACCTTTCTTTTGAAAATTACAAAAATCCATATTGAAATTAAATACCAATTCTTCTTTTTCAAACCCTTTTTATGCCGGTTAAACTTCGCTACATGAACAAAGGAAGCCGGCCACGACAACCTATTGCTGAACTACCGCTTTTTGTACACGTGTTGTATTATCGGGCGCTTTAATTTCCAATTGGTAAATTCCCCCGCTTAACCTATTTGTAAACAAGGTTTGGGAGACGTTACTCACGTTTACAGCAAATTTGCCCGTGTACACCACCTGCCCGTTATTATTCATCAATCTTACCTGGTAAACACCGGTGGGCTGATTGGTGAACTGCAAATTAATTGTATTCCCCCGGATAGGATTTGGATATATGGTTATAGATCCGTCGGATTTTGCTGAAGCGACCTTTATTATAATGCTGAATTTTTGTGAACCATCGCGATCCACACTTTTTATGCGGTAGAAATTATTTCCCCCGGCCGGCTTATCATCTACCCAGGAGTAGCTGTTATATGCGTTGTTCGTCTTAGAAACATCTATTGAATTCACCTTAGTGAAATCAATACCGGTTGTTGAATGCTCCACTTCGTATTTCAGAACATTAATTTCATTCTCAGCTTTCCAGCCTATTGATATTTTATTATTCTGCTGGAATCCTTCTAACGATGTAAAGGTTACCGGTAAGGTTGTAGGCACAAGGTTGGCCCGGAAAATGATCCTGAATCTGTTTACATCAGCTGAAGCTGCATCGGTATTCACTGAAAAATTAATTTTTGTATTTCCGCTGAGGGTAAGCAGCGTGCTCGTGCCCAGGTAAGCGTCTTCCAAAGCAGCCTGCATTCCGGGATGATTCAAACTGATCGTTATAAATTCCAGTTGATAGGCCCGCCGGGTCGTTTTCCAAAGTTTAAAATATAATGTGTCGCTTATGTAAATCAACGGCCTTCTCTCAATAGCCAGAATAGTTCCGTAACGGGATAAGCCGAGGTTTTCATTGGGATTAGTGAACTTGTAAGCGTCTTCTAAAGTAACGATATCATGAAATAAATTATTGTACTCTGTCAGAACCCCGTCGGCCAGACGGGTGGTATTGTCGGCATTTAAAAGATAAAGATTGGTTCTGATACTTTCCGATGTTAAAGGAGAATAGGTGTTCCTCAATGCGGACGAGTGATGAATATTTAGCGAAAAAGGAGCTGTATAATTTTTAGTTTCGACGGAAAAAGATGCGAGCGAGATAACGCTAAATAATCCCATCCAAAAGCAAGTATAAAAAGAATAATAAGATCTGTTGCAAGATGGTAAAACAAAGCCAAATAGTTGATGGGTAGATTTTTGGGGTTCCATAGGCTTTAATTGATTTATTAGGATATCTAAAGTAAGTGTGCTACACTTAACCATAGTATAACGCTACTTGTATAAATATATTTTGCAATCCGGAGGGATTGTAAGATAAAGTCCGAAATCTTTTAATGAGAGGTGTTCATGAAGCACCAGGATGGCTGCTTAAAACGTGGAAGGGTACTTACAACGTGAAACGGCGGGGAACTGATACTTGACAGTTTGCACATGTGCAGATTTGGTTACTGCTTACTTCATAACATAGCTGTCGTCTCAGGATAATTATGTCCAGGCGTTTCAACAGCGCCTTATTCACTTGTATCCTGTACCACTATTGAATGGGACATCACAGAGAACTAATAACCGGTACGTTTTGAATGGGGAGGGAAAGAGGTACGAGATGAAGCCTTTGAATGGGAGAGACTATAAAACTGGACAGAGGAGTTCTTTAACAAGGGTATCCATTGCAGTTTATCCCTGCTTAAAAAGCATTTGGCTAAGCTAAGCTATTACAAAAACAAAGGAGTTGTAATTTTAAAGTTTGAAAACAAGTTAACTCAACTGGTATCCCTATCGTTAGCAGAACCCCTCGGGGCTTAGCTTACGCTGATGGGCAATTGTCCTATTTGGTGATCGACTGTAGGAGCTTTTTTCAGCTTATTCGGAGCATGATTAAACTCAGGAAGCATTTTGGATAAAATAGGGGTGATTAACTCGTTGCTGTGCGAAATTGCAGCGGCTTCAAGCTTATTTAACAGGGAATAAAAATTTGGATTGGCTTCTGAACTTTTCTTAGCTCTTAAAATTTTGGGGTGATCAGTAGGTGCAAATTCTTCCGACGATTTAAACAACTCTTCGTACATTTTTTCACCAGGCCGTAGTTGAGTATACTTGATTGCAATATCCTTTCCTGGTACCAATCCAGCCAATTGAATCATACGGGACGCCAAGTCAATTATTTTGACAGGTTTACCCATGTCAAAGAGAAGTATATCGCTCGATTTACCAATCTTCCCAGCTTCTAAAACCAATTTGGCTGCTTCCGGGATTGTCATGAAATAGCGGGTAATTTCCGGGTGTGTTAACGTCACAGGCCCGCCTTCAGCTATTTGCTTTTTAAAAGTTGCCACCACAGAACCTGCTGATCCAAGTACATTTCCAAAGCGGGTAGTAATAAATTCAGTGTTTGATTCAATTCGGTCATTTAAGCACTGGATATATATCTCTGATACCCTTTTTGTAGCACCCATCACGTTCGTTGGATTGACTGCCTTATCAGTAGAAACCAATACAAACTTCTTTGCATTGTGCAACATCGATAAATCTGCGATCACCTTGGTTCCGAAAATGTTGGTGAGCACGGCCTCACTCGAGAAAAATTCCATTAAGGGAACATGTTTATACGCTGCTACATGAAAAACTATATCAGGCTGATAGGCTATAAATATTTTTTTGATGCGCATATAATCTCTCACGGACGCAACTTCCACCTGCAAGCCATCATAGTGCATTCCTTTCTGTTTCAGTTCATATTCAAGGTCAAACAGCCCCGATTCTGATTGGTCTAATATCACCAGCTTTTTTACATTGTGCCGGATCAACTGCCGGCAAATTTCACTTCCGATAGATCCTGCCGCACCTGTAACGAGAATGGTTGCATTTTTATAATTCGCTTTCGAAAGATCATTGGGCAGAATTATTTCATCCCTTTCCAAAAGATCTTCGATATTCATCTCCTTAACCTGGTTTTTTTGAAAGACTCCGCCCGACCACTGATTTGCATGAGGCACCACATTGACCTTTATTTTGAAGGGTGCACACAAGTCTGTAATAGCAATTTTCCTCTCCACCGTTAATCGATCGATGGCAATGTACAGTTGCGTTATTTTTTTATCTCTTAATAATGCCGTGAATTGATCCCCATGAGCACTGTAAATCGGAACACCTTCTAATTTTTTGCCAATTAAATAGTGACTATCATCAATGAACCCCACCAGCGTAGTATTTAATTTCGCATCCTGCTCCAATACTTTTTTTGTAATCTGCCCCATCATACCCGCTCCAAAAATGAGTGTTCTATGTGCACGGTTAGGTTTAGACAGCGCCATAAAGTATACCTCCTTTACCAGCAACCTGAAAGCCACCAGTATAAATATTACTGCAAATAAATTGATTACCAGTAACGGAAGGGTTACTTCGCCCGAAAGTACGTTTTTCGTATCTGCAGTACTGATCACCGCCCAGATTGCAAACTGAAGAAAAGCAAATTTGATAATTCTCACTATATCCTTAATTTCAGAATAGCGGATAATTCCTTTATAAATACCAAAAGTTACGATGCAGATGATACTGATCACAAGATTGGTGATCAAACCAGGCCAAAAAACTGCCAAATGGGGAAAATCCACAGATAAATGGCGTACAAGAAAAAATGAGGAAACGAACGAAATTGAAATTAAACTTATATCAAAACAAAAAATAATCCAGCGTGGAGCAAAATTCTTTAACAAAGGGTTGGGCATGGTAGTCAATTTAATTCTGGCAAATCGATAAGGTATGTAGAAATCCAATTTCAGGTATATTAACCAGGCTTTTCTCCAAAAAATGAAAAATAAATGGCATGTCTAACAAGTTTTATCTCGCAACCTTATAACGGTTAACAAAAATACGTCCAAACTAAAGAAATAAATCATTTTCATGCAATTTTTCTATTATGTATGCAGTTATTATTCTTTTCTATCTGAAGATTAGGTAAAAAGATGGTTCTACACGTCGCAATTCTTGGAACAGTAGCCTCACCATACTTCCTCCTGAGTATTATTATTCAAATTTTCCCACACAGCATGAAATTATATTACCTGGTAAAGAAACGAAAACAGCCAAAATTCTGGCCTCGTTCTGCATAGGTGACACCAGGCCAAAATATTACAGGCCATTACCTGGAAATGGCAGCTTTCAAATTTCCAAGGTATTCATGTATAAGATAGTTCATTAACCAGATATTGCCGAAAGATGGCCACCATTTCATACTATTATCTTCGGAAGCTTCCTTTATTTTATAATTTGTTGGGGCTGCTATGGGGTGAAATCCTTCGGTCTTAAATATTTTCATAGCCCGCGACATATGAAGGGCATCCGTAACAACGATTAATTTTGAGCTTTTATCATATCGTTTGCCTAATTCTTTGGCTTCCTCCAGGGTAGTACGGGGTTTATTAAGTGTTTCAAGTTCATTGGCGCCAACACCAAGATTAATGGCAGCCCGTTTGGTAACCTGGGCCTGCGTCTCCAACCCTACAGGCGAAAAACCCGAACAAATGATCACACTATTTTTAATGGCGCGGTGAATCCTGATTCCTTCGGCCAGCCTCCCCAGCGCAACCATTCCTATCTGCGCATTTGCAGGCAGCCGCTTGTCGAGCGTATAGCCGCTCCCTAATACATGAATCAGCGTTTTGACTGTGTCTGTGTTATCAACGGGTAAAAGGAATGGTGGGTACTCCCGTTCAATTTTATCAGCAAGGTAGTTGGGCAAATAAGAAGTGGAGCACAATAAAAATATACTTAAGGAGATGGAAACTAACGCTATAGCCACTCTTCTCTTATGGTAGCGGTTGAAAAAATATGCGGTCAGCAGCAGTAATACTAATGCATTGAAGATGGTGGCCTGGCCTTTAAGATCGTATAAAAATGAAGTCATAGACTGCTATGGGTAAATAATAAGGGCGCAATGTACTAAATGTAGCCGGAGCGGTTTAATCTGAATTCATTCAGGATTATTCACAAACCACGGTTTGGCTCCAAAAAAAGGGTGAATTAAGCGTAAATCTAAAAAAGCTGACTAAGAAAGCGATTAGATTTGTGATACTGCAAATACCAGATCACCCACAACAGCAATATTCCTGACCCCTCTAACCTAGTTCCCTTCTCTTTTACAATGACTGTTTTAACTGTACGGCCTGCTGGTGCAGGTACTGTATACTACTTATTTTTAACTGTAACATACGCTGGATATGAAGGCCATTATCATCTATTGCTTTCAGTGACAAAACTTCTATTTCATTCATCCAATCGGTATAACGCTGCCCGGCGGAAGCGTTGTCGTCTCTTGTTCTGAAATAATCGAGCAAGTCGAGCATTAACAATTTTTGTGCATACACTTCTTTAATCGCCACTAATTTACGTTTAGCCAAGGCTGCCTGGTATCGTTGCTCAATCAAGAGATATTCAAGCAATTCCGTTGTTTTCTCTTCATGTAATTTTACGTGTGGGGAAATGCTCTTCCGTTGGGAGGAATTGTGTAAAAACACTTCCATTTCTGAAAGCTTCACAAGCGCATGAACGGGAAGATCACGCTTACCGATTTCATACAAAGACAAGCGGCTGCGAGTGGTTGACAGGTATTCCGCCATTTGTGCCTGCGACAGGGCAAATTTTTCACGTAGCGATTTAGTTGTTTTCATAAATGGGCTTTATTACAAAATATAACTTATCCCATTCATTGGTAGCATTTTTTTGAAAAAATTAAAAATTGCTACACAATTGTAGCATTATTATTTTCAAAA
This sequence comes from Ferruginibacter sp., assembly GCA_025963635.1. GTDB lineage: Bacteria > Bacteroidota > Bacteroidia > Chitinophagales > Chitinophagaceae > Ferruginibacter. The sequence goes on from JAOQAK010000075.1 coordinate 32,390, forward strand.
TAATAAATGCTACAAGTATGGTGCATTTATTTTTAAGGGAAAAAAATTGCTACTTGCTTTGGAAATTTGATAATAAACGATGTTTGGGAAAAGAGTTGTACCATTTTCGTAAAGAACATAATGTCGTAGTTGCTAAAGGGGGGAATTTAACACAACCTGGAGAAGGTGTTTGCTAATGGGTGGCAACCCGGATAAGTGGCACTTTTAATGCCCAGTAACCAATGCTGAGAATGATTAATAAGATAAGAAGACTTGGAAAATTTACATATCCATACACAATTGTAAGATTTATCAATAACTGGATAAAAGCATATACCACACTAACAAGCAAGTGTGGTATTCCTTTTTCATTACTGAAGTACTGATACAGATGTTTTCTGTGAGGTTTAAAGATATTTTCCTTTTGATAAATGCGTTGAGCAATGGTATACACTGAGTCTATCCCATAAATGAGGAGCAGCCCGATGTATATAAAGTTATTTGTGTGTTGTATGCGCAGGATCAATAGAAACACGATCAGTATTGCCAGGCTGATACCGCCCACATCACCTGCAAAGCATCTTGCTTTTTTCCGTGCATTAAAGAAATTAAATGCGAGTAAAGCTGCAATGGAAACCAGTTCCAGCGAATGTAGCTTTCCATTGGTTTCAGTTAATAATAATGGCACTATTACGGCAAGTGAATATAAGCCAGTTATCCCATTGATGCCATCCATGAAATTATAGGCATTGATAATACCGATAATAACTATTCCGATCGCAATTAAGTACAATGGCGAAAGAGTGGTTAATAAGCCACATTGCCAGAATATTAATAGCACCGACATTAAATGCACACTGAATTTCAGTCCGTTGTTAAGCGTTCGAACATCATCAACAAAACTGATGATACCAGATGCGAGCATCGCCGTCAAAAAAAATGGATAAGAATAGCCATTTAATAAAAAGAAGAGAATTGCCGCCAATAAAAAAATAATTCCACCACCACGTATGGTCGGCACACTATGCGAACTTCTTTCATTAGGCTTATCAATAATATTGAAATGAACAGCAATCTTGAAATATACAAGCTCTGCAATCATCAGGATAACCAATGCCAATATAAATTCCACTAACAATTGCATGGTAGTTTATTCAACTTCCCAGTGTTTCAATACCTCATGAGATTGCCATCCAAGAAGGTTTCGGGCCTTGCTATCATTGAAAGTGAGCGTGCTGGTTATTTTTTTTAGTTTGTTGGAATTTAGGGGAAATTTGGAACCAATTAGGTCACCTGCAAAGCCGAGTAATTTTGCCACGATCAACGGCAAAGCAACAGGTTCGTTCTTTTTATAAAAAGTTGCAATGGTGTGTTCCAGCTCTTTAAAGGAAGGATGATAGCCATCTGTAAGGTTGTACACGCCAGATAGTCCTTGTATGTTTGTTATAAAGTTTGCCAGGTCGTTGGCCAATATCATTGACTTTTTAGAATCAGCTTTTCCAATGCTCAAATACCTGCCGGAACGAATCCCACTTACCATTGCACCTAAATTTCCTGGTGCCCGTTTGCCGGCTATCAATGGCAACCTCAAAATATAATATTCGATGTTTTTCTTTGTACACCAGCCTGCAATCATTTTTTCTGCTTCTATCTTACTATTTCCATAAGGATCAGTAGCCAGTAGCAGTGCATCTTCAGCAATGTCAATTCCTTCTATCAAACCATATACGGCCACACTGCTTATAAAAACAAACTTTTTAAGAGAATCGTTATTTTCCAGTGCTTCCAGCAAATGCCGGGTGCCTTGCACATTTACAGCATAAAAATCTGCTTTGTCTTCAGCATTCTTAGGAATCATATGAGCTTTACCAGCAGCATGAACCACGGTATCACCAGCAAGAACTGAAGTACATTTAGTTCCCAAATCCCACTTAACGGTATTCATAGTGGACCGTCCCACAGTAATGTAATCTAAATGCAGATTATCCAGCCTCTCTGTCATTGCCTTACCTAAAAAACCACTGGCACCCGTAAGAAGAATCATCGTAAATTGCTTATTTGCAAATAGTAAATAAAGAAGAAATTAAATCAACGGGTTGTTAGTCGGAAATGCTAGTCAATTCATTCAAATATTTTTCGGCAAGTATCTTTCTACTAAACTCCGTTTCAGCCAATCGCCTTGCAGCTTCAGCCATCCTGTTTCTCTCACCAGAATCGTTTGCCAGTCTTTTTATTGCTAGAGACATTTGATTTGGACAAGTCGGGTTAACCGTTATACCAGCGTTTTCATACTCCAATAAATCTTTGATCCACCCTGCAGTAGATTGAATTATTGGAACGCCCGCCGCAAAAGCATCAAACATTTTATTGGGAGAACTTGTTTGCAAAACAGGAATATCTTTAAAAGTGACAAAAGCAGCATGCGAACTTTGCAGCCAGCGCCTTACTTCAGTCTTGGGAATTAATCCAATGAACCAGGTATTCGCAATTTTTTTTTCTTTCACATACTGTTCCAATTCAATTTTTTCTTTGCCGTCACCAATAAATACAAAAATAGCTTCGGGAATATTCGTCAATTCAATGGCCTTTATTATTTGCATACAATCGTCCATCAAACCCAAAGACCCTGTATAAACAAATATTTTTTTATTATTCGCCCATAAAGGAAGTTCAAACCCGGGATCTTTCTCCTGGAAAAGTTCGTTGTCGCAGGCATTGGGTATTGTCAACAGCTTTGTACTGCTGAATCTCGCTTGTATGGAATCAGTCATTCCTTTCGAACAAGTCACAACCAGGTCAGCTTTGCTGTAACAAAGTTTTTCAAAATAATAGGCAAATCTCATAAGGGTTTTGTTCTTTATTAACCCAAGTTGTATTGCGCCTTCTGGCCAGAGATCACGGACTTCGAAGACAAATTTTTTCTTCCTTTTGAAAGTTTTTGCGAATAAGCCGGGTAGGCCGATTGTAATAGGTCCGGAACTGCAAATAACTACATCGAACGGTATTACTAAAGCATAATAAATTGAGATGATAGAAAATAATCCAAATTTGAAAGCTCTGTGTACAATAGAATGTTTATTGGATTGATTGATATTTACAATTACCACCTCAATCCCATCGATCACCTGCTTATCAATAAACTTTGTTGCCCGGATATCCGATTTGTCGTATGGACTGGTAACTACGGTAACCCTATGCCCTGCTTCAATCCATCGTTTTGGCAATTCATACATCCGGGTACTCCAGCCACCGTTTGGTGTACCGAAGTATTGGTAAAAAATTAAAATTTGCATTAATTGCGGCCTATATTCAGCTCTGAAAAGAAATGCTTCAACTTTCCGGCTTTTGTTCTTTCAATTTGTTCCTTTCTTTCAAAACTTGCAATTAATCCCGGCTCCAGGTAAGTATTCATCGCCTCCAAAACTCTACGTTTTTCCTCGTTATTAATTTCTCTAACTGCTACATACTCAAAATGAAAATGATCAATGCCAGTTTGTTTAATAACGAATTCTTTCATAAAATCGCCGCCTTCCAGCAAACTTTTAGATATATAATAAAAAGTTAATCCAGGCGATTTTTTCCCACTTGGAAGTATGGCTATATCGTTGGTACGGCCTGCAACTGTTTGTAGTACCTGATATGGGCCCTTTTTCCTGTCACTGAGTATTGCCCTGTCGCCTAATTCATAACGGATAAACGGCATCGCTTTGTTATATAAGGAAGTGATCACAACTTTTCCTTCCTCTCCCATTTTTGTTGGCTTATTATCATCATCAAGCAACTCAACAAAAAGCGTTTCATAATTAACCAGCCAATCGAAATCCTTATCTTCGAAAGCTATCAGGTCCAATTCGGCAGCCCCGTATTCGTTCACCACTTTTACTCCGAAACCATCCTCCATTATCTCCCTGTCTATATCATCACAAACTTCGGATGTTGAAAAAACCGCCTTCAAACCGGGACAAACCTCCTTTAGAACAGTATTGTTTTCTTTTAAATATTTAGCAAACAAAACCAGGGAACTAGTATAACCATTTAAGTATTTAATTTCCTTCCCGGTAAATATTTTCAAGTATTTTGCCAAAATCGGATCCGATAAATCAAAAACCGGGAACCTAATACGACGAGCCAAAAAGTCTTTAATTTTTTCTTTGTAATATTTTGTTTTAGAAAGTGGTATGCCATAAAACCTGCCCTGCAAATCACTTCCCATATTTATTCCATGCCAGCCAAAACGATTATAATTGATTGCCCAACTTAAAGCATGACAAAATTTATCTTTCGCAAAATAAAAAGGTGTTCCCGATGAACCGGATGTATTATGCAAATGAATTTTGTTAACGCTATAGCCTTCCGATAACCTTTCTTTCAATGGCAACTGTATATCTTTTTTGGTAAGTACGGGTATTTTTTCCCAGTCTTTTATTTTTTGGTCACCAATAAAATTCCGGTACACTTTATTATTAGCAATATGGTGATTGAAAATCTCCCACTTTTTTCTCTCCTGGTAACCGGTCGCCCCAGTTGCAAAATTTTTCTGAATAGAAAGTAATTCCTTCTTTGCGTGCTGAATAGGATAGCGCTGTAATAAAAAACTAATATCAAAAAGATTGATTCCCATAATTACGAATTCGATATTCTTGAAAAATAGGTGCTATACCATATATAAATAAAAACGAGTTGAATGATAAGCGTTGTATGTTGGCCATTTACAATAAACTCCTTTTTCAATTGAGAGACATTCAGTTTGCTTAAAATACCCTGCTTAAATATGTCACTTTTTTCTAAATCTTCCAAAGCCGTTCTGAAATATTCATCGTTTAATATATAATCACGCCAGGGAACACTGAAACCGATTTTTCTTAATTTTTGTATATAATCCGGCAAAGTTTTAGCGATCGTATTTGCCAATAGAAACTTATTTTTTTTTCCTTTGAAAAGCAAATTATCATTTAATGTGCCGATACCTTCCATTAACCTGTAATCCATAAAAGGCTCTCTGCATTCAATAGAGGCGCCCATGGTAGCCCGGTCATTCCTGTCATTTAACGATTGCAAATAGGTATGCTGATCAAGGTATAATAGTTGACGTAACGAATTACCAGGATAAATAGTTTTAGCTTCTGCCAAAGTTTTTAACCGGTACTCGGGAAGAAAATTCATACCGTATAATTTGTAAGTATCTATCCATTCATTCGTGAAAATGTTACTTCCATTCATCAGCATCATTATGTCTGTATTATTGACACTTAAATATGCAGCCAGTTTATTCAACCTGGAATTGGAGTTTACCTTCTTAATCATGTTCAATCCCGTGTTGATCACTGGCCAAAAATGTTGGTACTGAAATGTTTTATAGCGCACATAGCCGCCCATAAATTCATCTGCTCCTTCGCCCGACAGCAATACGCTAACCTTACTCTTTGCAAGTTTGGAAATCGCCAGGATATGCGGGTCGTTTAAATGGATCAATGGCTCATCACTAAAATAACTGGCATCTTCTACATAGCTGGCAAGTGCCCCATTTTCTACATATATTTTATTGAACTTGTAATCTAGTTCATTACAAAATTTTTCTGCAAGTGAAGATTCATCATGCCCCTTGTGTTTAAATCCGACATTAAAAGTTTCAATATTATCGTAATCGTTATTCTTGAGCACCCTTGTCACTGAAGTGCTATCCAGGCCAGCGCTTAATAATACACCCACCTTTACATCACTTATCATCCGGTATTTTATTGAACTATTAAAAGTATCCACAAACCATTCAAAAGGTTTTTTTATTTCAGCATGGCTCCTGATCTTTTCACCAAGATGCCACCATCTGGTAATTTTCATTCCTCTATCCGGGGTAATCGTGGCATAATGGCCTGGCAATAATCTTTTGATATGTTTGAAAATCGTGTTTTCGCCTGCAATAAAACGAAATGCCAGCAATTCATCAAAGCAAGATTCATTTAAAGATGGATCAATGCCATATTTGATTAAAGCCTTTGGTTCTGAGGCAAAATAAAATCCATTGTCATTAATCGTGTAATACAATGGCTTTACCCCTACCCTATCCCGAGCCACAAATAATTCCTGCCTTTGTTTATCCCAAATGGCAAGAGCAAACATTCCATTAAATCTTTCAAATGCAAGCGGGCCTATATGGCGGTAATAGGCTAGTAAAATTTCAGTATCGGAGTGTGTTGTAAACTGGAACCCTGCCCATTCCAGTTCTTTTCTAAGTTCTGCATAATTGTAGAGTTCTCCGTTATAAACCATCACAAGATTCCCATCTGCTGAAAAAAATGGCTGATGTCCACCAGAACTCAGATCGATAATGGATAAACGACGATGAGCCAGCCCAATATAGTTGTCAATCCATAATCCTACATCATCTGGCCCTCGGTGCTGCAGGATATCTCGCATCTGGATCAGTCTTATTTTTTCTACTGGTTTTGCATCAAAATGCAAAACCCCCGCTATACCACACATGAGTTGAAATTTTTTATGATTTCGATGTACTTGCTGCAAATAACCTTCATATTTTTTTCGTAAGATACTTTTTGTTCAACTATTTCTCTGTTCTTTTTAAGTATATGTCCTAATCCGCCTCTGTTAACGGCATACCATCTTATTGCAGTTGCCAAATCATGTACATCATCTACTTTTATCAATCTTCCATTCATTGCATCTGTTATCCATGCCCGGTTCCCAGGAAGATCGGTTACAATTGGATAGCAACCCGAAGACATTGCTTCAAATAAGGAGGACGAAACACCCTCAGTACAAGGCATAGAAAGATAAAGATCACTATCAGATAAATATTTTGGTAAATCTGCATTAGGAATCCGACCAACAAAATCAACTTCATCATGTATGTTCTTATCAATAGCAGATTGTATCAATTGTTCCTTTAAGTGGCCTCCTCCTATAACTGTCAATTTAAATGGTATTTCTTGTTGCTTAATGATTTCAAACGCACCTAACAAAGTTTCGTGGCGATAATCTTCCGTGAGACTACGTGTAACTACGGCTCTTATTTTGCCATCTTTTAAATCAGGAGAATACATAAAATTTCTTAAGTCAATTCCCTTGGCCAAAACCATTATTTTATTAGGATCCGCACCTTTCCTTAGCATACTATAGGTCATTATTTCTCCCCAGGCATGTATAAGGCTTGCATATTTGAATGCATAGCTTTGCATTCTTTCTTTTAGAATTGCGGTAAAAGAATCGGGCGGAAAGATATCAGTAATACCTTGTTGGGCGATGATTACCGGCGAATATTTATGAAACAAGCTTCCAATAAAACCATAACTAGTTACTCTTTCTGCTATGATTAAATCGGGTTGCAAACGCAAAATTTCCCGTCTTAATTCTTTCAGCCTTGATACGGTTTCGATAGCACGCTTTATTTTATCAAGACCAGTTCCACCTTTAGTTAGTTCCCAGGTATGTATTTCAAAAAGGCCGAATTCTTTTAATCCATTCATCCATGTAATAGCATCTGCCCGATAGGTTTCGCCCAGGAAAAGTATTTTTTTCTTCATGCTAATCAATAAGGAGCTTTTCAATCACATTTATCATGCTATTTGTCTGAATCTCTATTGTATTCTGTTTTGCCAGCAAATACCCATTTTTAATTAATTTGGTTCTTAAATCTCTATTATCGATAATAAGAATAATCTTCTTAACCAGTGCAGTGATATTTTTTGGTTCAACGAGTATTGCATTTTCGTTATTCGTAAGATAATCAGGGATGCCCCCGACACAAGTTGTAATTACTGGTAAACTATTCGCCATGGCTTCCCAAATGGTCCTTGGAAAACCTTCGTGGTAGGATGGAATTAAGTAAATATCAGCTTTCCGATACATATCATTTAATGCTTGGCCAATTTTTTTTCTACCATGGAAAATAATATACTTTTCAACCCTTAATTCGATCGCTTTATTCAATAATGCCTTTTCAATTGTTTTCTTACTATCAGCCTCCCATCCTACGATATTTAACCTAACATCTAAATGAAGGCTCCTTAATTGAGCCAATGAGGCTAATAATTCAAATAAGCCTTTTGCGGCCTCAATTCTGCCAGTATAAAGTAACTCAATAGTATTGTTTTCACAAGTATCATTTCTCTCAAAGAAATCATGCTGTGTCAATGTTGTAGTTCTTATTAAATGAATGGTTTTACCAAGATGTTTATACTTATTCAATAACGATGGTGAGTTTACTAATACATCTGCACTACGCATTACTTTTCGAAATAAAAAATCATTTCGTTTTAAGTATTGAATCATAACCCAATCTCTTAAATTTTTTATTTTAAAGTGGTTTGCACTTTCCAAATAATCCCCGACAATCATAAATATTAGGCGGGGTTTACCAAGATCATTTTTAAAAAAAGGGGCCAATGGAGTAGGAGCTCTGATGATAATGGCATCACAAATTTCTGCAACAGGCGAGGCTTTACTTAAAATTTTTTTATGAAATAAATGTCTGTGCCAAGCAGGAGATATATTTCCAAGACTAATAAATATTATATTACTCTGTTGTAATTCATAATCGGCTTCTGCTATTTGCTGTTGATTGCCCTCATGCATAAAAAGATATAATACTTGTACTTCAGAAGCTAATGCATCTAAGAAAATGCCTAAATATCCCGGAACATACAATCGGCCATTATTCTGGCAAATTGGGATGTGATAATAATATCCAAGGATCATCTTTTATCTTTTGCTAGAATTTAAGACACCCCATGATAAGCCGATAATCATCCACGAATTCGCACCAGTTAAAGCTGTAATTGCATATAAATGCATGGAAATCCCTAATAAACTTACAAAAGGCAAAAATTGAAGATCCATTTTTCCTGAAAAGAATTTCCTGAAGAAAAAGAAAAGTGGAACTATTATTAAACCAATCAATATCGAAAGACCCAGGATACCCATTTCAGATAAAACCTGGATATAAGAATTATGAGCCGAACGGGAATTGTAATATTCGATTGTATCGCCCCCAAGCCGGTCAAATTCATAAAATGAAGACAATTTGCTATCGAAATAATAAAAATTATTTGGACCAATACCACGTATAGGATATTCCTTGAAAATTTCCAGACCTTTTTCAACCATTAGCTTCCGTTCCAGCCAAGATTTATCAAAACTTAAATCTCCTTCGTCAACTCCCCGCAATAAATTTGCAAACCGTGGATTGAGCGATTCTACCTCATCGGCGAGGGAATTTAAATATACCTGAGATAGATCAGTTTGTGATAAAATAAATAACAAACCACAAACCGGTGTCACAATTCTTGCCAGTTTTTGTAGTGCGGGATAAATAATGGTTAAGACTAGTATTAACTCTAATATAATGAGTACAGCGCCCGAGCGTCCACCTGTTAAAAGCATGACCACTAAGAAAAAAGGAACGAGCAATACCCCTTTTTTTCTATTCCATGCTTGCAAAATGTAATAAAACGAAATTGGAATTGTACAAAGCAAATTAAAAACAAAATCATTTCGACTTGGAGCAAGCCGAATGCTGATTATGGGAGTGCTAAATTTAATAGCATAGAAATAGAAACCTACAATAGCGGTAATGGCACCAAAAAAAATCCATTTGCTTAACTGTAAGAAATCGATTCTTTTTCGTTGGTTTATAAAGAAGAAAGAAACAAAAATCCAATAAACGTACTGGACTAAAATTTTAACATTGTCAAAAAAGCCAGGGTTACGTCGCATATAAGGCGCCGAAATGGTAGAAACAAATGCTAATATCAAAAATAACCCCAACAGGGTTTTCCCCCTGAACACCCCTGTCCAAAATGAACCGATCCTTAAACCAATCGCAATGAACAAATAAAAGGTTATAGAGTTACCGAATAGCTCAACTGATGGAAAAGCCAGAAAAAAGACAAACCAGTTTAATATTTTTTGTGTAATTTTTGAAAAAGGCTTGATAGCTAAGCCTTCATTATGGTCTATAATTTTGAGAGTATCGATCATTTTAACGTTGTATAGATTCCAAAAATCATGTCCATTTGTTATTGCCCCTGGCAATCCTGTCAAACTTAAACCTGACAGCTAATTTCCATCCTTCATAAGCACCTATTAACAACTTGTGTTTCCCTTCGTTTTTTTTTATCAGGTAATTGAGCCATAGGCCGGTAATTCTCCATAGAACATACCAATGATAATGCAAATATGCGATTGTATAATTACCCTTATTTAATCTTGTTCTTTCCAATGAAAGATAAAGCCGGGAAAAAATCACTCGTCTTGCGTAAGCAAAATGATCAGCTGAATATAAACTATCTTTTTGGTCATTGTGGTAGAATAATAACTCAGGGTAGTATAATAAAATCCCCCGTTTACTTAAACCATACCCTATAATTGCATCTTCTCCCATACCCAATTTTTCTTCAAATAAATCAAATAACTGAAAATTGAAATTTTGAAATAACGCTGACCTTCTGGCTGCAAAAGCGCCTCCACTTAGCCATTCTGTTATTCCTCCAGCAAGCGGTTGCTTGCCCCTTAACCCACAACACCCCAATTTCCCATCCCTTAAAACAGGATATCCACTCATCCAACCAACCATTCTTTTCAATATCGGGACTCCGGTCAATAATGCTGACCTTGGTATTGCGGCAAGTGCCGTGTCCGGATGTTTATCTTCAAAATTGATCGCCACACCGACAACAGTAGCGTCATGAAAAGTATTTTGAATAATTTTTATAAATTCAGGATTGGCCACTTCCATATCATCATCCAAAAAAAGAAGGATATCTGCTTTCGAATAGGTATAACCCAAATACCTTTGATATGGTTGATTTTTTTTAGGAGATCGTAAATAAACTATTTCATCATCAGTATGAAAAGTTGAAAGGATATCATCTGAAGAATCCACTACAATAATTGAATTGAATTGTTTTGAGAAAGCACCCAACTGATACACTAATTCAATTACCTTTTCGGGTCTGTTGTATGTACAAATGATAACATCAATCTTCAATTGACAATATTTTTCTGTAGTACGAAATATTATTAGGTACAAATACATTTTTAAGATCAAAAAATTTTTCAACTCTTTGCTCTGCATTTACACCTAAATAACCAGCGTCCATCTTTCCTTCAAATAATGTTATAATTTTACTTGCGATATCGCAACTATTAGCACAATTTGCTAAAATCCCAGAAATACCATCTTCGATAACTTCCGGCCCCGGTCCATTTTTCATAAATAAAACAGCCTTACCGAGGGCCATCGCCTCAACCGGGGCGATGCCAAAACCCTCCATGTGGGAGGGATAGCAACAGATATGTGCACCGGCTAATTGATGAAATACATCATCCGCATTTTCCAGCCATCCGGTTATGGTCACATTCGGCAAACCCTGAGGATCTATTTTTTTCTTTATAAGATCTTCTATATTTATCCCGTTCTCCTGATAACCCAATTTCCCAATAATTGTTAATGTTGCCGCTGGAAATTTCGCTTTTACCAAGTTAAATGCTTTCGCTAATTCCAAAACTCCTTTTTTAGGAAGTACGCTATTTGCAAAGACTATTGAATAGCGGACGTAATTGGCTTCTTTAAAGCGATTAAGTTTTGTTTTATTCACTCCATTATAAATAACGGTGTATTTCTTATGTGTTTTTACAAGGCTCAATGTAATCTTGCCGCAATAATCAGAAACCGCTACAATATTGTTAGCATTTTTGATGGTTCGTTTTTCAAGCCAATGCATCAACCGGTTGCCCGGCCTGTTTAATAATTTATCAAAAAAGACCGCAGCTCCGTGAAGCCGGATGACAAAGCCAGGATGGTTAATCCCGACTGGTAAAAGCCCCTGCCATTCCTGGCATTCGATGATATCAAAAGTATGTTCTTTTAAAAATTTTCTTAGTTTCAGGTTTAAAATGAAAATAAAAAACAGGTGTTTAAACCTTGATTTAACCAGCGGAAAGGGAACCCTGGTGACCTTTACATCGTTTATTTTTTCATTCACTTCGGTTGGTATGGTGTCATACAACCCCCAAACAGTAACGTCCTGGTTGCCTGATGCCAGGCCTTCGGCAATATCCCTGGTGAAGGAACCTATACCCCCATGCTTATGAGGAGGATATTCGTTGCAGATGTAAAGAATTTTCATTTATGAAAGGAGACAGAATTACCCAATAGGTGATTTCTTCTATGACCGAGTTGTTTTTCCAGAAAATACATTGGCTTTTCATAATGATTTTCAGCCGTGAAGGGGGATGCGAATAATGATTCTGTAACCAAATCATTTCTTACAAAAAAAGCATTGGCTCCGGTTAAATTACAGCCAACCAAAGTGTAACCTAATTTTTTACCAAGTAATTCAAACGATTTTAAACTTGCCCCAAAATAATGGCCCATCTTTGTTCCATTCCAAAAATGGTTTTCATTGTAAGGCATTACCCACTCAATATGAGGCCCAAGCGATGCATTGTATTCAATAGCTACCACACGTGGTGTATATTTTGCCAATTCCTCCCATACCCAATAGTCATTGCCATCAATATCAATGGATAAAAAATCAAGATCGGCTGGCACTTTCAACGCTTCAAATAATTTACAGATATTGGCTTTGGTTATAAAAGACTCCTTTACCTGCAGTTGCTCATTTTTGATGATGTCATTGTAAGCAGCTGTCATGGTATTGCAATGTTCGGCACTTCCTTCTATCCAGGCTCCTCTCCAGTGTTGTAATAACAAATAAGCAGAGTTATTTTCAGTACCATTGCCTACACCAAACTCTACAAAATATTTTGAATGCGTTCCTACCCTTTTAAAGATTTCATAAATAATCCCATCTTCCCCATTTTGTGATAATACCTGGTATTCAAACCTGTTTAAATTGAGGGGATTACTATATTTGGGATGTTGTAATTTTTGTTCCAGGTAGGTTTCAATCGCAATTTTCTTTAACACATTTAGATGCATTTCCAATGGATTGAATCCAAGTATCTGTGCAGCTTTTGAAAGTTTCTGAAGGATGTATTTTTTCATTTCAATTACTTAAGAGGCAAAATTGAATAGATTGATTTGTTTCCCGATTTAAAATACTCATTTAATTGAAATCGCTTATCAAAGATATAATCAGTGCTAAAATTGATTAAGATCTTATTAAATTGTTCAATTGTATTGCAAATAAAAACATTGGGCTCTTTGCATAGATTTCTATAAAATGGGGCTTCTGAAAACCTTTTTAAATTTTCATCCTCATTACCTGTTCCGTTGAATCCTATATTAATAACAGGTTTTTGTGCAATCAAAAATTCCATACTTACTGTAGAAGCTACACTAATATTACAGGCAGAGTAGTATATCATATCGTACCATTCATCTTCACCTGCTTTTTCCTGAACTGCTAAATCTTTTAAAGCATCCCATTCCCAGTAATGCTCCATAAAAGAAAGGTTCTCCAGTTCTTCTAATTCCGTATATTTTGCATCATGGTGCAAAGGATTTTTTCTTACCAACAAATGCCAGTCATTCCCTAAATGTGCCTTTAAAGATTGGTAGATTAATCGTATCGTAAAATGTTCCCCGTTAGTTACCAATGGATTGATCATGGTATAAACAAAAATTTTCGCACCTGGCTTAATCCCATATTTTAGTTCATAAAAAGATTTTTCCCTGATGGGCTTAAACCCAAAAAACACATCAAAAGCCGGATTACCGATTGCTTTTACTTTCCCTTTAAGATGTGGGTTATGACTAACAAAGTTTTTAGCCATATTATCCGACCAGGTAAACAACCCGTCAGGCGTGAATGACACAAAATCGTTGGTGTACATATCCTTCCAACTATTTACCAAGCTCCACACTTTAATATTTGATTCCTTTGCTGAAAAAGCAATTACCTGGTTATTAATATCGTAATAACCTGCCATTAAGATATCAGTTAAACCCTCCTCTTTAAAATATTGAATAAGGTCTTCATTTTGATACTTAACAGCAAGTGTTTTGCGTGTTAAGAATGAAGATACATTCCAAACTAATTTGTTCCCTTTAAGGAAATCTATTGAAGATAAATCTTTTGGCCTTTCGTAGTTCCTAAAATTTCCTACCCCATTAATACGCATGTATGCTTTTCTTATGGATTGGTTAACCGCATCAATCCTGCTGGGTAAAACCTTAAATAAAGATTTATCCAAATATTTATAAGCGCATCCAGCCTCTTCTAAATATGATTGATATAGTATACTATTCTTATCAAAAGTGTAAATGACTGCTTCGTATTTTGAATTAAGTTCCTTGGCTAACCCGCTTAAAAGAATGGAACGAAGTTCATGAAAACCCCATTGAATAAATATGCCCACTTTTCTTTGTTGATTCATCACGGCTATTTTACTCCTAGTGCATTTTTACAGAAGAGCCTGACGCCTCTTTCAATATGTTCTAAAGGCGCTGTATAAAGATTATTCAACTTATGAATATCTGCATAAATGCCAAACTGATCACCAGGCGTTCCTGCATAATATTCAACTGGCTTTTCTATTCCTGTATGTTGCTTTAATAGAGCAAGCAGTTCAGACACCGTTGTTTTCTTCCCTGTTCCAATATTTATGATTTCGTTAAAGCTGGCCTGTTGGTTAATAAATCCGGTAGTAATTGACACCACATCATCTATGTAAATAAAATCTCTAAACCGATCCGAAGAACCTTTTACAGTGATTTTATCAAATGAAGGGTCAATCAATTGTTTTAAATAAATACTGATCATTCCTTGCTTTAAATTTACAAGGTTTTGTCCGGGGCCGTAAATATTAAAATACCTTAATGCAGTATAGTTAATTCCATAAATGGCCGAATAAATCTTAAGGTAGGCTTCGCTTGCCAATTTACCCACAGCATAGAATGACAACGGGTTCGTCAGGTCTTTTTCTGAAAAACAAAGTTGATCTCCCTGCTGTCCGTACACCGACATTGTACTGGCATAAATAAATCTTTTGCATCCCTTTTTAACTGCATATTGCAAGAGCAATAATGTAGAAACCGTATTGCTGTTGATATCATATACGGGGTCTTCAAAACTTACCTCACCGGACGATTGCCCTGCAATATGAAGTATAGCATCAAATGCAAATTCATTCAATTTTGATATGGTATTGATATCGCTACAATCTCCTTTAATAAAAGTTGCATTGGTATTTATGTTCGATAAATAGCCCGTTGAAAGGTTATCTATAATTACTACCTGGTGCCCTTGACAGATCAGTTTATCTGCTATCTTACTACCTACAAAACCAGCGCCTCCTGTTACTAAGTAATTCATTATTTTCTAAACTTTTTAAGGATACTATTTCCAATACCAATTTTCCCTAAAGATGCTAAAATTGTATCTGAAATTTTTTTGTTGTATGAATTGGCCAACTGTAAATCTTCTATCCAGGTTTTTTCATCCAATTCCATCTTTTTCAGGGCCACTTTCCTTAATCGCTTTGCCAGCAAAAAATCGGTTTCTTTCGAAGCTCCAAAATTCCTGATAATAATTTTTGATAAACTTACCAAGCCCTTATTTGAATAAACCTGGGTCCCAAGAGAGCCTTTTACAATTCTATATTCGGTGTCTAAAACATCTAAAAAGTCAATTTGAAATATTCGGGAAGCTTTCAAAAAAAAATCAATGTCCTCAAATAATAAGGAATCGTCGTATTTTCCAACCACATCATACACTGATCTTTTTACCATTGCAGTAAATGGTTTACAAAAAGAACCATCTAAACCACATATTTTTTCAAATATATATCCAGTGGGCCAAAAATGTCTTTCTTCCATTCCTATTCTTTTTGAATCATGTTCATTAATCAAAAAGGATTTTGAATAACAAATACCAACATCATTTGGCGTAGCTAGTAAATAATTTACCCTGTTCATTACAAAATCAGGCAGGTATTTATCATCAGATGCAATCAGGCTTAAATAATCACCTTTATAAATCGAAAGCATATTGTTAATTGACTTGCATAACCCCCGGTTCTGATCATTTTTCAACAAAACGATTTCGAGATTTCTATGCTCGTTAATCCAATTTTCAATAACTTCTATGGAATTGTCAGTGGAACAATCATCATTAATAATTATCTCGATATTTTGATATGTTTGGGCAGCAATACTGTCTAAGGTTTCGCGGATAAACCGGGCATTATTGTAAGAACCAACACCAATGCTTACCAAAGGTAATCTTGCTAAATTGTTTTTATCTGTCGTCACTTATTTATACCGATTTTTTTTATTAAAAGCGTGAACAAGTTTGCCCCAAGTATAGTTTCCAACTTTCGGTATGCATACCAGCATACAAAACCGAGGATAATTCCGTTAAATGCATATTGCCACGGGGTTGACAATATCCTTGAAATAATAAATACTGATAAAATCGCCAGTACCATCCAACTTATTTGTTTCTTATTGGTACTATTCCACCCGAAGGCAGTGAGTTTCCTCGCAGCGAACCAAACAAAAAGCCAGTTGATTAGATAAGTGGCCAGGAATGCAATACCTGCCCCCTCAAGCCCCATCCATCGCGTAAAAAAATATAGTAATGCGATATAAATGAAACCCCATGACATTTCCAGCAAAACAAATAATTTTGCTTTGCCTTTTGAAACAACAATAAATCCCAATGGCCAGCTAATTACCTTTATAGCCATTCCGGCAGTCATCCATTGGAGTAACTTCCATGCGTCTGAAAACTGTACTGAATAAAAAGCACGAAGAATGAGAGCTGAAAATGAAACCACGCCAACTATTCCTGCAACGGCCATAACAATGCCTATTTCCGTTTGCTCATTTACAATTTTATTGGCCTTCTCATGATCATTTATAATTCCCGACAACCGGGGATAAAAATCTGCACCCATCGCACTCAGTATAAAATTTACATACATCGCCGATAAAGTCCAGGATGCGGTATAAAGACCAAGATCATGTAATGAAAAAGATGTTGAAATCAGAATTCTTGAATAATAGGCACTTATACTTATCGATAAGCCACTCACCAGGAATGCAATTCCCATCGAAAGCAGTTCAAATGATCTTTTTTTAAATTCAGTAAAATCAACTTTGAGTGAAGTGATTTTTTCTTTTTGTGCAAAAAACCATGACAACAAAACAGTGGTTGCCGCTCCGGCAATCAGGAATGGAACAATACCCTCCTTTCTAAAAAAAAAAATCAACGTAATGCAAATAATACTACCGGCTAAAGCACCCAATACCCTTGCTATCGCCAAATCCCTGATTCGCCTGAGCCCCTGTAATAATGCGAACTGGCCATTGGAAATACCAGTAAAAAACACCACCAATGACATCCATTGAATTCCTCGTTTGTTATCTGCAGATCCAAATGTGTGCAGACTAATATACCCGGCAAAAATAAACATACCCATCGCTGCGGTAATGGTGGTCAACCTGGTTAACCAACGAAATACAAAAAGTGTTTTCTGAATAGATGACTTATCAGCTTCTGAATTTGCGGTAGCAATTTGTTTAACCGCACTACTTGTGAGACCTAAACCAGCCACTGTATTAATTAAATCGGTGGTGCTGGAGTATAAGCCAATAACGCCTGTTCCAGACGGGCCCAAAAATACTGCTAATGCTTTGGCCCTTACCATATTCATCATCATCACCATTACCTGGCTCCCTCCGGTAATAAGACTGGTTTTGAAAATGGATTTATGACTACTCATTAAAAATTATTCCTACTCATTAATATCCAGCTGCTTAATTATTTTAGCTGGAATCCCCCCGATAATTACATCAGAAGGGAACTTTCCACTTACTACAGCACCGGTAGCCACAATCGTATTATTACCGATTTCAGTATTTTTCAATATAGTAACGTTATTACCTACCCATACATTTTTGCCAATTTGAACTTTACCAATTTCTCCGATTTTTCTTCTTTCATTTGGTAAAACCCCATGTGCCTCATGATCCATGATTGTGACATTTTCACCGATAAGTGTATCGCTACCTATTGATATGAAATTTGCTGCACAAACAAATAGGTTATTATTTGTTAAAACATTATCGCCGATAATTATACGGGCATCATTGTATCTTGGTTGCAACTCAATATATCCACCCCGATGATGTCCCCCAGGCTTATATCCAAAGACACAATTGTTTCCAATTTCTAATTTCCCTGATCCGGTTATTTTTGTGAATTGATTACATTTTGGAGCATGCTTAATTAAGAGAACCCTTTTATTTCTTATTGCCGTACAATTAGCACAGTAATAATTGTAGAACAAAATAATTTTCTGAAAATATTTTTTTTTAAACTGAATGAGGGAGTATAAAAATCTTTTTACAGAAACCATTTTAAATCTTAAAAGCAATTAAAAAAAATTACCAATCATTTGGGATACTGCCTCTACATCGATTTGGGTCATTCCCGGCCATAAAGGTAAACTAAGACTGGTATCTGCAATTTCCTCGGTAATTGGAAAATCTCCAGCACTGTAACCGAGATGTTTATAGGCGTTCTGCAAATGAGGGGGTATAGGATAATGTATAAGTGTACCGATCCCATTTTTCGCCAAGTGTTTTTGTAAGGCATCTCTTTGCTGGGTTCTAATTACATATAAATGGTAAACATGGGTGGCTTTTTCTGCCAGTTTAGGCAATATAATTTGTGAATATTCTTTAAGGGTTTCGTCATACCAGCAAGCAATCTGTTGTCGCTCTTTAGTCCATTGATCTAAATATTTAAGTTTAACCGATAAAAGAGCGGCCTGACACTCATCCAGCCGCATATTATGGCCGATAACCTCGTTATAATATTTTTTATATGAACCATAATTTCGAAGTACCATCGCTTTTTGCGCAAGGATCTCATTACTGGTTGTAACAGCACCCGCATCTCCTAATGCTCCAAGATTCTTTCCTGGATAAAAGCTGGTACCATTAATATCACCCCAAGAACCAGTAAGGTTTCCGTTATAGCTTGCACCTTGAGCCTGGGCGTTGTCTTCAATTACATACAGCCCATGCCTTTCAGCTATTGTTTTAATGGCCTCCATTTCGCAGGCCTGCCCATATAAATGCACCGGCATAATAACTCTCGTTTTGGGAGTAATTGCCGCTTCTATCAATTCGGGATTTATATTGAAGCTATCAATACGTGGCTCAACAAACACGGGTGTGGCTCCAACAAATGAGACTGCTAACACTGATGCGATATAAGTATTAGCAGGAACAATCACTTCGTCATCTACACCGATACTCAATGCTAACAGGGATATGTGTAACGCATCTAATCCATTACTAACACCAACAACATGATTGACCCCGTTAAATAACGCATATTCAGCTTCAAATTGCTTTACTCTCTCACCCAAAACATACCAGTTACTATCATAAAAGGACTCAAAAGCCTGCATTATTTCCCCTTTTATGGGTTGATGCATATAATTAAAATTCAAAAATGGAATGCTCATTTAAATTTTTTTAAAATAATATTTTTTCCCTTCCTCAGAAATATAACAATCACCATCCCATCTTAGCTTGTTTCCGGATTCATCAATATAAGCGTTAATACGTCCAGGATTTCCAATGACCACTGAATTTGGGGGGACATCTTTTGTAACAAGGGTACCCGCACCGATTAAAGAATATTTCCCGATTCTCACTCCCCCCAGAATAGTTGAACCGGCACCTATTGAAACAAATGATTCTAAAATTGTAATTTGAAATTCCTTGGGAAAGACTTTCGACCTTGGATATTTATCATTTGTAAAAGATACGTTCGGTCCAATAAAAACATTACTCTCTATTCTAATTCCATCCCACAAATAAACTCCTGATTTAATAGTTACATTATCTCCAATTATAACATCGTTTTCAATGAAAGTATGACAATTAATATTACAATTTTCGCCAATAACTGCATTTTTTAATACAATTGAAAACTGCCATATTTGAGTTCCGGCACCTATGTTTGTTGATTGTACTTCGGCATTTTTATGTATTACAGGCATAAAAACTATTGATAATTTTCTAAATAATCTTCATAACTTCTTATATAGTCATTTTCATTGTAACGATGCGAAACTAAAACCAAACAAATTGAACCCGACGAGAAATTAAGCTCAGAGGCCCAAATACCTGGTGGAATATGCATTCCCATATAAGGTCTGTTCAACTGAATTAAACGCTTTGTTTTTCCATCATCTAATAAAATCTCGAACGACCCACTTGCAGCAATTAAAAACTGGTGACATTCCTTGTGTGCATGAGCCCCCCTGGACTCGCCACCGGGTATGTCATAAAGATAGAAAACCCTTTTTACCCCAAATGGAATCTCAACATTATTGTTTACAGGAGTAATATTTCCAGATCTGTTTTCTATCCTAGGTAGATATATTAGATTACAATCAAAAACAGTCTGTTTACTTTTCATTTCCAAATGATCTAAAATCTTCAAAACTTCTTATGTAATCATTTTCATCATAGGACTTATCGGCCATCACAAGGGCTAAAGAATTAGTGGAAAAGTTTTCCATGCTACGCCAATACATTTTGGGAACATATAACCCGTAATAAGAACGGTTAAGATGGAACCGCTGTTCTTTATTTCCATCGTGCAATACCACATCAAAACTTCCGCTAAGGGCTACAATAAATTCCTGCAAGGTTTTATATGCATGCGCTCCCCTTACTTCCCCCCCCGGTACATCGTATATCCAATAGGTACGGGCTATTTTAAAAGGAATTTGATTCTCCTCTTCTATGAATGACAAATTTCCTCTTGGATCAAGAAATTTAGGCAGGTCAATAATAGTTGGCTTACTAATGCTATTGATAAAACTGCTCAATATTAATTATATCTGGTGAAAACAAGGTGGGATTATTATACGCAGCAAATGATATATTATTGATTTTGGCAGCCTCAAGGTCGTTTATGGAATCGCCGATTAAAACACATTGTTCTAGAGGATATTTATTATTTGTTAACAGTTGCTCAACCAATTGATTCTTGGGAGTAGGTGACCCCTGTATGGTATAAAAATATTGACTGATTTCAAGAAAAGCACATAAGGCGTTTAATTCGGTGCCGTCTGAGCCCGAAACAATGTGCATCCTAAATTTCCCTGCGTTTTGCTTTACAAATTTTATTGAATCATCGATAAGTAAGGCAGAGTTAAACAATAATTTTTTCATTATAACAGAAAATCTTTCCGCCAATTCCACTACTTGTTCGTCGGTTATTTTTTCCTTCCTTATCTCCTCAAAAAAATAACGGAATTTGACATACCTTGATAAACCTCCATTCAATTCGTGGAAATTCATCAGTGCTGCTACCTGTTCAACCGGGTAATCAGCCAATACCTTTTCAAAACCCATTCCCCGTATGGCATTTGAATTCATCAAAACCCCATCAAAATCCCATAGGATAACTTTGAAATTATTCAGCATCAGCAATTCGTTTTAACACTTTTTCTATGTCTTCGGGATTATCAATAGGAATGGAATCCTTTGACATTTTAATCATTTGAACATCGTACCCCATTTCTAAAAAACGGAGTATCTCAATATCTTCCTGTTCTTCAAAAGGTGTTTTAACTGAATAATTTTTAAATGCTAAAAGCGCATCCTTAGGAAACGCATAAACACAAACCTGCCTGTATCCAAAATTAAAAATGTTTCTTTTATTTCCCGGAATAGCAGATCGGGACATATATAGGAGCCTTTCATCCCTTCTAAAAACCACTTTGGGTACAGATACACTTCTATAATCGGCGTCATTATCAATTTCGCAATACCCATTCAAAATACTTCCACAGGATCTCGGCAAAACATTAAGCAGTACCGTTATGTCATTCGGGTTGAAAACAGGTTCGTCCCCCTGTACATTAATGTAATACTCTGCATCAATTTGAAGGGCAACCTCAGCTACCCTGTCTGTTCCGGTCAGGCAGTTATCGGAAGTTAATATGGCCTGAATTCCCAGGCTTTCGCAATGCGACAGAATCCTCACATCTTCTGTTGCCACATAAATTTGTTCTGCGGGATAAGCTTTGGCACATTGTTCATACACTCTTTGTGTCATAGATTTTCCAGCCAGTTCTAATAAGGGCTTTCCGGGAAAACGGGTGGATTGATACCTGGCAGGAATAATCAGTACAGTTTTCATATACTAATTAAGTTTGTCATAGACAGATTCTGCAACCAGGTTTTTATACCTGGTTGGGGTTAATGATGAGATGATTAATCCATATATTTTGGCATCATGAAAAAGTAAGTCGTTTTCGATGAATAGCTCCTGCTCTTTCGTACCAACGTTACTTTCCCCATAACCGTCATAACCGGTAACAAAAATCTCTTCTACTCCAAGTTCAATAGCGGTTTGTATTGCCAAACTGGTATGAGTGTCTTTTACTATAGTCGTATAGTGTACATCAGTTAACTCATAGGTTGATTGAATAACCTTATCCGGTACATATGTACCCATTTTCCGTGGATAAGGAGGGAGTATACAAATTCCGTTAAATGAATCAAACTCATTAAACACGGTCGATAGTCTTTGTCCTTCATTGCCGGCTAAACAATAATATTGTGGTACAGAAAGTGTGGAATAAGGAAAAGCATTTTTGGCACTAGCATGAATCAGGCAAATATCGTTTTGAGCCTCGATAAACAATTTTATTGCCATTGCGTGATCAACAGCAGTTGGTCCTCCTCCCAAAATAATCGCTTTTTTAATCTTGGTTTTTGAATTAAAAATGGGGAAACGTAGATTATCTTCTACGCCAGCTTTTTGATTATGTAATGCCCGGATTATACTATTAAAAGAATAGTATCTTTTGGACACCCAGTCCATCACTTCTTTTTGTGGTAATGAATTTGCACCGGATACCATATAAGGTAGATTCGTACCCCATTCGTAGGTAGTTTGAAGTTTTGAAAATCCATCCACTACATTTGCCAGCGCATTAAAATCAAGCTCTATCTGGCCTTTAGCATGCAGCGCTGTCAATAACAATTCGGTTTTTAAATTACCAGCTCCCCTGCCCATGCCAGTAACAGTTGCATCAACAATATTTGCCCCACACTCAATAGCTGTTAAAGTGTTGATTAATGCCAGCTCTAAATTATTATGCCCGTGAAAACCGATCTTTACATTCGTCTGTTCTTTTACCAATTCATAGGTATATTTTACATCGTTGGGATATATCCCACCATACGAATCCACCATGTAAAAATAATCCGCGATTCCGTTCACTTCTTTTATCAGCGTAAGAAATTCCTTTTGCTCAGGCCATTTGGACATATACATCACATTGAACCCCACTTCAAACCCCAATTTTTTTATTGCCACAGCTAGTAATAGCGCCCTTTTAAAATTTTTTGGATCAATCGCTATGCGAACCATATCAATCAGGCCCACACACGGTTTTAGCAACGTATCCACGTTTTCTAACCGGACATCTTTTTCATCAAGAATGACTACCAATTTCCTATTCGAAATATTTTTTAGCCCCTCCATCAAATACACCGGGCAATAAAAATATTGACCCAAATATCCGTTCATCTTGTTAGAACGATAACCTATTTCCAAATATTCCACTGGCAATTCATTGAAAGCCTGAATGTAAGAGTTTACCAATTCCTTACTGAAATCCCAGTTGGTATAATACCCTCCGTCCCTTAATGTGCAGTCCAGTATTTTTATCGGCGATGTCATCATAATTGTATTTAAAAATTTATCGTAACCGGAAATCAATAAAACTAATTCGATCTTTTCGCCCTTTTAAATAACCTCTGCCACCATTTATCCTTGCTCTCATTTTCACTATATCCATAGCCCGCACCATAACTGTAACCACCATAACCATAACCCTTCCCATAGCCATACCCAAGTATTTTTTTTGTAATAATACCATTAAAAACCAAGTTAATATTCGGCAAGGTTTTTCTCTGATGGTTGTCTTTTATTAATTTTAGAAATGAACGATGGGTATAATTATGGCGAATGATATACATAGTACTATGTGCAATTCCTGCAAGAATCTTAGCATCAGTTACCGCTGCTATAGGTGGCGAATCGATTAGAATATAATCAAAATGCAGTTTTAAATATTGAAACAAATCCAACAATCTTTGTCCGGCAATCAATTCAGCAGGATTAGGCGGTATCGGCCCTGAGGGTATAATACTAAAATTTGCAATAGTTGCATGAGGTTTGATGATATCTGTTTCCGTAGCCATATTAATCAAGTAATTACTGAGGCCCGGGTCACGACTTATGCCAAGGGGTTTACTTATTTTAGGTTTACGCAGATCGAATTCCAGTAATACTAATTTGGCACCAGTGAGCGTTAGGCTGATTGCCGTATTGATTGCTACAAAACTCTTTCCTTCACCTGGAATAGAAGACGTGACTAATATAATCTTACACTTATCAGTTACATTAGCATTGACATAACTTAAATTTGTTCTTAATTCTCTGAATTGCTCTGCAACAAGACTGCGATTGCCCTCCCCCACTACTATCGGAGAATCAGTTTTTGTTGGCTGAAAGATCAACTCTCCAATTATTGGTACTTCGGGTAACCCTGTTTCAAGCTGGGCCCTGAATAATAGGCGGCTATTTGCAAATTCCCGCAGATAGATATAAATCGCAGCTAATATAAGTGCTACTAAAATCGCATTCCCATAAATTTTTGTTGGGATTGGAGAAATGAGGCCTGAAGATTCTGGTTTTTCAATTAACCTATAATTTGGTAAAATAGCAGCGGCGGCAATTGCAGATTCTTCCCTTTTTTGTAAAAGAAAGGTATAAATCGCATTTTTAATGCTTTGTTGTCTGCTAATATCCAATAGCAGTTTTTCCTTTTGAGGTATTCTTCCCAAAGTTGACACTACTCTGTCATTGTCAGATATAAGACGATGGCGACCAGCCAGCATGCTCATCTTTAGATTATTGATACTAGCAATAATGCTGGGCTTTAGTTTTGAAATTGCTTCTTCATATACTTCAATCTGTGGATTTTTACTTCCTGAAATTTGCTTAGTTTTTTCCAATTCAAATTCTGATTGGTAAAGTTGATTTAACAATGCTATTAATACAGGATCATCAATACCTAGCGTAGCAGGTACTGGGTTATTAGAATTAATTCTGCTGGTTACATATTGTTCAATTTGTTTTATTACCTCTAGTTTTACATCCAGTTCACCAATTTTCGTATCTGCATCCTTTAACTGATCTAAATATAGCTTACCTTCTGCACCAAGGTCGACAATGCCCTGTGTTGTCTTAAACGATTGCAAATTTTTTTCCACCCCATTTAATTCCTCTGATACCAAATTTAATCTTTCATCTAAAAAACGTAAGGTATTGGCAGAAATCCGACTCTTATAATCTACAGTAGAAGTACCATAAAGATTAATGAGGTTATTTAGAATTGTTACTCCCCGATCAGGCAATGACTCTTCATAGGACAGTTCCAAAATTGAAGACTGCTTGCTAATTGGTTTTATTGTAAGTGATTTTTGAATAATATCTACAGACTTGGATATCGGCAGAATGGTGATATACCATTTGGCGTTTTCTGATAAAGGCTTATAGCCTCTATTGATGTGCCAGCGAATTCTTCCAAACTTACTTCCCACAAGCGAGTCTATGGGATAGGATACACCTTTAAACCTAACGAAATCTCTTATAATTTCCACTTCCCCGAAAATGTTACTCTTTATCGAGTCGGGGTTTTCAAGTACTAGCTTGAAGGGAGTATCATTAAAATGCTGGCCTGATTTTAAATACCCTTTCTGACTATACTGTACATTCAATTGTAAATTTGATGCCAGTTTGCCTAACAAATCCCTGGATCTTAAAATCTCCATTTCTCTCTCAGCCTCTGTGGAAAGATTCCTAGTATCTAATTTGATGATCTCCTGCAAATTGGCACTTTTTTGTTGGCTGTCATCATTTACCACCAATTTGGCCTCCACTAGATACAAGGACACCTGATACCGTAAATATATGTAACCGCTTAAAATCCCTAGGCCAAAAGCCAATACTGCTAAAGGCCAAAAAGGAAGAACCCTGAATAGTAGACGTTGTATTCTCTGGCTCTCGTCTAAAGATTCCTCCAGATTATTAAATTCTTGCTTATGTATTGACATAATAATTTAAAAAATTAATTGGCTATTTACTAAGATTTATGATGGTGATAAGTAGAGACAAGCCAACCGCAACAATACCTAAGTATTGCGGAACACCCGTGCGGTTGATAAATTTCGCTTTAACTGGCTCCACATAAACGATGTCGTTTGTTTTAAGGTAATAATAGGGCGATTGAAAAAGGTCCTTCGATAGTAAATTCACTCTAGCAAAATTCCTCTCACCGTTCACTTCACGCACAACCAACACATTTTCACGTTTACCAAGATCTGTAAGGTCACCTGCCATACTGATAGCTTCTAGAATAGTAGTTCGTTCATTCGGCATATTAAATCTTCCCCTATTATTAACCTCGCCCATTACTGAAAAATTATAATTTAAAAAACGAACATTTACAACAGGATTTTTAGTGTAATCCTTGAACAATTTTGTGAGTGTGTTTTGTAACTGTAGCCTTGTTAATCCTTCTGCCTGAACTTTGCCGATATAAGGGATCTGAATTTTCCCATCTGCTTCTACAAGGTAACCAATAGAAACACCACCAGTGAGAGAAGATGTTGCGCCGGACCCAGTTCCTGTTCCATTACCAGAGTTAAGTGCAATTAAATCAAGTGGATTACTGCCGCCCACTGTGATCCAAAGCTGGTCATTCTTCTGAATTGGATTCTCAAAACTTGTTGGGGCATTCCGTAAACTTCCTGCAATGGTATCCTTTAGGTCGTTAAAATATATCACCTGTTTAGTAGAAGTACAGGACTGCATATTAAACACAAATATGACGATTGTTGCACAACTCAGGAAGCACTTAAATTTTTGTACCATAGATAAATGAAATGATTTTGATGTTGGCTATAGTTAAGATGAAGGTATTAGAATACTGAATACCAGCTTTCAACCTGTCTAATCCAGTGTTGAACTAGCTATTTGAAAAATTTCCATGGCTTCGCCCCTCTCAATCACAATGAGATGAGTTAAAACAATAATAGCAACTTAAAAAAGTTAAGCAGATAGGTCAATTATAATAATGTAATGCTGTTTTTTTGCCAATAAACCTGCTTAAACAAGACGATTTACGAATATAAGTTTTCGCGCAACAAAAAATTATGCGGGCTGAACACCAGGTAAACAACTTTTATAAGAGCTATTTTGGCGCAAAAGTACTAGTTTCTTATTTATATCAATGATATAATTTGCCACTGTACGGACGGGCGTTTCCTTTTCGCCCGACATAAATGCTCGCAATATTCCTTACATCTTGGAGCTGAGCATAATCACACCAAAATATTTGGTCATGACTCTTTTTGCGAGGTAACACTCGCCTTTTGGCATTTGGCTGTCAGTTATTTCAAGGCATATTATTTAAGTTCACTTTCATTGATCGTAATACACCAGTATGAAGATCGCCGGAAATGCATATCTGATATTGTGAATTCTGTTGTGCAGTAAAACGCATGTCTAGAAGAAAAAAGATACTTCCATTACCAAGGTTGATACGTCAAATAAGAATTTGCTTCATAGACAATGTAAGGTGAAGTTCTCCCTGGCATAGGATATATAGTTATCGCTACAAGTTTGATTGTCCAATTTATCTAAGAATGCTTTCTTGCCTTTCAAGTTAGAAATTAACGTGACTAATATCCTATGTGTTGACGTTCTTCCCCAACCTAATCATTTAAACATGAAACTTATTTGAATGCATTCACCTGAAAAGGATGCCTGGGAAAAAGGCTGCTATCACAATATCGATTTAACTAAAAACGATATTGGGCGGCTAATATCAATAATCTGGGAAAGGTCTAATAACTGGCACAGAAATAGCTCTCCCCCATTTACAGTCAATATTTTAGGAACTTAATTAACTTTTTTTTTTCTATTTATTTTTGTAGAATCAAAACTAATTATTTAACAGTTTTATACTATATTTGCCCGTATTATTAAATCACCTTACTTCTTAAGTAATAAAATTAATGCCTTATGCAGCGTTCTTATTGGAAACAAACAGCCCTTAGTATTTTATTTTTTGCATTTACCGTTGCGGTTTTTGCTCAAACAAATGAAAGTACTTACAACACAGTCAAACCTTTTACAGGTAGTAAAGAATTCAGGAAATTTTCCGTGGGTATCAATGCGGGAGTTCTGTCGCCGTCAGTTGTTACGGGAGGTTCTAATGACTTCCTAAATCCTCAATTAAGTTTGGGATACGGAGCCAACCTAAGATACCAGTTCAACCATTATTTTGCTTTGCAGGCGGATTTTCTGCGTGGTAAATTGAAAGGAAACCAGGATGCTAATGTAGGAAACAGAACACCTCCCGGCGTTTCCAACAGTCCAATCAAATCATTCCAAACAGATATGCAGTGGGCGGGAAGCCTGAATGGTCAATTAACATTTGGAAACATAAATTGGCTGCGTGAAAAAAATGTGATAGTACCTTATATCTCCGTTGGAGGTGGTTTGGTAAGCTATACCGCGAAAATTAGTAAGACTTCGCTTACAGACCCCAACACTGACTACGACCCGGTACACCCAAAAAAGGAATTCTTTGTTCCCGTGGGTGTTGGATTTAAAATCAATGTAGCACGCATGGTGAATCTAGACCTAGGTTATCGTGCACAATTTGTAGATGGCGATAATTTTGATGGTTCTTCTTACTGGACTACAAGAGGCAATTCTCTTCATAAAGATAAATTCTCTTATGGTTTCTTAGGTTTGGAGTTTGCACTTGGTAGCAAAGCTAAGCAGCAGTTACTGTTTGATAATCCGGCTGCAAGAACTAACAGCAATTTGCAAGTTCAAATAGATACCATCAAAACAACTCTGGATGCGTTAAAGAACGATACTGATGGAGATGGTGTTGCAGATATTTTTGATAAAGAACCAAATACACCAGCAGGATCTCCGGTAGATACTCATGGTGTTACAAGGGATACAGATGGAGATGGCGTTCCAGATTGGAAAGACAAACAATTGATCACTCCTACAGAATGTCAGCCAGTTGACGCAGACGGTGTTGGCAAATGCCCAGAACCAGCATGTTGCTCTACCTTGGATTCATTGATGAAAGCAGGTACTTTTACAACCGGTAATTGCCCAACTGATTATCCAAGTCTTTCAATGAAAGGAACAACTTTAAGCAAGGATGTTAAAGCAATGTTAGCTACAGTGGCTTCTAAATTAAAAGATATGCCAACTTGTACCATTACAATGACAGCTTATCCAGGCGCTTCAAAAGCACAACAATCATTGGCTGATAAAAAATTAGCCGCTGTACAAACTTACCTGGTGGAAACTTTGGGTGTGAGTGCAGACAGAATAGCAACAGATAAACAGATTGGTGGTGGAGATGCGAATGTGATTGACATTAAATAATATCATTCTCAATAATAAAAAAGCCTTTCGGAAATCCGGAAGGCTTTTTTATTTTTTATTATTGAGAATCTCTCATGTCGGCCATACCGACTTTTTTGAATGCTCCGGTATATTACTGAGAGGTAATTACAGATGTTTTCAATTAGGCACTCTTGTAAGATATGGAAAGATGCCCGGTCAGATTAAAGACACTGACTGTGAGAAATTGAGGATTTATTGGAAAGTAGTGCTAATTACAGTGACGTAAAAAGGGCAGAGCCGAAGTCTCTTTCAAGCTAAGAAGCATTAATCTGGATAAGATTATTTGTACTATAAAATGTTGCTTAAACACGCGAATAGTAACTCCACTTTTAAATAAAAACAACTTTTCACTTTAAACATCTAAGTGAAAAGTTGCTTATTCATCACCGCAAATTGTCAGTCCATCTTGCTATCTGCATTACCGGACTTACTTCCATTAGAACCCTTCTTTGTGGAATTCTTACTTTCCATCTTGCTGCCCCCTTTTGTAGAGCCAGCACTTTTTCCTTTGGAACCTTTCATCCCGGAAGATGAATTTTGGTTTTTTGTGTTTGGCATAAAATAGCTTTTGTTTATAAAATATGATAACATTTTAAACTACAGAAATTTTGTGCCACTGTAGGATCATGCCAAAATCCCCAATGTTGTAGCATTTCTTCCACAGTATCTTAGAGTAGACGCAAAGTTGAGAAAATATTTTACCATGGTGGTGAGATTAAAAGAGTGTATCTTTTTGACAATGAAATATTTACAGAAGTAAGATGCTGAAGCACATGCCTTATAAGCACGGACACTTTCTAAACTATAAAAAGTGCCAAAGGAATAGATGTGAGAGTTGGGAAAACCGGTTAAATCCTAATTGCAAAATAGTAAATTGGGGATATAAAATATCCCAATTTACTAGCTATCGCAGCTAACTGCGGAGACTAAGGGATTCGAACCCTTGATAGAGTTACCCCTATACACACTTTCCAGGCGTGCTCCTTCAACCACTCGGACAAGTCTCCAATTAACCGGTTGTATTCTGCCTTCTTATAATGTGCCGCCATATCGAACGGAAAAGGAAGATGTGTTTTTCGGACGGCAAAAATACAGTATCGGTTTTTATAAGAAGAATATATTTTCAGCATTCGCTGTGGTTACTGCGGCAATCTCCTGCAAAGAACAGGCTTTTACCTCAGCCAATTTTGCAAGGATGTATTTCAGGTAACTGCTTTCATTTCTTTTACCGCGAAATGGAGCAGGAGTTAAATATGGAGCATCTGTTTCCAATACAAGATGTTTAAGTTCAATTTTCTTAAGTATTTCAGCCAAGCCTGCATTTTTATAAGTGAGTACGCCGCCAATACCAAGATAAAAGCCAGCATTAATAATCTCCACCGCCTGTTCATAGCTACCACTAAAACAATGAAAAATGCCCCTTACACCCTTTGAAACATATCGCTTAACTATTTGGATTGTTTCCGCCATTGCATTTCGGGTATGAATCGATATTGGAAGGCCATATTGGATTGACCATTCAATTTGGGTTGAGAAAGCCTTTGCCTGTTCTGTTATATAAGTTTTATCCCAATAATAATCGAGTCCAATTTCCCCCACAGCTGCAAAGCTCCTCTTTGCAAGCCACTGTTCAACTATTTCCAATTCTTCCTTATAATTCTCTTTAACAGAACATGGATGCAGTCCCATCATGGCAAAGCATTTGCCAGGAAACCGCTGTTCCAGGCTCATCATAGAATCAATTGCTGTGCTGTCAATACCCGGCAAATAGAACTTCTGCACACCTTCTGCCTCTGCCCTTTGCAATACGTCATCAATGTCCCCTGCAAATTCTTCTGAATATAAATGGCAATGAGTATCTGTTATTATCATAAATAAAGTAAAGTCAAAAGTGATTAAAAAGATGGAAATATAGAAATCTATCTTCAAAATTAAGCTATAGTCAGCCAAGCAGAATCTATTAACAATCATTATAGTATGACAACACTGACTTCGTCGACAACGTTTTTTTTATTACTCTACAGCTGGGGATAAATATGTGAAAAAAAATATTGCTATTTCAAAAACAACTTTGTACCTTTCGGTCAGTTTTCATAGGGTACGGATTAAAAACGGGCCAGGGTTTCTACCCAGGCCCATTCTTTTTGAACCCAATGATGATTTTTACCTCGGTTACGATTTTAATGTGCAATTCGAATTGCTTCAAAACGGTATCCTTTTCCGGTAAAGTGCTCCAACATTTTAGGCAATGCAAAGGTCATTCTCTCAAAGGCTTTTTCACTATCATGAAACACAACAATAGATCCATTCCCCGTCTTTGTTAGTACGTTCTTAAGACATTTTTCCCTGGCCAATGTAACGTCAAAATCTCCGCTTAATACTGTCCACATGATACTTGTCAGCCTTCGATGGCCCATTGACAAAAGCTTAAGCTGCGATTTAGTTATTCTTCCGTAAGGTGGGCGAAACAGGGGGGAATCAATGCATTTTTCAGCTTCCCTAACATTGTTAATATAATCATCAGCAACAGTTTTCCACCCGTTGAGATGATTAAAAGTATGATTGCCCACCGCATGCCCTTCCAAAAGAATTCTTTTATAAATAAGAGGCTGTGCGAGCACATTCTTACCTATACAGAAAAATGTGGCTTTTGCATTGTATAATTTCAAGGTGTTTAAAACAAAAGGCGTGACGTTAGGATGGGGACCATCATCAAAGGTTAAATAAATGACCTTTTCCTTACCTGGAAATCGCCATACACAGCTGCTGTAAATCTTTCTCAGCCACCAGGGAGTCTTAACAAAATAAAACATGCAACAAAATTATTTTAAAACGGCTTAAAAGCCGGAATAATTTCATTTTTCAACGATGGGCTTATCTTTGCCGCATGTTTGATAAAGTAAGAGTCCGATTTGCACCCAGCCCAACGGGAGGCCTTCACCTGGGAGGCGTTAGAACTGTCCTGTTTAATTATTTATACGCTAAAAAATACAATGGTGATTTTATTGTTCGCATTGAGGACACCGACCAGGGTAGATTTGTTGAAGGCGCAGAAAAATATATCTTCAATTGCCTTGACTGGTGCGGCCTTGTACCTGATGAAAGTATTTTCCATGGCGGGCCGTATGCTCCTTACCGTCAAAGTGAAAGAAAGGCCATTTATCGCCAGTATGCTGAACAATTGTTAAAGAAAGGGAATGCTTATTATGCATTTGACACCACTGCAGAATTGGAATTTATGAGGGAAAGACTGAAATCTGAAGGAAGCAATAGCCTGCAATATGATCACCGTATAAGAATGAGCATGAATAATTCTTTGCGCTTATCAGCGGAAGAAACAAAAGGATTGCTCGATGCAGGAACGCCTTATGTAATCAGGATAAAAGTAAATCCCGGCGAACCTGTTTCCTTTACTGATATGATCAGGGGTGACATGGAATTTGACACCAATAATGTTGACGATAAGGTGTTGCTAAAAGCCGATGGTATGCCAACTTACCACCTTGCCGTAGTAGTTGATGATTATTTAATGAAAATAAGTCATGCTTTTAGAGGAGAAGAATGGCTACCCAGCGCACCTGTTCATATCTTATTATGGAAATATCTGTTTGGACTCGATCAAATGCCGCAATGGGCGCACCTTCCTTTAATACTTAAGCCCGATGGAAATGGGAAATTGAGCAAAAGAGATGGAGACAGGCTTGGATTCCCGGTATATGCTATGGACTGGACCGACCCTATCACAAATGATATCACAAAGGGTTTCAAAGAATTAGGATTTTTACCCGAAGCTTTTATCAACCTGCTTGCTGTGTTGGGATGGAATGACGGAACTGAACAGGAAATATTTTCTCTGGAAGAACTGATTGACAAATTCAGTATAGAAAGGGTTCATAAAGGAGGCGCCAAATTTGATTTTGAGAAAGCAAAATGGTTTAATCATGAGTGGATCAAAAAGCTTGGCATCGGCCATTATGAGGGAAGAGTAAAAGAAATTTTTGAAAAAAACGGGATCAGGATTGCTGACGACCAATACCTGCATAAAGTGATGGGTTTAATAAAAGAACGTTGTGTTTTATTGCCCGACTTTTATACACAGGGAGTTCTCTTTTTTGAAGCCCCGAATGCCTACGACGAAGTTTCCGTTAAACCTAAGTGGAACGATGATAAAAAAAGCTATTTCAATGATATCATAGAGCTGTTCGAACACCTTGAAGCGTGGGACGCTGTTGCTATCGAGGAAGCATTTAAATTATTAGCATCGCAAAAAAATATCAAGGCAGGTGAATTACAGATGATCTTTCGTGTGATGTTGGTGGGTGGTAAAACAGGCCCTGCCCAATTTGTAATCGCGGAAACGATTGGGAAAGCTGAAACGATTAAGAGGGTGAGAAACGCATTAGAAGTGTTCGGGTAATAAAAACCGCTCTGAAGGAACGTGCCGCTTTTATCTCCTGATCGTATTAGCCTTGTTGCTCCATTAAGTCCACTACACCGGCAAAATGTGTGTCAAATGCATTTTCAACCAGTTTAACGGCCTCTTAGGCAAACTGATGATGCCGGAGGTGTTATCAAATGCCTGCTGCCTTGTTCTGATTCCAGGGATAACGGTGCTAATCGCATCATAACTTAAAATATAACTCAACGCCAGGGAAGTTTTGCTTATGCCAAGTTCCTGGCACAAGGGCCATATTAGCTTTTCTAAAGCTGCTAAAGAGCTGGTAAGTATCTCTTTGTTAAATCGAAAACTACGGTGATCATCGCTGTTGAAAGCTGTTTGTTCTGTGATGTTCCCTGTTAATAAACCAAACTGCAATGGCATCCGGGCAATCAAGCCATAGCCATTCTCTTTTGCCTTGAACATTACAGATTTTGCACGCTGGTTAATGATATTAAAAACAAGTTGAAAGCCATCCCCGAAATTATTTTCCATCATAAATTCCGCTTCTGGCTCGGGGTAAAAAGTATTAAGTGATAGCCCCCAATACCGTATTTTACCCTGCTTTTGTAACAATTGCATCGCTTCAACACAGTCTTCCGTTTCGAAGTGATTCATCCTTGCGGTATGCAATTGATAATAGTCAATTGAACTCCTTTTTAATCGTTTCAAACTCAACTCGCAAGCCTCTAGAATGTACTTCCTGGTATAATCAAATGTAATCGTACCGTTTACATCCCGATGGCCAACTTTTGTAGCAATGATAACTTCCTCATTTGTGCCCAATTCTTTTCCAAGCAATTCCTCTGAATGTCCTAAACCGTAGAAATCCGCAGTGTCAAAAAAGTTAATCCCGCATTCGATCGATTTCCGGATCGCGGCTATGGAAGTATCATCATCCGTTCTTCCCCAACCAATTGGCGTGGTCCCAACCATTGCATTTCCTCCAATTGCCCATGCGCCAAAGCCAATTTCACTTACTGATAGATCCGTTTTTCCAAACTTCCGGTATTTCATATTGAGAGATTATATTAGTCAAAATTAGTGATAGAATTACTTCCCTAATCATTTAAAAGATAAGTTCAGATGATTTACAAAAATAAAACATCCAAGCTCTCTTTCCCGGAATTGATAACGTACTCCAGGTGATTGGCAGACTCTGATGCGCCAAAAATACACCACAAATGTATTTCCCGAACAGTATTGACGATTATCAATCTTCACTTTACAATTCAATTCATCGAATTTACATTTCAACCGGCACTTACGGCGTTCTGCGCATAGTGTGCTTTTATTTTGATCTATCCTGATGCAATTTTACATCGAAATAAAAAATTAAACATCATGAAAAAGATAGCACTCTCATTATTCGCAATCGCACTTTCAGCAGGCATATTTGCTGAGCCAACAAACATCTCCGGGAATACTACTGTAAAAACAATTATCACAGACGATGTAGTTACCTCCCTGAAGGTTTACAAAAACGTTGAAGTAATTCTTACCAACAATGAATTGAACGAAATACAAATTGTAGGTGAAACGACAGACGTCGAAAACGTCACAGTAAAAATTACCCGTGGAGAATTAACTGTAACAGGTTTGCCCGGCGCTTTGAATGGGGATAAAATAGTGGTATATGTTCCATCGAAATCCCTTGCCAGCGTTTACATACATGGATCGTCCAATGTAACAAGTACAGGCTCATTAAACAACGAAACGATTGATGTGACCATTAACGGCAACGGAAAGTCGGATATAAAATCGACCGGTCTGATCAACGTAAACACAATTGGGGATTTTCCAATGGAACCACCTATCAATTGATTAAAGACTAAAAATTAAACAAACAATCTAAACACTTAAAATTAAAAATCATGACAAAGCAATCAAACTACCCGCTAATTGAAATAAGTAAGCAACAGGTAGAAAATCTATGCAAAGAACAAAAAGAAACATTGGCAATTGAGTTCGCCGATGGTAAGAACAAAAGTTTTGGTACGGTGGATCTGTGGAATATTGAACGCCAGAGAAAAACCAGGAGCCAAAAAAGAATTTTGAGCCTTGCTAACCTATAGCAGCTAATGAAAACGCTTAAAATTTTTATTATGCAATCGATTCATCAAAACACAGGGTGGAAGTCAGGCAACAGAACCAGTATATTTTTAAAAAGGTCACTTTTCTTTGCCTTTCTTTATTCCACCCTGTTGTTTATACTTGTCAGGGTATTTTTTTATGACTTTCCCTTTACTGTTGCTGAAGCTGTTGAACTCTACGCCAAAATACTACTGGTGGTTTGGGCCTTTATAATCGCCTGCAAGCTGGTTATCGTTGCAATTGTTTTTATAGAAAATAGCCTGGATAAAATGCAAGTTGCCCGCCTGGTATATTTACCAGCATTTAAAAAGAACCTATTCATTCTCCCGGCATCAGTTCTGTCGATAAATGGCGGCACCAAAAATACACTTGAAGTTCCCGATACCCCTGTTGCCATTTTCAACCAGGAAGCATCTACGCATTCCGAACTGATTTCCTGATATCTTCCATTCCACAAGTATATTAAAACTCATTGAACGAATTACTCCTGGTTCTTTGACCAGGATTCAGTTCGTGTATTCAATTGATTTTTTTGATGCATTAAATTAGCCGCCACGGGCGACAGAGCGATGAACAGATAATTGGTACATTTGAACAAATCTTACGTATGTATCAAACTCTTTTAACTGAACTGGTAAATGGGATATTGACCATTACAATTAATCGCCCGGATAAATTAAATGCATTAAACAAAGATGTTTTTACTGATCTTGAAGCGGTTGTAGATGAAATAAAAAACAATGCGGCCATACAGTCTGCTATTATAACAGGGGCAGGGTCAAAGGCATTTGTTGCCGGCGCAGATATCTCTGAATTTGAAGGGTTGGGGAAAAATGCCGCAACAGAATTAGCCAAACGCGGCCAGGATATCTTTCTTAAAATAGAACACAGTCCGAAGCCTGTAATCGCTGCAGTAAATGGGTTTGCGCTGGGCGGTGGTTGTGAGTTGGCAATGGCTTGCCATTTCAGAATTGCTGCAGAAAATGCAAGGTTTGGCCAACCCGAAGTGAATCTTGGTTTAACCCCCGGTTATGGAGGCACACAACGACTTACCCAGCTTATTGGAAAGGGCCGGGCAATTGAATTGTTGATTAGTGGCAAAATGATTGATGCAAACGCAGCCCTTCAATACGGGCTGGTAAATTATGTAGTTCCTGCCAGCGAATTGTTGAACAAAGCGAATGAAGTTTTATCAAACATCAATACAAAGGCGCCACTGGCGATAGCCGCATGCATAAGGGCTGCCAATGCTGTATACGATGAAACACAAAATGGATATAAAACCGAAATAGAAGCTTTTGGTGAATGTTTTGGCACCGATGACATGAAGGAAGGAACCAAAGCATTTTTAGAAAAACGTATCCCGAAATTTATAGGAAAATAATATTAACCACCATTGATCATGCAAAATTCAAATGCATTTCTATCATGCTCCTCATTAACGCGGTAACAATGGCTTCATAGTATTGCTAATAACCAAGTATCTTTTAAACCGTAGTGCCCATCTGAAGCAACAACGAAACGAAGTTTTACTTTGCTCTTTTCGAATTCATCGAAATTCATCTGACTCGCCTTCAAAATTTTGCCATTGGCAAGTAAAATTGTCAGGGAAGATGCTATTTCAAAAATTTACGCCTGTTCATATTATAATTTTGGATGTCTTTAAATGCTTTTCTGTGAGTATTATGATGGTGTGCTTTATGCCCCTTATCAAGTAGTATTTCGGGGAAGCAAAGCCATCATTTTTAAAGAGATTAAATACTCCTTCCAGGATAATTCAATTTGATTTGAAGCCTTCATCAAAAACGGATTCGTGCAGCATCGCAATGATCTTTCCCTCACAATTTAAATAATAAAACATGTTTATTTCATGCTGCAATAATTAACTTTGCGGCGATTATTTAACATCAAAATTCAATCATATGGAATACAGAATTGAAAAGGACACAATGGGCGAAGTGAAAGTGCCTGTTAATGCCTATTATGGTGCGCAAACCCAGCGCAGCATTGATAATTTCAAAATTGC
This sequence comes from Ferruginibacter sp., assembly GCA_025963635.1. Lineage (GTDB taxonomy): Bacteria > Bacteroidota > Bacteroidia > Chitinophagales > Chitinophagaceae > Ferruginibacter. The sequence goes on from JAOQAK010000075.1 coordinate 70,467, forward strand.
CGAAGACATCAACAGGATGCCAAAAGAAATTATCCGGGCATTTGCCTATCTTAAAAAAGCGGCTGCACTAACCAACCTGGATGCAGGCGTATTATCCAAAGAGAAAGCTGAACTGATTGGCAAAGTGTGTGATGAAATACTGGAAGGTAAATTAAATGACTGGTTCCCATTGGTGGTATGGCAAACCGGCAGCGGCACACAAAGCAATATGAACGTAAATGAAGTGGTAGCATACCGTGGGCACGTGATCAATGGTGGCAAACTCGATGATAAAGAAAAGTTCCTGCACCCTAATGACGATGTAAATAAATCTCAATCCAGCAACGATACCTTTCCTACTGCAATGCATATCGCTGCCTATAAAATTTTAGTTGAAACTACTATTCCGGGAATTGAAAAATTAAGGGATACCCTTGCGGCTAAATCGAAAGCATTCATGCATGTGGTGAAAATTGGCCGTACACATTTTATGGATGCAACACCTTTAACTGTTGGCCAGGAATTCAGTGGTTATGTATCACAACTGACCCATGGATTGAAGGCAATCAAAAACACATTGGCCCATCTAAGCGAACTGGCACTGGGCGGTACTGCAGTAGGCACCGGTATCAATACCCCGGAAGGCTATTCTGAAAATGTGGCAAAGCATATTGCAACACTCACCGGCTTACCTTTTATAACGGCAGAAAATAAATTTGAAGCCCTGGCAGCCCATGATGCCATTGTAGAAACACATGGCGCTTTAAAAACAGTTGCAGTAAGCCTGATGAAAATTGCCAATGATATCCGCATCCTTTCTTCGGGACCCAGATCAGGTATTGGTGAAATTTTTATCCCGGACAATGAGCCCGGCTCATCTATTATGCCAGGCAAGGTAAATCCAACACAGTGCGAAGCACTTACAATGGTGGCAGCACAGGTTATGGGCAACGATGTAGCGATCAGCATTGGTGGCAGTATGGGACATTTTGAATTGAATGTGTTTAAACCTGTAATGATCTATAACTTTTTGCATAGCGCAAGGCTTATTGGTGATGCCTGTGTTTCTTTCAATGATAAATGTGCTATTGGATTAGCACCGATTGAAGCTAATATTAAAAAGCATGTGGACAATAGCCTGATGCTGGTGACTTCGCTCAACACAAAGATTGGTTACTATAAGGCTGCTGAGATTGCACAAAAAGCTCATAAAGAAGGCACCACGTTAAAAGAAATGGCCGTTAAGCTCGGGTATGTAACTCCTGAAGAATTTGACGCGTGGGTGATACCGGCGAATATGGTTGGCAAATTGGATTAATAATTTTTCACGCGAAGACGCAAAGGAGCAAAGACGCAAGTTTTTCTCTTTGCGTCTTTTTTTATTTTATTAATTCAGGAAACGCCTGGAATGATTCGGATCACTGATGTAGCACTTGGAAAGTCCCTATGCCCATAACACATACTACCGTATTCGCAGAGTACAAGAACCCCCTTTGGGGGGCAGGGGGGCTGGTTCTACTGAATTTGCACATCATCATTTACCACTGCACCTGTTTCAATCGTGCTATGGTTTTCAGGCACATTGTGGTGTTTAAAAAATCTTTTTTGAAATAGTAAGATGGTTATTACGCCTGTAGAGATGGATGCATCTGCAAGATTAAAAATTGGCCGGAAAAACTCAAACTCATCTCCTCCCCAAAATGGTACCCATGAAGGAAAATGAGCATCGCTGATAATCGGGAAGTACAACATATCTACCACTTTACCGTGAAGAAAACCTGCATACCCGTGAGCGGGAAATAACTTTGCAACGGCATAAGTGCCGGGAACACTTTCTTCAAAAATGAGCCCGTAAAACATACTGTCGATCAGGTTGCCCAGGGCACCTGCGAATATCAGGGAGGCACATATGATAAAACCCCTGCTATACTTCTTTTGAATAATGCTCCGGAGGTACCATACGCCAAAAATTACCGCGGCCAGCCTGAACAAAGTAAGCAGCATTTTACCACTCTCTCCGCCAAACTTCCAACCATAGGCCATCCCTTCATTTTCTACAAAATGCAAACGAAACCATGTACCCAAAATATTATGGTGTTCGTTCATGTAGTAATTGGTTTTAATATAGAATTTAAGGGCCTGGTCGGCCACAACAATCAATAAGATAACTAGTATAACGTGTCTTGCTTTCATAATAATTCGCAAAGATAATGGAATAGGGGAAAAGTTGGAAGGATCGAGGTTGATGGTTAATGGTTGATGGTTGAAGGTGCCTTAAATCATTCGGCCGTTACAGGGGGGATACTCGCCGAACTTTCAACTTTCAACATTCAACCCTACTCTTCATAATATACGCGTTTTACCCTTTGGGAAATTCCTGTTAATATTTCATAAGGGATTGTATTAGCCCATCCCGCAAGGTCATTAACAGGCAGCGATTCACCAAATACGATTACTTCATCTCCCTCCAGGATATCTGTGCCCGTGATATCCAACATAGTCATATCCATGCATATATTTCCTATCACCGGAACAAGGTGTCCTTTCACCATCATTTTGCCCCGGCCATTGCTTAAAATCCGGGGATAGCCGTCTGCATAACCGATGCGTACCGTGGCAATTACTGAATCCTTATCTACCGTTCCCTTCCTGCTGTATCCAACACTTTGCCCTGCAGTTACCTGTTTTATCTGAGAAATGGTTGTTTTTAAGGTGCTTACATTTGTCAGCCTTTCCTGGATAACGGGATCATGATCTACTCCATACAAACCGATGCCCAATCGAACCATATCGAGTTGCAGGTCCGGATGACGATGTATGGAAGAAGTATTGGCGATGTGTTTGATAAATACGTACCCGAGTGAATTCTGTAAAATCTTGCATCCCCTGAGAAATTCTTCCGCCTGTGACCTGGTAAAAGCGTCATGCTCCGGTAAATCACTTGCGGCAAGATGTGAAAAGGCGGACTGCACTTTAAACATGGCCGTTTGATTCAACAAGCTGCTTAATGCAGCCATATCTTTTGCTTCGAAACCCAATCGATGCATCCCCGTATCCAACTTGATATGTACCGGGTAATTATTCATCCCCGATCTCAGCAAATACTGTTGAAAAGATGACAGGATATTGAAAGAATATATTTCAGGCTCGAGGTTGTGCTGAACCAATACGTCAAATGTGGCGGTTTCCGGGTTCAACACCAATATCGGCAGTGTAATGCCCGCCCTTCTCAATTCTACCCCTTCATCCGCGTAGGCCACGGCGAGGTAATCAACTTTGTGAAACTGTAAAAGATTGGCAATTTCAAATACGCCGGTGCCATAACTAAATGCCTTTACCATCGCCATCATTTTCACCTTTGGCGCTAACAATTGCTGGTATTCTTTTAAATTATGGGTGATGGCATTGAGGTTAATTTCGAGTACGGTTTGGTGCACCTTTTCTTCCAGTAAATGACTTATCTGCTCAAATTCAAATATCCTGGCGCCTTTCAATAAGATTGTTTCGTTGTAAAAATGCAAGGCATAAAACTGTTGTGTAAATTCAGCAATAGACGAGAAGAAAAGGCACTCCGCAATATTTTTAAAAGCGCCCTGGTATTTAAAAATTTCCGGACCGATGCCAATGAAGCGGTTGATGTTCTTTTGTTGTAAAATCATTCCGACTTCGTGATACAATTCCGGGCTGCTTTTGCCGGATTGTAAAATATCACTCAATATTAGCGTTCGCCTCGGATGTTGCTGTTGCTGCGCCAAAAAATCCAAAGCGATTGTTAGAGAATTGATATCGGCGCTGTAACTATCATTGATCACCGAACAATTATTGATGCCCTGCTTTAATTCGAGCCGCATTTCAACAGTCCGTAACTGCAACATACGTTTACTTATCGTGCTGGCATCTATTTGCAAATCTAATAAAACACACCAGCAGGTAATGGCATTTTGAATGGCGGCATCATCCGTAAACGGGATGGTGATGGAAATTAACCCGGCGCCAGTTGATCGCTGGTCCTTAGCAGTGATAGTTGTACGATCCGTTTGTTTTTCGACTGAGATAATTTGTACCGTTGCCGCTCCCTTGCTGCTCCAGGAAAAAAGCTTAAAATCTTCCCCGCTCCGGGCATTATTGGCGAAAGTATTTACCCCGGCATTTACATCGGGATAATCGGCGCCATAAATTAATACTCCGCTGTGAATAAATAGCTTCAGTTTTTCATTCACTTTCTGGCGAATATTTAAAAATCCTTCACTGTGTGCATCGCCGATATTGGTAAATATGCCAATGGTGGGTTGAATCATCTTTTCCAATCGCTGCATTTCATCGGGTTGGGATATACCCGCTTCAAAAATGGCTAATTCATGTGTTTCATTCATCTGCCAAACGCTTAATGGCACTCCAATCTGCGAATTGTAACTTTTGGGACTGCGCACAATATTGTAATCCTCCTGGAGCAATTGATATAGCCATTCTTTTACAATCGTTTTACCGTTGCTACCCGTGATGCCGAGGACGGGGATATTAAATTGTGACCGATGCCAGGCAACGATTGAATGTAGCGCCAACTGTACATCCTTCACCTGCAAGAAATTTGAACCAACACAACTTGTAGTTGCTGAGAGATTTAAGCTTTCATCTACCACAAAATTTCGTACGCCCTTATTGTACAATTCAACGATAAATGAATTGCCATTTCTTCTTGGTCCGTTCAATGCAAAAAACAGGGAGGCAGCCGGGAACAGGAGTTTGCGGCTATCCAGCAAAAGATGTTCTACCATCGCCGCGGAATCATCATTCATTAAAAATTTGCCGGCTACAATTTTTTCGATTTGTAAAATGGAATACTTCAAAATTGCGATTTATTAATTAGGTTTGAATCCATTGCTTTGAGCATACACTGCCCTGATAGCGCACTTACAATTGAATAGCGCTATTACGGTTTCTTGTGTACCGGTGATTGTCCTTCATCGGCCATTTCTATTTTCCTGTTATGGCTGATTGAATAAGTGATGGATCCCACAATACAGAAGACAATCACCAGTAATGATATCCAAACAGGGATGTGTACCCATTCAACGATCAGCATTTTAATACCAATAAATACGAGTACAATGGCAATGCCCTGCTGCAAAAAATCGAACCTGCTGGCTGCACCATGGAGTAAGAAAAACAGGCTTCGCAGGCCCAATACGGCGAAAATATTAGATGAATAGATCAATAGCTTTTTCCCGGGATCAGGTATGATCGAAAAGACGGCCGGAATTGAATCTACTGCAAAAACAATATCGATCAGGCCCAGCATGATTACTACCATAGAAAGCGTAGTAAGGTACCACTTTTGGTCCTTCCGAATGATAAAGCGCCCGTTAGGTTCTTCATTGGTAGTGCGTAAATACCGCTTCATCAGTTTAAACGCCCAATTTCTTTCCGGGTCAAATTCTGCCTTTCCAACATGAGAAAACATGCTAACCCCGGTATAAACAAGGAATACACCAAAAATGTACATGATCCATTCAAACCTGGCTACGAGTTCACTACCAAGACTGATAAAGAGTATCCTGAAAATGACCGCCATCAAAATACCCAGCAACAGCACCCGGGAATAATTTTTTTCTTCCACGCCAAAAAATGAAAAAATAATAATGAACACGAAGATATTATCAATAGAAAGTGACCACTCGAGCAGGTAAGCAGAGATGTATTGGATGGTATCTTCCATGCCATTTTCGAACCAGATAAAAATGCCAAAAGCCAATGCCAGCAGCACCCAAAAGATGGTTTGTACCAGTGCAACCCGAAGAGTAATCACCTTATTTTTTTTACTCAGCAACCCCAGGTCAAAAATTAACGCGAGGATAACGATAGCGCCAAAAACCAGGTATATGAGTAGTTTATGATCCATGCTTATTTATTATAAGGAGCCGGTGATTCGTTCCGCTTTGCAGATCTAGGCCTTTGTATATTTTACCTTTCTCCATCGTTGGTTGATTAAAGCAAACAGGCAGACAAGAGCGATAGGAAAAAGAATATTTATTACCTGCCAAAAATTTCGTTCTTCCTCAACTTTCTTTACATCTAATAACCGCAACGTATAATCTTTTGCCCTTGCATCCAGGATGTTATTTTTATTAGCGAGGTATTCAGTACAGGTTAAAAAGAAATCCTTGTTTGCATAACTCACTTTTGTGTATTTATTGGTTCCCATGGGTAGCGGGCCAATTGCTTCTGAAACCTGGTTCATAACAATATCAGCATCGCTTACCACGATCACTTTGCCTGGAGTCAGAGGCTCTCTCATAAAACTAAAACCATAATATTTAAGTGTATCGAGCTGCGCCTGGCTGACACGATTTGAAAAAAGAGAAGAAAATTTCCCTTCCAGCAAAACAGCTACCGGGATATTCTTTCGATTGAATTTACTTACATCTTCTTCCGTTTGTAAACTGCTCAGTTGCACCCGGGCCGGTGTAGCCATCGCGTAAGAATTGGCTGAAGTGGAAAGCAATATAGTTTTAGTAATCCCCGGCGCTTCCACCGTATCAATAGAATTTGCAAATTGCGCCAAAACATCCGCTTGGTTTTTAACGATTGCATTTGTTGAACCAGGCTGCAACAGCGGTGAATAGACCCATGGCAAGAATTGTTTTTGACTTTGTCCGCCTACACTACCTACTTCCACAGGGATTACATCAGCATGCTTATCCGCCACCAGGTCTGGATTTATTCTCACTCCATACCTGAACAACAGGTCATTCAGGTTCAAATCTCTCGCATAAGCGATTAGTTCACCATTTTGAAGACTGTCTCTTTCAGCATATAAAACATCGATAAAAAATAGCAGCTTCCCGCCGTTCATCACATACTGATCCAGCTTGAATTTATCATCATCCGTAAACTTATCCAAAGGCTTTACGATCACCACTGCATCATATTCATGCGAAATAAATGGCTGCGACTTTATATTTACAGTATCTACAATGAAATTTCTACCAAGTGTTTCAAAAACATCATTTATCGGCAGAAATCCGTACCTCGGCTCGCCATTACCATACGCATAAGCGACAATAGGCACATGTTTTTGGGTTAGTTGCTGAATGGCATTCGCGAACTTGTATTCCAGCAATGCTTCGGCGCTATTCAGCGATTGCTTGTCTAAAAGGTCACCTGAATTGAAAACACTTTTCTGCACCTGTCCCTGCAACAGGTCAATGGCAATGGTTTTGTCGTGATACCTGATCAGTGCGCCGGGAAATACCTGGCGATTATTATTGCCTTCACCTTCCTTCACCTGCACTTTCTGACTGGTGGGGCGCAATCCCATTGAGATCAGCGATTCAAATACTTTTATTTTTGCGGAATCATCCAACCCTTCCCCGGGAATTTCAAAATGGTACTGGATGTTTTTCCCCCCGTAATTTTTGAAATTTTCCAGGAGCTCCCTGGTGCTGTTAGCCAATTTCTTAAACTCAGACCTGATATCACCTTCCAGAAAAACGGTAATATCTATCGTGCTATCCAGATTTTTTAAAACAGTTTTGGTAGAATTGGAAAGCGTGAACCGCCCTTCATTCGTAAAATCTATGCTTGCATGAAAAGATGCCGCCAACCAATTGATGGCAAGGAGCAGGATGATCACCGAAGGCAAAGCTATTTTACTGTTGAATATTTTATTGGGAACTGCTTTCATTAAGGGTTAACGCTTATACAGATTTTTAACGGTGATGAACAGGGATATTGCAATAAGGCTGCCAAAATAAACTACATCGCGGCTATCGAGTAATCCGCGACTTACACTACGGTAGTGAAAATCAATTCCGATCATTTCAATATAATAATCGGCTTTGCCCAAGAATGCGGGCAGCTTGCTTACCGCATTAAAGCCAAAATAAAGCAGGAGGCAGCAAAAGGCGCTGATCAGAAAAGCAATTACAGCATTATTGGTAAAACTGCTACAGCACAACCCGATGGCGGCAAATACGGATGCCAACAAAAAGAGTCCGATATAGCTACCGGTTATGCCGCCGCTGTCAATTCCTCCTTCTGCACTGAGCTTCTTAATTGTGAAAACATAAATGAATGTGGGTACAATTACAAAAATGAGCACCACTAAAATCGAAAGGTACTTACCTGAAACGATTTGCCATTTGGTGACCGGCCGCGTAAGTAAGATTTCGAAGGTGCCTGCTTTGAACTCTTCAGACAATGATCGCATGGTTAGTGCCGGCACTAAAAAAATTAATACCCATGGTACCAGTTCGAAAAAAGTATCCAGTGTGGTATATCCAAAATCAAATAGATTGCTGTCTTTCAATACGAATAAAAAAAGGCCGTTCACCAATAAAAACAAAATAATGGCAATGTAACCGGAAAGATTACTGAAAAACTGGTGCAACTCCTTTTTACAAATACTCCACATGAATTATAAATTGTGTGCAATTTACCATTTAGCAGGTAAAGAATTTGTTGTTTAGATATTTGTTGTGATAAACAAGTCACTAAATGATTCAATCGAGATCGTTAATCCCCTGTTCATAAAAAAACTTCATTCAACTCCCTGTTCACGCCCTGGGTTTTCTCCTTATTACCATGTATTTCAAATAATAGTTGCGACACAGTAGATTTTTTTTATAAATAGTTTAGTTGCTTCAAAGTTTAGCGAATCATTCCATTAGATAGTTGATTATTAACTGCTTATACACATCACACACTTCAATGTAGACCATGCTTGTGTTTACTAACTCTTCAAAAGCGGAATAATTGAAAATAAATTTATGTTTCAAAAGCAGCATTTCGGATAATGTCAGTGTCAATAGAAGCAGACAGTAACTTTAAAAAAACTGTTAGACTACTAACTGCTTAATTTTTCCATTACCCTGCTTATTAGAACTTTGAATCATAGCGTTATTAGCTGAAAAGCGAAAATAGCGACGAGTAAAGGTTCAAAGATTTTTACACCATAGTTGTTTACCAAAACCAACTGCACAGTCCCGCCTCTTTGGCGGGATTTTTTTATGGATTAATCTGCCCCCTGCATCTCATGAAAAAATTTCAATATGAAAAAAATTATTATGGCTATGGCCATTGGCCTGGTTGCAGGCCAATTGACAGCCCAGTCGCACAACAAGCCTGTACCCCCGCCACCTCCGCCTCTTCCCCCTACAGAGCAGCTACAAGTGCCCCCTCCACCTCCGCCACCTCCGCCGGTTCCGGCTGCTTCACCTGATACACAATTGGCCCCGCCACCTCCTCCCCCGCCTCCACCACCACCGCCACCCGTGCCACCGAAAGCACACAAGAAGGTCATATAATCACCAATCAAGAATCGATCACTTTAAAAAAATTGCGCACAATCAAAGGCCCGGCTCAAAAATGAACCGGGCCTATTCTTTTAATAAAAATATCTTATACGGCGAAACTTTCCCCACAGCCACAACTCCTGCTGGCGTTGGGATTATTGAAATAAAAACCCTTGCCATTTAACCCATCGCTGAACTCCAGTTCGGTATTCACGAGGTACAAAAAGCTTTTTAAGTCCGTTACAATCTTAATTCCCTTGTCTTCAAAAGCCTGGTCCATAGGTTTTTGTTCATTGTCAAAATCCATTTTATAACTCAGGCCGCTGCATCCGCCGCCAACTACTCCCACCCGCAAAAAATAGGATGGGTCTTCTCCAAGTCCCGCATCCTGCATTAGGTTGATTACTTTTGACTTTGCCTTTTCGCTTATGAAAATGCCGGCCTCCCTGCCCTCCGAAGGAGGGTTCTTAGACTCTGGCAATACAGAGTTATTTTCACTATTCAAATCAATACTCTTCATTTCTTATTTAATACTTAGAATTTGTATACTCTTCTTAAGCCCCTCCTTCGGAGGGGTTGGGGGAGGCTTTTTAATGCACTACACTTTCCTCAAACTTGATGGTTTCTTTGCCATTCTTTACCCTGTAATCATTGATGGCCGCTTTGATGGCATCTTCTGCCAACACTGAACAATGGATCTTAACCGGTGGAAGGTTCAATTCCTCGACAAAGTCCATGTTATCTACTGTTAAAGCTTCATCAATGCTTTTGCCTTTCAGCCATTCAGTGGCCAAAGAGGATGAGGCAATTGCAGAACCGCAACCAAAAGTTTTGAATTTCGCATCTGTTATCATGCCGGTTTCATCGTCTACCTGTATTTGAAGCCGCATAACATCGCCGCACTCGGGCGCTCCAACAAGGCCAGTGCCTACATTCTTACTACTTTTATCCAACGTTCCAACATTTTTTGGATTTTGGTAGTGATCTATTACTTTTTCTGAATATGCCATGTTTTTAATTTAAAAATGTGAAAATTGGAAAATGTGAAAATTACTGCCGCATTCATCAAAAGCTAATTTTCAAATTGGTTAATTGCGTAATTTGCTAATTGCTTAATGCGCTGCCCACTCGATTTTGCTTAAATCAATTCCTTCTTTATACATTTCCCACAATGGGCTCATGTCTCTTAATTTTAAAACGGTTTCACTGATTGCCCTGATTGTATAATCGATCTGCTCTTCGTCTGTAAATCTTCCCAATCCAAATCTGAGCGAACTATGTGCCAGATCATCGCCCAGCCCCAATGCCTTTAATACATATGAAGGTTCGAGGGAGGCGGATGTACAGGCTGAACCAGAACTTAACGCTATATTTTTATTAAATCCCATCAACAAGCCTTCACCTTCTACATGTTTAAAGGAAATATTAGTAACATGTGGTAGCCTATGTTCGGTACTTCCATTGATATAAGCTTCTTCGAGCTTCATCAATTCTGTTTCCAGTTTATCTCTTAATTTGCTGATGCGTTTTGTATCTGCCTCCATATCAAGCCGGCATATTTCGCAGGCTTTTCCAAATCCTACAATGCCTGGTACATTTAAAGTGCCGCTGCGCATACCTCTTTCGTGGCCGCCTCCATCCATTTGTGCGGTAACTTTTACTCTTGGGTTTTTCCGGCGCACATATAAGGCTCCTACCCCTTTAGGTCCATACATTTTGTGAGCGCTAAATGCCATCAGGTCAATTCCATCTTTATTTACATCTACGGGTATTTTCCCCACAGCCTGCGTTGCATCGGTAAAAAGCAATACTCCATGTTTTTTTGCAATGGTACTTATCTCATGAATGGGTTGAATGGTGCCAATTTCATTGTTGGCATACATGATGGCTATTAAAATGGTGGTAGGCTTAATCGCAGCTTCCAATTCTTTTAAATCGATCAGCCCATCCGATTTTACCTGTAAATAGGTTACTTCCCCACCTAATTTTTCTATGTGTTTGCAGGTATCCAACACCGCTTTATGTTCGGTGGTAGCTGTGATGATATGATTTCCCTTACTTGCATACATTTCATATACACCTTTTATTCCCAGGTTATCCCCTTCCGTGGCTCCACTGGTGAAAATAATTTCTTTTGGATCTGCTCCAACTAGTTTGGCTACCTGTTCACGGGCATAATCCACTGCCTCTTCTGCTTCCCAGCCAAACGGGTGATTACGGCTTGCCGCATTTCCGAAATGTTCCAAAAAATAAGGGGTCATTGCTTCCAACACCCGTGGGTCCATCGGCGTTGTGGCATTGTTGTCTAAATAAATGGGCAACTTCAACATATCTTTCTATTTTATTTATTACAACGCGAAAATAACCTAAAAGGTTTTACTTTGGCTGTGAGACAGCCTTCATTCAATTCAATTTACCTATTTCGTAAACGATTAGGATCAAATTTGTCCATATTTCTTCGCAAAACCCCACATTGGAATTAATATCCGGTGGAGGAGGATTAATTTAGGAACGGATTGTTTCTCTTCTCTTCCCCGATAGTGGTTGCCGGGCCATGGCCGCTATACACGACTGTTTCCGCAGGCAATACCAATAATTTGGCTTTGATGTTATTCAGTAATCCCATATGATCTCCCAATGGCAGGTCTGTTCTGCCAATGCCCCCACGGAAAAGCACATCCCCACCGATTATAAAATTTTGTTTAGAACAATAAAAGCAAATACTGCCGGGCGAATGGCCGGGGGCTTCTATTATTTGTAATTCGTCCTGTCCTAGTGTGATCTTATCACCCTCTTTTAAAAAAATAAATTCCCCCGTATAATTATCAAAGGGTAAATTGTACATCAGCCCGGAAGTAGGTGCATATGCCAATACCAGTTTTTCTTTTTCATGGATATGAAGTGCTAGTTGATAGGTGTCGGCTATAAACTTATTTCCAAACACATGGTCGAGGTGACAATGTGTGTTTAACAGCAAAGTTGGATGCAAATTATTTTGTTCAATAAACTTTTTCAATGACTCTTTTTCCTCATCAAAATAGCAGCCTGGATCGATAATAATGCAATCTTTCAATTCGTTGTAAAGCAGGTAAGTGTTTTCCTGGATGGGATTAAAAGAAAATGATTTTATTTTTAACATTAGCAATTTGTTTACTTATTAAAGCGATATTTTTATGATTAATTTCACTAGAGCAACTTTATTAATTAATATGACATTCAGTATGGCAAAGTTCAGAATAATTATCACAATCTTATGTATTGTTTTGCTTGGCTCCTATTCTGTATCGGCTCAGGTAAATGCTGTTGAGTTTGGTAGAAACAGGGTTCAATATAAAAAGTTTAAATGGCAGTATTACCAGACTAGAAACTTCAATACTTATTTCAATCAAAATGGCCAGGAGCTTGCAAAATTTGTGGCGCAGGTTGCAGAGGAAGAGGCTCCCAAAATAGAAGGCTTCACTGAATATAGCCTTCAAAGAAGGGCTAATATTATTGTCTACAACGAATTTGCAGATATGCAGCAATCCAATATTGGCATGGGTATCGACTGGCAGATCACCGGCGGGGCTACTCAATTGGTGAATAATAAAATGGTGGTGTATTTCAATGGGGATCATGCACATTTGAAAAAACAAATCCGGGAGGGCATTGCACGCATTTTAACTGATAACATTTTATTTGGTGACGACCTGGGGGAAGTAGCCGGAAACCAGGCCTTGCTTGATTTACCAAAATGGCTTACCGATGGCTATGTGGCTTTTGCAGGCGAAAACTGGAGTACCGCTCTAGATGATGAATTAAAAAGCGAAATCCTTAGCGGCAACTATAAGAACTTTTACCAGTTTGCTTTTGAAAAGCCGCAATTGGCCGGTCATTCGTTCTGGCATTATATCGAAGAAAAATACAAAAAAGAAAATGTCACCTATTTACTCTACCTGGCAAGGGTCTATAAAAATTTAAACAGGGCCTGCCAGCAGATCTGCAAGAAAAAGTTCAAAGCGGTGCTGGCCGACTTTATGGAATTTGAAGACGATAAGTATTATAAAGATATCTCCAGGAGAAAACCTTATCCCAAGGGAAATTATATTGAAAGCTTTGATATTGATAAACGACACGATTACTACCGCATCAATGTAAATCCTGTGGCACGTAATAATTCCTTTGCGGTAGTGGAATATAAAAAAGGATTGGTTAAATTAAAACTAAGCGAGGATTTTGATTTCACCACCTTACTTCAGTACGGTGTAAGAAGTTACAAAAACGAAACCAATCCAGACTATCCTATCATGGCATGGGACCCCAAAGGAACCAGGTTGGTGGTGATATACAAACTGCAGGGAAAAATTAAGTTATTTGTATATGATGTGGCGAGCAGGCAAAAAGCTCCGGAATATGACCTTACCGATAAATTTCAGCAAATTCAGGATGTAAAATATATGGTATCGAGCAGAATGCTTTTATTAAGCGCTGTTAAGAACGGCCATACAGACATCTTTACTTTCGACCTGGAAAACGAAAAAGTACAGCAGATCACCAATGATGTGTATGACGACCTGGATGCCACTTTTGTACAATTTCCGGGCAAAACAGGGATTTTGTTTGCCAGTAACCGCCCCGATCCAAATGCAAAATCCGGCGATACAGTGTTACCCGGCAAAAGCAGGTATAATATTTTCCTGATCAACAATTTTGGCAAGGACTGGGAGATCAACCAGATCACTCAATTGTCCCATTTAAAATATGGAAATGCACGTTATCCTACCCCTTATAACACGAATCATTTTACTTTTATCAGTGATGAAAATGGCGTTGCCAACCGGTATGCAGGCTTTTTCAACACCCGCACTGCAGGCCTCGATACGCTTGTTTTAATCGCAGATGAAATTTTACGAAACCCTTCCCTCAAAGATGTCGACAGCACACTGAGGGTATACAAAAAAACGGATGTGGATTCAATTGCAGTGATTGCACTTTCAGAGGATTCTGCTTATACATTCCCTTTAACAAATTATGAGAGCAGTGTGGCAGAAACAAGAATTGCCGGGGAAAATAACCAGGTGAGCGAGGTAACCAGGCAGAGCGATGAAAAAACTTTGTACAAGCTAAAAATCGATGAGAATGTACTTCGCCGTCGTAATGTTACCGTGCCGCCTACCGAATACATGAAAGGAATAGTGATGACGGATAAGATTGAAAAATCTTCAACAGACAAATATGATAAGCCGCTCAATAATAAGGACACTGCCCAAAATCAAAACAATCTTTTCCAGACGGAATTTGAAAATGAAAAAAAGGACAGTAGCAGAGCCGCTGAAAATGCCGATTTTGAAAGAAACGACGTACTCAAAAGAGCCAAGTTATATGTGTACAAACCTGTGAAATTTGGAGCTGATTATGGCGGAGTTTCCTTTAACAACTCTGTACTGTACAATCGTTACCAGCCCTATGGTTTCGGCCAGGGCCCTATCAATTTATCTTCCAACACGGTACTGAACGGCCTGATACGGTTGGGTACTTCCGAATTGCTGGAAGATGTAAAGATTACTGGCGCCTTTAAGTTATCCTCTAATTTGAGGGATAATGAATGGCTGATGAGCTATACGAATTTTAAAAGAAGGCTCGATTGGGGACTTACCTATTATAGGAATGTTTTGGGTGCATCGAATGGCAGAATATATACGAATCTCTACCAGGGAAGCGTTTCATATCCTTTCGACAATTCCAAAAAATTAAAACTGGATCTTGGTATCAGAAGCGACAGAAGTGTTTTTTATACTGATGTAAGGGATATCCAAAGTTTAAAGGAACCCGATCAAAAGCAAAAATATATTACCACCCATCTTGAATATGTGTATGACAACACGCTTAACCCAACCCAAAATATCTGGAACGGGCTACGGTATAAATTCTACTTTGATTGGAATTACGAAATCAATAAGGTAACCAAACCAAACCTCGTCAACCCTGGTCAACCACTTGGTAAGTATAATTTCAACTGGGGCGTAGATGCCCGGTACTATTACCCCATTTACCGGAACTTTATTTGGGCCGGCCGTGCAGCAGCTGAATTCAGTTGGGGAGATCAAAAAACGATTTACTATTTAGGAGGTACAGATGGGGATCTGTTTCCGAAATTTAACAATAACCCACCTTCTACTGCGGAGAATTATGTTTTTCAAACCCTTGCAGTAAACTTAAGAGGCTTTAGCCAGAATGTAGCCAATGGAAACAATAATGTAGTGCTTAACAGTGAGTTTCGGTTACCCGTATTTGCTACTTTATTCAATCGCCCAATAAACAATGCCTTCTTACGTAATTTTCAACTTGTTCAATTCATCGATCTAGGTGAAGCATGGAACGGGAAATATGGCAAGATTGCCCGCCCAACCCAAATCATCGGAGACCCTCCCATCCAAATACTTAAGAAAGTAGGTGGATTAGGCCCGCTTGCCGGTGGGTACGGTTTTGGCGCCAGGAGCGTTTTACTGGGCTACTTTGTAAGATTTGATTGTGGTTGGGAAATGAACGGCTTTTTCAAACACAAGCCTGTATTAAATTTAAGTCTGGGCCTGGACTTTTAACCGGCCTACGTCATATTCATCAAGCAAAAGGAGGCAGATAGTTCAAACTACTTGCCTCCTTTTGCATTGGATCAAAGCTCATCCGTATTATTTGCTTGATCAGTTAGTATCTACTTGTCTTCAACCAACTTTAAAATTTGTTAGTCCGCATTTCTGCAGAATGTCTCCCTTAAATAATTGGGAAGGGCTTGTAACTTCTTAATATTTTACTGCATACGAAAATGACCGCCTGAAGCAGATGAAAATACCTTTGCTTTTATCTTTAAATATATAAAACACGAAAAGCTTCCTGTTAGAAATCAATTTTTGCAAAGCAAATCTGGTTACGAAATGAACATGGGATTACAATTTGCCTTGCACCAATCTGTTTGCTGAGCTTAGGCATAAATTCATAACCCGGTTCAAGACTCTTTATGGTAGGATTGCGTTTCAATTCGCCATTTGATGTGATGGTGTTATCGGTAAGCAGCTTATCTCTTTTTTCAATAAGGTTAAAAAGAAAATGTATTTCGGATTCAGTAATGAATGTGGAAAAAGACAAGAAGTTATCATTATCATCCGCATATTGTTCCTTGTTAATGATCCTGTCTGATTCTACGCGGCCTGTTTTACTAATATAAAGAAGCAGGATATTATCGTAGTAATACCGCGTGCTTTGAGCATTGCCAAAGCTGTTGTATGGGCGGTAGTAGTACCCTCCGTAAGCCGGACTATAATAGTAATAATTGTAAGGCCGCGAAAAAGGAGAGCCATACAAATAATCCCAACGATTCCATCCGCTGCTGCTGCTGGTTTGCGAAGAGTAATCTTCAGCCGCGATCAGGAAACTGCCATCTTTTTTTAATAAAATATGCCGGATGAAAAAATCATTGAAAGCAAACTTCATGTTCCCTTTAGCCTTGGCGATCGCCCGTATGCTTTCGTCTAGTTTGGTAAATACTGTGGTGTAAGCGCTATCGCCTTTCACATCCCAAATTGAACAAAACAGCCCGTCAATATTTCCGCGTTTTTCCGGGTAGTAAAAAGAACTGAGGAGGTAACGCTTATTGACGTTGTCAATTTTAATTTTTATCTCATCAATAAAAAACTTGCTCAGGTTTATTTTCTTTATAGAAAAGGTATCGGCAAAGGGCGCTTTGGTGACAAGGGAAAGCCCGGATATATTGGAACGGTTATTTGCTTTAACGGACTTTGAAAAAAGAAAATTACCATCGTTGTCAAGCAAAAAGTCGCTGTATACATCGTTGTGTTCGTCGTAATCAGTTACCAGGCGGGACTTATGCACCATCTCGAGCTTATTATTGAACAATATCGTAAGAAAATTAAACTGGTCATCTTTCTTTTGGATCTTGAAAACCATGATGTGTTTCTTATCATCACTGTTGATGGTGCTATATATTTTATTATCGCCAAAGCCACCAATATGAGTAGTATCCAGTTGAATCGGCTGATCGATTAAGTGGCCGTTAGCATCCATCTTTGCAGCCATGCAATAAACAATACCCCTTTTTTGGTACTGGTATATAAAATAAAAATTATCGGAAAAAGCGATGTATTCTACGTTGAATGCTTTATCAGGGATAAAATCAAGATCTACCTTTTCCTTCAATTCCATATCGGCGGCATTGTAAACAGAAACAGCATATTTCCACTTCGCGTTTTTGAATACGATGATGTTATTATTCATCTTGCCAATAATATCAAAGTTAATATCCCTGTTATCTTCCCGCTGGGGTTCAGAATAGGTAATGCGCTGAGAAAAGGCGATGACGGGTAGCAGCAATAAACACGTTACATAAATTATTCCTTTCATAGTATGGCTATCTTTACAATAATAAAATTAAGCTTTTTAACTTCAATGATTTTGTGAATGTCAACAAGATGCAACCATTTTTGTTTTTACATAAGCAGCAAGTATTTAACTAAAATATGGAAACAGTATTAATTACCGGCGGTTCTGGCTTGATTGGCCGACAATTAACAAAATATTTGACCATCGAAGGTTACAGTGTTATTATTCTAACAAGAAAAATGCCGGTTCCAAGCCCTGCTGATCCAAACATTTCCTATGCATTATGGAGCGTGAAAGAACAAACCATTGATGCCGCGGCCATTCAAAAAGCAGATTATATTATTCACCTCGCCGGCGCCGGAGTGGTTGATAAAAAGTGGACACCAACCTATAGAACCGAAATAGTAAAGAGCCGTACAGAGAGCAGCGCTTTACTCATCAGGGCTTTGCAAAATAACTGCCATAAGGTGAAGGCTGTAGTAAGCGCTTCAGCAATTGGCTGGTATGGAGAAGACCCTTCGCCTCTTAAAGGAGGCTTTGTAGAAACGGATCAGCCCGACGCAGGTTTCCTGGGAGAAACCTGTAAACTATGGGAAGAAAGTATTGAGCCGCTGGAAAAAATGGGTGTAAGACTGGTGAAGCTACGAACCGGCATTGTTTTGAGCAATGATGGCGGAGCACTGACAGAATTTAAAAAGCCTGTTCAGTTTGGGATTGCGGGTATATTGGGCAATGGAAAGCAGGTAGTAAGCTGGATACATATTGATGACCTCTGCAGGATATACGGTGCAGCAATAGAAAACCAGCAATTTTCCGGCAGCTATAATGCCGTAGCTCCAAATCCTGTACCCAATAAAGAATTGACCATGGAACTTGCCAGGCAGATTAAAGGGAAATTTTATATCCCAATACATATCCCGGCGATCGCTTTAAAAATCATGTTGGGCGAAAGAAGTACTGAAGTATTGAAAAGTACCACAGTGAATTGCAAAAAATTACGTAATGCCGGGTTTTCCTTTTTATATCCATCCCTGGAAGCAGCGCTGCAACAGTTGTGCAGTAAATAAATTGGATGACCCCTTTTCAGAGGCCCCCTGTTGTTTAATTATTTTTCGTGGGTGCTATTTTTGATTTGGGTAATACGTCCTTTGTATTTTTGGTAGCTATAAACAATGAAGGGTTTACTTTATCCGGATTACCCTGGTACGACCAGCTAATGGTGTTAATGTATTTATTAAAAGCATTGTCAATATCTTTCGCAGACACTTTCTTTACATCTTCATTCAATGTTAATGCTCTTTTCCAATTGTTGTGCAATACCTCGTTTACCACAAGCGAAGCCGCCTGGGCGCTATTTGTCTCCTGCCTGTAAAAAAAACTTGTGAGGTAAGTTGTCTTCATATCTTTTACCTCTTCGGCTGTGAAACCATCTTTTTTAATCTTTTCAATAAGAGACCTCGCGGTTGAAATATATTTATTGGGATCAGTAGTAGACACAAATATATTTGCTGAAGGCGTGGCTCCTCCGTCGAACCAGGTGGCAGGAGCATAAGACAGTCCGTTCTTTGTGCGGATCTCCAGGAAGTGACGATTGTAAAAGATTCGCATGGCCAATTGGAACGCGTTAAATTCCGGTGTACCGGGTGCAGGTCCACCCGCAATGCCCTGGATATAATTGGTTGCCAAATCCTTTTTTTCCGCCGCGAAAGTATTCTTCAGCGCAGCAAAGGATTCTTTTTTTAAAACAAAGGGTTTGCCGGCAGGAATGGTAGACAGCATTTGCCTGATCCGGGAAGCCAATTCATCTTTCTCTATTTCTCCCACTACCACAATCAGCATTCTCGATTTAGTTAAGATGGATTGATAATAAGCTTTTGCCTGTGCTGCAGTAATTTTCGAGATTGATTGCTCTGTTCCTTCAGGGCTTTTCGCGTAAGCTTTACCTGCAAAGGCTCTTTGCCTGGCCATCTTGGATATGGAATAATCGGGGTCCGAAGCCTGTGCTTTTAACGCGTTAATGGCATCCTGTTTAATACGGGTAAACTCTTTTTGATCAAACCGGGGAGTCGTTAATGCATCTACATACAGTGGCCATACCACGTCGAAATCACTCTTGATACAGTTCATGTTAAAACTGGCATAATCCATTCCTGAAAAGCCATTTACCTGGGCACTTACCTTGTCCAATTTATTTTTGAAAGAATTTTTATCATCTTTTAAAGTGCCGCATTCTGTTAAAGCGGAAATGGAAATACTTTCAATTCCCTGCAGGGTAGTTGGGTAATTTTGTACACCGCCCTTGATAATGGTTTGAATTTCCACTATCTCATTTCCACTGGGTTGAACAATGACTTTAACACCATCCACATTCATTTCATAAGCAGCGCTTTTTTGTGCCATCGCCGGCATTACCATGCACAACAACAAAAAGGCCAGCGTATTTTTTGTAATTAAAAAAAATGTATTCATAAAGAAACAATTTTTTGATTTATAAATCGGGGGTAAAAAATTCAGAAGTTTTAGCAGCCTTATTCATTGTTTCATTGATGATCATTCCGGCTACGTAAGGTTTGTCTTTAATATACCTGTTTACATATTTTTGAATATCCTCCCTCGTTACGCTCATGCAGTTTTGAATGTAATCCGTATTGTATTCGTAAGATGTGCTGCACCATTGATAGGTTAGTTGGCTGGGCAGAGAAGAAGGCTTTTCGAGCCGGCGAATATTATTACGTTGCATGATCTGCTTTGCTGTAGCCAATTGCTCATCAGTGAAATAATCGTTATCCCCAAACATTTTTATTTGTTTCATAAGTTCCTGGTGGCATTCTTTTAGTTTGTTTGGATTGGGTACCACAAAAATACTTATCGGACCTACGTATTTAAGCGTTTGATAGCTGATGCCGGCATAGGTCGCCAGACCTTTATCAACCAATGCCTGCTGCAGTTTGGAAGCGTTTAAGCCGAGTATGGTTGAGAAAACGTCGGCTATTACAGTGCCTGCCGAATCATGCCGGTAATCGGGCCCCTGCCAGTAATAATTAACATAAGGGGTTTGCGCCAGGGAAGATTCTTTTACAAAATATTTGGTGGAAGTTAAGGGTGCAAATTCAGGTATTGGATATTTTTCTTCGGGTTTGAATCCACTGTTTTCCCAGCTGCCAAAGATTTCTTCTGCCCGCCTGAATGCCTCTTCATGATCGAGATCGCCGCAGATAACCAGCAGAGAATTATTTGGATGATAATACTTTCCTTTGATGATCATCATCTTTTCCGGTGTCGCAGTATTGATAACGTTGTGGTCGCCTATTGGATTTTTACGCGTCATCAGGTCGCCCCATAATTTTTTTTGGGTTTCAAACCACAACTGGAAGCCAGGATCACTTTCTGCCCTTTGAAATTCACCATCAACCACCGGCCGCTCCTTTTCCATGTCTTCTTTACGGTAGATGGGGAAGCGGATGGCTGCATTCATAAATTTAAGACCGGCATCCAGGCTATCCTTATCAAATGTGAAATAATAATTTACCCTTTCTTCGCCGGTAGTGCCGTTCCATATGGCGCCGAGTTCCTGTGTGCGTTTTAAAAACTTTTCCTGGTCGGGATAATCCTTGTTCGCTTTAAAAAACATGTGTTCGAATAAATGGCTCAATCCACTATATTCAGGCCCCTCCGTATAGGCACCATTTTTCACGGCAATTTCAATGGTAGCCAGTGGCACTTTATGGTTTTCGATTACCACAAGTTCCAGTCCGTTCGGTAATTTCTTCCAGTAATAATCTTTTGGAAGCCGGGGCTGTGCAAACGCATAGAAGGCCAGTGTTAACAATAAGCCAGTTAATCCTGTTTTGTTCATAAAGAAATGTTTAGATACCTAAAATATAGAAAATAAATATAAAAAAACGTAAAAAAGCCATCTATTGAGTAAATGGCTGATTATAAATTTAAGTGGTAGTTTATGAACGGAGCTTGCGTCCATCCAGACTCCATATTTTACAAGGTAAAATATCTCCCTAATTTAATTGGAAAAAGAAATGATGAATATAACCCATCCATACAACAAGCGATCCCACATTAGAAATGGTACAATCGGATCAGGAGATTATATGGGGGTGTGGCTTTTTAAATGAAAAATCTGTAAAAATTACTTTTTAACCCTGGTATACTTCTCGATATTTATCCTGTTTACTCCTGCACTTTCAACCTTCTCTACTCCCCGCTGAACAAGTGTGTCATTTTTTATCTCGATGGTGAAGGCAAAATCATTCCCTTCCCAGTTCCGGTCATTGCAGTATTCGAGGTGTTCGGTGTACAGGCTGTCTTTAAGCGAATAACGCCCGCCGCCCGCTACGAAAACCGCAGCAGAATCCTTTCCTTTATTCAAATCATGCTGCAAAAAAGCAAAATGGCTATCGTTGATAATTTTAATGAAAGATATTTTTTTAGTGTAATCGGTAACGGTTGTATCCCCTTTTTCTATGAGGGTTCCTGTAACCAGCTGCCAGGTTCCGGCCAATGGCAACAGGGATGCGTCAGGTACACTTTCTTTCTTTTGTGACACACAGGATACCAGTGTGGTAATCACTATTATGAAGCCGGATATAATCTTCATGTTGATCTATAATTTAATATTAAAAGATGCCAGGTAGAAAATCGTCAATGTCAAAAAATTACAGGTCTGTCTTTAACATCCTGTTACTGCTCCACCAGTAAAATAATAAAAGATACACCACGCTCAATGTCCATACAATATAAGTATAATCCGTTGGCATGATACCTTTTGCCATCCCCTTTAATGGATTGTCAGGAAATGTGAGTAATCCGTCTGCAGCATTCATCGGCAGGTAATCGCCCATACTCCCCAAATCAATAGCAGAATCCCTGCGCAATTTAATACTCCATACATCGAGTAACTGTGAGATAAAATTTTCAAGCCCCATGTAAATAAAGAAAACGCCGATGGCGAATCCTGTGCGCCGGATCAATACACCAATCAGTAAAGCCACCATATTATAAGTTAAGGCCTTTAGAAAGAAATAGCCCACATGCGCAATACCGGTTAATGAAAATGGAGTGCCGGAAGCCCAGCCAAATACCAACGCCGTAATCACCACAATTAACGTGGCACCCAATGCGGCAATTACCGTCATCATTATTTTCACGTCGATAAATTGCTTTCTGCTCAGTCCATCAATAATATTCTGCCGATGTGTACGGAAAGAAAATTCATTGGTTACCAAAATCATGATCAGCAATGCAGGAAGCAATAATATCCATCCTGTGGTATAGGTAGTGGTCTGCCATGTTTTATCAAAATTGTAAGGAGAAAAAGGAGCCAGCATTTTGGCGGCACCCGACTGGCTGAACATATTTTTATTGACGCTGTATACAATGTAATTGAGGGCTACCACACCCAGGGCAAAAAAACTGGTTAATATGATAAATGCGTTGTAACTCTTAATTTTAAGCCATTCAATCTTCAATAATTTTGTCATAACGAAAAGATGTTTATTTAATTGGTCAGTTCAAAGAATTTGGATTCGAGGCTCTTCTTTTTCAATTGCAGATGATTGAGTACGATGTCGTCATTAAAACAATGCCGGTTGATACTTTCCAGGTTGGTAGCGCCAATAGGATAAAAGAGCTGCAAAAGGTGATCCTGTTCCCTGATACTGTTGTAGCCGGATAATCTTTCAAGAGACATTTTCAATTTGCTGATATCAGCTGCGCCCACTTCTACAATATCTTCATTAGCTAAAATTTCATTGACATTTCCGGTAGCTACGAGGTCGCCCTTTTTCAGTATCGCCACGTGGGTGCAAACCTTTTCTACCTCATCCAATAAATGGCTTGCCATAATAATGGTTTTGCCTTCAAGATGTAATTTTTTTATTAGTGTTCTTATCTCCGCGATGCCTACAGGATCCAATCCATTGGTAGGCTCATCCAGTATCAACACTTCAGGATTGCCCAACAGGCTGGAGGCTATTGCCAGTCGTTGTTTCATGCCCAAAGAATAGGTGCTGAACCGCGAGTCTTTCCGTTGGGTAAGATTCACCATTTCCAAAACCCTTGGGATGTCTTCTTCACCTCTTTCCTTAATGGCCGCGGCTATTTTCAGGTTTTGTGTGGCAGACAGGTAATGGTAAAAGTTAGGAGTTTCCAGGAAAGTACCGATTTGCCGGCGATGTGTTTCATCGGGCACTTGGTCAAACAACTTGTAAGTACCTGAGGTGGGTCTTAAAATATCCATGATGATTCCCAGCATGGTCGTTTTGCCGCTACCGTTAGGGCCCAGAATTCCAAAAACAGTACCCTTGGGAACATCGAAACTTACTCCCTTTAAGGCCTGTATCGGGCCATAGTTTTTTCGAATATTATTTAAAGAAAGAATTGACATGCGCTGAGGATTGTTTAAGGATTGAAGATAATGGATTTTATAATTCATGAACGGCTAAAATATTACAGGTGGTTAACACGCAGCGAAAGTTTTGGTTTTGTCAATACGCTGCCTCTGCTTCAGATGCGAATGATACATGAGCAGTGCAGATTGAAAATATTATTAAATGGTAAACAGCTCAAGGGAATCATTCATTACGCCTCATACATTGCAACATCTTATGACTCCTCCCATTGAGCGTTTCGTTGTGATTTTATGGCAGATGCTTCTCATGCCATTGAGAACTAAACTCGCCCACTACGGCGAATCCGTACCGATTAAAGCTGAGTTTGCTTAAACGTAGGTTGTCAATATCTTCCTGCAAAACCTTGCGTGTAAATGGGTTCATTGTTCCGCCTGGTTCTAAGGGAGCAGCGGCCGGGTTATATTGATAGGGACCATCCACGATGGTGCCGCGGGGGTACATGATACCCGGACGCCCTTTGCCTCTTATGTCTAATATCTTTGGATGTTGCAGGCCGATCGTGTGTCCATATTCATGGGCAGCAGTGGTAGAATTGTTGAGCAGGTTATCCAGTTTAAAATAACCCGTATTGCTGCCGATACCATCTACAAAGGAGATGTCAGTACCGGCATAAGATTCGATCCTAAAATAATTATTGCGGGGATTTGTATTTTCAAATACATCCTCAGGGCGAAGATCTTTGGCCCATTCACCGGTGACTTCAAAAAATACATCGTACAAGCGATTTTTAAAAATCACTTTCCCATTGGCTTCATTCCAATGATCAGCTATATCTTTCGCTACCTGCCTGCTCAATTCCTCGTTTGCGGCATCGCCATAAAAGAAAAATGCAGAACGGATGATAAGCTGGTTCCTGGCGGTATTTATTTCTGCTTCTCCCAATTATTTAGTTTAAAAGGTTACATCTATCCAGCAACGTGCATGCATCATATGAAGAAAGAATACACCACATTTGTTAGTGTTTGACTAACAAATCAATTACCGCAACAAATCTTTCCTGGTAAAGTTTATTACTCATCGAAGTAATGGTAACTCCATTTGCTTTGCCGCTGCTACTGTGAATAAAAGAGGGGATACCATTGATTTTTTCAGTAACAATTCCAATATGGCCGATGGTTCTTTCCAGCGGATCTGTGCCGGTAAAAACGATCACATCACCCGGAAGGCATTCGTCGAGGGATCTTTTTGTACCAATATTTTCAAATTCATAAGATGAACGGGGTACCGGTATATTAAAATGGTTAAATACATAGGTAATCAAACCCGAGCAATCCAGTCCTTTAGAAGGATCAGTACTTCCATACAAATAAGGAGTTCCAATAAGTGTTCTTGCAAAAAGTACCAATGAATCCCTGTTAATTTTGCCCGGCCGGTATATTGTGGTGGATGGTGTTGGTAACGTGGAATCCCGTTTAACCTGGGCCTGGCGGGAAGATGAATCAGGTTCGGTTGCAATTGAGGGAGCATCGGGTATGATCATCTTTTTCTTCAGAGGATTAAAAAAGATAAAAAAAGAGGCAGTAATAAATATCCCCAATGTAAGTCCCCCCATGAATTTGTTCATTGCTTTGATTTATTCAATTGTACAGATCCGTGTAAGATAAGGAAATTGGTAGCAGCATTGATTAGTGCGCCATGGTATTAAACAAATATTGATTATTGGGATATTTGGGTGCAGTTCGTAATATCTTGAAGCAAAATTTGGCACATGCTACTGAATTAAAAAGAAAAACCGGTCTGACCTTTAGTCCGACCGGTTTTTCTTTTTAATTCCTCAAGGGCTTTCCGCTCTTGAGTATACTTTGAATTCTTTCCAGCGTCTTCTTTTCGCCGGTAAGACTTAGAAACGCTTCCCTTTCAAGATCTAATAAATATTGTTCGCTTACAAGAGTGGGTTCGCTTAAGTCGCCGCCACACATTACGTAGGCTAGTTTTTTTGCAACGGTAGCGTCATGTTCGGTGGCATAGTTACCCAGCCGCATTCCATTGATACCGGCCAGCATGGCGCCAAGCGCTCCTCGTCCCAACACCTTAATATCATTGCGCTGTACAGGCATTACATATCCATCATCATAAAGATCGATCACCGCCTGTTTGCCTTCTGCAATTCTTCTCCCCGGGTTAATACTTACCAGGTCTCTTCCTTTTCTATAAATGCCCAGGTTATATGCTTCATGCGCCGAAGTAGCCACTTTAGCTGTGGCGATTGTTAAGAACCTGTTTTGCAGTGTAATCGTATCCACCTCTCCTTCATGCATTTCATCTGCGGCCCGTAGTACAAACTCTTTGGTACCTGCGCCGCCAGGGATCACACCGATACCTACTTCCACCAGGCCCGTATAAGTTTCAGCCGCGGCGATTACCTTATCGGCATGCAAACTCATTTCACAGGCGCCTCCCAATGCAAGTCCGTGCGGCGCTACCACCACCGGGATTGCGGAATAACGACAGCGCATAATCGTGTTCTGGAACATCCGGATGGCCATGTCTATCTCATCATAATCCTGTTCAATTGCCAGCATAAAGATCATCCCCACATTAGCGCCGGCGCTGAAGTTGGCACCATCATTTGCGATTACCAATCCCTTGTACTTCTCTTCGGCCAGGGCGATTGATTTCTGAATGCCTTCCAGCACTTCGCCACCAATACTGCCCATCTTTGTGTACCATTCAAGTCCGATTACATCATCTCCTAAATGATAGGCACGGCAGGCGCTGTTTTTCCACACAGTTTGCCCGGCGAAATTTTTCATCACTATAAATGCCTCACCGCCAGGCATTGATTTGTACGTTTTGCTGGCAAGATCATAATACAGACGTCTTCCATTTTCTATTTTAAAGAATGTGGAGGCACCGGTTGCAAGCATTTCATCTACCCACGGAGCCACTGAATAGCCGGCTGCTTTCATTAGGGCAATGGTTTTAGCAACTCCTAAAACATCCCAACTTTCGAATGCGCCTATTTCCCAGCCAAAACCAGCCATCATTGCATCGTCCACCCTGTATATTTCATCGGTGATTTCAGGTATGCGGTGGGAGATGTAGGAAAATAAATTGTAGTGAAACAAGCGATAGAATTCTCCCGCTTTATCCGTACCGGCACACAATGCCTTTAACCTCGCCTTCAGATCATCCATAGGTTTGGCAGCTTCCAATGTGGCAAACTTTGGCTTTTGCCTTGCACCGTACTCCATCGTTTGAAGATTGAGCGTTAGTATTTCCTTCTCCCCTCCTGCGCCTTTTGTTTTCTTAAAAAAACCTTGTCCTGTTTTATCTCCCAACCAATTATTTTCTACCATTTTGTGTAGCCAGACGGGTATTATAAATTGTTCCTTTGCTTCATCATCCGCACAATTGTCATACACTCCTTTGGCAACTTTTACCAATGTATCAATCCCCACCACATCAGCAGTACGGAATGTGGCCGACTTTGGCCTTCCGATAACCGGCCCTGTGAGTGCATCGATTTCATCTATATTCAATTGCAATTTTTCCATTGCATTCATAATGGCCATCATCCCAAAAACACCGATACGGTTAGCTATAAACGCAGGAGTGTCTTTACATAACACGGTGGTTTTGCCCAATTGCAGGCTGCCGTAGTCCATTAAAAAATCTACCACTTCCGGATCGGTAAACGGAGTGGGGATAATTTCAAGCAAACGCAGGTAACGGGGAGGATTAAAAAAATGAGTACCGCAAAAATTTTTTTTGAAATCATCGCTTCTCCCTTCTGTCATCAAATGGATTGGGATGCCGGATGTATTGGAAGTAATTAAAGTACCCGGCTTACGATATTTTTCGACATCGGTAAAAATAAGTTGCTTTATGTCCAGCCTTTCTACCACCACTTCTATTACCCAGTCACAGGTAGCGATGTCTTTTATATTGTCCGTGAAATTGCCGGTCTTTATTCGCTTTACCACATCGGGAGTATATACCGGTGAGGGATTTGATTTAATGGCCGCCGATAATGCATCATTCACAATTTTATTTCGCAAGGCCGGGTTTTCACTTTCAGGTGTGCCGGACGGCGCCACCATGTCCAGTAAAAGCACCTGCAGACCAATGCCTGCAAAATGACACGCAATACGACTGCCCATTACGCCGCTACCCAAAACAGCCACTTTTTTTATAATCCTTTTTGACATAGCATGAAGTTAGTTAGTTAAACAACTATTTGTTAATCGAAATTAATGCTTTTATAAAAGGAATTATATAATATAAGTAATTCATTCATAGAACATGTAGTTGAAGACGATGCGTTTGCTGAAAATGCCAGGGCTCCTATTTTTAAAAAATTAGTTTACTTTTAACAGCCCGTAAATATCCAACCGAATTTTTAAATCCAAATTTTAATGACTCATCTTGCTACCGAAGAAAGTATCACTGCTGCTACAAACCTCTTGGTAAGCTACAAGGCTGAAAATCTCAACCCCGAAGCCGTGATCATTACAAATCCCCGTTTTATGATAAAAGGGTTCAATGACATCGCCGCATCGGTTTACGGATTTACTTCGATGGCAACAATCCATAACCAACGGCTATTTGACCTGGTTCAGTTTGATATCATTGGCACCAATGGTATCAGCGCTATGAAAAGCTTATTTAAAAATGGCTTCTGGAAAGGTGATATCATCTATGTTCAAAATGGTAAGAAACATATTTTCAGCACACATTGTAGTTTGATAAAAGACACGAATGGTTTAATTGACTCCATCGTAATTACCACTGAAGCCATCTCCCAAAGACTTAAACAGGCAAAAGACCTTGCAAGCGCTGAGAATAAATACCAGACGCTGGTAGAATCGCTCTCGGAAGGGGTAATGCTTATTGGGGCTGATGGAATTGTACACGCAACAAATAAGAAAGCCGCGGATATATTTGGCATCACCGAGGAACAAATAACAGGCGGAACGCTCAGTTCTCCCCAGTGGAAAACTTTCAGAGAAGATGGAACTGAATTCCCAAGAGAAGATTACCCGGCAATGATCACTTTGCAAACGGGCAGGGAAAACAATAATGTGGTAATGAGACTTCAACACGATGATGGCAGAAACGTATGGGTATCGATGAACAGCAGACCCATCTTTGAAGCTATCTCGGCACTGCCGGTTGGAGTGGTAGTTTCAATGGTGGAGATTACTGAAGTGAAGGAAATAAACGACCGCCTTGCTGAAAGCGAATCGCTTTTCAGAACTTTTATGAAAGACAGTCCAACATTGGGTTGGATCTGCGACGAGGAAGGAACACTGGTGTATGGTAACCCGCGATTTTTGGATACGATTTGTGCAAGCGCTAATGCAATAGGAAAAAACATTTCAGGTTTTATTAAATCGCCGGAATTGCTCGCAACCATTTTAAAAAGAAATCAAGCTATTTTGGAATATGGCGGACCGGTTATTAAGGAAGAAGCACTAACTCACCTCGATGGCAGCACGGGCTACTATCTCGCTTACTGGTTTTCATTGCCAGACAAAAACTATAAAAAACTTATTGGTGGCCATGCGGTGGAAATTACGGATAAAAAAATGGCGCAAAAGGAAATTGACAAGATGTACGAGCGATACCATTTTGCAATTAACACGAGTTCGGATGCCATCTGGGACCTCGATGTTGCTACAGGTGTAGTATACCGAAGCGATACATTTAATACATTCTCCGGTTTTAAAAAAGCAGAAATTGTTCCCACGCTTGATTGGTTCTTTGATAAAATACACGAGCATGATAAAAGCAGAATTAAGTCTTACCTGGCGTATTGCCTGGCCAATAATTTAACCCACTGGGAAAATGAATACCGCTTCCAGATTGCAGATGGCAGTTACAGGCATTTATTGGATAAAGGCTATGCCCTTTTTGAAGAGGGAAAACTTACCCGGGTTATTGGCTCGATGCAGGATATTACAGAAAGAAAAAGACTGGAGGCCCAGTTATTGAACGAGCAGGTTCAAAAACAAAAGATGATCAACCAGGCCACTATTAAGGCACAGGAAAGGGAAAGAAACCGCATCAGCGGCGAGTTGCATGATAACGTGAACCAATTGCTAATGAGTGCAAAACTACATGTCTGTGTTGCTAAAAGTAAAGGCGAAGGCCCTGGTGATCTTCTTGAAAGAGCCAACGAGTACCTGCTGATGGCAGTGGCAGAAATCAGGGAATTATCAAAGGGACTTTCATCGGTTGTGATATCAGATGTGGGCTTGCAAAAAAGCATTGCAGATATCGCCGCTACCATGCTTTTGCTACAGGGTATACAGGTACACACTTATATCAGCAATGAGGTGATCTCCAAATTATCTTCCGAACAGCAGCTGATGGTTTATCGCATTATCCAGGAACAAACTAATAATATTTTGAAATACGCTGAAACAACTGAAGCGATTATTTCAATAAAAGAAGTAGATCAAAATGTTGAATTGATCATCAGCGACAGTGGCAAGGGTTTCGACAGATCAGAACAAAAAGGCAACGGTATCGGCTTCATTAATATTTTTAACCGGGTGGATGCATACAATGGAAAAGTAGAGATCATCTCTTCCGCTGGCAATGGATGCACGCTGATCATCAATTTTCCATTAACAGAATTATGAGTCTGACCATTGACCCTTGACGATTCACTGTTGACTACTAACTCACCCCACTTCCACTCTCAATTGCATTTTCCGGACTTACAAAATGTAATTTACCGGCCTTATCTTCCGCCATCAGGATCATTCCGTTACTTTCAATTCCTCTCATTTTGCGTGGCGCCAGGTTGGCCACCACTACTACTTGTTTGCCAATGATATCAGCAGGATCAAAATGTTGCGCAATACCACTCACGATGGTTCGCTTTTCTATTCCCATGTCCACCTCCAGCTTTAGCAATTTATCTGCTTTGGCCACTTTTTCGGCTGTTAAGATGGTGCCCACTTTGAGATCGATTTTTGCAAAGTCATCGAAAACAATTTCTGGTTTTGGGCCGCCGTCTCCGCCGGCCAGCGGGGCGGGCTGGTCACTGTTCTCCTTTTTAGAAACTGATTCAATTGGCGGGGTCAGGAACCCTCCTTTGGAGGGCAGGGAGGCTTCTTCTTTACTTTCCATTCTTAATTTTGAACTTTTAATTTTTAATTTTTCCACCTGCTCTTTCACCTCGCTGTCTTCAATTTTTCGGAATAATAACCGTGGCTCTCTTAATGAATAACCAACGCTCAATAATTTTCCTTTACCGGCATTTTCCCAATCGAGCATCTTATCCACTACCTTCATCATGTAGCACATTTTTTTTGCAGCAAAGGGCAAAAACGGGTTGATGAATACGGCAAGATTTGCGGTGAGCTGTAAGCAAATATGAAGGCAGTTATCGATGATCTTTTGTGCTGCTTCAGTGATTTGACCGCTTTCAGATACCTGTTTGGCAACGATCCACGGCTGCTTTTCCTGCATGTATTTATTTCCTTTTCTTGCAAGGTCGATCACTTCGTATTGTGCATCCCTGAACTTATAGGTTTCCAACAGGTTTTCAATACTCGTTTTGGTTTTCACCATTTCGGCGAACAATGCTTTGTCCACATCGTCCAGAATGTCTGCATGCAAGGGCGGCACTTTTCCTTTACACAATTTGTGCATCAATACAAAGGCCCTGTTTACAAAATTGCCAAACACATCCACCAACTCTCCCTTCACAGCATCCTGGAAACCTTTCCATGTAAATTCGCTGTCTTTGGTTTCCGGAGCAATTGCTGTCAAATAATAGCGCAATGCATCCACCATCTGGTCGCCGCCATTTTCCTTTTTTACAAAATCATTGATATAATCTTCCATTTCAATGCTCCATCCACGGCTGGTACTCATTTTATCGCCCTCAAGATTCATGAACTCATTGCTGGGAACATTATCGGGTAAAATATTGCCATGCAGCTTCAACATTACCGGGAAGATGATTGCATGAAAAACAATGTTATCCTTTCCAATAAAATGCACCAGTTTGGTGCCTTCATCATACCAATACGGCTTCCAATCTTTTTTGTTATCGATGGCCCATTGTTTGGTTGCACTGATGTATCCGATGGGTGCATCGAACCACACGTAGAGGACTTTTCCGGCCCCTCCAGCCCCCCTGCCCCCCGAAGGGGGGTTCTTGGTGTCTGATAATTTCGTATTCTTTTCAGTTAGCTTATGGAGTATCTTATTTAGTACTTCATCTGTTTGATTGATTACTTCCTGATTTGTAAACCGGATTACTTCAAAGCCTAACCTGTTTAATTCTGTTGTTCTTTCTTCATCGCTTATTGAATTCTCCGGCGTTTGATGAACCAATCCGTCAACCTCTATAATTAGTCTTTTATTTAAGCAAACAAAATCTGCAATAAAATCCCCAATAATATGTTGCCTTCTGAATTTATAACCATCCAGTTTTTTACCCCGCAAAATCTGCCATAAAATATCTTCAGCAGTTGTAGGGTTGCTTCTATGCTCCGCTACAAATTCTTTAAGTAATCCGTAAACAAAAGGATCCGCTGTCTGGTAATCAAAGGGAGTATCCGAATCATCAGAGTCCAAGAACCCCCCTTGGGGGGCAGGGGGGCTGGGCACTTTTATTCCCCAATCCAAATCCCTAGTAACCGCCCTGGGCTGCAAGCCTGCATCCAGCCAGCTTTTGCATTGTCCAAGTACATTTGCTTTCCAGTCATTTTTATGATCATCGAGTATCCATTTGCGCAAAAATTCCTCATGCCGGTCCAATGGCAGATACCAATGTTTGGTTAATTTCTTAATTGGTGCATTCCCGCTTAAGGTGCTTCTTGGATTGATCAATTCTTCCGGGCTCAAAGAAGTACCACATCTTTCGCATTGATCACCGAAAGCATTATCATTTCCGCAAACCGGGCAAGTGCCTACAATATAACGGTCGGCCAAAAAAGTATTGGCCTGCTCATCAAAATATTGTTCTGTATCCTTTACTTCAAGATCACCCTTGTCATTTAAAACGGTAAAAAATTCCTGCGCCGTTTCATGATGCAGTTGCTCTGTGGTGCGATGATAGATATCAAAAGAAATGCCCAGGTCGGCCATATTGCTTTTTAGCATGGCGTGGTATTTATCTACAATCTCCCGCGGTGTGGTGTTCTCTTTCATCGCCTGTATTGTAATGGCGGCGCCATGTTCGTCACTGCCACATACATATACTACGTCTTTTTTTTGCGCTCTTAAATAGCGAACATAAATGTCTGCCGGCAAATAGGCTCCTGCCAAATGCCCGATGTGTTTTGGGCCATTTGCATAGGGTAATGCAGAAGTTATTAAATATCTTTTTGGGTCTGTCATTGCAATTTTTCTTTTTTGTACTTAGCTTTTTTACTACTATTTAACTTCATTGGCGTCGCACTCTTGTACATTAAGATCATTGTGGAACGCCTTTGATTCAAAATACACTTGTCATTTAGAGAAAAGTGCTCGTTAGATGCGAATGAGTTGAAGCCATAATCTGTTGTTTTTATTCTCTCTTTTTATTTCCAGGCTTTGCCTCCGCAGTCGGCGGGCTGCGAAGCCCCACCCCCAGCCCCTCCCCAAAGGAGAGGGTAGCTTTGCAACGGGGCTGCTTTTGCTTCTTTCGCAAAATATGCTGCGCATTTTTTGAATACTGACTTCGTCAGTACCGAACCAAAAGAGGCACCTTTTGCAGTTACTGTTTAGAAATCCGACCATGGTTCATAGACCAAACTTCTATAGGAACTCTGGTAAACTTTATTTTATTCATTTTATTCTTCAGGCGAAAACACGGCAAATTTACCTAAAGCACGTGCAATCCCCAAACAAACAAAAAACCCACGATGACGTGGGTTTTAAAAAGCTGTAATTATCTTTCAATACTACCATTAAGAAACGCTCGAAGGACGTGAGCACGCCGCATTGTTGTTCAATATTGATTTAATGTACACGAGTGATTATTTTTTCTTTTTAGTAAAAAGAAAAAATAACAAAATCCTATTTGCCTCTGAAGCTTAATAGAGATTCTTCCGCCTGGCCCATAAAAATTGTATTCTTACTTACGAATACTTATTATTTTTTTATTTCATTGATAGTGACCTGCGGCGACAAAACCTTGTTACACTTTTCAGTTACCATCTCCTTTGCCAATTCGAAAGTGGCCATTTGCCTTATATCAGCAGATGAAGCGGCTGCCTTAATCGTGTACTTGCCCGCTTCCGCGACCCATGAGGAACTATTGGTATCAAAAGATGCAAGGTCGCCTGCGTTGATTACAAACTGAAGCGTTTGCTTTTTGCCTGGCTCCAATAAAGCAGTTTTGGCAAAGGCTTTTAGCTCTTCTGATGGTTTGTCGAGTTTTTTAGCCGGCGCACTGATATATAACTGAACCACTTCCTTTCCCGCTTTATTGCCGGTATTGGTGATATCAACGGAAGCGGTGATCTTTCCATTGAAAGTGGATGAACTCAACCTGAGGTTATCATATTTAAAATTTGTATAGCTCAATCCAAAACCGAACGGATAGGCCGGCTTTACATCAAAACTATTGTAATAGCGATATCCAACGTAAATGCCCTCTTCATAGGTAACCTCAGCAGGCACCTGCTTCATCCCGAACATGCCTTTTTCAGCCCTTTCAGGAAATTCTTTGCCCGGGAAATTTTTTGCAGACGGAACATCTTTATAATCTGCAGGAAATGTTGTTGCCAGTTTACCAGACGGATTAACCTTGCCACTTAATATATCAGTGATCGCATTGCCCCCTTCCAGTCCGGGCTGCCATGCCAATACAATAGCGTCTGCAGCATCACCCCATTGTGCAACATCAATTACACCGCCAATATTGAGCACTACCACCACTTTTTTATTTTTTGCGTGAAATGATTCTGCTACGGTTTTTATCAGCGCTTGCTCGGTCTCGTCGAGGTAATAATCTCCCGGCAATTTTCTGTCTTTACCTTCCCCGGCATTTCTCCCAACAGCAATTACCGCAATTGCCGATTCTTTCGCCTTCTGAACAATTTTGTTACGATCTAAAGGGAGTTCAACAATAGGCGGAGTTGGATTCATGAATTCTTCAAAAAAACCTTTTTTAGGATGTTTTATTTTTTCTGCTTTAAGATAGTCGCTGTAAATATGCTGCAGATCTGCATTCACCTGGAACCCGGCCCCGGTCAATCCCTGAATAAGCGAAACGGTATATCCCTTATTTACATCGCCACTGCCTGTGCCCCCTGCAATTAACTCGTAGCCATTTATCCCAAAAACAGCAATGCTTTTAATATCTTTTCCAAAAGGCAGTGCATTACCATTATTTTTCAACAACACCATTCCTTCTGTTGCTGCGGTACGGGAAACCGCCGCATGTTTAGCCAGGTCGGGTTTATTAGAAAATTTATACCCTTTAAAGGTGGGCGACTGTACAATAATTTCAAGTATCCTTGCTACATTTTCATCCAGCACCCGAACGTTTAATGAATCATGCTGAGCAGCTTCAATAATTCGCTGTGACTGCGCTTTTGTTCCGGGCATTATAAGATCGTTGCCTGCTTTCATTTGGTCAACCGGATTTTTGCCTCCAAACCAATCCGTCATCACAAAACCTTTGAAGCCCCATTCCTTTCTTAAAATCGTTGTCAGCAAATCATAATCTTCGGATGTATACGTTCCATTGATCAGGTTATAAGAACTCATTACTGTCCATGGTTGTGATTTTTTTACAGCGATCTGGAAGCCCTTTAAATAGATTTCCCGCAGGGCCCTTTCGCTCACAATACTATTTACAGAGTTGCGGTTTGTTTCCTGGTTATTGGCGGCAAAATGTTTAATGGAAGTACCCACCCCGTTTGATTCAATACCATTTACAATAGCGGCAGCTATGTAGCCCGACACAACGGGGTCCTCAGAATAATATTCAAAATTTCTTCCCCCTAATGGATTGCGATGGATGTTGAGGGCCGGCGCCAGCAAAATATCCACGCCATATTCATGCACTTCATTGCCAAAAGCTGCGCCTACCTTCTTTACGAGCGCAGTGTCCCAGGAAGAAGCAAGCAGTGTTGCTACCGGAAATGCAGTAGCATAGAATGATTTACTGCTGTCATTGTTTCTGAAAGGTGAAATTCGTAAACCCGCCGGTCCATCTGCCACAACGATCGAAGGAATTCCCAAACGCGGAATGGCAAACGTGGTTCCGGCAGCACCAGGCACTATTTCCTGCGTTTGCCCGATAACAGGGCCGCCCGGCGGATTTAATCCCGGCATCTTAAAACCATTGCCTACACAAAGCTTGGCCTTTTCTTCAAGCGTCATTGCAGCAATCACTTCCTTCATTGAATTTTTGCCCAGCTGTGGAGTTTGTGCAAAGGCGCCCATAAATAAATTAATCGAAATAAAAAATAAATAAACATTTTTCATACAACAAATACGTTTGTTTAAATAATGATGGTAAATAATTTTTCAGGCTACATAGCATCGATAGAGGAGAAATGTCGAATCAAAAGACCAGCTTTTTCCCTGGTCCATTTTGCGCTGCAATTATTAATGCGACCACGCATTGAAAAAAAAATAATCTTTTCATTCCGGAAGCTTTCGTTTATCATTGCGTTAACGTGACACAATGATAAACTTTTTTTGCGAACGAACATAATTTTATTTTTAGTATGCGAACAGCAAATTACTTTTATATATGAGCTATGATAAAGAGATAAGAAACCATTACCTGAAGGGGCATGAACAGTACCTGCGCCATCTTTCGGTAGACTGCGTCATTTTTGGGTTTCATAATAACGAGTTGAAGGTGCTGCTCCTCAACGCGATATACGCCGGCTTATGGGCTTTACCAGGCGGATTTATTTTAAAAGAGGAACATATGGATGAAGCCGCAAAACGCATTTTAAAACAACGCACCGGTTTGAACGATATTTATATGCAGCAATTCTATGTGTTCAGCGAACCCGAACGGTCATCTAAAAAAGTAAATGAGCAATTTCTGCAAAATGTAGGCGTAACTGCTGAAGAAAGCTGGATGTTTGAACGGTTTATTACAATAGGCTATACTGCGCTCGTGGATTTTTCAAAAGTACAGCCCGTAGCCGATGTATTTTCCTCCGCCTGTGAGTGGTTCAACATACACGAGATACCCGAATTATTGCTCGATCATAGAGAGATCCTGGGCAAAGCGCTTGGAAATTTGCAGTTGCAATTAAATTATCACCCGGTGGGATATAATCTTTTACCCACAAAATTTACCATGCCCGAATTGCAAAAATTATACGAAACAATCCTTGACAGGCAACTGGACCGTAGAAATTTTCAGCGCAAGATCGTGAGTACCGGAATTGTAAAAAGATTGAACGAAACAAAAAAAGGAGTTGCCCATAAAGCGCCGTATTATTATAAGTTCGACTTACGCAAATATCAAAAAGCGCTCAAAGGAGGGATGGGATTCGAATTGTAGGCTTCGTGAAGGGCGAATGGTCAATGGTGAAATATTCGCCGATCGCAACCGGCAATTCATGTATTAGAGCAGGCTGTATAATTTATAATTTTGACATAACACTGCTGGCTTAAATCTATTACATTGCAATACCTTTTCAATTCGTGTAATTCCTGTTTCAAATTCGTACAATAAACTATGAATCGAAAAAACTTCCTCGCCTCCATCATACCACTCGCCGCCAGCTTTCCTGTTTTGGAAAAATCACACCCAACAAATGAGCCGGGAGCCGCTGTTGTTATTCCCCCCTATTTGAAGAAAGGCGATAACATTGGTATTACTTGTCCTGCCGGCTATATCACCGCGGAAGAAATTGAACCATCTCTTATCAAACTGTCTGAATGGGGTTTTATAACTGTGTTGGGCAAAACCGTAGGTAAAAAAGACTTCACCTATGGCGGTACCGATGAAGAGCGGCTGAATGATTTTCAACAAATGCTGGACGATAAAAACATCCGGGCTATTTTGTGTGCAAGGGGTGGATATGGCGCTGTAAGGATCATCGATAAAATTGATTTCCGCCAGTTTGTGCTCCATCCAAAATGGATCATTGGTTTTAGTGACATTACGGTAATGCATAGCCACCTAAACCGGAATTACAACATCGCTTCCATACATTCTAAAATGTGCAATAGCTTCCCTGCAGACTGGAGTCTGGCCGAACCGGTACAAAAAGAAACCATTGAAAGCATACAAAAATGCCTGTCGGGTGAAAAAATGAACTATACTGCAGTTCCCAACTCAAATAATAAAATGGGGATTGCATCCGGTGCATTGGTAGGAGGTAATTTAAAAACGATCGAATCTTTAGCGGGCAGCAGCAGCGACCTGGTGACGAAAAACAAGATCTTATTTGTGGAAGACACCGGTGAATACCTGTACAGTATCGACCGGATGTTTTGGAATCTTAAACGATCCGGTAAACTGGATAAACTGAGTGGCCTGATGGTAGGTGGGTTTAAAATTAAAAAGGATGATGAAGGAGAAGCATTTGGAAAAACACTTGAAGAAATTGTGTTGGAGAAAGTAACGGAATATCATTATCCCGTGTGCTTTGATTTCCCGGTAGGCCACCAGAAAAATAATTTCGCTTTGAAATGTGGCATAAAGCACCGGCTTACTGTACAACCGGATGCGTGCACCTTAACTGAAATATAATGACAAAAATTCCTCCTTACTTAAAAAAAGGCGATATCATTGGACTTACCTGCCCTGCGGGATACATGGCAAAAGAAAAAGCCCAGACCTGCATTGATACTTTACAGCAATGGGGCTTTGAAGTGATGGTAGGCAAAACACTTGGCAGCAGTTCCGATAATTATTTTTCAGGCACTGATGAAGAACGCCTGGATGAATTACAGGCCATGCTGGATGATGACAGCATCAAAGCCATACTTTGCGGCCGCGGAGGTTACGGCGTTGGAAGGATCATAGACCAGCTCGACTTCAGCCGATTTAAAAAGAAGCCGAAATGGATCATTGGATACAGTGATATTACTGTTTTACACGCACATATTTATTCAAATTATAAAATTGCTTCCATTCATTCGCCCATGGCGGCGGCTTTTAATGACGGAGAAAACGAATACATCACCTCCTTATACAAGGCAATCACCGGCAAAAAAGCCCGTTATAAATGTGGACCGCACCCTTTTAATCACCCGGGAACTGTTACCGGCGAATTGGTGGGTGGTAACCTTTCACTTTTAGTTCATCTTATAGGAACGCCTTCAGACATCAAAACAAAAAATAAAATTTTATTCCTTGAAGATATCGGTGAATATCTCTACAGCACCGACCGGATGTTGTATCAACTAAAACGAAGCGGCAAGCTGGATTCATTGGCTGGCCTGGTGATCGGCAGGTTTACCGATGTTAAGGATACCGAACGGCCCTTTGGAAAAAGCGTTGAAGAAGTGATCCATGATGTGGTGAAGGAGTATGAATACCCAACCTGTTTTAATTTTCCCGTGAGTCATGATAAGGAAAATTATGCTTTAAAAGTCGGTGCTATTTACCAGTTGAAGTTGGGAAAGAAGATGGTGCAACTTATTGAACAATAAAATAGGCATTTTATGTAAACGACATACAATTCGCGACATCCCCGGTGAGTCACTCCCAAAGAGTGGCTCACCGGGGATTTCATTTCTGACAATTCACGCTCAGTTGCGACCATACAGGTAAGTCGAACAAATATTTCAAAATTTAATTTCCTTCACTCGGATTATTCAACCCGCGTTGGGGTTGGGGAATGCATCCTCAAATCCATTGGTTTCACCAACGGCTATTCATATTGAAGCCCTTCAGGCTTGGCAGAATCCGATGCGATCATTATTGGTCGGGAGGGCAATAATTGCCTGCTGAATAGGAAACTGTTTAAAACGAAAAGTACTACAACCATACGAGCCGAACAGCCGATGAACAAAACGCTTCAATCCCCGTGAGCCGCTGTTGTGTCTCTGACCAACAGCGAAACTTCCGTTATAAATCAACTCGAATGCGGGTGTTGGTCAGGAGATGCAACAACGGCAGGCTCAATAGGTAATGGTATATTGAATAAAGTGGTTGTAATCATAAGACACACAGCCGAAGAATAAACAATCCCATCCCGTCAGCCGCTGTTGTGTCTCTGACCAACAGCGAAACTTCCGTTATAAGGCACGCCGAATCTAAAAAAACTTACGGGATAATCATTCTTTAGCACTGTAAAAAAAGTAGCAGCTTTTCTGTAAATAGTGTAAACAGAATGGGTGTAAACATTTTTTTGTTTACACAGGTTTTGTTTACAAAAGTGTAAACAGAATGCTTGTAAACACTTTTTTGTTTACACATGTTTTGTTTACACCTCTGTAAACAAGATTGCATTTTTTTACTTTTTGTTTACACATGTAAATTCATACTTCATTTTTACTATGCGTTAAAAACTAAGATGGGCTGTAATGAAGTACAGCAAAGGTTTTACAAGTTTATTCACCGTAAAAGGAGAGGAAAATTTTTGGGTGCGTTCATAGGGAAATTTGCCTCGTACAGGCGATCAAAAAACCAATTTATTCAACAGTCGTTGTTCAGAGATGCAACGATACCCTGCTGAATAAAATATAATTTTGAAGTGGAGTAGTATTTTCAAGCAACGCTTTTTAACAGGTCAGAGGTTGCGAAATATCTTACTTTGCGGGAAGTACTAGTGTTATGTTAAACGTGAATTGTGAATGGTGAATGGTCAATAATTCACGATTGACCATTCACGAATCAAACCGTCACATTACACTTAACATAGCACTAGATGTGGCTTACCACCCAGGAAATACAATTTTTATTAAAGAATAAAAGGTTCACCGGCAAATCAATTTCTACGTCCCGTGCTATGATGCATTGGGCAACTCCTTCATTGTCGTTTACGCTGAGGGCGTGAATTTGGAGGTGCTTCCTGAAATCAACTTCAGCGGCTCCCTGCCATTTGAAAAGAGATTCCTTAATGCTCCATGCGGCGGTCAATAATTTTTCACAAAAAATTGAGTACGGGAAATAGGGCACCTCTTCCAACAACTGTTGTTCAATGGCCGATAGAAATTTGTGTTTTACTTTTTCTGCCTTACCGGCAATGAGTTCAACATCCACCCCAACCCTGTATTGCGTGCTTACGATTACAGCAGCGTAATCGCCGCAATGGGATATAGAGAAATGATAGGCTTCATTTTCCAAAAAAGGCTTTTTAGTATCTGCGATCCGTATTAAGTCGTAGGGGAAGCCGGGGAATAACTCCTTTAATAAGTAGCGGCCTGCGAGGTGCTGAAGTCTTTTATGCGGATGCGATATTTCCCGCTGAACGGGTACCATGGCTAGAAAAAATGCTTCCGGTTCTGCGATGTGCCAAACGCCTAATTTTGTTGAGGCGTTGATATTATGTTGATAAACCATCGGCATGAAACGATCCCGGATTTTTTGATTGTAGATTTTTGAATGAAT
Organism: Ferruginibacter sp.; assembly: GCA_025963635.1. GTDB lineage: Bacteria > Bacteroidota > Bacteroidia > Chitinophagales > Chitinophagaceae > Ferruginibacter. Next base: position 111,971 of record JAOQAK010000075.1, read on the forward strand.
ATTTGCAAACAAATTGCTTAATGTGCAATTTGTTAATTTGATAATCTGCTAATTTACGGATTAGAAACCTAACCAACCAACTATCAACCATCAACCAATAACAATCATGATCCTGAGCGACACAAGAATTTTAGAAGAGATAGAAAATGGAACCATAAAGATAGTTCCGTACAACAGGGAATGCCTGGGCAGTAATAGTTACGATGTGCACCTGGGCAAATTTCTTGCTACCTATACCAATAAAGAACTGGATGCAAAAAAACATAATACCATTGAACATTTTGAAATACCGGAAGAAGGAATTGTACTGCTGCCGCATGCCTTCTATTTAGGCGTTACGGAAGAATATACCGAAACGCATGCACATGTGCCTTTTCTCGAAGGCAAATCCAGCACAGGCAGGCTAGGGATTGATATTCACGCCACTGCCGGTAAAGGTGATGTTGGATTTTGCGGAAACTGGACACTCGAAATTTCGGTAAAACAACCTGTAAGAGTGTATGCGGGTATGCCAATCGGGCAATTGATCTATTTTCCTGTAGATGGTGAGATACTGGTGAAATACAACCAAAAGAAAAGTGCCAAGTACAGCGGGCAGCCAAATAAACCGGTAGAGAGTATGATGTGGAAAAATTCATTCTAATAGATAATCACCCGCTCAATTAATTTTGTTGCATCCCGCTTCGAAAAATAAACAGGTGCAAATGCTCTAAAACAAAGGCAGGATTGTCGGTCATTCACCGTCCATCCTGCCCTTTAGTTAAAAATCCAGCACCTTTCAAGCGTGACCATTGTAAGCCTTTTCAAAAGCGGCAATATCCAGCTTCTTCATTTGAAGCATCACTTTCATAACGCTTTGTGATTTTTTCGGATCAGGATCCATCAGCATTTCTGGTAATACTTTTGGAACAACCTGCCAGGATAACCCATATTTATCTTTTAGCCAACCACACATCTTTGCTTTTTCGTCTCCGCCTTCGCCGAGTTTTTTCCAGTAGTAATCCACTTCCTGCTGGTTATCGCAATTCACAATAAATGAAATTGCTTCGGTAAATTTGAAGTGCGGACCACCATTCAGCGCTACGAAGGGCTGGCCTTCCAGCCAAAACTCCACTGTTAATACGGTTCCTTCCGGCATTCCGTGAACTTCAAAGCCTTCTTTACCATAGCGGGAAATTCTACCGATTTTTGAATTATGAAACACCGAAGTGTAAAAATTTGCCGCCTCTTCAGCCTGTTTATCAAACCAAAGATTGGATGTGATTTTTTGCATTGTTGCCATAATCTTTCATTTTAATTTTTAATGATGGTTTTAAAGCAATTTAGAAAACCTCGCTTTTTTGTATTATAAAATTACCTCAAATATGCATCCTGGTCGGATGGGAAACCCGACAAATTAAGGTGCATATTGCGACAATACCTGGCACTATCAAACGGAACGGAGTAGTGTTATAATTGTAAGCATTAACGTGGAAGAAACCCGCATGGAAATCGTGCTAGAATCAGTGTGAACATAAGGAAGAAAATTACGGATTGGTTATGATGATCTGGAATCCAGAAGCAAACTTCTCGATTCACTATTCACCATTCACGATCGTCACCATTCACCCTCTAATTCAATTTCCAGATATAAAAATTTAGCAGTGCAGCAAAACTAACCCACCAGATATAGGGTACCATCAGCCAGGCAGCAGCCGGCGAAATTTTACCAAACCATATAATTGTTAGCATAATGATCGCCCACATCAGCAATATTTCCACAAACGCCCAGCCGGGCTGATGTGCATAAAAGAAAATAAATGACCAGGCGAAATTTAAGGCAAGCTGAAAAGAAAATAAAAAAATGGCAGTTTGTTTTACCAACTTTTTGCCGCTGTTTTTCCAAACAAGCCATAAAGCAAGTCCCATCATGATATATAAGATCGTCCAAACCGGTGCAAATATCCAGTTAGGCGGATTAAAAGGCGGTTTATCTGCATCAGCATACCAGCCGTTTACACCGGTTGAGGTAAAAAATCCGGCAACGCCGCCTATCAGTAACGGAATAAGAATGGAAACAATCAACTTCATACTCCGGCCATTAAAAAACCATGCCATAATTGGCCACACTACAACCGGCCGAACTTTTTATAATAAGCAATCAGGAAACCGGTCACCTCATCATAACTTAACACACCAGAGGGCTGTTGATTACTCTCTAAATATTTTCCGTATATCCAGCGGATTACAGGTTCTACCGGGTTTTTGTGCCGGTTATTAAAACGCCACCAATCTTTTAAGTCTTGCTTTACAGAAGGTTGCAGCTGCTTTGTAAAGGTTTTTGCCGAAGCTGAATCTGTTTGGTACAGGTTGCGGTTGGCGTATAAAAAAAGATCGAGGTAAACTGAATAGTGAAAAGACGGATCCTTTGAAGCCGCCGCCGCAAGGTATCCAACAAAATTTGCCTCATTTTCTTTTGCATAACCAAGCTGGTGGGCTATTTCGTGGCAATTTGTATAAGGTTGCAAAAATTTCGGAATGGTTGTATTTACCTGTCCTTCACCGGTAAAAGGATTGTAATACCCCATAAAGCCAACATAGTTTCCGAGCCAGCCCCATAAAGATGTTTTTATAGAAGCTGGATGATAATTTATAAAAGAATATTGCTGGTTCAACGCTCCGTAAGCATCCATTGAACTTCTAAATATTTCCCCGCTGCTCTTTACCTTCGGTGGATTTTGCAAAAGCACTGCACTGCTCTCATTCACCTTTTGAAGCAGTATATTGTTTAGTAATTTAACTTCCTCCAAAGAATACTCGTTCATTGATAATCCGAGTTGACTGGCGATTCCTTTGCGATTGTAGTTGATGCCCCACAGAACATTGAATATGATATAAATCAGCAGCATCAAAACAAGCACCCGCTGCATGCCCCGAATCATCGCCGAGGGCAGCCGTTGCTTTTTAACCAGCAGTCTTATGCTTTTAACCAATCTAAAGAGCAGCCATAAGCCAAACATCCCATATAGTATGTCACCCAAACTGAAGGGCAGCCATCCCAGGAGCCCTCTTAAGAAGACGGCAATATAAGGATACATCCAGGTAGAATAGTATTGTTCCACCCGCAACGAATTGGACGAAAATATGTGAATGATGATTGCAAAAGCCCCCAGAATACCAACTAAAATCCAGTATTTTCTATGCTTCATAGGTTCTAAAAATAACGAAAAAGCCCATCCACCTTAAATTCAGGGCAAATTTTCTGTAATTATTGGCTGAATTAAACCTAAAAACGCTACCTTTGCCGTCCTTTAAACCGGCGGTAATGGGAAAAAGAAGGGAATTTGAAATAGCTTTTGTGGGTTTAAGGCCCGGTATCCACGAGTTTACTTTCGAAGTGGACGACAAGTTCTTTGCTGAAGTGGAAACCAGGGACTTCACCAATTGTACAGCATCCGTTAAGCTGCAACTCGACAAAAAAAGCAGTTTTATGCTTTTAAAATTCGAGGTAGGCGGCAAAGCGGATGTGGATTGCGATCGTTGTGGAAATAAGCTCACCATGGATTTGTGGGATGAATTCAACATGGTTGTAAAAATGGTGGAAAATCCCGAGGAAATGAACCAGTTGGAAGAAGATCCCGACGTGTTTTACATCTCAAAAACAGAAAGTCACCTGCATATCAGTGATTGGATATTTGAATTTGTAAGCCTTAGTGTTCCGTTACAAAAAATGTGTAAGGAAGAAGATTTAGGCGGGCCGCAGTGTAATAAGGAGGTGTTGGCTAAGTTAAATGAGATGAAGGTAAAAGAAGACGCAAAAAATGCCAATGCGCTTTGGAAAGGCTTAGATAAGTTTAAAGAAGAAGGATAGAAGAAGGATACTGGATACTGGATACTGGATGGAAGAAAGATACTGGATAAGAGATAGACATCAAGTATCAAGGATCAAGTATCCAGCAACAAGTATCAAGTATCAAACAACAAGAATTAATTAAATTATAATAACAACTAAAATTTACAGACATGCCAAATCCGAAACGACGCCATTCGCAACAGCGCAGCGCAAAAAGAAGGACGCATTATAAGGCAAGCGAAACCACGTTAACAGTAGATAAAACTACCGGAGAAACACATGTACGTCACCGTGCACATGTAAGTGAAGGCAAATTATACTACAAAGGACAGGTGGTTGCTGAGAAAGCGCCTCTTAAAGCATAATATTTTTCAAATGCTGAATTCTAAGTTCTAAATTCGATTAGTGAATTTAGGATTTGGAATTTTTTATTTAATGAATGTACCATGAATATTGCCCTGGATATGATGGGTGGCGACCATGCGCCGCTGGAAGCAGTAAAAGGCATTGTACTGTTTTTAGCAGAAGCGGGCAATGATATCATCTTAACCCTTATCGGAGATGAAGCGAAGGTAACCGACCTGCTGTTAATACATGGTATTCCAATGGATAACATCATTGTAGTGCATGCATCAGAACAGATCGAAATGCATGAACATCCTACCAGGGCACTTCGTCAAAAACCACAATCTTCCATAGCCATTGGGTTTCAGTTATTAGCCGGCGGCCAAACCGACGCATTCATAAGCGCAGGCAATACCGGCGCCATGCTGGTAGGCGCATTGTTCAGCATCAAAGCCATTGAGGGAGTTAGCCGTCCTACTATCGGTGCTTATATTCCCCGTGAAAACGGCACGCTTGGCTTGTTGGTAGACGCAGGCATCAATGCGGATTGCAAGCCTGAAAATCTAAACCAGTTTGCAACACTCGGATCATTATACGCCGAGCACATTCTTGGTTATCAAAATCCCAAAATCGGTCTCATTAATATGGGTGAAGAAGAAGGCAAAGGAAACCTTTTGGTTCAGGCAGCCTACCCGTTACTAAAGGAAAATAAGCACATCAATTTCGTCGGCAATATTGAAGGCCGGGATATTTTACTGGATAAGGCAGACGTGATGGTCTGTGAAGGTTTTACAGGTAATGTAGTACTCAAGATGGCGGAAAGCCTTTATGATCTTGTACAACGAAGGGGTATAGCCGATGAACACATGGAGCGTTTCAATTTTGAAATTTATGGCGGCATACCGGTACTGGGAGTGGCCAAACCGGTCATCATCGGTCATGGCATATCTCATGCGCTCGCATTCAAAAATATGATAAAGATTGCTGAAAAGATGATTGAGAAGGATTTTATGGAAAAAATGAAAGAAGTATTTACCGCTCAATCGATTAGTTAATACCTTACCGCGTTTGTATTTTCTTACTGCTCTCTGCTATACATCGCAAATTCCCTTTTTTTTCCGGCCGGATCTATTTCAATTAAGCTGAACGCCTTTTGATTTCGCTGAGTGATTTTTTTACCAGCATTTGTTAATTGCTCAACATCGTTGCGTCGCACACTTGAACTGTTGTACATCTTTGAACCGGTGCTATTAGCGTTCACCGTTAGCATGGGAAATATCTCACGTAGTTGCGCCGGCCAGTGCCATACCTCTCTTAATGATAAATCATTTCTATGTAAAGCGAACCGGCATTAAGTAAATCCAAATGCACTTTCTCATCTATGTTGGTTTAAATAAACACTCACAAACTCCAGCTTTACATTATGCATTTTCAACAGCATACATTTATTAAAACACATACGCCAGCCTGATCCCAAACGAACCGATCGTTCCTGCACCGGTGCCGGTATAAGCATCGTATTTGATGGTTGCATCAATCGATTTATTTGATTTGGTTGTAAACTCATATCCCAGCATCAATGGAGAATAGGCAAATGCAGTTCCATTGTAAGGCTCAAAATTACCAAGGAACGCCACTCCCATTTGTGCGCCTCCATAAAGTCCTTTAAATAAAAAATATTTGGCGCCAAGTCTCAACGGAATTATCCTGAGTGCTGCATAATTTGTACTTGAAATGTATGACTTGCCCACATAGGTTAGTAACCCAATCGTTGCGGTGGCTTTTAGTTTATCAATAACAAAGTATTCTGCCTGCGCTGATCCCCCGAACCCAACAGAATGAGTACCGGAAAAACTTCCCGTGGCAAAGCCCAATTCCGGTCCTGCATTAAAAGAAAATTTGTTTTCCTGCACTTCATTTTGCGCAAACGCAGATATACAAACGGTAACAAATAACACAAAGGATACAATCACTTTTTTCATGTCTATTTTTTTATGCGGTAAATTTATGCCAGCCTGTTTCTTTTGCCAAACCAATAAACTGTTAATTTTAAAAAGACATGATCCACTATTGATCCAATGGTTACAGCACCGCCTATACGAAAAGATTGCTCACACAGGTTTTCATGTAAACCTTGTTTCAGCTGCCCGATTAAATGTTGCAGCCAAAAGTATCCTCCATTTTTTAAGTGGATTGTTTGCGATACAAAAGACGGCAATCATCCAACTTAAAACAGGCTGGCATTTTGATGCAAACCTGTTTGAAAAATTAGTTGTAGAGAATACCTTGGAGAAACCGTAACTATGGGAAGATCTTATAAATATCTTTCCTATGAACGAAACGTGCTAATGAAATTGTAGAGTTTTCAAAAAAGAAGCCTAACCGATAATTGCCCACTCTTGTTCTGTAGGCTATTTTATGCCTCTTTAATTTTTTTGTATTTGGAATCTTTTCGAGCGAGTCAGCTACTTCCATAAATTCTATCAGTCGCATTAGGGATCTTTTGACCGATTTAAGATTCAATTCATTAAGATCTCTGGAAAATCTCTTCAGGTAATCACTTTCCTCAGGCTGATAACTTTTTCATGATCTCTGCCCGACTTACTTTTTTAGACTTGTCGATCCCCCGCATAAGTTTTGACATTCCAATGTCTTCAAGTTCTTCCTCGGATAATGCAGATGAGCCAACACCAAGTTTTTCTAACAGGTCCCTGATAAATTTAAATTCGTCCTCGTCTTTAGGAGTAATAACTAACGCTTTCATATGCCAAATATAATAAAAAGGCTCGTGAGAACAACAAGACATTGCCGAAGGTGAGGGCGCTTCGCTTTTTAAGCATAGCATCAATTCCCTGCCCTTCGGCAATGCAAAACAGTCTTCTCAATCTCAATACCTGCCACCGCCAATACAAACACCAAATTTAATACCGATATATGCATTTTTTACATCGTATCCATCATTGCTGGTACTTGAAGAGGGCGCTACGGTGGTTGCTCCTACGAGGTTATATTCTACTCCAAAACGTGCATGCCTGTATTCAAAACCAGTTCTGATAATTCCACCTGGTTTAGAGCCTTGCGCCATATTTGAATTATTGCTGGACAAGTCAACACCTGCAGTTTGGTACAAACCTCCGCCAACACCAATAAATGGCCTGAAGTCATTGCTTGAAAAATAATAATCCGCTGTTAACAAATAAGAAGAAGATGCTTTTGCAGAAGCTGTATTGTTATAATTTCCATTGTAATCAATACCGGTAACAGTAATAGCTGCTTCACATCTTATTCCGATGCTTAATTGCGGCAAAACCGCATATTTTGGTTCCACTACAAACAAAAATCCGCCTTTGGATCCTGTGCCGCCGATTGGCATTGCATATCCTGCGGATACATCCACTTTGAATGGTTTAAATTCTGCATCATCGTAATCTTGTGCAAATGTTTTTGAGGAGAAAGCCATTGTAAGGATGGCGAATACGAACAGTACTCTTTTCATGATAGGGCGTTTAGGGTTAAAAGTTAAATGAAAGACAAATATGCACTAAAACACGTGAAGTTGAACAAATTAAAAAAATAAGCCTCAACTAACCTGTCATGATAAGTTGAGGCTTATTTTTTTTTACCTTTTATGACTCAATAATTTTTTGTCTATAGATTCTCAAACATGTCTTTTGTCATCTTCTCCAGATCGTATTCTTCATGCCAGCCCCAATCATTTCTTGCTACGCTGTCATCAATGCTTTGCGGCCAGCTGTTGGCAATCTGCTGCCGGTAATCAGGCTTATAGGAAATTGTAAATGCAGGTATGTGTTTTTTAATTTCGGCTGCAATTTCCTTTGGAGAAAAACTCATCCCTGAAATATTATAAGCCGTACGGATTTTTATTTTTTCCGCCGGCGCTTCCATCAGTTCGATCGTTGCCCTTATCGCATCCGGCATATACATCATTGGTAAATAAGTATCTGCTTCAAGAAAACATTCATATTTCTTTTCATCCAGCGCTTCATGAAAAATTTCCACCGCATAATCTGTGGTGCCGCCGCCGGGTGCACTTTTATAACTGATCAAACCCGGGTAGCGTATACTCCTTACATCAAGGCCCCAGCGCTGGTGATAATAATTACACCAAAATTCACCGGCATATTTGCTGATACCATATACAGTGATCGGTTCGATAACGGTTTGCTGCGGGCAATCTTTTTTTGGTGAAGTTGGTCCGAAAACCGCCACTGAACTGGGCCAGTAAACTTTGTTGATCTTTTCTTCCTTTGCAATGTCAAGCACATTCAGCAAGCTTTGCATGTTGATGCTCCACGCAAGATTCGGATTCTTTTCACCTGTAGCTGAAAGGATGGCTGCCAGCAAATAGATCTGCGTAATATTTTGCCGTATCACCTGCACATGCAGCATTTCCTTGTTCATTACATCCATACTTACATAAGGGCCTGTACCTTTTAGCAGATCATTCTCTTCCCGCAAATCGCTGGCTACTACGTTTGCGTTACCATAAATTTTTCTGAGGGCAAGAGTAAGTTCCACTCCTATCTGGCCCGAGGCGCCAATCACTAAAATTTTTTCTTTGATCATTTTTACTATCGATTATGAATGCAAGATAAAACACTCCATTGCCAATTCCTTTAAAACAAATACCTGATTTTTCTCACTGCTATTTTGCAAAACCCCCAGCGATTTATTCTTAAATTAAACATAACAAATCTTTGTTCATTTAGCATTCCTATTTTTCAGTAACTTAAAGGTGTCATTCCTCTTTTTTCTTCCTGGGACCTCCCTTTACTTAACGTCTACATCAAACACGAAAAGTCAATAAATGACCATTATTAATACCTTAGTTTATCTTACTTACAATGGATCATGAATTATCTAAAAATAAAATTTATAACAAACGCCTTTAGAATAATTTCATAAAGAAAATTAATCGATCTATATGCAGCAGAATAAATTATTGGAGCTTGCAAAAGAATACGCGGTTAAATATCTAAATGACTTACCTGGTAAACGGGCATTTCCCGGAGAAGAGGCCTTAAAAAACCTGCAGGATTTATCAATACCATTGCCACGTTCTTCTAAAGATCCCGGAGAAGTTCTTAAAGTTTTAAATACGATCGGCTCTGATAATACAGTGGCAAGCAATGGGGCAAGATATTTCGGGTTTGTATTTGGCGGTACCCTGCCTGCAGCCCTGGCAGCTAACTGGCTTGCAGCAGCCTGGGACCAGAACGCAGTGTTTAAGATATCTTCTCCTATATCGGCGCAACTGGAAAAAGTGGCAGGCAGCTGGCTATTAAACCTCCTGCAATTACCGGCAAAATCTGCGGTTGGATTTGTAACCGGAACAACGATGGCCAATTTCTGTGGTGTGCTGGCTGCCCGCCATGCTATTTACCAACGTAAAGGATGGAATGCTAAACTCCAAGGAATTAATGGAGCCCCGCCCATCCGCATCATTGTAGGCGAAGAGATCCATGCAAGCATGCTGAGGGCATTGATGTTTGCCGGGTTCGGATCCGACAGCCTTATAAGAGTTCCTACAGATAAACAGGGCAGAATTATTGCGCAAAAAATGCCGCCGATGGATGACGCCACCCTGGTTTGCTTACAGGCAGGCAATGTAAATACCGGCGCAATTGACCCGGTGAAAGATATCTGTACAACAGCCAGGGCCAGGGAACAAGGCCCATGGGTTCATGTTGACGGAGCGTTCGGATTATGGGCAAGGGTATCACAAGCGAAAGCTGCGTTGGCAGAAGGATGCGACCTCGCCGATTCATGGGCCATCGACCTGCACAAATGGCTGAACGTGCCTTATGATAGCGGCTTAATAATTTGTAGGGACCCAACCCTGCTCCAGGAAGCGCTATCTGTAAGCGCTGCATATTTGCCTGACTCGGTTGAACCTGACCCATATTTTTATACCCCCGAAATGTCACGACGGGCAAGAGGAATAGAAACCTGGGCAGCCTTGTATTCGTTGGGGCAAAAGGGAGTGATAGAACTGGTAGAACGCTGTTGTGACTATGCCAGGTTATTTGCGACCAATCTCGGGAAAGCAGGATTTCAAATATTAAATGATGTCACACTTAACCAGGTACTCGTTTCTTTTGGCGATGCTGCATTAACCAACAGGATTATTAAGAAAATTCAGGAGGATGGTACCTGCTGGTGTGGTGGTACAGTTTGGCAGGGGAAAACCGCCGTGAGAATCAGTGTATCGTCATGGATGACCACTGCAGATGACATCGAAAAATGTTCAGCTGTTATTATCCAAATTGCCAACCAGGAAATATCTTCAAAAAAGTTAAATACAACAGCCTAGGCGCTTATTAATTTACCGCATCCTTTGCGCATGGTTTAGGAGTCCCCGGTTGAACCTGCATTCACCCTTCATGCTATCCATCACTCCTTCACTTGTTGTTCATAATATTATTGTGTACCCGCAATAGTCAACACATTCAACTCAGGCTCTCCTATCGTTAAAGCTGGATCAGGTTGAACACGAGTACTTAATGAGCAGAATCGTACCCGAATTTTCAAATGCATTGCTATATAAAGCATTATTTACTGCTTAAATACTGGCACAATTTTATAGCAAACTCATTAAACAAAGCACTATGAACAAAAAGATCAATCACTCAAATTTTAAAAGGAAGGGGTATGTGTGGGTAACTCTTATATTTTTTGTTGTGTCTATTATTCTTCATTGGTTTTTTGGATGGGAAGTTTTTAAGTCGGACCAACAAGCGCACGGGCAACCCATCGTAACTTCTGAATACATAATGGAAATGATGCGTGATACCATGGAAAACTGGCAGTCCGAGTTTTTGCAACTTATCTGGCAGGTTGCCGGGTTAGCATTTTTATGGTATGCAGGTTCTCCCCAGTCGAAAGAGGGGGATGATCGCAAAGAAGAGAAACTGGATTATATCATTAAAAAACTCGATCCAGAAAATTATCAACAATTACTGCGTGAATGGAAAGAAAAATATCCTGATAAGTAATGGCGGGAAATAGTAAATTAACAATTGTAAATAGTACCTAAAACCATTTACTATAATTTCAATTGATTTGAAAGGCGCTTCAATTCTATTTCCGCAGTTTTGGCTGCAAAGTTTAAATTCACCAGCCTGAATCCTGATTGTTCAAAGCTTTCCTGGGCATTTTTCACTTCAATAATTGTTGCTTCTCTTAACTTAAACCGTTGTAATACCAGTTCGAGCAGTTGAGCCGATAACGTGTAATTCTGCTGTTCCGTTTCCAGTTGCCTTAAGGTAGATGCATAAGATTGATAAGATTTTACTACCTGCGAGCTATAATCCCTGAGCAACACCTTGCGATTCAGTTCTGCATTCCGTACATCTATTTCTGCTACTCTTTGTTGTCTTTTATAAGCAGAACCATTGTAAATAGGAATGCCGATGGTAAAGCCTATTGATGGACCATAGTTTTGGTTGAGAGAAAACTGCCCCGCCGCAGCCTGGTTACGGCTAAAATTATACCCGGTGGTAGCCCGCACTGAAGGATATCTAAGTGCAGCGGTTTCCTTCACGATCAATTCATTAATACGTACCTGGTCGCCGGCTGCAACAATATTCGGATTCTGGTGAATACTGTTCAGCACCTGGTCGAGGTTTAGTGTTTTATCTACCAATATCGTATCATTTACTGCAATAAGTGAATCCGGGCGCAATGTAAGAAGCCGCAGCAATTCCGTTTTGGCCTGATCAATAATTACCTGCTGCGATAGCTGTGCCTGCAACAATGCATTCAGATCAATCTGCGCCTGGAAGAGATCGGCATTATTTGCAAGTCCCGCTTTCTGCCGGGTTTGCACAATCTCCAGCTGCTGCCTGGAAGCATCAATGGATTTTTCGATGGTTTTTAAATAGCTCTGCTGACGCACAATGTCATAGTAGCCCGTCATTACCGAACTGATGATGTCCTGTATCTGCGAATTAAGCAACTCCTCACTCTGTTTTTCGATTTGTGCAAGTCGGTTTTTGGTAGCCACTACCCGGTTGCCATTGTATAAAAGCATACTCACCGCAATATTTGAATTTAAAGCGTTGGTAGCGGCAGCATTCCTGCTGATGGAAGAGTCGCCGGTATTAAATTTTTGATTGATACTGGAGATTTGTTCGTTGTTACTTACCGATGCAGTTACCAACGGCAGCCCGCCCGCAACGCCTATGTGATTTAAGATGGTACGGGCCTCAACATTGTTGGTGGCTAATTGAATATCAAGACTGTTTTTAAGAGCAATATTCACGGCGTCGGGTAAGCGCAATGAATCCTGCGCATTACCGGCAATCGATAATAACAATAAGAAAAAATATACAATAGGTTTTGTCATCCTGCTGGTTTGTATTTTAAATGCTGGTTTCAGCCACCTTCTCTTGAACCACGGGAGCCTTTTCCAGTTCTTTGTGCTTACCCGATAAAAAAGTATAGATGGCAGGTATGATAAATAAGGTTAACACCAGCGAAAACAAGATTCCTCCCACTACTACGATACCCAGGGGAACCCGGCTGCTGGCCGACGCACCCAATCCCATAGCGATTGGCAAAGCACCCAAGGAGGTGGCCAGGCTGGTCATTAAAATGGGCCGCAGACGTTGTTGGGCAGCGTGTAATACCGCTTCTACTTTATCCATTCCCTGCGCTCTTTTCTGATTGGCAAATTCCACGATCAATATTCCATTCTTTGTTACCAGCCCGATCAGCATGATCATCCCGATCTCTGAAAAGAGATTTAATGTCTGCCCAAATAAAAACAGGCTGAGCAAAGCTCCGGCCATGGCAAGCGGTACGGTAAGCATAATGATAAAGGGATCAACAAAACTTTCGAACTGGGCAGCGAGGATGAGATAAATCAACATCAATGCTAATCCAAATGCAAATGCAATATTCGAAGAACTTTCAGCATAATCCCTCGAAGGGCCTGTTAAAGAGGTTTGAAAGCTTTCGTCGAGTAATCTTTTCCCGATCGCATCCATTGCTTTTACACCGTCACCGATGGTTTTACCTTCTGCAAGTGATGCAGAAATAGTGGCTGCCTTGTAACGGTTATAATGAAACAACGTGGCCGGGCTGCTGTTTTCCTCCAATTTAACCACAGCGCTGATGGGGATGTTTTCGCCCCTGTTATTGCGTACAAACAAGCGGGTAATATCTCCCGGCTCGGTACGATCGCTCCTGTCTACCTGCGCTATTACAGAATACTGGTATCCATTCATGATAAAATAAGCTAATCTTCCGCCACTGAAAGCAGATTGCAACGCAGATACAACATCCTGCGATGATAAGCCGAGGTCTTTTACCTTAATCCTATCGAGGCTTAGCTCTACTTCAGGCTTATTAAATTTAAGATTCACATCCACATTGGCAAAGGTTTTATCTTTTCTCGCCTCATCTAAAAATTTGGGGATGATCTCTTTTAGCTTATCAATATCTTGGTTTTGTAATACAAATTGTACGGGCAAACCACCTCTCGATCCGGCGCCTACTGCTATGGTTTGTTCCTGTACGGCAAAGATTCTTGCATCATTGAAACCTGTTAATTTTTTTTGAAGATCGGTTGCAATCTGGGCCTGGGTTCTATCCCGATCGCCAGGCGGCACCAGTCCCAGCCGTGGTTGTGAGCTATTGATGGAACCTCCTGCCGGTGTTCTTACAAAAACAAAATCCCTTTCCGGTACGGAATCATACAGGTAATTACTGATATCATCAGATATCTGTTGCATACTGCTGTAGCTGGTACCCTCTGCGGCAGTTGTTGTAAACCGTACACTGCTCCTGTCTTCCAGCGGGGCAATCTCTGTCTGCAAGGTGCTAAATATCATCGCGATGATAACACCACAAACCGCCACCACAACCCAGGCAATCCACCTTACTTTGAAGAACCCCTTCAACCAGCGGAGATAGCCATTCTCCATACCGGTAAAAAACGGTTCGGTTTTCATATAAAATTTACCATGACCTGCTTTTTTCCTGCTCAATACCACGTTTAAAACCGGTGTGATGGTAAGCGATACCAGGGCTGAAATCAATACCGCAGCCGCCAGTGTAACCCCAAATTCTCTAAACAGTCTCCCGATAAACCCTTCCAAAAATATTACCGGTAAAAACACTACCGCAAGAGTGATCGACGTGGAAATTACTGCAAAGAATATTTCTTTACTTCCCTCCACTGCCGCCTGCCGGATGGGCATTCCCTTTTCAAATTTGCTGAATATATTCTCCGTCACCACGATACCATCATCCACCACTAAACCCGTTGCCAGCACGATGCCTAGCAGAGTCAGTATATTAATTGAAAAGCCTGAAAAGTACATGATGAAAAAAGTAGCCACCAAAGAAATCGGGATATCGATCAGTGGCCGTATGGCAATCAGCCAATCCCGGAAGAAGAAAAAGATTACCAGCACCACCAGGGTGAAGGAGATCATTAAAGTGTCCTTCACTTCATTGATCGACTTGCGGATATTAGTGGTATTGTCCAGCAATACATTCATCTCGATGTCCGACTTATTCGTCTTCTTGATCGATTCCAGTTTTTTGTAAAAGTCATCGGCAATCTGGATATTATTAGCGCCGGGTTGGGGGATCAATACAATGCCCACGGCATTTACTCCATTGTATTTCCAGCTTTGCTCCAGGTTTTCAGGACCTATTTCCACGCGGGCAACATCACTCAGGCGCAGGATACCAGCGCTGTCTGAGCGGATAATCAGATCGCGGAAATCCTTTTCCGAAGTAAGTCGGCCCAAAGTTTTAATGGTAAGCTCCGTATTATTGCCATAAATTTTTCCGGGGGGAAGATCGATATTTTCACTTTGCAGGGCACTGCGTACATCCGTAAAGGATATATTCTGCGAAGTCATTTTATCGGGGTCTATCCAAATACGCATTGCATAGCGCTTTTGCCCGAATATATTCACTGAGCTTACCTGGTTGATGGTTTGAAATTGTTGCTGCAATACATTTTCGGCATAGTCACTTAATTCAAGCAAGCCTTTGCTCCTGCTCTGCACGGCCAGGATGAGGATAAAATCACTGTTTGCATCTGCTTTGGTAACCACGGGCGGGGCATCAATATCCTGTGGTAAACTCCTGCTTGCCTGCCCTACTTTGTCGCGAACGTCACTGGCGGCTGCTTCCAGGTCAACGCCTAATTCGAACTCTACCGTGATATTACTATTCCCTAATGTACTGGAGGAAGTGATGGTTCTGATGCCGGGGATGCCATTGATCTGCTTTTCGAGCGGTTCGGTTACCTGGCTTTCCATGATGTCGGGATTGGCGCCGGTATAAGATGTACTGATATTAATGATCGCGGGATCAATCGCCGGGTAATCGCGTACTGCAAGGAATGTGTATCCCACCACTCCGAACAAAATAATCATTAGGTTTAATACAGTAGCAAAAACCGGTCGCTTTAAAGAAAATTCAGAAATATTCATGCTTTCAAAACGGGATAATTATTTTAAATCAACAGTTAACTGATACTTCTTGCTCTTGTCCGGCCCGTTCGGTTAAGAATGCAATTGATTTTGCTACTGCTATTATTGAGAACTAATTTATAATCGCTTTCAGATGCCATAACAAGGAATGCTCAGCAAACAAAGCGCTGTAAAAAAACAAATTGCCTTAAGTCAATCCAGGTATCAACCTGTTATAAGACCGATAAATATTTTTTCCTGGCGATAAATGCCGCAGGCCATTCATATTATTTTGCATTGGTGCTATCACCCAGCGCTGATAATTTTTTTACGGATCGCACCTTTAAGGGTGCTTTTGGCCGGGCAAACAGAACGCCTGTTACAACTATTGAATCTCCTACATTTATTCCTTTGATTACTTCAACGGTATTGGCTTCCCGGATGCCTGTTTGTACATTCACAAAATTCGCCTTGCCATTCTTTACCAATACCACCTGGTTGTTTTTGTCATCAGGAATAATACAATTGGTGGGTATTTTAATGGATGATCTTGTTTTTCCTGCATCAATATAAACTTTCACAAAGGCTCCCGGATTCGCAGACGCACCTTTTAACAACGCCCTCACCCGCAGGTTCCGGGTGTCTGTATTGGCGCCCGGCTCGGTAGCTACAATGAGTGCCCTGCCCCTTGCCTGGGTAACTGCATCCACTTCCACATCTACCAACGAACCTGTTTTGATGGCACTTCCATACATTTCAGGCAATGTGAAATCTATTTTAACATCAGTGGTTTGTTGTAAAGTGGCGATGATGGTAGAAGGCGTTACAAATGCGCCGGGGCTCACTTGCCGCAACCCGACCACACCGGTAAAAGGAGCCCTCACTACCGTTTTATCAATCAGTGCCTGCGTATAAACAATATCAGCCCTTAATGAATTCACCTGGTTTACAGCAGCATCGTAATCAGCCTGATTAACTCCGTTTATATCCAGCAATTGCTTAAGACGGTTAACTGTTTTTTGCGCCAGGTCAAGTTGTACACTGCTCTTGGAAACCTGGGCACGCAGATCGGCATCGTTTACCCGGGCAACAATGGTACCTTTCTGGATTAACTTACCTTCTGTAAGATTCAGGTAAATAAGCCTTCCACTTACTTCGGGGCGAAGTTCTACAAACTCGCTGGCAATTACCGTTCCGTTTGCTTCTATTACATTCGTTGTGGAACTTTTTTCTCCAATGATAACATCCACAATAACGGGCCCGCTCACCCTTGGCGCATTGGCCGAGGATGCTTTTGATTTACTTTCACAATTCGTGAAAATAACAACCAGTAACATCGAATATAAAATATGGGAAAGCTTTTGAAGAGATTGATGCATTTTAATCAACATTATTTTTTAAGGAACGTCAAATATAGTAAGTTTTAGGGGGATGCGTAATTGGTACAATATCGCCGCCCAAACCTGAATATAATGGTACGTTTCAGTATTAGAAGCCTTTTTAAACCAGAACAATCGGTAGTACCCAATTTAAATCTTATAGAATTCATTGCGGATGACGGTGCCTCCTCCAGTAATGCGCCATCCAGGACGTCACCGGCATTCGTTGCAATGCCCTCTCACCAAAAAATATAGCCCGTTGGGTTTACAATTTTTGCCTTTCTTTGCGTAAAATTAGAAAGCATGAATCCTCTTGTCGGAATTATAATGGGCAGCGAAAGTGACCTGGAAATAATGAAAGGCGCCGCTGAAATGCTTCGCCAGTTTGAAGTGGAACCAGAATTAACCATTGTATCTGCTCATCGCACACCAGAGCGTTTGCGTGAATACGCCAGCAAAGCAAAAGAAAGAGGATTGAAAGTAATCATTGCCGGTGCTGGAGGTGCAGCACATTTGCCCGGAATGGTTGCAGCCAATACCATCTTGCCGGTAATCGGCGTGCCCGTTAAATCTTCTAACTCAATTGATGGATGGGATTCGATGCTCTCCATTTTACAAATGCCCTACGGCGTACCGGTTGCAACCGTTGCATTGAATGGTGCAAAAAATGCCGGGATACTTGCAGCACAGATCCTGGCCCTGTACGATCCCTCGATTGCCGGTAAATTGGAAGCTTATAAAGAATACCAGGATGATATCGTAATGGAAAGTGTGAAGAATGTAAAACGGCTGGGATTTACCAATGAATTTGATAAGTAAGTGGAAAGTGGATGGGCAATGGTCAATCGTCAATTGCTTTCTGCACTGTTAAAATTCCAAATTCCTGCTCCAGCCCTTTCGAATGATCATGGATCATCCTTATAAATTCCTTGCCCCACTTTGCATAATAAAGCATCAGGTTATCCATTCTCTCCTGCAAAGTATTGTTAGGAAATAGATTTGCTTTTACTTTCCTCAGCTGGTTTTGCTGGATTTCAAATTTTCTCTTTTCTGCCCGCAGCATTTTCTTTTCGAGCGCTGCTATTTTTTTAAGAGCTTGTTTTTGAAGTGCCGACACATGCGACGCTAAAGTGATGTCTATTTTACCCGCGACAGTTTCCATTTGTTGATACAAGGCAGTTAGCTGTTGACGCTCTTTATCAAGGTTCAGTTGCAGTGTCGTTTCTCTTTTAACCAGTTGATTAAGCAAGTCAGTCTCAGGTTGAAAGAGCCCTGCATGATCCAGTTTTAGTTTCGCCACCAGGTTTTCCATCTCACTATTTATCACCATAAAGGAATTCCGGACTACCAATACCGGGTATGGCACCCCCACTGATTCAAACACTTTTTTCAATTGTAGCCAGTAGGCAATTTCTCCTCCTCCGCCAATGAACGCAAGATTAGGCAAGATCCATTCCTGGAATATCGGCCGCAGGATCACATTCGGACTAAACCGCTCCGGAAATTGGTTCAGTTCAAAAAGAATCTCCTCGCTGGAAAATTTCAAGTCCGTATTTACAACTGAAAAAACGCCATTCTCTAATTCAATCCTTTCGCGTTGATCATCTTTCAAATAAAACATATTCAGTTCCCGGCCGCTTGCCTGAACTTTATAACCAGAAGGAAATTTGGCAACAGTTTCCTGTACCGCCACATGGGAAAATTCTTCTATTAACTCTTTCGCAATCACCGGAATGAATGACGCTTTTAACTGTTTGTTATCCGGCAACACAATGATTAACCCGAACGCTGCAAACAATTCATTCACCAGTTGAAAGGTCGCCTGCTCAATGCTATTGCCTTCCTTATAACATTCCTTTACCATGCCGATAATCTCATTGCCATAGGGATGCACTAACAACTGCCCGGAGATGGTATCCAATAATTTCACCAAAGGCTTATCTACCTTCATCCTTCCCACAGCGCCGGTTTGATGGGTATCCCATTGAAATTTTTCTTCATTGATATGGATATGCCCCAGTTCATCAAGGTCGGCATCTTCACTACCCATATAATATACCGGAATAAAATCGTTTGCTGGCAACATGGTTTTTAGCTCGCCGGCAAGTTTAACCACATGCAAAATCTTATAAACAAAATACAAGGGACCGGTAAAGATATTTGGCTGGTGAGCAGTACAGATGGTAAAAGTATTATCGCTTCTTAACAGCTCAATATTATTTTTAACGGCTTCACTGGTTGCTACGGAAGCATATTGAGCCTCCAAAACATTTACTAATAATTCCCTGTTGGTGGCGAAACGTTTACGGTCTGCAATGGCTGATTGAATTCCCTCAATGGTTGCGGGGTGACTGTAAAACGGTTGTATAGAAGGCGATTGCTGAATATACTCTAAAATAATTTTCGAAAAATAACCCGTTTGTGCATATGATAAAAACGAAGCAGTACAGTCCATTGAATATTTTTTACAGTCGCCTAAAGTATAGAATCGCAAACTTACATTAATACTGAAAATTACAATGCGATAATTTGGTTAAATCACTGCATATCCAATTCTCTTTTGATTCATTCTTTATGTTCGTTGAAGTATCACAATAGTCAGCAACAATTTCAAATACAGATTATAAAAGTTTGAAAGAAAAGTTAACCGGGGAGAAGCATAGAAACCAACGAAATACAAGAACCGCTTCCGGTGCAAGCAAGACTTCTATTTTAATCTCTGAAAACTAAATTTTGTTTATATTACAAAAAAAATATTTAACATGAAATTTTCATTCAAAAGCATCCATCTTTCCAAATTATTCATTTGCCTTGCAATGGTATTGCTGGCAGGCATTTACAGTTGTAACGATTCTGACTCAAAAACAGAGAAAGAAGTTCCGCCACCCACTTCTTCAGATACAACGATGAAGACTTCCGATACAACTATGACCATGAAGACGGATACGCTGTCCGACACAACTGGTAAAGGTGGTCAACCTACTCCCACCGGTCACTAAACTTCTTTATTGAAAACGGGTATATCAATGCGGGATGGTGCAATGTTAACTCTCCACCTCATCCGCATTGATTTTTTCTTCCTGCTTTGGCGCGGGTTTATGATGCTTCAGGTAGTTAAGTTCGGTTAGCTTATTGATAAGCCAATGCTGAATTCTGTGATGTGAGGGAGTGATGATCGCTGCAATAGCAACAAATACGATAATTTCGATAAAAGGCGAATGGTTGGATTTTTCTGCTATGAACGGATGCAATAACAAGGTGATATACTCAAAGAACAGCAGAATAGAGATAATACCCGAGAACTCGATAATTCTTTTATGTACTTTTTTCCTGCTGATGAAAACGCTTCCGAGAAAAAAGATAGGAATGGCGATTCCAATTAACAGCAATTGCAATTTTTGCTTTCTCTCCTTCAGCTCCTCCTTTTTTTGCTGGGCGATTTCCTTTTGTCTTACTTCTTCTTCTGTTGTAAGATTCTGAACTTCTTTTATTTTTTGCCGGCTGTCAATTGAATCCTGTATTCCGATCATGATTTCCTGGTAAGCAAATGCACTGTCAGTGTTCTTTTGAGTTTTATATACTTTCGACAAAAAGATACTCGCATCCAGAGCTTTCACCAGGAACTGGTTGCCGGAAGAAATGGCGAAGGATTTCTTCCCGTAATAAATCGCAGAATCATAACGTGTATTGTGCTGAAATATTCTTGCCAATCCTAACATGCATTCTGCATAATTATTATAATCACCGGAAGCTTCGAGGTATGGCAGTGCAACTTTATAACTTTTAAACGCCTCCAATAAATTGCCGGATTTAAAATAGATATTGCCCAGGTTATTAAGCGCCGTTCCGGTGATAATATCGTTCCCCGCAAGAGTAGACTTCGCATAACATTTTTTCGTATAGATAAGTGCAGAATCAAGCACATCATTCTTTTCAAAAATTTCACCAATATTAAGCAGGCTATATAGCGAAAGTTCTTCAAAACCATTTGTATTGATGATGGAATCAGCCCTTTTTGCATACACAATGGCTTTATCGTATTCCCTTGCAGTATTGTACAACAAGGCAATATTCAGGTAAACGCTGGCGATATTATCAGGGTAGTCCCTTTTTTCCTCGATCTTTAACTGCTGAATATAATATTCAAGTGCTCTCGGAAAATTGCCAATGCTGGTGAAAGCAAGGGCCATCTGGTTGAGTGCCCAGGACTCTCCTTTAATAAACCGTTTGTTTTTTGCCAGGTAATAGGCATCCTGCGCCAGCAGCAACGCAGAATCTGGTTTAGAAGCCTGGTAAGCACGGCTCAGTTGATACATCGCAATGATTCTGCCGGTATCTGCTTTTTCGTTTTCCAAAACTGTTCTCAAACTATCTACCTGCCTGTTTTGTGAAAACAATAGGGCACTTATCATCGCCAGCACTATCAATAAGGAAAAACTTTTCATTCAACTATCTTTAATCTTTAATTATTTTAGTATGAAAATTAAGATTAATTATCATGGTATGATTGTACTTAAACGATTTATTTTTCTTGCCGCCTTTGCATTGCTTAGTTTTCCAATGCAGGCACAAAGTAAATATGCAGTACTGGTAGGCATTAATGACTATTATGAAGTGAAGGGTGTAAAAAGCAAAGAAAGCCTGAATGGCTCCGTCAACGATGCCAATGCCATGAGAAAATTATTGATCAGCAGGTTTGGATTTAAAGGTGCAAACATTGATACGATTTATAATGCAGAAGCCACAAGAGACCATATCACAGACGGGCTCAACCGGGCGCTTAAGAAGTGCAAGGCGGGCGACATGATGGTATTTTATTACTCCGGGCATGGTGTATGGATGAAAAACACTGAAGAAACAATGGATTCAGTTAAACGAGGCATGAACCAGGCAATGTTAACCAGTGACCTTTATAACTACCGTGATCACTTCAAGTGTTTCCTGCGGGACTTCACCCTCAAGAAGTACTTTAATAAATTTGTAGATAAAAAAGTAGTGCTGACTTCTATTTTCGACTGCTGCTTTAGCGGTAACCTGGCGATGAACTTTCCCGGGCAGGTTGTTTCGGAAGACAGAACTAAGTCGGTGGATTTTAATGAGCTGATGTCGCGGCTAACGGACAATTCTGAGGAGCTCATTGATAGCATTACGGGCGTTTCCATTACTATTCCGCCAGGTTGTTTAGTGGATTCATTGGGTGCGATAAAAGATACATTGGATTCAGATAATGATGGAGTGCCAGATTGCAAGGATAAAGAAAAGTTTACAGAAATGGATTGCCTGCCGGTAACTGCAGAAGGTGTGGGCAAATGCCCGTTCGATTCTTTATTACACAAAACCCTCAATAGGTATGATGATTCTGTTTCAGCAAAAGAAAACGCACTTGTACTGTCATCGCCCCGAACAGGCGAAAGAAACTTTAATGCAACGGAAGTGTTAACCATTGCCGAAAGAGATACGATTGCCCGGCCATCAGAGACAAAAAATTCGAGGTTTTTATTTATTTCTGCCACCACCGACTCACAAAAGGCGCTGGAGTTTAAAGATCAGAACAACAAGATTCATGGATTATTTACGGCTTCCCTCCTGAGGGTGTTTGATAAATATTCTACCAACATTTCTGTTGAAACGTTTTTCAGAAAACTTGAAGAAGATATGAAGAGCTATCATAAGGATCAAACACCCACACTCCATTCAGACCCTGCCCGAAAAAAAAATAATTTATTAGGATTGAAACTGTCCAAGCATTGAGCTCTCAACTGATGTGCAGGTTAACTATTTTCTCATAAACACAAACTGACCACCCAGGTCATCCACATTCTTTATTGGAAAATATTGTAACTGTAAATGCGTGCTGCTTCGGTATTCGTTTTTAAATCGATCGATCAATTGTTCGGCGGTAATGTATTTGTCGCGGTTTTCCTGCATAGCCAGCCTGAGGGCTTCAATAAATTCGCTTTGATCTGGTACTGCCGTACGGTTGCCACTCGCAAGTAATTTCCTGCTTTTATCTTTATAGGCTTCGGCAACGGGTGCAGGAGCCTCTGATGAAATATCCCTGAACAGCGAGCCGGCAAAACAGGCATCTGCCACAAATAAGATATGCCTGGCATTTGAATATTTAATGGTTCTTAACAGGTCATCGCTACTGATATAAGAGCTGAGTTTGCCTTTTACCGCATCCTGTGGCACCAAAAAGCCTTCTTCCGATTTGTCGGGCTGGGTAATCATCTGTCCGTGGCCGGCGTAAAAAATAAAAAGGTTGTCATTTTCTCCCATCGCATTCGCTTTTTTGATGATCGATTCCAGGATATTCGCCCGGGTTGCACTAACCAGGGTATCCGTATTTTCAGGGGCGAACGAATAATTTTTTACCAGCAAATTATATATCTTTTTCATGTCTGAGACGGGCCCTTGAAGAGAAGGTATATTTTTATCTGCATAGTCTGTTTCGGCAATTAGTATCGCATGATAAACCGGGTTGTAATCTATTATGGTTTTGCTTACCGGAACATCCGCGGTTGAAGCAGGTTTTTCTTTGCCGGTAACTATCTGCACATTCTCTGAAACAGCGTTGGCATGGTTGTCCGTTGCCAATATCGTGAAAATATTTATTCCCGGTTTAATATCAACCATGGTATCAAAATACCCGTTCTCCTCCATCTTTAACGGCTGGTTGTTAATTTTCAAACTTTTAATACCCCCCGGCCCGATTACCCTTCCGCGGATACGCTGTTTTGTTGTGGCAACTTTATCATCCTCAACAGATATAGACCGGTTGTTTACCAGTGGCTCCAAAATATTAATGGTTGGGGGCGTATTATCATTCTGTGCTGATACTTCCCTCTTTTGGGTAAGCCTTTGCAAGGCATCCTTTACATCCGGTTGTGATTTATTGATCACCAGTGCCTGTTCGTAAGCCTGGCCCGCTGCAGCATTGTTGTTTAACCGTTCCAACACATATCCTTTAAGTGCAAGGATGGAAGAATATCCCCGGTCCCGGGAATCATCGGGAGCTTCTGTTTTGCTTTTTGTGCTATATAATTTTTCCGCACTACTTAGATTATTCATTGCCGCGGAAAAATCATCTTTCGTTAGATTCTCTGTAACCGCCTCAATATATTTTTTAAAAAAAAGCCAGTAGGGGGTATCAATGTAGCCGGTAACATATTTAGACCTGAAATCATTGAAATATTCCGCCGCTTCGGAGAAGCGGTGTAGCCTGGCAAGCGGCTCAATGATGTTTATAATTGTAAAAGGCTTTTCCCGGTTTACATCCAGTGAAACCGCCTTTTTAAAAGCATTTACGGCCAAATCATAGTCTCCTTTAAAAAGATAGGTAAGTCCCAGGCCATTATGTGCAATAATAAGATCAGGGTCAATGTCAATGGCTTTTTTGTAATCCGCTATCGCCAAATCATACTCCTTTTTCTTATTGTAGTACATGCCCCGGGCATAGTAAGCCAATGCATAGTTTGGCGCCAGGCCAATCGCTTGATTGTAATAACTTATCGCAGAATCGACTTGTTTTTTTGCATTAAAAAGATTACCGAGGTTGTAATAAAGGGCTGCATTATTGGGTTCCAGGCTGATTGCTCTCTGATAATCCGACCTGGCCAAGTCATATTGTTTTTTATTAAAGTATATATTGCCGCGGTTCTGGTAGGCCAGCGTATAATTTGGATCAATATCAACTGCCTTTGTGTAATCCTGTATGGCTAAATCCGGCATATTCTTAAATTGGTAAGCATACCCCCTGTTATTGTAGGCCATTTTAAGCGAGGGGTCGATGGTAATGGCCTTATTATAATCCTGTATCGATAAATCATATTGCTTTTTGGCATGATAGCTAAGCCCGCGGTTATTGTATGCAAATGTATAATTGGGGTCTATCGCGATGGCCTGGGTATATGCTTCGATCGCCTGGTCATATTGCTTTTTATTTTGAAATTCCCGTCCGTTATTGAATAATTCTTTCGCTGTTTGTGCCCTGGCACAGCTAAAAATCAGCAGGAAAAATACCAACCCAAAACATTTTTTTAAGCTCCTGTTATGTCTCATAATTTTGATTTTTCATTTACGATTGAGATCAACAAAAACGCAGACCATCTCCTGTTCCGCCGCCATTGCACTGAAACTAACCGCATTTTCTTTGAAAACAATGCGTTTAACGGGTATAAGCCGCTGGCGATACATTGATTGGATGGTTTCATAAATGGTTGACGGCGCACCGGCGATTTTACTCTTCAGCGCATCAAAGTCAATAGCTGTTTTGCTGTACAAAATGCAAATCCTGTCCCGGTTTGCATTCGCATCCAATTTATAATGTTTTTCTTCCGAAGGCAAATAAATGGTAGCATTTGTTGAATTAACAGCAGGACTAATGTTTGCTGCATAAGGAAATAGTGTAGAAACCTCCTGCTTGTCATCTATGGAAATAATGTATACGAAAGCAGGTGCATTGGTAGTGAATTTGATTTTAAAAAATTGCCATGCGGGATAATTTTCAAGCAGCCGGTAATAAGAAAAGTCAGCTTTGTTATCATTTTCCACCGCGGAAGAACTTGCATCAATTGCGGATCTTATTACGGGCATCGGGCCAACATCATTTCCAAAATCGTTCACCAAAATGAAATCGAGGCTGCCCCTTATCTGGGGTGGTTCCATGCCTCTTAATTCCCTGGCAGCGTACACTTCCCGGTCCATCATTTCAAGGGCGTAGCTACCATATTGCCTTATCTGGTCGTAGGTGATCCAAAAAAAACCATTATTGCCCCAGGCAGTACCCCAACTGTTCATCACCTCAAACGCGCCACCCATCATATTATCATCGTACCCAACGATACAAATCGCATGATTGCTGATCATTTGATCATTTGGGGTGATTTTCCAGGCGCCATCTTTTCCTACATCAAAAAGACTTTTAAAACATTTCACACTGAACACAATGGGCTTTTTTTCTACCAGGCTCTTTTTAATAGCTATTACCTCATTTTTGGTAATTCCCCCAAACACATTGGTTAAAGATGTATAAGCTTTGATGATGTAGTCCCCGGCTTTATTATCCGTCGATACATCCACCTTGCCGATGCAGTTGGAAATATTTTCCGATAATAACACATCTCCCTTATCGGATAATATCTTTAGTGCAGGTTCAATTTTTGCTCCCAGCAGGCAGTTATCATCTCCCGGCTTTTTTATGTAGTAATACAGGTAATCGGGCGAAAAGGCTGCAGCCCTTATTTTAGCAGTATCTGTAATCTGGTGCTGTATGCAATAGCTGATCGTACGGGCGGCATAGCAAGTACTCCATGCAACGCAGGTACCGTGCTCGCCCTGGTGTCCGGGCACGGGAGCATACTCCTTGATAGAAGCAGAAGATGGCAGGTCCGACAAATCCCTCGTGGCCCGTTGCGCCGATTTTGAAATCTTATTAAATTCATTTTCATCCGTGTTATCACCGGTAAAAAATCGCTGGCCGCCCTGCGCCTGTGAAACAGTAAAAAGAATGCAACATACACATGTGAACGTGATAAACCAGGACAGCCTGTTTACAGAATTCATACAGCTTATTTATAATTAAAAATTGGTAGGCTACCTAAATCCCTAATGAATTCCAGGTTTTATTTTCTCAGGTATGATTAAAGAAATATTTGCCTCAGCTGTTGGCGTCCACTATCCGGGGCAATTTTTCGTGGTTCCCAATTAA
Source organism: Ferruginibacter sp. (assembly GCA_025963635.1). Lineage (GTDB taxonomy): Bacteria > Bacteroidota > Bacteroidia > Chitinophagales > Chitinophagaceae > Ferruginibacter. The sequence goes on from JAOQAK010000075.1 coordinate 138,692, forward strand.
AAGATAAGAATATTTTTTTACTAACGCTCTATTGAGGAAGATTAATAACGGTAAACCATCAGCAGGGGTGATTAAAATGGAGAGTTTACCAATTATTTTTCAAGGAATGCGCCGGTATCACACGTTTATGTGGCCAATAAGCCAGCCAATAGCCTTTGTCAGCTTATTTATACATCAATATGCGATTGTATAAACTCTATAGCGTTCGCATCTTTGTATCAGCAAAACAAGCAACAGAATTACTAAAATAAATAAAAAGTAAAATGAAAAAGATTGGTTTTATAGTGCAGGTTATAACATTGATCACTGCACTTCCGCTATTATCCATTATGGAACTAAACCATGGAATTAAGACAACCACGGTAAAAAACACAGGTGATTATATAACTGCATCCGCAGGAAAAAAAATGATCTCGTTCAATACAGCATTGAATGGCAAGATGCCATCTGCTACGAAAGCGCTGTGAAGGAGAAATTAAGTTGGTACAACCTGGCAGGGGCGGATGATTCATTTAGAAGTCAGTAAAGCTGCTGATAAAGTTTCCACTGCCGGATTCAAATATTCAAGACCCCACGGTCTTTCTACATATACGCAGCCGGCACAAGTGTTATGTCAAGCATGAATTGTCAGGAGAGAATAAGCCAATAGTCGCGGTTTATCTATTACAATTCACGTATTAAAACGTCGCTTTACCTGACATAACACTAGCCGGTTATTTTTATAAAACAACTTCACCCTCCAGGTCGTAATCGAAGGCCCTGGTGATCTTTACATTTACGAATTCGCCGATAGCCAGCTTATTTTTACTTTGAATGATCACTTCATTATCTACCTCCACACTATCAAATTCAGTGCGGCCAAGATAGCGGCCTGCCTCTTTTTTATCGATGATCACTTTAAATGTCTTACCCAGTTTTTCTTCATTTTTCTCCAGGCTGATCTCTTGTTGCACTTCCATTATTTCCTGTGCTCTTTCTTCTTTTTCTTCAGCGGGTACATTATCGGGCATCTCATAGGCGCTGGTGCCTTCTTCATGACTGTAAGTAAATATGCCCACACGGTCGAACCGCATTTTTTGAATAAATGTTTTCAGCTCTTCCACATCATCCCTTGTTTCGCCCGGGAAACCGGCAATCAGCGTTGTACGTAAACAAATACCCGGGATCCGGTTGCGGATTTCTCCAACAAGGCCTTCCATTTCTTCACGGGTGATCTGCCTTTTCATCAGCTTTAGCATATTATTGGCTGCATGTTGCAATGGCATATCGAGGTAATTGCAAATATTTTCTCTCTCTTTGATTGCCTCGATAATCTCCAACGGGAATTTTGAAGGGTAGGCATAATGCAGCCTGATCCACTCCAATCCTTCTACATCGGCAAGTGCATGCAGCAATTTGGGCAATTCCCTTTTTTTGTAGATATCCAGGCCGTAATAAGTAAGTTCCTGCGCTATCAGCATAACTTCTTTCACGCCCCTGGCTACCAAACGCCTGGCTTCATCCACCAGCGATTCTATCGGGCGGCTGACATGCTGGCCACGCATGAGCGGGATCGCACAAAAAGAACAGGTTCTGTTACAGCCTTCACTTATTTTCATGTACGCATAATGCTGCGGGGTGCTAAGCAACCTTTCGCCAATCAAATCTGCTTTGTAATCCGCTTCAAACCGTTTCAATATCATCGGAAGTTCCATGGTACCAAAAAATGCATCCACTTCCGGTATTTCAGCTTCCAGGTTATTTTTATAGCGTTCGCTAAGACAGCCGGTAACATACACCTTATCTATCTTTCCCCTGCGTTTTAATTCAACCTGCTGCAAGATTGTATTAACGCTTTCCTCTTTAGCTTTTTCTATAAACCCGCAAGTATTAACGATTACGATGTTGTGATCTTTTCTGCCGCTTTCATGCACCACATCAATATCATTGGCAATTAACTGGCCGCTCAGCACTTCACTGTCTACCATGTTCTTGCTGCACCCAAGCGTAATGATATTTACTTTGTCTTTCTGTAATGTTTTTGTCTTCATAATTTAAGGCTGCAAAGATAACTAGTTTGCAGTTCGCAGGCATTCCAGCAGCCCCTACCAATGTTTTGTACACTTAAATAGTTCAGTCTTAAGGGTTTATTTATTTTGGGCACCCCGATGAAAGAGCTTACCGATGTCTATCCTGTAAAAAAAACAGGCATTTTACTAATCCCTTGAAAATAGCCTACTATCTGCGTGAATAAATTTTAAGACTTTTCCCTGTTGTAACTACAACCGTAAATACCTTTACATTTAAACTTTCAAAACGCCGGAGCATGGTTTGGTACGAAGAAGATATTCAAAAACTGGAAACAATTGTAGCGGAATTATCCTATGAACCCGACCTGGTATTTTATGGAAGTTCTTCTATCAGGTTGTGGGAAGATCTTGACGAGGACTTTAAAGAATATGTTCCGCTCAATATGGGTTTTGGCGGATCAACCCTTGCGGCCTGCTGCTGGTTTTTTGAGCGGGTATTTGCCAACTTACGGCCCCGATCGCTCATTATTTATGCGGGAGACAACGATTTGGGAGACGGCAGAACGCCAGAAGAAGTGTTTTTATCTTTTAGTGAACTGGTGTACCTTGTTCAACAAAAGTTTGGAGATATCCCCTTGGGATTTATTTCCGTTAAGCCCAGTATCAGCCGCTGGGTAATTGTAGATAAAATACGTAAGACCAACAGGCTCATCGAAGCAGAAATTAAAAGGCTCGATACCAATATTACTTACATCGATATTTATAATAGCATGACCGATCATACAGGTTATCCCAAACGCGAGTTTCTGGAACCTGACGGACTGCATATCAATGAGAAGGGTTACCAGCTTTGGAAAAGAATTATTTTGGATTATCTGGTAAAAAATGATTTAAAGCTGTTTAAAAAATAATAACAACCCGTATGACTGAAAGTATGCAGGAATTGGTGTCGCCCAACCGGCAACATCAAATGAAAAGGGAGTACAGGAAGTGGTTCAGTCCCCATTTGAACAGGGAGATGGAACTGCTGATATTTGGTGATTGCGGGGCACCGGTTATCTTTTTTCCTACCCGCACTGCAAGGTTTTACGACTACGAAGATTGGGGAGTGATTGAGGCCATGGAGGAAAAGATTTTGTCGGGAAAAATCCAGGTGTATTGTGTTGACAGTATAGATGAAGAGAGCCTTTATTGTAAAGATATTCCACCGGCCGAACGTATGCAGCGGCATTTGCAGTTCGAAAAATACCTGCTTTACGAGCTATTGCCACTTATACAGTATCAAAATAATAATCCTGCAATTGTTTCGGCAGGTTGCAGCCTGGGCGCTTACCACGCAGTGAACCTTGCTTTCAGGCATCCCGAATATTTTAAAAAGGTAATTGGTTTAAGCGGGCGGTACGACCTCTCTATTAAACTTGAATTTTTTGACGATCTTTTCGATGGGTATTGGGATGAGGAAATCTATTATAACATGCCAGGACAATATGTACACAACATCAACAGTGATGAGCAAGTACAGGCGCTGCAGAACCTCGACATCATTTTCGTGGTCGGCGTGCAGGACGCATTTCTCGAAAATAATTTACAACTGAGCAGGAGCCTGCGGGAAAAAAATATTGTTAACACTTTGCACCTGCTTGAAGGCGAAGCGCACAAGGCAAGGTATTGGGGTGAACTGATGGAGTTTTACCTGTAGCCACCCGGGGATACTTTGTTTTTAAATGATATCTAGAACGGGTTTGGTTAAATCACTGGTGGCATCGCCGGTACTGAGGGTAGTTGCGGGTTCAAAAAGCATCACAGCAACTTCGTTTTCAGCTACGGGACGATGCTCTGTGCCGGCCGGGACTATCAAAAATTCACCTTCGTTTACCGTAATTACCTTGTCGCGGAACTCCATATTAAAGCTTCCTTTCAACACATAAAAAAGTTCATCTTCTACCTCATGTTTGTGCCAAACAAATGCTCCGTGGAACTTTACAAGCTTGACATGCTGACCATTGAGTTGCCCAACAATTTTTGGGCTCCAGTATTCTGTAAACATAGAGAGTTTCTCTTCAATGTTTACTTTGTTGACTATTTCCATGCCCGGTGATTTGGATTGAAAATGTTATTGCCAGAATGAATCACAAAAGGAGCTGAAGTTTGCCTGTTACCTATGATTGGATCTTTGGCAAGTGAAGCACTTCTTCTAAAAACCGGGCAGTTTGCTGTTCCACACTTTGTACATCTCCCGACTTGATCGGTGATGCGAGCACATGGTTGCCGGTTTTTGGCAAGGCCATTTCTCTTTTAGCCGAAGCAGGCGTTGCCAATTGAGTGAACATGGTTTTCATGGCGCTTACTTTCACTACCGGATCCTGGTGCTGTTCATCTCTATAATAATACAGCAACAAGGTTGGTTGATGTATTTTATCAAAAGTTTCTCTGTTCATTGTGGTTTCCAGCATTTCCTCCAGCGCTACCGCGGCTTCCAAACGATAGGGCTTGTTCCAGTATTGCTTGTAAATGGGGCGATCATCCTCAGGCACATTGTATTTACTGCCCTTTACCATGCGGGCGATTTGTAAACCCCAGTGATTGTTCAGTATCCACGCGTTGGGATCATTGATGGCAATATTGGGCGAATACAATACCAGCGCTGCTACATCATTGGGGTAAGCAGCAGCCAATTGCAGTGCCTGTGTGCCGCCCGTGCTGGTACCCATTAATATTACTTTGTCGCCCAACTGTTTCCCGACGGACAGTGCCTGTTGGGCAGTTTTCCAGTAGTTGTCTGCAGTTAGATTTGCCAGTTGCTCTGTTGTATCAATACCATGCTCTGCCAATCTCGATAAGTATAGGTTGCAGCCAAACTGCCTGGCAATATTCCTATGCACCGGGTCGCCTTCTTCCTGCGAAGCGGAGAAGCCATGCAGGTAAACAATGGCATAGGGCGTTTTTTGTTTAATGGAATCATTTGTCCAAACAATCCTTGCCTGGTTATCCGGGCGGAGTTTATGCGCAGCTTCATTCGCCGCGACAAAATTTTCTAAAGCATTTATTGCGGGTACCGGCGGCATTGCCAAATCATACTGTGGCGTGGCTGGCGAAGGACCAATAAAATAGATAATTATTATTACCAGGAATGCCATCCCTAATCCTTTTAACCAACGCATATTAATATTTTTATGAAGCTATGATTTATTGAAATACAACGCAGAAACTTATTTAATAAAATTCCCGAGGGACATTACATATGTAGAATATGAAACCTGGTACGAATGCGTGGCACAGCTCTGAAGCTATTTTATTATCAATCCTATTTGAACGGTTGAGTGTTGAGCCTTGATAAAGCAAGTGGCTATCCTTCCCTTAGCCTTGTTTCTGATTATTTTTATCAAACATAGAAAACAGTTTCAATACGGTTGGTACGCCTGCACCAAGGGCTGCCACATAAGTGATCAGTTTCCCAAATGCTTCTTCCTGTGAAATAAGTAAAAAAGCAAGGATAGCGAGAATGACTAGTTGCAACGGATTTTTAAGTGTATTCCAGTTGCCATTCTCTTTTATCTGGTTTTTAATTTTGATCGCTTCCGAATTGCCGATTGCTGTAAGGATAAAATTGCGAAAGCCCTTATTGAATAATTTAAGCGTCCCATCCGGCCTGATCACAACGCCTTTTGCGATCAACATGCTAAGGTTATAATCATCAAATGAATTTACCAGGTTGTCTTCGGCCAGGTCGTACAATAAAAATTTTTCCTCCTTGGTGAGCGACTGCCAGATATACATATAAAAATAATGCGAACTCACCTGCAATTTAAAAGTAAGCTCATCAAACTTTGCGATCCTGGTGTCTTCATCCAGTTCTTTGCCTGCTTCAAAAGCAGGCCCCTGTAGTTTTTTAAGAAAATAGGTATGATTGGTCTCCTGCCGCACAAGTTCTGATGAGCCAAAAGAATCCAATGGTACTAATGGAATATTACAAAGTTCTTCAACACGTTCGATCTCCATCTCCTGGCTATGATAACCTTCCAAAGAAGCGATGATGTTGAAGGGTAATTTATGATTCGGAAGAACAAATTTGCCGCTTTCTTTTGTATAGGTTTCAATGGAAGTTTCTTTTACGAATACGGTAACGCCAGCAATGCCTTTTCCATTCTCTTTATTGATAATACTTCCCTTCAACAGCATGTCAGGTGAATGGACCGAACTTAGCTGCAACGGCAAAACTACAATCCGGTAATGCCCCAGCAGCACGTGCCATCTTTCCAGGTCTTGCCCGGGTACCGACGGATCACCTGCCCTAAACGAAGGGTCCATCGCAGAATCAAGGAATGCCACGGGATGAATAGTAGAAAGTATTACAATTTTACATTTATTCTCCAGGTAAAGTCGCTCCAGAAATTCGAGCTTGAAACGATTTGAAACCGCATCCTGAATATTGTATTCAAAATGATTGACAATGATCATCCGGTTCTTCTCATCAAAAACTCTTTTTGTGTACTTGTTCCAAAGTGCTTTTTCCGCTTCCTCATTACCAGAGGAAGGAATATTGATCAGCTCTGCAATGAACACATTGTTCCCGCTTTTATCATTTTCATTGTAACATAAAGGAGTATCCTTATCCAGTACAATTTCCCCGCTATTGATCTTATCCAGCAGGTACTGTTTTTTTCCCGAACCTGGTAAGCCTATTACAAACAACGGCTGGTCCCAGCTCTTGTTTTTCAAAATTTCCTTGTCAAGCCTTTTCCACACTTCAAGATCGGGCAGGTTTAAAGAAAATAATTTTTTGATGATCGTGCTGATAATAAAATAAAAAATAAAAAGCGAAGTTGCCAACAGCAGCCAGAACAAACCACCATTAAATCCGTTCACCGACATTACGGTAGGATAATGATAATTTAAATTTTTCGATTCAACTTTGAGATACTCACCGGGAGATGAAGATTGCCTGTACGTAATGGTTCCTTTTCCTTTTGCACAAGCTTCTTCAATTAAATTATTAAAAACAATTGATGTATCGGTAGATCCTGGCCCGTAATAGCTGTCCTCCAAAACAGCCTTATCGGTCATATACAAACGAAACAGTTTCAAAAGGCTGATCGTCTTTATTTCTTCTTTTGAATAAACATTTTTCCCGGGCTGAGATAGCACTCCCTGCCTTGGAACGACAGTCAGGCGGCTGATGAGATTGCTATCGAGGTACACGCCGTTCCACCTGGTATCGCCGCTAAGAATGGTAGATGCAGGAGTTCCCGGAAATTTATCCAACAAGCGGTTTACAAAATCAACCTGCTTATACCGGATGCTTAAATTCTGCTCATAATTGTGCGCATTGATATAAAAGAATACCACCGGCAATCCACTTGTAATGACAAGCCGGGTAAGTGCCATTACGGCAAAACTGTTGACATAATTCCAATTGCCAAACAAGAGCTTAAATAGCTTTGCTTCCCGCAACCGGCCGGACGCCTGGTATACCTGCTGTCTGATAAAATACAAAGAAATTCCTAAAATAAACACCAGCAATTCATACAGAAAAAAATGCCGCAATGCGAGCGTTTTAAATGCCATGATGCCAATAATGACAATGAAGGCAGACAAACAATAGATCGCTGACATTTTGAACCTGGATACATTTCTTTTTTCAGCTGCATATTTTTTTGCAAAAATAATGTTCAGGAACAATGGGATAAACGTTACAGAGAAGAGCAGCATGAAAAGATATTGCAGGAAACTGCTGCGCTTAAAAAAAACAATCAATAAAAAAATAACGATGATGTTAAATACCGTAGCCAGCACATATTCTTTGTGGCTATGAGTTTTAGGACCGATCCAACTCGTATCCAAAAGCTGCTTTTTCAGGAACGACCGCTTGGATGACACTAAAAAAATTGAGAATAATTGTAACACCAGGAAACCAAAGAAAAAAAGCAGCATCGAAAAAGTAAAACTGTAAATTTCCATATCACTGGTTTCATTATACACTGCATCTTCAAAAACAACAACAGAATAGGGAAGGCCGTTTATAGGCATCACCTGCACCTCGTAATCGTTGCCATAATATTTGGTGGAAAAGGTTGCGGCTACTTTTGCATCCATACTACTGGTTAGCTGGTCGGGCCTGGAAAATACATTGAACAGGTTTTCATTGAGATTTCTGGAAGGATCTGAATGGTACAATACATTCCCCTGGTTATCGGTAATCGCAAAAATAAAGCCTGTAGGCAATACAACTTTATCCAGGCTTTTAAAATTGAATGAAAGCGCTGCAACAACAAGACTATCATTTGTTGACAACTTTGATTTCGTCGAAATCACCGATCTAAAGGTTCCGCTTGTCCAGGAAATTACCTGCTCTAAAAAATACCGGTCGTTCGAATATCCATTGAGGAGATATTCCCTCTTTTCACTGATCTTTTTAAAATACTCCCTGCTCTTAAAATTACCATGAGGTGCATTCATTTTATCAGCTGTCCAGTTAATGATTTCTTCGCCGGTTTTATCGAGCCAGAAAACCTGGTTGATATTGATTTCTTTAACCGCCTCATTAATCATCGTTGCATTTTTCACACTGTCCGTACCATGGGCATACGCAATGGGCGCCCTACCCAGGTAAATGATGTCCCGCTCCTTTTCAACCAGGGCGTCCAGTTGCTTTAATTTTTTATAGACTGTATCAATTTCACTCTTAAATGCTTTATTGATCCCGTTTGCGAGAACAATCCTGGAATCTTTGTTGCCCGGAGGTCGAAAAGTGAGATTATAATTAAAAAAAACAAAAAAGATCAACGACACCAGCAACATAGAAATAAAAATGGAAGCAATACCATCCGCAATGGTGAGCCTGTCTTTGCTGCCCATCTGGTAAAGTTTAAGCCATGGGAATGCTACCATCCCGATCAGCATGATGGTTGCCAGCAACAATATCATTTGTGTTGGCAATTGCGTCTTCTCTTTTTGATAATGCTTACTGGATACCAGCCCGCCAATGATCCATTCGTTTTCTGCATTAAAACCCACCGGTTGCAAAAACATTTTATAATCCTTGCCACTGATCACCTGGTTTCTTACGCCCGAACTGCCAATACCATTAGTGGCGCCGAGCAGGGAATCTTCTTTTACAAAGCTGATACCGGCCGGAAAACTTTCATACACAGGCTTGCCTTTGCTGAAAACGATATAATCGTCGAATACATCTTTAGGAAGGAGAAACAATATGAATTGCCTGAAGCTAAACTTCATGTCAATTTTGTAAACCAACGTGTCCCTTCCATTATTATCCAAACCCTGTTTTAAAAACATCAGGCTGATTTCCCTGGTGTCATTGTTTACCTTGATTGTATACACGCTATCGACGTCGAGGCTATCTCTTATAGGACCCGCCTTTAGCCGGGGCGTTGCTGTTGGAGTGCTCAGTGTAAAATTGGCAGAAGAATATCCCTGGATATATTTAAATACCTGCCGTCGTTGATCTTTTTCAACCTTCAGGTAGTTGGAAAGCACATTATTCAATAACGCGATGCTGTTCTCAATTTTAGTGTGGATATTCAGGTCGATGTTTTGGAGTGCTTTAAAGCGCTGTTCCCGTATCCTTCTTTCGTTTTGGGGGAGGTATATAAAGAAATAAATTGCTCCCAAAAAAATCAACACCCCCAATGTGGTTAAAACAGCAGCCTGATTTTTATTAATCGGAACAATTTTCATGAACAGTTTTTGAAATATAGGTCGAAATTTAACCGTTAACAGCAACAGATTTTAAAAACATTCCCTGTGCGATCAACAACAGGTGGATGCATCAATCCGGTAAAAGGTATGAAGGAAGACATTGCAGTTGTTTTATGCTTTACTAACTTAACACCTTATCGCGAGATATGCAAGCAATGAGAACAAATACTTTACAGGTGGCTACAATCATTACGTATATGGCTACCTGTTTTGATGCCCCTGGTCAGAATAATATACAAAACCCCTATTTCAAAATTTAACGGAACAGTAATCCTTAAGGCATTGTAAAAGCCTGCAATTTTGTAGGTGCCATAAATTTAAACATAGCGCATGCATCATATCTTATCTGCAAGGGATTTTGGAAAAAATTTTCAGTGGGGTGTAGCGATCGCAGCAGCTCAAAACGAAGGTGCGGCTGGTGAAGATGGCAAAGGCGCTTCCATCTGGGATGCCTTTGCCAAACGTCCCGGAAAAATAAGAGGGGGTGGAAGACCCACGACCGGTTGCGATTTTTATCATCGCTATAAAGACGATCTGTTGCTGGTAAAGGCGCTGGGCTTTACTGTTTTTCGTTTCTCGTTATCATGGGCGAGGATACTACCGGATGGCACGGGTAAGGTCAATAAGGAGGGCATCGCTTTTTACCACAAGGTAATTGATGAATGCCTTAAACTTGGGCTGATTCCCTATGTGACCTTATACCACTGGGATCTTCCGCAGGAACTGCAAAAGAAAGGAGGCTGGGCCAACTATTTTATTAACAAATGGTTCAACCGATTTGTTACGGTTTGCGCAGAAGCTTATGGCGATAAAGTAAAAAACTGGATCATCATCAATGAGCCCTTTGGCTTTACTTCTCTTGGATATATGATCGGCAGGCATGCACCTGGAAAAACCGGGCTTGAAAATTTTTTACCGGCAATTTATCATACATCACTCGCACAGGCGGAAGGTGGCCGCATCATTCGTAACCTGGTGCCTTATGCGCATATTGGCACTGCTTTTTCATTTTCACAAGTAGTGCCTCATTCAGATAAAAAAGAAGATCTCGCAGCCGCCAATAGGGTAGACATTTTAATGAACCGGTTATTTATAGAGCCGGTAATTGGCAAAGGCTACCCGATAGATGATTCCTTTAAATTTTTGGAAAAGCTGCAGTTGCATAATAAAGCCTGGAAGTTTGCCGACCGTCTTCAATTTGACTTTGATTTTATTGGCCTGCAATATTATTTTCCGGTGGTTATAAAATACAATCCCCTGGTGCCGTATGTACAGGCAACTGAAGTAAATGCCAAAAGCCGTAAGGTTCCGCATACCGCCATGGGATGGGAAATCAATGCAGATAGCTTTTACCGCACCATCAAAAGAATTTGGTTATATGGTGGTGTTAAAGAAATTGTCATCACAGAAAATGGCGCCGCTTTTAAAGATGAAGTGAAGAACGGCATCATCAATGACACGGAAAGGATTGATTATTTCCGGCACCATTTAAAGGCGGTATTAAAAGCAAAAAGAGAAGGCGTAAATATCAAAGGGTATTTTGCCTGGACATTGATGGATAATTTTGAATGGAGTGAAGGGTACACCAAGCGGTTTGGATTGGTGCATGTAGATTTTAAAACACAACTGAGAACGATAAAAAATTCAGGATATTGGTGGAGGGATTTTTTGAATGGCTGATGGATGATTTTCTGATGGCTGATTTTTGATGTCTTTCTAATTGTAATCCAATGTTAACTACCTAATGAACTAGTGTAACAAGGCCTGTACACAAACGAAACAACCCGTTAATAGAAAGATTTTCACCACCTATTCGGCCTCTTTTAAAAAAGATAAACACGGCAATGAGTGGAATTGTTCAGAATCCTTCGCTGGCTAGCGGAGCAGTGCGGCCAAAAGGTAAAAACTTTTCCACCTGCACCTGCTTCAACTTCGGCGCAATGGCATTTAAAGATTCCCCGTTCAGCACTTTTTCATACAACGACAAATATTGCAGGGTCATTTTATCTGCTGTAAAATTATCCATCACATACCGGTGACAAACATTTCGATCATAGTCGTCGATATTTTTCACGGCCGCCACAAGTTCATCTTTGTTGGATGAGAGAAAACCAACTTCCTTCGGAATGAGTTCTGTTAATGAACCATAAGGCGTGCCGATCACGGGACAACCGAAATACAGGCTCTCGATCAGCGCTATGCCAAACGGCTCATTCCACAAAACAGGAAATAATAACCCTTTGGAACCATTGAGGATCCTGTTCTTTTCTTCGCCTCCCTTCATTCCATGGAAACGTGTGTTGGGATCAAAGGTGAGGCGTATTCCCATATTGAAATTAAACCTCACGCCACCGATTACATGCAGCGGAACGGAGGCCTGCCGTGCAATTTTTATTGCGCCCCTCACATTTTTCACTCTCCATGCCGCATCTGCCAAAAAATGAATGTATTTTCTTTTATTATTCAAGTCAGGTTTGCCATAATCTTCCACATCGAGGCAGTTATAAACATACTGGTCGCTTCCATAACGATTGGCATGATTGCGTGAAACAAACGATGTATTCCTATCCAATTCGATTGCTTCATTGATATTTCCTTGCAGCGTAACGATGTACGGTTTGAGCGGCTTTTCATTTACAGCTGTTAGCAGGTGCAATACATCCACCGAATCCGGAACCTGGCTATTAAAAGGCAGGTCCGGATTTAATTCGTACACCTTTCCAAAGGGACAGGAGGAACCTTTAGCTACAAGATAGGAAACCGTATGTCCCATTTTAACCAGCATTTTTCCAAGCCACCAGATAACCCTTTCAGTACCGCCATATTTTAATGCGGGTATAACCGAATTATTTACAATAAGAATATGCATTTTTATAATATTTAATTCGTGGTTCAACCATGTAAATTATAAAATGCTGCTACTGGTTGCCGAAGGGAGTTTTAAATGGAGCGAAGGTCTTACTTTATTCTTTGTTGCCCGTTTTAAATAGTTTGATTGTTAGGCTATGATCATGCTGATAAAAAAGCTGGGGATTATTTCTGCAATAATATTTGAAAGGCTTCCGCATTATTTCCATTCATTGTTTTTACTTCAATCATCAAGTCTTCTTTAATTGTAAAATCCTTTACCAGGGTTGCGATCCACTCTTTTGTATGATGCCTTAAAGTGGCTCCTTCCGGCAATTCAAATACTCCAAAATTATTGACATCATTATTAAAAAAAGTATACCTGCTTTTGGAAATCTCATTCTCCTGGAGGTAGTAGTCGCTAATGTAAATGAAGCCGCCAGGTTTTAATTTGGAACGAAGCATTGCAATAAGGCCAGACTGGCCGCTATTAGAAGGAATACAGGTTAGTACGGCAAATAAAAGAAAGCAATCAACTGAATTATCCGCCAAAGGTAAACCAACCCGGGATTCGATATGGTGTATGGGAAGATGGAGACTTTTGCCCCTGTTGATCAAATTGACAGAAGTATCATACCCGGATATATTGGGAAATTCTGTGACAATCAATTCTTTTACGATCCGTCCATACCCGTATCCGTAATCATGATTGCATTTTTATCAAGGCATTTATTAAGGAGGTTTAGATTGATAGGATGGGTAAACGTTTTTCGCTCGGCAACGCTATCCCAATAGCCTTTTTGGTTATCAATATTCATGGATTGAATATAGAACTTAGTTTTGAAATTTTGATAACTGTTGACTTGCCAATTGACCATTGGCCGTTCATCAACACTTATTGTTCCATCAACTTTATCCCCGTTGGTTCAAAAGTTATTTTCCGCTGCCGGTATAGGTTGCCGGTAGTCATCTTGAATGTTTTTTTGCTCATGCCGAAAAAGTCATAGATATCTTCGGGTTTGCTCTTGTCGTTGTAGGGAAGGAAACCATTATTTTCCTGCAACAGGCGAAGTATCTTTCCCGCTTCGTCCTCCACCCTGCCATATCCCGGCTTTCCGGCTGCCACATCAATCCTGAAACGGTCATCCTTTTCATTGCTTTCGGGATATATTTTCTTTATAAATCCTGGAAACTTGTCTCCCACCTGTATGTTGCGGTAAATTTCGTTGAAATGCAAAACGCCTGTATGCACATTATTGATGATGCATACATACCCAATATCAGTACGGCGATAAACGATCAGGTCAACCATCTCCAGTTCTTTTACCGTAAGGACTTCATTACTTAAATAAGGCTCAAGTTTTTCTGTGGCTGCGATGCGGCCGGTTTGTTCATCGAGATAAATTTTCACAAGGTAATCTCCGTTGGGACGCATGCCCACCACCTGTTTGGAGGTGGGTACAAAAATATCCTTCATCAGTCCCATATCCAAAAAAGCGCCTTGCTGTGTAACCGTAACGGCTCTCAACTTCACGATATCTCCCAGTATGCCTTTTGGTTGTTGTGTAGTGGCAATGATCCTGTCTTCGCCATCATGGTATAAAAACACTTTCAGTTCATCCCCGATTGCAGTAGCAGTGGGAACAAAACGTTTTGGTAATAAGATTCCATCCGCCCCATCATCCAGGTACACGCCAAAATCTACAGCCCGTATCACCTTTAATATATTGTATTCGCCAGCTTTGATCATGTGCTAAAAATAAGTGATGAGTAATCAGTAATAAGTGGTGAGTGATGAGGAATCCACCTTCCACCTTCCACCTTCAACCTTCAACCTTTTTCCCCCAGGTTAAACAGTCCTTCAACAAACTGTTGCTTATCAAATACCAACAGGTCTTCGGCCTTTTCGCCAACGCCTATAAATTTTACCGGAATTTGAAATTGATGTGCAATTGCCAGCACCACGCCTCCCTTGGCGGTACCATCCAATTTGGTGATGGTTAAAGCGGTAACATCGGTTGCGGCAGTGAAATGTTTTGCCTGCTCCAATGCATTCTGGCCGGTGCTGCCGTCCAATACCAGCATCACTTCATGGGGAGCTTCCGGTATCACTTTCTGGATAACTCTCTTTATTTTGGTAAGTTCATCCATTAAATAAGCCTTATTATGCAACCTGCCGGCTGTATCAATGATGATTACATCCACATCACGGGCTACTCCACTGATCACTGTATCATAGGCAACAGATGCAGGATCGCTGCCCATTTCTTTTTTTACGATTGGAACATTGGTGCGTTCACTCCAGATCGTTAGCTGGTCTACCGCCGCCGCCCTAAATGTATCTGCGGCGCCCAGCAAAACGGATTTGCCTGCTTTGGAAAAATTATAGGCCAATTTGCCGATGGTAGTTGTTTTTCCTACACCATTTACCCCTACCACTAAAATTACATGCGGTTTGTGGTCAGCTGGTAATTCATAATTTTCATAACTGGTATCCTGCGGCGCAGTAACCAGCACATCCTCGATTTCACTTTTTAAGATGGCATTTAGTTCACTGGTGCCCATGTATTTGTCGCGGGCAACTCTTTTCTCCAGCCTGTTAATGATCTCCACGGTGGTTTCAATGCCTACATCGGCGCTAACCAGGGCATCTTCAACACTGTCCAGCACTTCTTCATCAACGGTACTTTTGCCTGCAATGGCCTTGGTAATTTTACTAAAAAATCCTTCACGGGTTTTTTGTAATCCCTGGTCAAGAGTTTCCTGTTGCTGTTTTTTACCGAAGAGTTTATCGAAAAGTCCCATGCCCTCTGACCTCCTGCGGGGAGGATTTTGTTTGTTGGTGATCTTAAAATGGATGTATCCCCGTGCAAAAAGGCCCGCGGGTTAAAATTAAGAAAGCTGTCCCGATAAATCAGGACAGCTCTTATATATTAATTCTCATGCTTGAAAATTATTATTGACCTAAATGTTCTTTGATCTTGTCTTTATGAACAATAGATTCTTTAAAAGTATATGCACCGGTTTTAGGACTACGTACGGCACGTATTACTTTTGTCCAGTTTTTAGCATCGGCTGCTGCTTTCTGGTCCTTGGTTTTAATCGCTGTTTTAGCTGCTTTTGCCATGACTATTTAATTTTATAATTTGCTGATATGCTAATGTGCTAATGTGCTGAGAGCGCTGTATTTCATTAGCACATCAGCATATTAGTAAATTAGCTAATTACTTGATTTCTTTATGAACAGTTACCTTCTTTAAAATCGGGTTGAATTTCTTCAACTCAAGTCTTTCAGGGGTGTTCTTTTTGTTCTTTTTGGTGATGTAGCGGCTGGTGCCTGGTTTACCGCTGGCCTTGTGCTCTGTACACTCCAAAATCACCTGAACCCTGTTGCCTTTCTTTGCCATTGTTGTTTATTTAATGATTACTACTTCCTTGCGGAGAAGTGGGTTATATTTTTTCGCCGGCCAGCCGTAGTTGTTTTACAACTGAAAACAAGCCATTTTTGTTAATAGTGCGTATAGCTTCGGAAGAAACTTTTAACGTTACCCACTTGTCTTCTTCTGCCAGGAAGTAACGCTTGGTTTGCAAATTGGGCAAAAACCTACGTTTTGTTTTAATATTCGAATGCGACACTTTGTTACCCGTAATTGGCTTCTTACCTGTAACTTGACATACTCTAGCCATATACTAATTTTTTGGACGGCGAAGGTAACTAAAGATTTTGGATTTGAGCGGTGGTTTTGATTTTTTTTTTCAATTTCCTTTCCCTTCTACTTGTTATCTCATTATCTTTTACCAATTGAACTCAAAAAACCGGGCGGTTTATAGAGATTACAACACTCTTAATTTAATAATGAGTGCAAAATTAGCTCCATACCTTTAAAATATTTGTCATCATTTACACCATTGTATCAGCGACACTAATTACCTGCCAGCCCGACCGCCAGCCGCCTGGTGTACCAAACCCTGCCGGTTTGGAGCGCCACAGATAAAATAATAAGTCCTACGCCAAGGTAGAAATGACTATTTAATAATTTATTTTCCTTCAAAATGATAAAAGCTAGTATAATCCCATAAACTGGTTCAAGGTTATAGGCGATATTAGCTGTAAACGGGGATATCTTTTTTAAGGCATTCAACTGCAGGTCGAAACACAACACCGTGCAAAGACCCGCTAAAATGATTAACCATGTCCAGTCGGCAGGCGTAGGCAAATAATAGGTGGCAGGAAAAACCTGCAGGTAAAAAGGTACAATTATACACAATGCTATCAATCCGCCCCCCAGTTCATACAGCGTTAAAGTTGCCGGGGTGAAACGCGTGAGCAATTTTTTATTGAAAATGGGGAACAGCGAACTGCCGATGGCTGAAAGTACACCAAAAATAATCCCGGTTTTATATTGCGGATGGAAATCAAAAATGATATAAATCCCCACAATCGCAACCAGCGACAATACAACTTCACTTAAAAGAATCCTTCTCCTGGATATTAACGGATCAAAAAAAGCAGTAAAGAAGCCTGAAGCCGAGATGCAAACTACCGCAATGGATGCATTGCCATATTTTACACTACCATAAAAAGTAACCCAATGCAGGGACACGATGATGCCTACTCCAAAAATTGTGATCACATCCTTTAGCGGGATCAGCACCAGTTGTTTTTTCAAAAACAACAATGCCCACAGGCAGACCACCGTAATCAATAACCGGTACCAAACCAGTAAGCCTTCATTCAGCCCGATAAGCTTCCCTAATATTGCAGTAAATCCTGCCAGGAAAACAGCAATGTGTAGCTGGATAAAAGCCTTGCGCATGCGCCAAAGATAGGAAGAAGGTTATGGTTGGAGGTTGAAGGTTGAAGGTTGATGGTAAAAGGCAGAAGGCAAGAGGGTTGGGACGAAAGCCTTTTTTTCCCAACCTCCACAATGCGGCTCCATAGAGGTGTGAAGTTGAACGGAGCGTCGCCAATGAAGCTTAACCAGGGATCTTCTGCTGGTAACAAAAAAATCATAAATAACTATAAACTATCTAGTGCAAACAACAAACTAATTATATTTGCCCACTTATAACCAAAAACCATATGACCTTTAAACGTATCAACAACATCACCGGATGGATCGTGTGCCTGATTGCCTGCACCGTTTATATCATGACCATGGAGGCAACCGGCAGCTTCTGGGATTGTGGTGAATTTGCCTCCAGTGCTTATAAATTACAAATTCCTCATCCGCCCGGCGCACCATTATTCGTGTTGATCGGGCGTTTGTTTATGGCGCCATTTGATCCCAAACATGCTGCTACCGGCGTTAACCTGATGAGTGCGTTGTCAAGTGGTTTTACCATCCTGTTCCTGTTTTGGAGCATCACCCATTTTGCCAAAAAGCTGGTGAGAAATGGTAATGAAGATTTAAACGGGGAGCAAATTTTTGCAGTGATGGCTGCAGGTGCCGTTGGAGCGCTCGCTTATACTTTTTCAGATTCCTTCTGGTACAGTGCTGTGGAGGGAGAAGTGTATGCATTGTCCTCTTTCTTTACCGCCATTGTATTTTGGGGAGTGCTTAAATGGGAAGATGCTGTTACAGAAGAACATAAAAAAGGTATCACGGGTCATTTTACCAGTGCCGACAGGTGGCTGATACTGATTTTTTACCTGATGGGATTATCTATTGGTGTGCATTTGCTCAACCTGCTTACCATACCAGCAATGGTAATGATCTATTACTATAAACGTTATAAAGTAACCAACTGGGGTATGGTAATCGCTTTTGTGGCCGGCTGTATATTGGTTGGTTTTATCCAGAAAGCAGTTATACAATGGACTATCAAAGGAGCAGGCAATTTCGATATCATGTTTGTGAATGATTTCGGCTTGCCTTTTTTTAGCGGCTTTGCCTTTTTCTTTGTGCTGGTAAGTGTATTATTATTCGTTGGTATTCGTATTGCTACTAAGAAAAACTGGAATTTCCTGCGGTTGGGTTTGTGGAGCTTTGCGTTTATGCTGTTGGGCTATTCTACCTATTTTACTACGATGATCCGCTCCAACGCAGATCCTTCTGTTGATATGTTTAATGTAGACAACCCCGTAAACCTTGTAGGGTACCTTGGTCGTGAACAATATGGCGACTGGCCTATTTTAAAAGGACAGGATTTTACCGCTACACCCGCCGAGCAAAACATCGTAGAAACTTATATAAAAGGCAATGGCCAGTATGTAAAGAATGGCCGCAAAATGGAAACGATTTATGCCGATGAAGATCAGCATGTATTTCCCCGCATGTGGGACCAGAGCAATGACCAGGGCCACGCGGATTATTATGCAAGATTTGCCGGTATCGGAAAAGATCCTAAAACAGGAGAATGGCAGGGAGCCCCCACTATGGCTGATAACATCAGTTTTTTTACGCAATACCAGCTTGGCTGGATGTACCTGAGGTATTTTATGTGGAATTTTGCGGGAAAGCAGGATGATATCCAGGGAGTTGACATGGGAAATGTAAGAGATGGCAACTGGAAAACAGGTATTCCATTTTGGGACAATGTGCGCCTTGGAAACCAAAAATATATGCCCGATAGTATGAAGCATAACAAGGCAAACAATAAGTTATTCGCTTTGCCGCTTATACTGGGTTTACTCGGACTTTATTTCCATTTTAAAAAGGATAACAGGGACGCAACTGTGGTAGCCTTGCTGTTTTTCTTTACAGGTATTGCAATTGTAGTTTATTTAAATATGGCGGGTAGTCAGCCACGTGAAAGGGATTATGCCTTCGTAGGTTCGTTCTATGCATTTGCGATCTGGATCGGCCTGGGAGTGCTATTTGTAAGAGAATTGTTTATGAAATATACGAGCGGCAAAATTGCCAATTATGCCGCGGCAGGTTTGTGTATGCTGGCTGTACCCGTATTAATGGCCAGCCAGGAATGGGATGATCACGACCGTGGTAAAAAGGTTTTGGCAAGGGATCTTGCCATTGATTACCTGGAAAGTTGTGCACCCAATGCCTTGGTAATTTCTTTTGGTGATAATGATACTTACCCGCTGTGGTATGCACAGGAAGTTGAAGGAATACGCCGTGATATCCGCGTGGTGAACTCAAGTTTATTGGGCACCGACTGGTATATCAACCAGTTGCGTTATAAAGTAAATAAAAGCGATCCGATGGATCCTATCTGGAGCGCTGCACAAATCGAAGGCGCAAAAAGAGATGTAGTGTATTATGCGCCAAGGCCGGGTGTTGATCCCAATCAATACATGAACTTGTATACGATGATGAAAGACTGGGCGGGAAGTGACGATCCGGGCAAAACGGAAGTAAGTCGTGCCGGAGATACATTGAATGTATTTCCTACCAAAAAAGTCTTTATCCCTGTAGATACAGCGTTGGTACGGCGTAATGGAACGGTAAACCCAGATGACACCGTCTTAACAGAAGTAAGGTTCGAAATTCCAAAAACTGCACTATTCAAAAATGATGCGGCTATTTTGAACCTGATCGCTTCCAACCAGTGGAAACGGCCGATTTACTTTACATCAGAATACCGTGAGTTGGGTTTTGGTGCCTACCTGCGCCAGGATGGGCTTACCAATCGCCTGGTGCCTGTTGCCAACAGCCCTGTTAATAAAAGCTGGGTGTACGATAAGATGATGAACAAGTTTGTGTTTGGTAATGCGGATGTACATGGGGTTTATTTTGATGAAGAAAACCGCCGACATCTGAACAGTATTCGTTTGGCCTATGCACAGGCAGCATCTAACCTTGCAGATAATGGCAAAAAGGAAGAAGCGAAAAAGATGCTGGAGAAATGTGATAAAGGGATGCTAGATGAAAATTTCAGTTATGGCATGGTATCCAGGTTTCAGCAGCACAATTATATATCTCTGCAGTTCCTGGAAGCTTGCTATAAGGCAGGGGACACTGTTTTAGCTGATAAGGTAGGCAGAAGCGTAAAGAAAGACCTGGAGCAGCAGATCAACTATTATAGTAACCTGGATGAAAACAAGCAGGACCAGTTCAGGAATGACAATGAGCAGGCGGCCAACTTCCTGCGGGGCATACAGCAAATCGAAAGCATGTATAAGAATCTTTTGCCAAAAGCAACGGAAACGCCGGGTTCCATTAACAATACTCCTGGTGCTCCATCTTCATCAAAAAAAACAGACAGTTCCCAAAAAAAATAAGGATTAATTTATTAAATATAAAATCCTCCTGCTCATATACAGGGGGATTTTATATTTAACAAGCGAACCAATGATCAAATTCAAATGTTTATTAATTTGCAGTAAGCCAACAGGCGACCGACCAACGACCACCGATATTGATGCGCTCCGGTTGCTGGTTGCCGGATTGAGCTAATAATTTTATGAAAGGATACAACTTCTCGAAATTTGATCCTAACCAAAATGGGAAATCACGTTTTGAACAATTACTGGATATTTTTATGCAATTGCTCACCTATACCAATGGCGATGTGGGGGAAGCAATGCAGTGGATGAATGAACTGGATAAGGAATACAAGCTTACCCAAAACGATTACGGGATGGGCGATTTTTATGAGGACCTGAAAGACAAGGGATACATTGATGAGAAAAGAGAAAATGGCGAAATAAAGATTACTTCCAAAACGGAACAGGGCATTCGCAAAAAAAGCCTGGAAGAGATATTCGGTAAATTAAAGAAAACGAAGCAGGGCAATCACAATACTTTTAAGCCCGGCGGCGGTGATGAGATTAATCCGGAAACCCGGCCATTCCAGTTTGGTGACACGCTTGAACAGATTGATTTTACCAATTCGATCCGCAATGCCCAGATCAATCACGGAGTAGAGAGTTTCAGGTTACATGAAGATGACCTGGAAATTAGGGAAACCGATTTTAAATCGCAGACTTCTACCGTATTGATGATCGATATCAGCCATTCTATGATCCTATATGGTGAAGACAGGATTACGCCTGCCAAGAAAGTGGCGATGGCATTAAGTGAACTGATACAAACGCGGTATCCGAAAGACACATTGGATATTGTTGTTTTTGGCAATGATGCCTGGACAATCGAAGTAAAGGATCTGCCTTATTTACAGGTGGGGCCTTATCACACCAATACTGTAGCCGGTGTAGAACTAGCTATGGATTTGCTTCGTAAAAGGAGAAATCCTAACAAGCAGATCTTTATGATCACAGATGGCAAACCAACATGTCTTAAAGTAGGCAAACGGTATTATAAAAACAGTTTCGGTGTAGACCGGAAAATATTGAACCGCTGTATGAGCCTTGCCACACAGTGTAAAAAGCTAAAAATACCAATAACAACTTTTATGATCGCCAGCGATCCTTATCTGCAGAAATTTGTAACTGAATTTACAGAAACCAATAACGGAAAGGCCTTCTTTGCATCCCTCGATAAACTGGGTGCATTTATATTCAAAGATTTTGAAAGTGGGAAACGGAAGACGGTTTATTAGAGCAATTATTAAACGCTAGTTTATAACTTCACATAAAACATATTTTATGTCACTACCTGAGTTACAAAAAAAATTGATTGATAAAATCAATAAAACCAACGATGCAGCTCTGCTTGAAGACATTTACAACTTCATTGGCGCAGATGAAGAAGTTGGCATTTATCAACTCTCTGACAACCAGTTGGCAGTAATTGAGCAATCGCAGCAGCAAATAAAGGATGGCAATCAGTTTACCAACGAAGAAGTAAATAAAGAGATAGACGAATGGTTAGGAAAATAATCTGGTCGGGCAATGCAAAAAGTGACAAAATTGAAATTTTAAAATACTGGGTAGCCAGAAATAAATCAAATACTTACAGCAAAACGCTTGATAAGCTTTTTAAAGAGGCCGTTAATCTTATTTCAAAAAACCCGGGCATCGGACATCTCACAAATAAAGAAAATGTGAAGGTGAAGATTACCCGGGATTACCTGATAGTCTACGAAGTAACTGACGATACCGTCTATATACTTGCCATTTTTGATGGACGAAGAAATCCTGAAGAGTTTCAAAAAAGAATTTAATAGAAAATAATGAATAATAAAGCAAGCACATTAGGCGAACTAAAAAAACAGGGCTACATGTCGAGATCTATTAAAGATGAACTCCGTGAAAACCTAATAAAGAAAATCAAGGCGAAAGAAAATGCCTTCCCGGGAATTTTAGGCTATGAAGATTCAGTGATCCCGGATACAGAAAGAGCTCTACTATCACGGCATAATATTTTGTTTCTCGGCTTACGGGGACAGGCGAAAACCAGGATGGCAAGGCAAATGACGCAATTGCTGGATGAATATATTCCTGTAGTGGCTGGCAGTGAGATCAACGATGATCCGCTAATGCCGATTTCAAGATATGCAATCGACCTTATTGAAACGCATGGTGATGATACGCCCATCAGCTGGCTACACCGCAACCAGCGTTATGGAGAAAAACTGGCTACCCCTGATGTGAGTGTCGCCGACCTGATCGGTGATATCGATCCTATCAAGGCCGCCAACCTGAAACTGAGCTTTGCTGATGAAAGGGTATTGCATTATGGCATCATTCCCCGCAGCAACCGGAGTATTTTCGTGATTAATGAATTACCCGATTTGCAGGCAAGGATACAGGTTTCGCTCTTTAATATATTGGAAGAAGGTGATCTGCAGATCCGTGGGTTTAAATTGCGTTTACCGCTAGACGTAATGTTTGTATTTACCGCTAACCCGGAAGATTATACCAACAGGGGAAGTATCGTAACTCCGTTGAAAGACCGTATCGAAAGCCAGATTTTAACCCATTACCCCAAATCAATTGAAACGGCTCTCGCTATCACTGAACAGGAAGCGCATATTTATGATGACCAATTGAAGCGGGTAAATGTAAGCGACCTTGTGAAGCGGCTGATAGAGCAGGTTTCCTTTGAAGCCAGGGGTAGCGAGTTTGTGGATAAGAAAAGTGGCGTAAGCGCCCGCCTTACCATTGCGGCGTATGAGAATGCGGTAAGTGCGGCAGAACGACGGGCAATCATTAATGCGGAACAGCATACACAGGTGTGGATCAGTGACCTGGTCGGGATCATCCCATCCATTACGGGTAAGATTGAACTGGTTTACGAAGGAGAGCAGGAAGGCCCTTACCAGGTAGCATTCAATTTACTTGAAAAGGCCACCCGTACTATTTTCAGTCAATATTTCCCGAACCCTGATACGCTGAAAAAGAAAAAAGCAAAAGAAGCAATTGATGATAATCCCTACAGGTCTATCACGCGCTGGTTTAACAGCGGAAATAATCTTGATGTGTTTTTTGAAACAAAAGATGCAGATAAAGTGCAGCTGTTATATAAAGTAGATGGTCTTCATGCGATTGTAAAAAAATATTTTAAAACGGCAAATGATAAAGAAAATGCCTTGTTGATGGAATTTGTTTTACATGGCCTGGCAGCTTTTTCACTCATCAGTAAAAAAGTTTTGGATGGCAAAATTGAATTTAAAGACCTGATGGGCAGTATGCTGAATATGGGCACTCAATCGTTTTCAGAAGAGGATTTCAATGACAGTGATTTTAATTAATATTAAATTTAAAGTTTACACCTTTTTGGAACGGTGTAAACTTTAAGTTTAATATTCCGAAGCGTTCCTACAGTTTTAGTTTGATTCCGCCGTTTACCACAAAGCCTTCTGTATGATTCCAGATATCATCAAAAACAGGCGCATTGTGGGGTGGGTTGACAACCGTCTTGTATTTGCTTTGGCGCTGGTCGGTGAAGTTTTCAAAATTTACATACAATGAAATCTTATTGACTGTTTTTTGCGCCATAAAACCAAATTCCCAAAAAGAAGGAACTGCATTGCCGTTGTAAAGGGTTTGTGGGCCGGTAAAATAACTTTCCAGCCCCAATTTAAAATGGTCTTCTTTCTCGTACATCAATGCAAGGTTAACTTTGCTCTTTGGCAGTAAGGGTAA
Organism: Ferruginibacter sp.; assembly: GCA_025963635.1. Classification (GTDB taxonomy): domain Bacteria; phylum Bacteroidota; class Bacteroidia; order Chitinophagales; family Chitinophagaceae; genus Ferruginibacter. The sequence continues at coordinate 163,217 of JAOQAK010000075.1, forward strand.
GAATTGGTTCCCGCTTAAGTAACCGGCTTTGGCATTGATGAGCGTATATCCAACAAATAATTTCAAATCTTTTTTGTAAATCAATCTCCAGTTGCTTTCGATGCCATAGCTCATCGTGGGCTTTGCGGCATTAGCAAAATAATAGTCACCGGCATTGCCGGGTTGTAATACCAGCGGATTACGAATGCGGGTGTAAAATAGCATCTCATTAATACTGATCTCCAGGTTCTCCAGTATAGTGGTTTTAAAACTGATATCCGCCGTTCCCCCAATACTTTTTTCGGCATTCACATTGCTTGAGGGTAATACATTCCGGTATTGCATCGATTCTGTTTGTTCAGTGAAAATAGTAGGCACCTTATACCCCAATCCTCCACTGATCCTTGAACTAAGTTGATCACTCATTTTGAAAAGGATAGATACCCTTGGTAGCGCAAAAACTTGACTTTTATTGTAAAGCGAATTTTTATGTTGCACATGGTCTATTCGAAATCCACTCTCCATTTTAACGGCCGATGTAATATCCCAGGTATCCTGCAGGTAAATCCCCTTTGCAAAAGATTGTGCGTTTAGAGTAAGATCATTTTCATGCTTAAACTTGTCGAAAACGAGGTTCACTCCGCTGATCACAGTATGATTTGAGGTATAAAAAATCATGGATAGGTCTGTAAAGCTGTTAACATTTGTTCCCGAAAAAGTAAAGCCCGGAATAAATATATGCCTGTCGAAAATGCTCACACTTTGTTTTACCCTGAGGGCATTGTTGTTTTCAAATTTCTTATCCAAACCAAGTGTAGTTGTGTTTCTTATGGTATTATTCTTTTCAAAATAAGTATGGCCTGTGTCGGGCCTGTTTTTTATCACTTCCATATCCCCGCCTATATTTGTTCCCTTTGTAAAGCTGTTACCCAACCAAATTGTGGTAGAACTATTGGGATAATAAAAAAGCTGCGGGTTGATCGTAAAATTGTGGCTTTGGGGTACTTCAGAAAAACCATCTTTATCAACATCATATTCCTTTTGCAAATTGATTGTGCCCAATAGCGTATAGCCCCATCTGCCACTTTTTTGAGCCCCGTAAGCACCGAGGTTGGTTTGGCCAATATGAGATTGATTAAAAATAAAATCACCTTCGAACTTTTCCTTAGGTGTTTTGCTGATAAGGTTAACAACACCTGCAATTGCGCCACCACCATACAGTGTAGATGCGGGGCCTTTAATTACTTCTACCTGTTTAAGGTCCAGTGGAGGAATTTCCAAAATACTCAGGCCACTGGCGAAATTGCCAAAGGTTGGATATCCATCTTTTAACAGTTGGGTATATCGCCCATCCAAGCCCTGCATGCGTATGCTGGCATTGCCGGTAGCCGCAGATGTTTGCTGTACCTGTAACCCGGTACTTTCATGCAACAGCATGGATATATTAGCTGGGCGCATGTTATTCTTTTCATCGAGCTCTTCGCCATCAATGGTTTCTATCCTGGTAGGTGTATTTTTTATAGTTCGTCCGGTCCTGGTACTCTGCACCACTACTTCATCTAGATCTTCATTATCAGTCGTCATTAGAATCACCAGGGTGTCTTGTGAAGACAGTGGGAAGTATATATTCATCGCAACTGTTGTGTATCCTGTGTGACTAAAGCTAATGGTCTGTGTCCCCAAAGGGATATTCAATAAAGTCGCCAGCCCGTTCTTATCAGTGAGCGTTCCGTTTTTTTTTGTTAAAGAAATATTTACGCCTGGCAGTAGTTCTTTTGAAACGCTATCTTTAGTGAGGACGGTAATCACATTTTGTGCTCCCGCAGTATACACGAAAATCGAGGCAAGCAACAAGACAAATATTTTTTGCATTGATAAAATTTAAATACTTAAAAAAATAAAGACAATCGATCTCCATAATAATATTATGAGATGCTCTTTTTTATATTTTTTTAAATATACTTTGGCGGCTGCCAGATATTTCCGAAGAAGTTGAAGGAAAGTGAAATATCGTTATAGAAGAATTGCTGTTTTTGTTTGGGTAGGTATTTAGCTGTTTCCATATTACTGGAACGAGATACTGACCAAATTAAACTTACACAACAAGAGCAGCTGCAAAATGGATTACAGGTATTTCCATCCTCCGAATGGCTGCTCTGATCAGCAGTTGCCCGGCAAACTTTGTCTTTGGAACCGGAAATACTATCCATACTGTCACTGCACGACATAAAGGGCAGTATTAAAATATAGAAGGCATAAAGTAGCATCAGCAGTTTCACCATGCAAAACTAATGCTTTTGTGCTGTGTGAATGGAAGCCTGTATAAACGTATCTTATTTGATACTAAATAATATTCACTTCTCTTTCCAGCAGCACACCAAATTTATCATGCACACTGTTGATGATCTCCGTGCTCAGCGAATAAATATCGCCCCCAGTTGCATTACCATAATTCACCAACACCAATGCTTGCTTTTCGTGGCATCCAACATCTCCCTTTCGAAAACCTTTCCAGCCACATTGTTCTATTAACCAGCCTGCGGCCAATTTTATATTGCCACCAGGCAGCTCATAACCAACTATGTTCTGGAAATCATTCTTAAGTACTTCAAACTGTTTTGAACCAATTTCAGGATTCTTAAAAAAACTTCCTGCATTTCCAATTACAGCCGGGTCCGGCAACTTGCTACGACGTATATTGACTACAGCCTGCGAAATGGCGCGGATGCTCAATTCTGTAACACCCATCGCTTCAAGTTCCTTTTCAATTGCTCCATAGGATGTGTTGAAAACCGGGTGCTTGCTTAAACGAAAGCTCACATTTAAAATAACAAATTTGTTCCTAAATTTTCTTTTAAATACGCTCTCCCTGTATCCGAATTCACAATCTTTTAAGTTGAATGAAACAAGCTTTTTTTCTTCCAGGTGAAATGCTTCCAGTTCAAAAAAGATATCTTTTATTTCAACGCCATAGGCGCCGATATTTTGCATGGGTGATGCACCTGTATTTCCCGGTATCAAAGAGAGGTTCTCCATACCTCCCCAATTGTTACTGATACAATGAAGTACTAATTCGTGCCAGTTAACTCCGGCGCCTGCTTTCACGTACACATGTTCATCATCTTCCTTTAATTTTTCAATTCCAAGTATGTCATTTTTTAGAACAAGGCCGTCGATATTTTTAGTTAACAGGATATTGCTGCCACCACCCAGGATGAAGGTTGATGGTTGGTTAACATCAAGTAGTTCGTTTAACTCTTCCAGGGTAGAAAAAGTTGAAAAATACCGGGCGGCGGCGTCAATCCCAAATGTGTTATACTTCTTAAGAGAAAAATTTTCTTCCAACATGATTAATGATTAATCTGCTAATGTGTTAATTAGCTAATTTGCTAATTGAACAGTAGCCGATCGGCAAAATTAGCACATTAGCACATTAGCTAATTAGCTATTTAATTGGCATCCACATCGGCAATCATCACCACACTTTTAAATTGCTTTTCCGATAATAGCAGGTTAAAATGATTTCTTATAACCTGCTTATATCTTTGAATAGCTCTCATATCCAGGGGAAGTTTAATCAATAACTCCATTAAATATTGATTGCGAACCCTTGCCACTACCGGCGTAGCGGGACCAACCACGAAATTGTGCAGATCTTTTTGCAGTGCGAGCGCCAGTTTGTGGGCTACTTCGTCTACAACTTCTTTTACTTTATGCTTTAATGTAATTTCTATGATCCGGCTAAACGGCGGATAAGCAAACTCCTGCCGGTTAAGTATTTCAAAGGCATACATTTTTTTGTAATCGTGCTGCTGCACATATTGCAATATGGGATGATTTACCTGGGTGGCCTGTATCAGCACTTTGCCCTGCTCATCCTTCCGTCCTGCCCTTCCACTCACCTGCTCCATCAATTGAAACGCCCGCTCATTTACCCTAAAATCGGCAAAACTTAATAATCCATCTGCGTCCAATATACCCACAAGACTTACCTTTTCAAAGTCGAGTCCCTTCACCACCATTTGTGTTCCCACCAACACGTCTATACGCTGTTGCTCAAATAATTTGATGAGGTTGTCGTGCGATGATTTGCCCCTCACAGAATCCACATCCATTCGTGCCACCCTTAGTTTTGGAAATTCCGCTTCAATCATCTCCTCGATCTTTTCGGTACCAAAATTTTTCTCCATCCAATTCAAGGATCCACAGGCCGGGCATTCGGTAATTTTAGGATAGGTGGTGCCGCAATAATGACAGTGCAGCTTATTGGAATATTTATGCAATGTGAGGGTTACGTCACAATTTTTACATTGCGGAAGATACCCGCAGGTGCCGCATATCAGGTATGGCGCATACCCGCGCCTGTTTTGAAAAAGAATTACCTGCCTCCCATTATCCACCGTTTTTTGTATGGCTTCCTTTAATTGGGGCGACAACATTACTTTTCCTTTCTGTACTACTTTCCTGGTATCGATAATTTCTATTATGGGCAAATGAATCCCTCCAAAACGCTCATTCAGCTCAACCAATCCATATTTTCCTTTTTGAGCATTGAAGTAGGTTTCGATGGAAGGGGTAGCGCTCCCCATTAAAACCTTGGCATGAAAGAGACCGGCGTAAAATACGGCCGCATCTCTTGCGTTATACCTGGGAGCCGGATCCTGCTGTTTAAACGAAGCATCATGTTCTTCGTCCACTATTACCAGCCCCAGCTCTTTAAAGGGCAGGAACAGGGCACTGCGGGCTCCTAATATAATCCTGGTTTCACCTGTCTTAATCTTGTTCCACATTTCCACTCTTTCATTATTATTAAATTTTGAATGATAGATGGCAATGTTTCCTCCAAAATGCAATTGAAGCCTGCGGATCATTTGTGCTGTGAGCGCAATCTCAGGCAAGAGGTACAATACTTGCTTCCCGTGTTGGTAGTATTCTTCGATGAGTTTAATGTATAATTGGGTTTTGCCGCTGCTGGTGATGCCGTGCAATAAACAAACATTTTTACTGATGAAGCTTTCCTTTACCTCCGCAAGGGCTTTCACCTGAGCATCATTCAAATTAAAATTGAGCTCCATTGATTTAGGCATTGCCTTGATCCGGTCTATACTCCGTTTCTCGATGTACAGTATCTGCTTGTCGGCAAGCCCTTTTAACTGTGCAGCGGTAGCGCCCGACTTCTTCAAAAGAGCGGATTGGGTTACCTCGCCTTCAGTTTTTGCGAGGTGTAAATAGGCTAATAGCAATTCCATCTGCCGGGGTGCTTTTGTCCAGTTATTGAGCAATTCACCTAAATCTTTTTCATTATCATATGCGGGATTGAGTAAAATAAAATTCTCCATTTTACTTTTATACCGTTCACTTAATGCTTCCCATACGATGCAAACTTTTTTTTCGATCAGCTTTTTAATTACGGGATATACATGCGTGATGTCTAACACTTGTTGCACTTCCGTTAAATTCAATTGCTTTTTGATCAACAGTGCTTCGGCCACAACATATTCATCGCTGTCAAGGTCGGAAAAATCATCACCATATTCTTCATTGAATAACAAAATTGTTTCGCTGCTCAATTTAAAATGGGCAGGCAGTGCTGCTGCCATTACTTCCCCTTCGCTGCACATATAATATTCACTCATCCATTCCCATAATTTCAATTGCTGCTGAAACAACAACGGTTCATCGTCAAGAATATTGAGTATATCCTTCGTATGATAAGGAGGCGGCTCCGCACTAATGGATTTAACGATGCCTGCATATCTTTTGTTTTTCCCCAGCACCACTTCCACCCTGCAGCCTGGCTTGATTTTAAGGGCAAAGCTGTCAGGAACAGAATACGTATACACCTTTGGTAAAGCCAGTGGCAGGATCACCGCTGCATAACATGCCGCAATTCCCGGTAGTGATTCCTTGAAAGTATCCGTTGCCGCGGTACTTTTCACAGGCTCATCAAAAAGTGGTATTTGATTTTGATCATTCATTCAATATCGTTCAATTATATTTTTCTTAATCCTTTATACACCATACTTACTATACCTCTGCCATTATTCACCTTTATATGCGCTCAACTTTTCTTCCATAATCCTATACACCTTTTCTTTCAGCATGGTTACGTCTTTTCCTGTTAACCCATCAACTTTTATTTCCTGCAGATACACCGCCCTTGAACGGCCAGGTGTTAGCGAAAAGATACTTTCCTGGTTTAACCGGTCCGCAGTATCTAAAAATAAAATGGGCTTAATGGGTGTTTGAGTTTCAATAGCGATTTTAAATGCTCCGTCATAGAAGCTCTTTAAACGATTGTGTGTTATATTGAAAGTGCCTTCCGGTGCAATCACAACAGAAATACCTTTACGTATAACCGCTTTTAAAACCTGCACACTCCTGGCCCTTTTTTCAACACTGCTTCTGTCTACCATAACTACTGCATTTCTGTAAAAAAAGCCGAATACCGGAATGCTTGCCATTTCAGCCTTACCCAATATTCGGAAATGTTGCTTTCGGATGGTTTTAAGAATAACCGGAATGTCCATGTAACTGATATGATTGAACACGAAAATATATTGCTTCTTCGGGTCATGAGGCGACTCATAAATATTCTGGTGACGAATGCCCCAAAGGAAGAACATAATATCCGCCCATAGCTGGCATATCCTGTAAGTCATATTTCCTCCCCTGATCTTACCAAAAAAAGATGCCACTAATACAAAGGGAAAAAGAAGCAACATTACCACGATAAATAATGTAAAACCGTATATGGAAAAAAGCCCCTGTATTATAAAAATCAGATATTTCATATTAAAAGGCGAATATAATGTGTTTACTGCTTAGGGCTATATTTGCGTCATCTGAAGCGTATTTCTTTGAATTTTACAGCTAAAACGGGGCAAAATCCAGCTTCAAAGCAGGTTTGTCAGAAAATCCTGCTTATATTTCATTCAATTTAATCCGAATTCCCTTACCTTTGCCGTCCTAAATTTTGGTTATATGTTAGCAGTAGTAAAAATAGCAGGTCAACAGTTTAAAGTGAAAGCAGGTGACAGCCTGTATGTACCGCATATTGCAGGTGCAAGCGGTGATAAAGTTGAGTTTTCAGAAGTTCTGATGACTGACAACGATGGCACAATTTCCCTGGGTACCGATGTAAATGCAGTTGTAAAAGCTGAAATTTTACTGGACCTTGTACAAGGTGATAAAGTGATCGCCTTTAAAATGAAAAGAAGAAAAGGCTTCCGTAAAAAACACGGACATCGTACGCATTATACAAAAATACAAGTGACTGAAATCGCTTAGTTAAAGTTGTTGTTGTTTTAGTTGACAGTGATATAAAAATTTGATCTGTTGAAATAAAAAACATTGACTGTTCATTCGACATCCGAAACAAAAAAATAATTTAAGATGGCACATAAAAAAGGTGAAGGCTCGGTTAAAAATGGCCGCGATTCGCAAAGCAAAAGATTAGGTGTAAAAATTTATGGCGGTCAACCAGCCATTGCAGGAAATATAATTGTTCGTCAACGCGGCACGGTTTATCATCCCGGAAAAAATGTTGGTCTTGGAAAAGACTTTACCATTTTTGCATTGACAGATGGTGTTGTAGAATATAAAAAAGGAAGAGGAGATAAGAGTTATATTTCTGTAAATGCCGCTGAAGCAACTGCTTAGATATTAAAGTTTTTTTTGGCAGGTAAAAAAATATTTTTACTTTTAAGTATTATTTACTAACCATTAAATTTTAAAGATCATGGCAACCGCAAAAAAAGCTGCAAAAAAAGCCGCTCCTGTAAAGAAAGCTGCTCCAGCTAAAAAAGCTGCACCTGCAAAAAAAGCCGCTCCTGCAAAGAAAGCTGCTCCTGCAAAAAAAGCTGCTCCTGCAAAGAAAGCTGCTCCTGCAAAGAAAGCTGCTGCAAAAAAGAAGTAAGCTTTGCCTTAAAAGCAAAACGAATACAAAAGTCCCGGCTAGCGCCGGGATTTTTTATTTATGTCCCATCTTGAATAACCCGCTCATCTAACATCACTCCATAAACTTTTTGGTATTTACATCTCTCCCAAATAACAAAAATATTTTTAAAAAATCCTTTTACATTTGAATATGGATAATTATCAAATAGCAGACTGCTTCTCACTTCTAGCCAAATTGATGGACATACACAATGAGAATAGTTTTAAAGCAAAGACCTATTCAATCGCTGCTTTCAATATAGAAAAATTGCCGATGCAATTGAGCGAAACGCCCAGGGAAAAATTGTTTGGAATAAAAGGAATCGGTGAATCTACAGGAAAAAAAGTTATTGAATTATTGTCTACCGGTGAGCTACAATCGCTGAAAGAAATGATAGAAAAGACGCCGCCCGGAGTGATGGAAATGCTAAATATAAAAGGCATTGGACCAAAAAAAATATCCACTATCTGGAAAGAAATGGAAATAGAAAGCATTGGTGAATTGTTATATGCATGCAAAGAAAACCGCTTAAAATTATATAAAGGCTTCGGAGAAAAAACTCAACAAAACGTAATTGAAACAATTGAATTTTATTTAAAGAGTAAGGGAAGTTTTCTTTTTGCGCAAATAGAAGCCATGTATGAGGGCCTTGAAAGTTTTTTTTTAAAATTATTTTCAGCAGATAAAATCGCTTTTACGGGAGCCTATAAAAGACAACTTGAAATCGTTCATGAGATCGATATAGTAATTGATGACACGCTGCAAAATATTGAAGAAAAAATGTCCACTGTAGATGATTTTGAATTAGTAGAAAAGGAAGCCGATATTTTATACAGGGCATCAGTAGGCTTAAAATTTCGGATATACTCTTGTGATAGCAGTCCAATTATGGAACAGGCTTTTTTGAAAGGATGTTCACCGGAATTTGCAAATACATTTACTACAGAATTTCCGTCAATCGATTATTCCATTTGCAAGGATGACGCCGATATTTTTAGGCAGGCAGGTCTATACTTTATACCATCCTGCCAAAGGGAAACAGCAGCAATTATAGAGCGATCAAAACTAGGTGCATTGCCTCCGTTGTTACAGGTTGCGGATGTAAAGGGAATCATCCATAGCCATAGCAATTGGAGCGATGGCAGCAATACCATTGAAGAGATGGCAAAGCAAGCTATTGCAAAAGGTTTTGAATACCTCGTGATCAGCGATCATAGTAAAAGCGCCTTTTATGCAAATGGGCTGCAGGAAGACCGTATCAGGGAACAGCATCGCTATATCGATGAACTGAATATGCAACTGGCGCCCTTCAAAATTTTCAAAAGCATAGAAAGCGACATTTTGAATGATGGCAGCCTCGATTACAGCAATGATGTACTTGCCGGTTTTGACCTGGTAATCGCTTCCATCCATTCGAATTTGAAAATGAATGAAGAAAAAGCGATGATGCGGCTGATGAATGCTATTACGAACCCCTACACCACCATCCTCGGGCATATGACCGGACGCTTGTTATTAAGCCGTAAGGGCTACCCGGTTGACCATAAAGCTATCATTGATGCCTGCGCTGCTAACCAGGTAGTAATCGAGCTAAATGCGCATCCCAGCCGGTTAGACATCGATTGGCGGCACATTGACTATGCGCTTCAGAGAAATGTGTTAATCTCTATCGACCCTGACGCACACGCCCCCGAAGGATTTGATGATATAAAATATGGCGTATCGGTGGCACAAAAAGCGCTGCTTACCAAAGACCGTAACCTAAGTAGTTTTGGATTGGAAGCGCTCGAAGCGTATTTGTCGAACAGGAAAAAGTGGAAAAATATTTAATTGCTTACCAGGGGTAGCTCCACGAAAAATGTTGTCCCGGATCCGATTGCCGTTTGAAACCAGATATTGCCTTTGCTTTCTTCCACGATGCCCTTACACATGGCCAAACCTAAACCTGTGCCGGAGCTTTTTGTAGTAAAATTGGGCGTGAATATTTTCGAGCAAACTTCTTCGGGGATACCGGAGCCATTGTCCTGAACAGTTACCAACACGGTGGTTTCGGACAACATTTCTTCCATTACAATATTGGCCTTTTTGCCTTCGGGGATGGCTTGCAACGCATTTTGGATGAGGTTTGTAAACAGGCGATTGATATGTGTGCGGTCAGCATCAATCATTACCGATCCATTGGCGGGTTTCCAGGTAAGCTCCAGGTTATCTTCAATGGAATGAAGTTGTGTAAGCAATTTTAAAGATTCATTCAGATCAAATACCTCGTTTCTCGGATTACCAATATTTGCAAATTGAGAGAACTCCCCTGCAATCTGGCTAAGATGGTCGATCTGTTCTACCAGCGTGCGGGCCACGCTTTTGGTTAGATCATACACATTCCCGCTATTACTGTCGATTGCCCTTTGGAGATATTGCAGGCTCAATTTCATGGGCGTAAGCGGATTTTTAATTTCGTGTGCTACCTGTCTTGCCATTTCACGCCATGCACTTTCCCTTTCACTTTTTGCCAGTGCGGCCGCGCTGTTATCCAACTTAGCCACCATCTTATTATATTCTTTCACCAGCTCACCAATTTCATCCTGCCGGTTCCATGTGATAGCCTCATTTAATTGCCCAAGGTTTACCGCTTTCATCTTGTTACTAATAAAAGAAAAAGAACGGGTGATCCTGTTGGTGATAAAGAAAGCCACTATGCCCGCAATTAAGAAAATGAAAGCATTCAGGTTAATAATGGCTACTAAGAAGTTGGATATCTCCTGGCGAAGTTTTGTTTCAGAAGTGAAATAAGGAATGTTCAGGTAAGCATATTCCCTTCCTCCTTCATCAATTACCGGCACATAGTTACTAAGGTACTGTAAAGTACCAATCGTTTCTTCCCTAAAAAACTGAATTTCTTTTAAGTGGTTCAAATGATAGTAGGCAATGGGATCCATCTTATTGCTCATAATTCCTTTGTTGTAAGGGAGCGGTAAAGATGAGGCCCGAAGCGTTCCATCAAGGTCGTAGAGATTAATATCCACCGCATGCACTTCAGATATTTTTGCAATGGTTTTATCCAGCTTCTCGCGGTAACCATCATCGTACACTTTTATCACATCATCAAAAATGATCAGCTCTGCAAGCGAATTTTGCACTTCGTTTTGCATCACACGAATCGTATGACTCAGCTTTTCCCGGTTATTATTATTGTACCGGTCAATGAAAAACAAAATGGTGACCACCCCTACAATTATGAAAGAGCTGAGACTTATAAAAATAATGGTGCTGTGCACCTGGTTACGAATGCTCATTTGCCAATGCCGCTTCATCTCGCGCCAGCGCAAACGTGAGCGTATGAGCGCATTTAGCAGCCAGAATACTGCGGTAACAAATAGAAAGGCGCAAAACAGGTAACTGAATAAAGTAACGGCTTCTATAAAAAATTTATCTCTTTTAGCAATGATCACCACTTTATCGGCACCCGATTTATACCACAGTTCGTCGTCACCTGCTTTTCTGACTGACCTAAAGTTTCCCTTAGGTACCTGTGCCTGTGTTAACTGCAAGGGGAAAGCATAATCATTGTGACTATTCACCATCTTGAGCTTATTGTAAACAGCATAAGAATACACGGGGGAATTTTCAATCGATTTTTCATACCCTTTTAAAAATAATTCAGGATACAATGCGTCGGTCTTATATTTTTTGGGACTCGCTAAAATAAAAATATAGCCAAGCAACCTGCCTGACGAATCCGAAATATTTTTTTTACTGATGTAATTGAACCGGTCGTAAGAAACATCATAAAAGTACAGATCGGGTATGGTGGTAGGTTTGCCCTGGGTATTAAGAATGGTGGTAAGGGTGGTAAAGGTGGAAGAATCTTCATTGAACAATGGCCTCTCAGCCGCATCAAAAGTGAAAATCCTTGTGTCATATTTATTTAAATACCCTGTAAAATTTTCATTCAGCAAACTATCTTTTAAAGATTTGTTGGAGGATGCTTTACTGAATTTACTGAATAATGGAGACAACGCCTCACTTCTAAAATCCGTCAATACAGTATTCATGAGCCGTTCGCTGGATGGATCGGCTTTATTGGCAAGCGTTTCTGCGTAATGCTTCCGCTGGTCAATTTCCTTATTGTTGTTTTCAACTAAAATAATAAAAGCGATAGATAGGGAAAAGAAGAACAACCAAAAAATCAACCGGGAAGAAATGATCTCTGAGGCCAGCAAAAAAAGATGTTTATCATTGAGCAGTAGAATATACACCAGCAACCAAATGAGCAGGTACAATTCGAATACAGCATCCGGTGTATTGATCCGGAAAGTTAACACTGCAAGTCCCGTAATGGTGATCACCAGTATCAATACCATCACATTTTTTGGCAGTAGCGGCTGCAGCAGGTAAATGATTATTTGTGTGATAAAGAAATACCCGATGGCAATGCACCCTAAAACAATGAAGCCAATAACGCTGTACACTGATAAAGTGTAAAAATTAATCACATCAAAAGATATCTTGGAATCGGCCACCATCGACCTGAATATATGGCCGCAAAGAAAAGTACAAAGAATTAAAAAACACAACCCTATCAACACGATCAGCCATCTGAAAACCACATCGTTCGCCCGGATGGTTACTTTTTTTTCCTGGATATAATAACGGGTAAAAAGCACGATCCATAAAAACAACATGGCGTTTATCAGCAAATCGCCCAGGGTTTTTAATATAATATTGGATCCATAAATAGCGGGGTCAAATAATTCGAATTGTCGGAAATTAACAGGGATAGAAAAATTATAACTGATGATTCTTAGAACGATAACCATCAACACTAAAAAACCAACGCCTTTAAAAAAATTTCTCTGAACAATATAAGTCGAGATAAATTGTATAAATATCAACACACAAAAGGCAGCAATGATCCGAAATATTGATGCGAGTAAATTGTTATGGAAGACAGTGTTAACTGCTTTTGGTTCGAGGGAAAAAAGGAAATCGCCTTCTTTCGTTTTGATCTGGTTATCCCTTGCTTCCCCTGTTATCGAGTACGCGTTTTCGATATTTTCGCCGGTAGTAAAAGAATTTTTTAGATAATCATTGGTAATCACATAGTTCCACATAACCGGTATCAAACCAATTACCGTAAGATCGTTAAATGTACTTTTTCGCCACACATAATATCCGTTAGACAATTGGATAAACCCATTTTTATCCTGCATTTGTGGAACGGTCGCCAATGGTTCCACTACTTGCGTACTCCAAAAAAGGAGGTTAAAGTTATCTATCCCATTATTTGAATACAGGAATAAGAAATATTTCTTTGCAGTAAGTTGCTGGAGCGTCTTCTCATCTACTGTATGATTGGCAAGTTGACTTAGCAGCGTGGTATCCTCAGCAATTTGATCAAAATCCGTTTCCTGCTTTGCTATGAAAGCGCTTATATTTTTCGCTACTGTTTCAGGAGATGAGTTACCTGTCAGGTAATTATCGATGATAAAAGATATCGTTACCAGCCACGCCGCTGCCACCAGTAAATAAGTGTTCCTGGCTAAAAACTGTTTAATTGAATAATTATTTTGCAAAATAAAATATAATCGACTGGGCCTGCCAGGTAGAATGCTTGTTTAAGTTAAGGTAAATGGGGACGGCGAACGGCCAATATTTATTTTTTAACACTTTCATTTTTTCATACAAGCGCTGTTCACGATCGTTTAATTATATTCCAAAGCGAATCCATTTCATCTAAACTCATGTTTTCCAGCACTTTGCCTGTTTGTGCGGCTGCTTCTTCCATTTTGGTAAAGCGATCAATAAATTTTTTATTCGTTCGCTCTAGCGCATTTTCCGCATCCAACTGCAAAAACCTTGCAAAGTTTATCAAAGAGAAAAAAACATCGCCTAATTCATCTTCCATAGCATCTTTATTACCAGAAGCAATCGCTTCAAACAATTCTGCTTTCTCTTCTTCTACCTTTTCCCAAACCTGTTCTTTGTTTTCCCATTCAAAACCCACCTGTTTCGCTTTTTCCTGCAGGCGCATTGCTTTAACAGTGGCTGGCAAGGCTTTGGGCACACCACTCAATACCGACTTTTTACCTTCTTTTATTTTGAGCTTCTCCCAATTCCGTTTAACATCTTCTTCATCCGCCACCTTCACATCGCCATAAATATGCGGATGACGGAAAATAAGTTTTTCGCACACTCCATTGATCACCTCATCCAGCGTAAATTGCTTTTGCTCTGCACCGATCTTTGCGTAAAAAACAATGTGCAATAATATATCCCCCAATTCTTCGCGGATGCCTTTCCAATCGCCATCAGTAATCGCATCGGTTAGTTCGTACGTTTCTTCAATCGTTAACTGGCGAAGGGTTTGAATGGTTTGCTTTTTATCCCAGGGGCATTTTTCCCTGAGCTCATCCATTATTTGTACCAGCCGCAAAAAAGCAGTGGCCGTTGTTTGTTGCATATAATTTAATTAGATTTTCATGAAAGAAAACAGCAGGAAACCAAAAAAAAGGAGCCCCATCATAATGGCCGACAAAAACCATAGCAGCAAAAACTTCACAATTGTTTTTGCCCTGCGCTGCTGATAAAAGTTTCGTAATGCCTTGTACAGGTAGAAAAAAATCGCTGCTCCAAGAAGTTGTTGAAAATATTTCAGCCATTCCCAATGGAATGTTTCTTTTAATTCGCCCAAACCAAAACTGAGCAGCACGGCGATAAAAACAAAAATATAAAAATGGATACTAAAAATGCCGTGGCTCACATAGTAGTACTCTTTTCTTCGCACATATAATAATTTTAAAAAGAGGGCAAAAAGGGGCAATGAAATAAACAGTATCTGTGGAAAGCGATGCAGGAAAGTGGGAATAAGCGACGATAGAAATTCCCCCGCATCATGATGATACTTTTCATTTACCTCTATCTCTTTATAAATGAGTCTTTTTTCAAACCAGTTGTGCTGTTTGATCCCTTTTCTTAAAATAGAATCATATTCCGCCCTGTTTTTATACCGCCCGGTGGTGAGGTGAAACCCTTCGTTTTTCTTGATACTATCCAGGAAGACTTCTAATCGTTCGGGAGGCACGGACTTGCCCTTGTTTATTCTAGCCGTAAATATCCGAAGGCTATCCGGGGGTAGTGCACGGATCTCCTCAACTGATTTATCTTCTATTACTTTTATGGAATTGTTGATTTTTTTTTCAGTAATGTGAAAGATGGAAAAGATAATAAGGAAGAAAATAGCAGAAGTAAATATGTACATCCTGATCGGGTTCAGGTAGCTTGCCCGTCTGCCCAGCATATATTCCCGTGGCAAAAACCCCGGCCTTTTAATCAATAAACCGAGGGTGCTGAAAAACTTGCCGTCAAAATGGGTGATATCATTAAAAAAATGAGTTACCAAATGCCATACAGTCTCCTTTGGTTCAACATTTTCCTGGCCGCAAATATGACAAAACGGCCCTGCGAGCTGCGCATTACAGTTCAAACAAACTTTCTCTGCTCTTTCTTTTAAATGGCTCACTGTACAGAATTTTGTTAAAAATAATAAAGATAACCGGCAACTAACCCTTTGGTATCAATTAAGCAGAACTAAAGGGTTAATTTCGTCTGTGGCGAATGAAGTTGGATAAAAATGTCAATCATTCACGTTTCACCTTTAACTTAACATCTTACCGTTTACTTTTACCAATGAAAACAATCTACCTATTCAAAGCAGCCCTGGTAACCGGATTGCTAATCACGGCCACGGGCTCCACCGGCATAGCTCAATATTATTATAAGGATATCGTTAGCAACCGGCAAACATTGTCGGAAACAGCAGCATTGAAAGAACAGAAAATCAGGAATATCCTCGTGCATAGCTTTGAAGGAAATGGTGAAGCCAGTCCGGGTTTTTATTGTGAAAAGAAGATCAGTAAAGATTATCGCCGCATAGAAACCTACACCAAGTCGAATATTACGGGCAAGGCGTTACAAACAACTTATTACAATGATAAAAATCAACTGGTACGTTCCACAGACAGCTCCGACCTTTCCATTACCACTTCTACCTACGAATATGATGATAAAGGAAGCATTGTCAACATTATCAGCAATTCACGGTCGAATGATGACGATTTTACAACCATGCTTGTTGAAGAACACCAATATCAATATAATGCCAAAGGCAAGCCTGAAAAGATGTCACGGATCAGGAATCACAGGGACACGTCTGCCGTAATTTTTACTGTAGATGATAAAGGCAATGTTATTGATGAAAATGACCTGGGTAAAAACGGCAAGCATTATTACTATTATTACAACGATAAAAACCGGCTTACCGATATTGTTAAGTTCAACGTGGTAAAAGGTAAACTGATGCCCGATTTTATTTTTGAATACAATAGCGCCGGGCAGGTAACCCAAATGGTGAGTGTTGAAGAAGGCGCCAACAGTGACTATTATACTTGGAAATATATTTACAACGATGGCCTGCGGATCATTGAAAA
Source organism: Ferruginibacter sp. (assembly GCA_025963635.1). GTDB lineage: Bacteria > Bacteroidota > Bacteroidia > Chitinophagales > Chitinophagaceae > Ferruginibacter. Next base: position 179,621 of record JAOQAK010000075.1, read on the forward strand.
ATGCTTTTCAAAAGAGAAGATATTGTTAGGTTATTTTGAGTACGAATACAATTAAAGGGTTGATGGTGAATGGTTGAAGGTTGATGATTGATTTACGGTTACTTTATTCTAAAACTTTATAAAAAGAAAGATCCCCCAAAAAGATGGGGGATTTTCTATAATTGACTATACTTTTCGATAGGGAATTTTATTACAACCGTTTAGTGCGGCTTATTTTATTCTTTTCGCTTCACTTTCCAGCCCGGTCTTCCTGTCTCTTGCATTTTTTATTTCATTGCTTCCAAAGCGCCAGTTGAAGCTCATGCGAAATGTGCGGCTTTCCCAGGCACCACTTCCCTTGATATAGGTACCCCCAAAATCGGAAATCGCAGTCCAGGGATTGGTTTTAAAAATATCTGTAGCAGATATTTTGATAGTGGCCCTCTTCTGGAAGATAGCTTTTTGCAAACCAATATCCAGCCCACCCTGTGGTTTGGTTTTCCAGGTAGCGCCCCAAACACTTGGACCATTGAAGTAGCCGCTTAGTTCGGCGGTATAATTTTTACCCAGTGTAAAACTTTGCTGTAGATATGCCCCGTAAGATGGAATGTTAATGCTTAGTGCTTTATCATTAATGGCTCCATTAAACATCTGGTAATTGTACCAGATATTGGCATAGCCGTTCCACCATTTCCTGATCGGCAGCGATGACCCGATATTAAAACTCAATATTTGCTGGGTTGCCAGGTTTTTTTGCTGAATAAAAGTTGCATTGGCTGTTGTATCTGTTACCATCGTGGCATAATCTTTTACATGGCTATAACCAATAGTGGTATTGATTGTGCCGAGAAATGTATGGGTAAGCTCAACGCTGTTGGTATATTGCGGGCGGAGGAATGCGTTCCCTTTTTCGTAGGTCAATTCGTCCAGTTTGTTTTCAAATGGATTCAAATCCTGGTAAGTCGGGCGGTCAATTCTCCTGCTGAAAGTCAGGTTGAAAGCATTCTTTTTATTCAAATTCCAGGTAAGCGCTGCACTTGGGAAAAAGTCGAGATAATTTCTTTTCACCCGGTCGTCACCCTGGATGGTTTCATCCGCTCTTTTAAGGGTACCTTCACTGTTAGTTTGTTCGGCCCTTACACCGGCCTGGAAACTCCATTTTTCATTCAGCGGCTGCTGGTAATTTACATAGGCAGCATTCACATTCTCTTTATACTTAAAACTGTTGCTTTTTGAAAGGATCTTTACCGGGACCCCACTCGGACTATCATTATAAAAGTCGAATGTGTTGTTTGTAATTACAATGGACGTTTTAAGACCGTATCCGAATTTGCCCTTTCCTAATTTTTGTTCAGCATCTACCTTGGCGGTATAGATATCGATATCTGTTGGCGTGCTGTTGCGGTTTATAACGCTGTACAATAAGTTGTTATTATTGCCGTAATAATTGTTCGGCTGGTAACTGCGCCCTTTGCCACGGAACAATCCGTAATCCGCATCAAAATTGATTTCGCGGCCGCTGGTATCTGCATAACGGTAGTTGAGATTGAAGTTGCTGTTGGTGCGATTGCCAGGCACAGTATTAAATGCCTGCAGGCTCTTTATATATTGGCCGGTGGGTTTATAATAGATGGGCGTGTAACTGTCGCTTTCCCATGTGTTTTTGCCGTAGTTGGTAGTAGCCATAATACCAATAGTACTCTTGCTGTTGATAAAATAATCCGCCCCGGCCTTTATATTGATACTTTTGTTAGAACTTTTGTTCAATGATTTCTGATCGTACAAGGTATCTTTCTGAATACGATATAAATTCAACTCATTATGGTAGTCGCCAATGTTGCCACCTACATTACTGAATAAATTTATTTTTTTATCGCGGTAGTTCAAAGCAACAGAACCATTGCCTTTGGGAGTTACTCCTTGTACCAATCCAAGGTTTAAACTTCCATTGGTGCCATATTTTTTATTCTTTTTCAAGCGGATATTGATGATACCCGCATTGCCACTTGCATCATACTTTGCACTTGGATTACTGATCATTTCAATGGCTTCAATATCGTTGCTGTTGATGCTTTTCAGGTAAGCTGCAAGATCTTTGGTATCCAGTTGCATCATCTTACCATCGATATAAATCTTTACACCGGTTTTACCTTTCATGCTGATATTGTCATTATTATCAACCTGTATGCCCGGACTCTTCTGCAATAATTCGAGTGCATTGCTGCCGGTAGCATTAATGCTTGCCTCAACATTAAAAATGGTTTTATCCGCCCTCACTTCAATCATGGGCTTTTTGGAGACGACTGTAACTCCCTGCAATTTTGCCACAGCTGGCGAAAGTGCCATCGCTTCGGCCACAAAAGCCTGTCCCTCGTTTACTGAAAAAACAGTTGAATACTTATTTTCAAAGCCTGTTAAAGAATAACCCAGCAGGTAACTTCCTTTTTTGGAAATGGCGATTTCGAATTTACCATTCGCATCGGTAATGGCTGCTTTTACGAGGTTGCTATCTTTAGCCTGCAATAGAGACACTGTTGCCGCAGCGAGGGCCTTGTGTGAAGCATCAGTTACACTTCCGGTAACTTTTGCCGGCGCCTGGGCCATTGATTGGGTAGTTAACAGCAGTAGAATAGCAGCCGCCACGATGGTAAAATTTCTCATTTTAGTTGTTTTTTATTTTAATAAGACACAAAGCACACAAAAATGTTACATTAAAAAGCATCAAATGGGATGAGTTGTTAATTTGAGGCCATGAATGGGATTTTCCCTCACATGAATATGTGATGACTATGTCTGATGTCTGATTTTGGACGGCTGATTTTCTTAAACCATCGCTATCAATCGCATAGGATCACGCTAATACCAGACATTAAAGAATATCCCACCAGCAAAACCCCTGCTTCATATCAGACATCTAAAAATCAGACATCAGAAAATCGAACATTGCTCCTATCTTTATCCACATGATTACAGGAAAACGATTATTAGTGCCATTCCTCTTATTTTGCCTGCCGGCTTACCTTCATGCACAACAGTTCGGCGGCAATCCATCCTCCCTGAAATGGAATCAGATCAATAACCCGCAAACACGAATCATTTTTCCGCGAGGAATGGATAGCCAGGCAAACCGGATCAATAACATCAACCGGTTACTAAAAAACACAACTGCCTACAGCATTGGCGGCAACCAGCGTAAATGGAATATCATCTTGCTAAACCAGGCTACTATTGCCAACGCTTATGTACGCATGGCTCCTATAATGAGTGAGTTGAACCTGGTACCTGATCAAAATAATTTCACCACTGGAAGCCTTCGCTCGGATGATAACCTCATCATCCATGAAAACAGGCATATCCAACAGTTCAGCAATTTCAATACAGGCCTTACCAAAGTTTTTTCGTTTTTCCTCGGTCAGGAAGGGCAATTACTGGCAAACGGCATTGCCATACCCGACTATTTTTTTGAAGGCGATGCGGTATGGCAGGAAACATTGGTAAGTGCCCAGGGACGCGGCAGAATGCCATCTTTTTATAATGGGATGAAATCTTTATGGCTGGGCGATAAAAATTATTCCTGGATGAAATTGCGCAGTGGCTCACTAAAGGATTACACACCCGATTATTACCAGTTAGGCTACCAGTTAGTAGCGTATGGCTATGAAAAGTATGGAGAAGATTTTTGGAGAAAAGTCACGGCCGATGCGGTGCATTTCAAAGGCCTGTTCTATGCTTTTAATAAGGCGATCGAACGGCATTCAGGAAAAACTTACCAGCAGTTTAGGGAAGATGCATTGCAGTATTTTAAAGAACGTTCCATAACTGTTGAATTAAAAAATACTCCACCCGTGAATTACATCACAGCCGTCACAAAGAACAATGTAACGGATTATCTTTTCCCTGCTTTTGTAAACGATGACACTATTGTAGTAACGAAGCAGTCTTACAAGGAGAACAGCTCTTTTTATTTATTGGTGAATGGAAAAGAACAAAAAATAAGGGTGAAGGATATAGTCATCGATGATTATTTTTCTTACAGGAATGGAAGGATCGTGTATGCTGCTTACCAATCCGATCCACGCTGGGCCAACCGCAGCTACAGTGTGATCCGGTTATTGGATATCCATACCAGACAGCAAAGACAACTCAGTTCCCGTTCAAAATATTTTTCACCTGATATCAATGAAGATGGCAGTGAAGTATTGGCAGTGAGTGTAAATCCTAATGGCAACAATAGTCTTCACCGGATCAGTGCAGGATCAGGAGAACTTACTAAAGAGCTGCCTAACCCACACAATTACTTCTTTACCCAAACAAAATACATTGATAACAATACAGCCATTTCCGCTGTAAGAAACCCGGAAGGAAAAATGTGCCTGGTAAAAGTGGATCTCACCAACGGTGAAACTGAAAGGATGACACCATTTTCTTTTAATGTAATCGGCTATCCACTTGTAAAAGGCGACACGGTGTATTTCAGTGCGATGAATAAAAATGCAGACAAAATTTTTGCGGTGAGAATGAGCGATAAAAAGGTTTTTCAATTAACAAATAATATCAACGGCATTTACCAGCCGGCAATAAATTCAAAGGGCGAAATGCTGTTTACCGCTTTTACTGCAGATGGGTCAAGGCTCGGTAAAATGGATCTTGCTGCAAAAAAATGGCCGGAAGTTAATGATTCAAACTTCACCAATACCCCCGACCTATACACAGTAACTGCGCTGCGAAAAAAAGGAGCGGGCATACTCTATAATCTTACAGACAGTTCGAATACAATTACCCCTTATAGAAAAGGGCTTCATCTTTTTAATTACCATAGCTGGCGACCCGAAGTAAACGATCCTGAATATAGTTATAGTCTTTATAGCGATAACGTACTGAGCAGTTTCAACAATACGGTTCAATATACTTTCAACCGCAGCGATCACAGCCATACTTTTGGCGTATTCGAAACCTTTGCAGGCTGGTTTCCTGTACTAAGCCTGGGAACCGAATATACTTTAAACCGGAGTTTGGATACCGCCCTGGGCAAATCGGTACAATTCAATGCAGGAAAATTGAATGCAAGGATATCTATTCCATTAAGTTTTATTGGCGGCAGAACCTCTAAATTCTTAAACTTTGGCGGTGGCTACAATATAGAACAGTTATATTACCGTGGTATTGGCAAAAACGTTTTTGATAACAAATCTGTAAAATATACCAACTTTTTTCTTGCGTTTAGCAATGCCAGCCGCCAGGCCAGGCAGCATATCAATCCTCGCTGGGCTCAAAGCATTTCACTCTCCTACCGCGATGCATTTACTTTGATCAACAGTCATAAGTTTGTTGGAAACAGTGCATTTTATTTCCCCGGATTATTTACCAATCATAGCCTCGTAATCAATGCCTCTTATCAAAAAAGAGATACACTCGGTGATCTGTTCAGCAATAACTTTTCTTATTCAAGAGGATACGAAGCATTAAGCACCAGGCGCATGTACAAACTCGGCGCCAATTATCATTTCCCGTTAGTATACCCCGATTGGGGTTTTGGCAATATGATCTTCTTCCAACGCATAAGGGCCAACGCTTTTTATGATCATACCATTGCTCACGCAAGAGTAAGCGGCAAATTGACCGATATTAAAAACCGGAGCGCCGGTACTGAAATTTATTTTGACACTAAAGTGTGGAACGCATTACCAGTAAGTTTTGGAGTTCGATTCTCGCACTTGCTGGATACCGACCTGCGCAATCCCGGAGCAAAAAATGTATGGGAATTTATTGTACCGATTGGGTTGATCCCAGATTGATGCTTACCATAGAGGGGAAGTGATTCGTTTGCCAACATCTGTTTTTCAATAATGCATTGTTGTGTCACTCCCTTGTACATTGACAGCAATAAGGAGCAACAAAGCAGTCGTCTTTCAGAAAACGGTGTTGGCTATAATAAATGCCGAAAACTAAAGAAGCGTTACAAGGGGTTCCTCTTCACTAAGTAAGCCAGTTGCCCAAGGTGATACGCCAGGTGATTGGTTCTGTTGATGATGATATTCAATTTATTTCTGTGTGGTTCCCTTGCAAAGTCATCGGCAGATACAGTAGTATGCCCGGTAAACCAATCGGCTGGTTGCAATTGGCCAATAAAAGAGGAAAGCTTTGCATTGATTTCGTCACGATATTTTTTCAATTCATTTACCGAAGGCATTTCAACATTCGACTTATCGGGATTGGTGAGAAATATTTGCTCCAACTGTGGATATAATCTTTCACCAAAACCCAGTATGGGTAACATGGCGTCGTTCACTGCTACCAGGTGGCCAAAAAGGTAAATGCCCGAATTACGGTCAGGCGCTGTTTCGGCTGATAATTGTTCCTCTGTAAGACCATCTGCCAATTTATTAAACCTTGCATTGTGGGATTCCCAGGCATCCAGTACCATCTTTATAAACACTTTTTTATCAGCGGATGTATCGCTGTTGATCGTTTGAGTTTGCATATTGTTCTATTTTAAAAATTATAATCGCAAAAATCGCGGCCTGTAAGTTAATCAATAAAATTGTTGAGGAAATGAAAAATGGTAACGTAGATGGGAAAATATAAGCAATGAAGGTATGTGCTCAATGGCTCAATTTAACAAAGCATCACATGAGCTTTCCCATACTTCTCATTAAGAATACCGGCTAAAAAAACGGAGATAAAAAAGTCTCCTTTCGGTAGATTTTTTTATCTCCCAGCTACTTTGAACAATTCCATCGTAAGGTTGGCACCTTTCAATTCTTTAGTCCAAACCATTGCGGGTATCCACCGTTGTGATGAACAGACCCAACCCAATGTATACCTTGTGACTTACCGGCTACTTTTTGTCTGTGCAGGTTTAGGAACGCTTAATTCCATTCCACATACTGTACATTTACCTGGCTTGTTGCTGGTAATATCCGGATGCATAGGACAGGTATATATTTTTGCAAGGTCTGTTTTCAGCGGTGCTTTCTTTAACAGAATTAAATCATCACCACATATGAAACATTTACCGGGCCTGTCATCTATTACTTCCGGATGCAGAACACAAACATAATTTTCAACTTTTACGCTGGCAGCGTTATTAACGAGTGAATTGGGCCTGGAATCCTGGGCATAGGTAGTCAAACTTGCGGCAAACATCAATGATATAATAAATAGCTTTTTCATATACTTTATTTTTCATTTTGGAACTTCATAGATGATTTTGATAACGATCAACAGACTTTATTTTTGTATTGTGATCATTACCTTTATTAGGTTAACAGAATTTATATTTACATCGGCATTCGTTAAAACTCTCCGGAGCCTGCCGAATACCTGGTTACATTAAAACAAACAATCAATACAGAGATTACAATGCAAAAGAAGAATTTTCACAACGCTAAACGGGGTGAAATAAGCCGCAGGCATCTTGTGTTAATACTGAGCCAGTAAATGACAGGAATAAGCTGATATGAGAAACAGCCATTGTTCCTGATGAAACAGGCAGAAATTGGAAAAAAGATTCGATAACTTTTTGGCTTTTCCCTGTTTTAAATTGTCTTTGTTCATTGTAACAGCAGCCTTTTTGGACTGCTTTCTCTATATCTTTTTCGCCATATCTCCGCTCGCTTTCGCCCGGCAAAACCGACCGGTTCACCGCGTTCGTGCGATGATCCAGGTGAATGGCAATCCCACCAGGTATAGTGATATACGCAATAGCTAATAGGATTATCAAAAACGTTTTCATGACAAGCTTGGAATAAAACGAATTATTTCCATTGAAGTGAAATGTATACCAGGTAAACTTTCATATATACCTTAACAGTTCGTTCACTAAGGAACTTAGAACTTTTTTGCAGCGTCCTTTTTTACCAACCAGCAGTGCTTCCTGCCTGTAAAAAAGCTTCTAAATATTCGAAACAATCATTTTACTTCAGTAAAGATATTGCAACCGTTAACCCGGGATTATGATTGCAACTAGGGATAATGATGATTGTAATCACTAAGCCGGATCTCGGGTAAAGACCCTGTTGCTAAAGAATACATCAAATCAACAATACCAAGCCTACTTAAACCCTTCGGTGTAAGATTGCAGCTAAAATTCACTACCATTCTATGAAAAGAGGGATGTTTGCACTTTTTGAGGAAAATCCCTGTCCCGCGTAAAGCGAGATAATCAATAAATTACTTCAGGATAGTGTCGAAGAATGAAATACTAATATAGGCTGAGTGCAGAGCCATAGGCTCGATAGATATTGTAACAACGGATTTCAATCCGTTGACTTCTGACAGGAACCTACAGCACCAGTTGCTCATATAATCTCACTAGTGTTTCGCTTGCATCTTCACAAAAACCGGGATGAACCTTTGAACTCTGTACAACCGTACTGCGGGTGGCGGTAAGCCAACGAAATCTCGAGGCAGTATCAAGCTTTCCAATCGGTCCGGCTCCTTCACCACCGGCACATATTCGCTCCAGTGCATGAAGATTTTCTTCTACTTCGGCGATATCCAACTGATCACAAAAAGCCTTGATCCGTTCATGATTTACCCCGAACATTGCCTTTAAAAAATTTTGTTTGGCACAATACAAAATTACGCCTGCATTTAAAAATTCCTCCCGCTCAACTCTTGGCACAATGCGGATGACGGCATACTCAAATAAGTGTTTTTCCTGCATCTTGTGCTTCTTTTAAAAAGTTTGCGGTATGATTAACCCTTATGGATAAAAACTGGTAATATGCTTCCCGGTGCAAGTCAGTTGATGCAAAGGAAGATTCATTTACCAGCCATTCTTCCGGAATAAGATTGACGATGGACCGTAGCAGGTCATTTGATAAAATTGTCCGAAACAATTCATCCACCTTCTCCAGTTCGCTGGCCCGGGGCAACAAAACATGATCTTTCACCAATGTAAAAGGGCGCAATGCCTGTTTCTCACAATTTTGCCAGTTATGATGAAAATACAGGCTGGCCCCATGATCGATCAACCACAATTCCCTGTGCCACCACAACATATTGGTATTTTTCACCGTTCGGTCCATATTGGTGACCAGGCAATCGAGCCATACAATTTTTGACGCCAGCGTAGGATCAATTGCATGAACGGTAGGATCAAAGCTGATGGATCCGGAAAGATAATGTAGTGCTAAATTCAATCCTACACTGGCTTTTAGCAGATCCTGTATTTCTTCATCCGGTTCAGTTCTGCCAAAGGCTGTATCAACATTGGCGAATACAATTTCCGGTACAAGTAAACCGAGTGCACGGGCAATTTCGCCTCCCAGCAACTCTGCAATAAGTGCCTTCACCCCTTGCCCTGCGCCGCGAAACTTCAACACGTACATAAAGCCATCATCTGCTTCGACAATTGCAGGAAGAGAGCCGCCTTCACGCAAAGGCGTGATATATCTTGTTACATTTACCGTTCTTAACTGTTTATTTTCATTCATCGTTCATTATAAATTTGGCCAGTATCCACCCATTTTTTCAAGCATCGAAAACGGGGCATGAAATTTAACTCAAAATTTCTATACCCTCCGGGAATATTTTTTTATTTTATATATGCTTTGCGACCGCTTCAGCTTATTGTAATTCCCAATGACATTAAGTTTCCTGATAATAAAATGATTGCTCAAGATACTTTGATTAACTAACTTAGTAGCTCAACCTTTAAGTTCATTATTTATGATTCACGACGAAAAACTGGCCATTATCCAGGAAGATGCATGGTTAGAACCTTACGCACAGGATGTTAACGAACGGTTTGAAAGGTTTCAGAGAGCACTCAAAGAAATTGAAGACGCAGAAGGAAGTTTACTCAATTTTGCCAACGGCCATCACTACTACGGAATTAATTTTGATACAGAAAGAAATGGTTGGTACTACAGGGAGTGGGCGCCCAATGCTTACCAGTTGTACCTCACAGGCGATTTCAACGGGTGGGACAGAACCTCGCATCAACTTGAGAAGAACTTTCGCGGAGATTGGGAAATTTTTCTTCCTTACGAAGCTTATAAAGATTCTTTTGTTCACGGCAGTAAAGTAAAAGTTACCGTCCACGCTGCCAACGGAGAAACAGACAGGATACCGGCGTGGATCCGCCGGGTAATTCAAGATCCCTCCACGCATGATTTTGCAGGACAATTATGGTTTCCCCAAACGCCTTTTAAATGGACCGACCAGCATTTTAACCTGGAACAAAACGTTCAGCAACCTATTATTTATGAATGCCATGTGGGCATGGCACAGGAAGAAGAAAAGGTGGGTACCTATATAGAATTTGCCGATAACATTTTACCAAGAATAAAAGACGGTGGTTACAATGCGATCCAGGTAATGGCCATCATGGAGCACCCTTATTATGGATCGTTCGGATACCATGTTTCTAATTTCTTTTGCCCTTCCTCACGGTTTGGCACACCCGAAGATCTGAAGTACCTGGTGAATAAGGCACACAGCATGAACATTACGGTAATTATGGACATCGTTCATTCTCATGCTGTAAAAAATCTTTCAGAAGGATTGAATGAATTTGATGGTACCGACAGCCAGTATTTTCATCCCGGCGGAAGAGGTTACCACGAAGGATGGGATTCTAAATTATTTGATTATGGAAAATGGGAAGTAAAAAAATTCCTCCTGTCTAATACACGTTACTGGCTGGAAGAATTTCACTTCGATGGTTACCGGTTTGATGGCGTTACTTCCATGTTATATTTCCACCACGGACTAACCAGTTTTGATCATTACGATAAATATTTCAAAAGCGGTGTGGATTGGGATGCGGTTACTTACCTGCAATTAGCGAATGAGGTGATCCATCGTTTTAAGGAGCATTCTATTTCTATAGCAGAGGATGTGAGCGGCATGCCCGGATTGTGCAGGCTGCCGCATGAGGGCGGCTTTGGATTCGATTACCGGCTCGCCATGGGAATCCCCGATTACTGGATAAAAATTTTAAAAGAAAAGTCAGACGAAGATTGGGATATCTATGAAATGTGGGGCGTTTTAAGCAACCGGCGCTATAAGGAGAAAACGATTGCTTATGCCGAATCGCACGACCAGGCGCTGGTTGGCGATAAAACCATTGCCTTCTGGCTGATGGACAAAGAGATGTATTTCCACATGCGCAAAGACGATCAGAACCTGGTAATTGACCGTGGCATCGCCTTGCATAAAATGCTCAGGCTATTTACCATCAGCCTCGGTGGTGAAGGCTATCTGAACTTTATCGGTAACGAGTTCGGGCACCCTGAGTGGGTTGATTTTCCAAGATTAGGCAACGACTGGAGCCATCAATATGCAAGAAGGCAATGGAGCCTGGTGGATAACAAGGAACTTAAATATCAATGGCTCGCCGAATGGGACAAAGCGATGCTCCATACCATCACTGAAAATAAAATACTTGCAGCAACCAACGCGAAGCAACTCCACATGGATGGCCACAATAAAGTGATCATTTATGAAAAGAACAATCTCATTTTCATTTTCAATTTCAGCACAGGTTCAAGCATCTTTGGATACAAGTTCAGGGCCCCTGAAAAAGGAACTTACCGCATTATATTAAATTCAGATCGCCAGGAATTTGGCGGATTTTACAGGGTAGATGACAGCATCGATTACCCAACAGATAACGATCAACTGTTAAGCGTATACGTAACCAACAGAACGGCTTTGGTGATGAAGAAACAATCGTAAAAAATTTCGCCGCTATTGAAAAATATTTATTGCACGGGCGGAAGAATATCTATTAAGCATCGTTGCGTCGCACACTTGTACATTTGAGCATGAATGAACATTTCCATAAAAAACAGGTTACACTTTTTTAGAAAGTTGTAACCTATTTTTTATTAAAATCAGTTCCGATAAATAATAAAGCTATTTGGTTTAAGGTCCGTGCTTCCCATCAATACTTTTGCTCCCGCCGGAAGTGTGGCAGTTTTCGTTGAGCCAAAGTTGATGATGACGGAAATTTTATCAACTCCAAAATACCTTGTAAAAGAAATCTGGTCGGGGGCATATTCGAGCTTTTCATAGCTACCGTATTGCAAAACCTTTTCCCTGTTTCTTAAAGCAAGTAATTCTTTATAAAGGTTAAGAATTGAATTTGCCCTTGTTGTCAGCGCCTGCACATTCACTTCTTTGTAATCAGGACTGGTTTTAATCCATGATTTAGCCGTCGAAAATCCTGCGAAAGCATTCCCATTCCATTGCATGGGGCTTCGTGATTTATCCCTGTTAAACTCATTACCCTCCTTCAAAGCCTCCACCGGCGTTTTACCGTTGGAAAGGGCCAGTTGATAATGTGTTCTACCTTGTATATCCACCATTTCATCAAGGCGCTGAGCAATGATATTGTGCATCCCGATTTCCTCGCCATAGTAAATAAATGGAATTCCCTTTGCGGTTAACATCAACGCGGCCAATGCACGTGCTCTCGAGGTATCACCATTGGCCAGCCTGTCCATTAACCTGGGCATATCATGACTGCCGAAAAAAAGTGTTGGAAAGCTGCGCATGTTTACACCCATGCTCATTAGCTCATCATAAATGCGCTTTCCAGAAAACGTGGCGATACTTCCGAAGTTGAAATTAAAAACAGCATCCAGCAATTCCGGTAAATCATATTGCGCCAGTACATCTATTTTATCACTCCCCACTTCCCCAACCACAAAGCGATCCTTAAATTCACCCACCACTGATTTGATCTTCTTCATCGCCTCTTTCACCCCTTTTTGATTGATGTCATAAAAGTGTTGCTGGGCACCGTTCCTCATTGGATTATCATGTATGATTCCATCCGTGGTTAAAAAATTAATCACATCCAATCTAAACCCATCAACCCCAAGGTTCAACCAATACCGTAGCACAGTTTGTATATCCTGCACCACCTTCGGATTGGACCAGTTGAGATCGGCCATTCTTTTATCAAATTTGTGGTAGTAATATTGATTGGTCAGCGAATCCAATTCCCAGGCGCCTCCCCCAAAAAAAGATTCCCAATTATTCGGCTTATCATTCCAGATATAATAGTCACGATAAGGATTGTCCCGCGATTTCCTTGCCTCCTTAAACCACTTCGCCTCTGTGGAAGTATGATTGAGCACCATATCCATTACCACTTTGATACCTTTTTTATGTGCCGCTGCCAAAAAGTTTTTGAAATCATCCGTGCTGCCATAAGTTGCATCAATATCATAATAGCTAGCTACATCATAACCATTATCTACTTTGGGCGATTGCAAAAACGGAGTAAGCCAGAGTGCCTTCACACCAAGCCCCTGCAGGTAATCCAGTTTAGTGGTCATCCCTTTAAAGTCGCCGTAACCATCGCCGTTACTATCTGCGAAACTGGGCATATAAATTTCGTAAAAAACAGATTCCTTCCACCACCTGTTTTCATAAGTTTGCGCTTGCGAAATACTCGGAAATAAGCACAATAAGGATGATAGAAAAAATGCAGCGATCAGAAATAATTTAGGAGGTATTTTCATGGTTACAATTTACATATAATTTATTTTGAAGTTACTACTTCAAGGTGGGCCTCATACACCAAATTGCCAATCGCCATTCATTTATAATCTTTCTTAACAGGATTTCAATACACCGCAATAAAAAATTTTGCCACTAATGCACGAATAAATACAAATTAAATCTGTAGATAATTAAAAATGCCAGACCACCCCTTGCATATATAAAAACTCTTTCCGGGTAACAGACAACAAAGGATTTAACCCTACGTCTATTTGGATAAATACAGCCTAATTAGTGAACATTCGTGCATTCGTCGCAAAACATAGATCACCTGGCAGTAATCTCCAAACACCAGCGGAGCCTGGTTCCTGGTGCAATACAGATTATTTTTTGCGGAACATATAGTCCACTACAATTCCATCTACCAGCATTTTCTTTCCTGCATAGGTTACTTTCCCTCCCGAAGGGAGCATAACAATTACCGCGGCATTTTTAGGTGAAAGTTTTATTTGTGTTTGACCCGAAACATTGCGGGCTATAAAGGTTCCGGAAACTGTGTTGTACAGGTCTATTTTTTTACCTTGTTCATTTTTTATCAAAACAGGTTTAGTGGTTGGATAAGGATTGAAATATAAAAAAGAGGGATACGCTTTGTCATGATAAAAATCAGTGGCCAATAAATTTAGTTGAAGGATTCCTTCGACATTGGTTTTGCGGATGATACTTCCAAAAATGCCCACATGCCCGCTGCCATACACACTGAATTGAGACACTTCAGGATTTTTTCGCGGCACCCACAACGGGCCGTCGCCTTGTGCCACAGGTCCGCTTAAATTTTCATGTTGCGCATAAGATGATTTGCGGATGATGCCTTCATAACCTATTACTCCTTTGGTCGCCGCCGCTATCTGTGGAATGGTTTCATGATCATCAGGCATATATTGCGGATAAAAAAACCTCGCAGCATTGGCTGCATTCAACATCCATTGCCCAATAGCAGTCGCGTACGATTGATCGTACCTCACCAATGGCACTAATGGCCAGGCTGCATCATAAGTGTTCATCAAAAAGCCATAGCCGCCATGATCTACGGTGCTGCCAACAATGCCTGATATGTCCATGCCATTCCAGTTGCCGACCAAGACACCCCAGCCTTCGCGGCAAATTGCCGTGCCATCAAAACTCCAGGCCAGCATTTTATCCATGTCGTACTGCTTTCCCTGTTCTGCATTGATCCTCGCGGATAAATAGGCTCCAAAGGGCATCAGCACTTCATACGTTGGATTTTTGGGCTGTGATTGCAAAGCAGATAAAGCACTGAGAGCGCCCTTTAAATACCGCGGGTCACCGAATTTTTTATAAGCGGCATATAACACCCATGCATGGCCGGCAGCCACATCAGGCTGTGCACAAATCTGGTTTTTCATGGGTGTCATCTTTCCATAATCAAAATAAGACCAATCGTAGTTACCATTTAATATTGAGTCTGCGCTGTAAAACTTTTCGGCGATAGTATGGGCAATTTCGGTGAACCCCGGTTCATTGGGATACTGGTTATAAACCGCATAAAATAATACATTCGGGTAAACATCATACCACCAGTCACGGCCATATCCTCCACCTAACAATGCCACCTCGGGACAAGTATTATTCATCATGATATTCCAGCCGGTTTCTTTGTTAAAATAATTTTTCAACATGCCCACGTAATTCCGTTTTTGTTGGTTCGTTTTATTGATCCCCACCAAACTTGCACCCAATGTGGCTCCCATGGTTGCCAACGCTTCATGAAACATTCCTTTGTTGTTGATCCCCTGCCGTACATCTCCCATAGCAGTGTACAATCCTACAACAGTTTGTGGAAAGTTTTTCTTGCTGCTATCCAACCATACCAATGGCCAGAATTCGCCTTTGGCATTGAAATCAAAAACGGTTTTGTCAAACCGAATCGCCAGGGCTTTATAATCGATTATTTGCAGTGGTTTTGGCAGAAAGGGCATCTGCGCTACTCTTGGTATCTTTTGCTGTTTCGTCTGTGCCATTGCAGGCAATCCACAACAGGTGAAAAGCATGCAGGCGATACTAATTTTAAAAACCTTTGTCATTCTTTGATTTATTTTAATGATACTGTTGATATAATGTACAAGGGATTCATAGTTTTAAGGTTTCCCAGGCGGGTCTCTGCATGGATTTGTGCGTGGCTTGCAGAACCGGCCGTCACTTCCGCAGGTTACCAGATTACCTTATACAATGAGTTAACCGCTCCATAGTACGGCGAGTCCTGCCGCAATATTTTAAAACTTTGAAGAGACTCGCGGCAGAGACTCGCCTGGGAAATCTGAGGTTGAAGGTAAAACTATATTTTTCAGGTTCCCAGGCGGGTCTCTTCACAGCTAAAGCTTACAATTTGAAAGACTAGCTGTGAAGGACCCGCCGCAATCGGATCGCAAATACCATTTCAACTACAGGACTTGTTGTTATTTTTTTACATATGATTTTTCAGTTTGATATTTCTTTTCCGGAATACGGCGAGTCCTGCCGCAATATCTTAAAACTCTGAAGAGATTCCTGGCAGAGACTCGCCTGGGAAATCAAATCAAGACTCTACTGAGAAATCAGCGATTCGCCGGCAACCTTCGGGAATAAACAACTGCATTAAACCACCGCCGCTGCTACTTCATCCAGCACCTTCAGATCAATGACCGGTTCTTCCGGTGAAAGCAATTTTCCCTGAGCGATGATTTTTTTGGCAACAAAGATCGAACACAATTGCAGTGACGCGATTATCACGATGGCGTAACGCAACGCAATTTCGGTGGAAATGGAATAAGCGAGCACAAGAAATGTTCCTGCACCTAAAAACCTTCCCACATATAATCCTGCTTCATGGTTGAGAATATAAGCAAACTCGCCCCGCTTTTCAATTTTAGAAACTATGTCGATCACCTTAAATTGGATGGGGAAATATGCCAGGTCCATTAAAGGTTTTGCGATCAATAATAACAGGATAAAAAGCACCACGCCCACCTGGTTAAAAAGGATCCCGTTCAATACAGCACCCAATGCAAAAAGCCCCAAACCTGCGGCAAAGATTTTTATCCGGTCCGACGGTTTTGAAAGCCTGCCCAATACATACATGATCACAGCGGCAATAACTGCGCCGATGGATTGTGCAGTTCCGAGTGCGCCTTCTTTACCTAATAATAACATAATGAGCATTGCCGGAGCAGTTACAAGAAAGCCCTGGGCCAGTCCTTTTAAGAGCGCTAAAGATAACAGCCTGTACCATAGTGGATGAAATTTAAAGAATACATATTGCTTTTGAGCCGGATTCTGAAAAGTGCCCCTGAAGCAGACAATGGATGCCATTACCGTTATCAGGAAAACTACCCCGGTGATTACCAGGTAAGCCGTATGAACCTGTGCGTCACCTCCTTTTGATTCAATAAACCAGCCAATCGTAACCGGTATGATCACGGCAATGATTGTATAAAAAAAGGTTTCCAGGCCATAATAATAATTGCGGTTGCTATCATTGGTGATGGCTAAGGCAAGATAATCGCGGTTGGCCCAATAGAAACCAAATGACAATCCCATGGTAATGCCTGCGAAACCAATTCCAACAAGGTCAAGCGTTTTGAGCGACATCATGATCATCATCGAAACACCGCTGAGCATCATGCCCGCGGAATACAGCTTACGGATATTGAAATGTTTTAAAAGCCAGCCATTCAATAAAAAAGTAAGCGGGATGCCTGTATAAATGGTGAGTTGATAAATTACCACTTTCGTGGGGTCGTTGGAGTTACGCATTACATACGCCGCAACGAAAATATCAATTACCGGTAATACCAGCGCATATACAAGGTTGGTTAAAATAAGTATCCGGAAGTTGTGCGGCTGGCTCTTAAAGTGATCAACTTCTATCTTCAGTTTATTACGCATGATCAAATTTTAATAATGAGAAAATTTCGTTTATAGAAAAATGTGCCCCGCATACAAATTCATCTGAAGCACCATAGTAAAGCGTAATGGTATCTCCATCTGACCCTACTGTATGGCCATTGGTAAATACCACGTTGCCAAAGAATCCGCTCAGTTCATAAGCGGCAGAGGGTACCATGATGGGGACTTCTGTTCGGGCAATTACGATGGAAGGATCATTCAAATCTAACAGGAATGCACCGAGACAATATTGATGCTGGTGATTGGCGCCATGATAAATTTCCAGCCAGCCTTTTTCTGTTTTAATGGGGGCTGCGCCGGCGCCGATTCTTGCGCTATCCCACGCATCTTCCCTCGTTTTGAGGATGCATTTATGATTACCCCAATGGATTCCATCCGGCGACTCCGCTAACCAAATATAATTGCCGCCGATGTCCACACTGCTAGGACGATGCAGGGCATAATAGCGGCCATTTATTTTTTCTTCAAAAATGGCGCAGTCCTTATTATGCGGCGGTAACATCATCCCATGCGATTGAAAATTTTTCCAATCGGTGGTAGTGCGTAACCCCACCCCTACGCCATTGCCGGAGACTGCCGTAAATGTGAGCCAGTATTTATTTTCAAGAAGTGTAACCCGGCAATCTTCTACGCCAAAGGCTTGCAAAATGCCTTCTCCTACGAGTGAAGGATAATCTTCCGGTTGATAAAAATGTACTCCATCATCGCTGCAAACTAACCGGAGATGAGACAAGGTTGTGAGATAATCAACACCTTTATAATTGATCACCCTTGCATCGGTTGCTTTTAATTCAGGAGCATCTTTTGGTATTTCAATTATTTGGATGCCGCCCGTTACCGTTAGTATGGGAAAAGAAATGACATTTTCTTTTTGAGCAGGTCTTTCTGCCACCCTTACGATCAGCCAGGTTTTGCCCTGGTATTGAAATACACCCGGGTTTAACAGGCAGGTAATTTCCAATCCTTCAGTACTTGCTTCCAAGTCGGAGGGTGATAGTAATGGGTTTTGTGCAAAGCGTTTCGCTATGTCTTTCATGAGATGATTTTTTAGCGGTTCATCATTGTTGTGGATGAGTAATTTGATATGCTGAGGGTTTGGCTACGCATAGATAGAATGTACAAGAGTGATTATTATTTCTTTTTACTAAAAAGAAATAATAACAAAATCCTATTTGCCACTGCAGCCTAACAGGTATTCTGAAGACTGGCTACAAAAGACCTCACCCCAACCCCTCTCCAAAGGAGAGGGGCTTATGGAATGCTATTGCTGAGTTCTTTTATGAACTCAAACAGTTATATTCCGCCTTGGTGATGAATGAATTATTGTATTGCCGTTTCCGAATATCAATTAATATCCCGGATTTTGAGTAAGCGTACCTGCTGAGGCGTCTATTTCGCTTTGTGGTATTGGGTATAGCATGTGTTTGTCCTGGAAGTTTTTTCCTTTAGCGGTCATCACTGACTTTGCAATTCCCCATCTTTTCAGATCGAGCATTCTTTGAGATTCGAAACCAAGTTCTACCCTCCGTTCTGCTACGAGCCATGCTTTAACAGTGGATTTATCTGTAGAGGCAGGCCTGTCGGGCAACGTGCCTGCAGGTGGTACAACGCCGGTAGCATCTACAGTATTTCGTGCCCTGGTCCTTACCTGGTTAATAATTGCTATTGCGTTGGTATAATCGCCTGTTTCAAGGTATGCTTCGGCTTTCCAAAGCAATGCGTCTGCAAAGCGGATATACACTTTGTTAGTGGGCGCATCATCGTTCCCTTTATAGGTTCCATCCAAACTGCCTAATAATTTATTGACCCATTGTTTGGGCGCATTTACCGTAAATATTTTGCGGGGATCATTGGGTTCAAAGGCGCTCAGGAAATCTGCGCTCGGCGCAAAAAATCCCCAGTCCAATGGTGCGCAAATCCCATCTCCCCTTCTTGGTGTTTGATTGCTTTGATGATCGTAAGCAAAAATGACTTCATTTTCGGCGAACTCGTTCGAGACAGCGAAACTGCTGAAGTAATTCGCATTCAAACTGTAAAAACTGAGCGCCTGCAATTCGGATACCAGGCTAATTACTTCCGGCCATTTTTGGGTATACAATGCAGCCTTTGCCTGGAGGGCAATTACAGCGCCTTTGGACACTCTCCACTTTTCGGTGGCAGACGTGTATTTGGAATTGGGAAGCAACCCTTTTGCAGCTGTGAGATCGGCTTTTATTTTATCCCATACTGCTGTTTTGCTGGCTCTTACCGCTACTTCAAAAGCTTCCTGGTAGGTTTTTACAGGGGCAACAATCAGGGGCACATCGCCGAAATTGGTTACCAGGGAGAAGTAGTAATGTGACCTTAAGAAATAAGCTTCGCCGAGCAACTGATTTTTTCTTGCCGTAGCAATTCCTGTGATGGCTTCTATGTCGGGCTTGGTTAATAAAGAAATAGCAAGGTTAACCCTTTTGATGCCTTCATAATCATACTTCCATAAACCATTTGGGCCACCGTTGGTAGATGTAAAAGTAAAGTTGTTGATTTCGTCCATCCATGGCTGATCACCATCTGCATTCCATTTCTTCTCCATATCATCGGAAGCAATGTCCTGCAGGATTAAATCATTTTGAAACACGAGTCCTCCACCCCAATCCCATTGGGCCAAAATATTGAGCCTGTTCGACAACATTTCGTAAGAAGAACTTACCGAAGTTTCTACGATATTGAGTGTGGGTGCGGTCCTCACCTGCTCGTCCGTTAATAGGCCGATTGCATCCGTAGTAAGTTGCTTTTTGCAACCCCCTAAAAACGCGACAGCGATCAGCAGCCCTGTTATAGATAATATTTTCATAACTAATAATTTTTTGGATGATTGATTTACAATGAAATTTTTGCGCCTACAATAAATGCTTTGGATTGAGGATAGGTTCCTTTATCGATCAATGAGGTTGACTCAGGATCGAGGCCGGTATAGTTTGTACTGGTAAGCAGGTTCTGTCCTGATACATACAACCGCAGGTTTTTAATTCCAATCCTTTGTGTATTGAAACTGTACCCGAGCTCAATATTCTTCAATCTTAAATAAGATCCATCTTCAATAAAAACACTAGAAACATTTCCACCGCCATTGTTATTGAAAGTTACTCTTGGTGTGGTAGTACTGGTTCCTTCGCCATGCCAGCTATCCAGAACCGATACCATCGAGTTAAACGGCCGGGTATCATAATTTAAAATTTGCTTCAGGTCATTGTAACGATCCACACCTTGCACGCCCTGTAGTAAAAAGGAAAAATCAAAATGTTTGTACTCAGATGAAAATGCAAAACCATAGGTAAGTTTTGGAATTGGATTGCCAATGAAAGTCCTGTCATCTGCATTGATCTGCCCGTCATTATTTAAATCCTTAAACCGGATATCGCCAGGCTGTGTGCCGTTTGCATTGGAGAATAAGTGCTTACTTATTTCGCCTGCATTTTGATAGATGCCATCAAACATGTAGCCATAGTATGAACTGATGGGCTGTCCAACTTCAGTTCTTGAATGGGTACCCTCATCAATAATGTTCTTTACAAAAGTTTGTAACTTGTCTACCCTGTTGGTGAGGGTTGCAATGTTTGCATTCACACTGTATTTGAAAGCCTGTTCGTTATCCTGGAAATTAACCCCAAATTCGAATCCTTTGTTATTTACCTGGCCGGCATTTACATAAGTCCTTTGAATTACGCCCACAGCAACTGCGGGTAATCCTACGGATAATAAAATATCGCTGGTTGTTTTTATAAAGTAATCCGCTGAAAAAGTAAGTTTATTTCTTGCCACGCTCAAATCCACACCGTAGTTGGTTTGTGTGGTACTTTCCCACTTGATATCGGAATTGCCATAACGAGTGGTATTCGGTACCCCGTTTAGCTGTGTAACTATTGTTTCATAAGCGTGGTCAGGTATTTCCTGGTTACCAGATTTACCCCAGCTCGCTCTCAATTTCAGATTGGATATCCATTTGATATCCTGCATAAAGTTTTCCTGGGAAACTCTCCATCCTGCGGAAACGGAGGGAAAATACCCCCATTTATGGTTCGGTCCAAACCTCGAAGAAGCATCTGCCCTCACGGTACCTGTTGCAAAATATTTATTGGCATACCCGTAGGTTCCTGAAGCAAAGAATGAAAGTAAGTTCCAGTTCACGGCGGTTCCGCCATTGCGTAAATTGGGGAAACCACCATATTCCAGGTACCTGAATGGAGCAGTGCTGTTGTCAAAATTTTGCCTGCTGCCGCCTATTCCTGACGACTTGCTGGTGATGTATTCAGTTCCAAGCAAACCGTTGATGGTGTGTTTTCCGTGAATGGTTTTAAGATAATTGAGGGTATTACTAAAAGTGAAAGTCATCGTCTGGCCAAAGTCTTCGTCCAGGTTATTGGGCCGGTTGTTTCGTCCCTGGCCGGGAAATAATTCTGCGGGGTCATTGTCCTGGTCATCACCAAAATTCTGCGCAAATTTTTTGTTATGGGCAAAACTAATATCGACACCCACATTGGTTCTGAACCGCAAAGATTTATCCCCCAAAAATGCATATTCGCCATACACATTTCCAAATGTCTGGTAGGTATTTCGCTTATCATCTGTAAAGTGAACGATGGCAATCGGGTTAGAAGTAAATTCATAATTCTTATTCCATCCTCCATTGCTATTATTATTTAAATAGAAAGGAAGATCGGTATAAGGATTGGCTGCCGTATACGTTGGATCGGTCAGGCTTTTGTAAACGCTTAAGACCGGCGGCCGCAACAATGCATGACGGATAATACCCGGTGCATCGCCACTGGAGGAGAGCTTATCCTGCTTGGCATAGCTAAGCTGGAGATTGGTACCAATTTTCAAGCGATCAGTAATGTTAGCGTTGATATTTGTTCTGAAATTAAAACGCTGATATTGATCGTGATCTTCCACCACAATACCATCCTGTCCATAGTACCCGGCAGAAATTAAATACTGCACTGCTTCTGAACCACCGCTTGCTGAAGCCTGGATATTTTTTGAGATGCCGGTGTTAAACAATTCATTTTGCCAATCCGTATTTGCGAGGTCAGTTCTGCTTCTGTCTGCTTTATAAGGGCTGATAGCGGTAGCTGAATTGCCTACTGTATTGTGCCAGGCCATGTCCTTAACCGTTAGGTACTGATCCGCATTCAACATCTTGGGAAGGTTGGTAGCTGTATGAAACCCTGAAAAATAATCTAAAACGACCGCCATCTTTCCTTTTTGACCACTGTTGGTAGTAATTACAACTACTCCCCCGGCTGCCCTTGAACCATAAATGGCACCTGCTGCAGCATCTTTTAAAACCGTCATAGATTTTACATCAGTCACATTGAGGAAAGAAATATCACGGGTTGGAACTCCATCTACGATATACAATACTTCGTTGTTGCCAAGAGTTCCTTCTCCCCTGATTCGAATCTTAATTCCGTCGCCGGGGGCGCCCGTATTGGCTGCCACAAACACACCGGCTACCTGCCCCTGTAATGCCTGTGCAACATCCGCAATTCTTGTCTTTGTTACATCCTTCATGTCTACTGTAGAAACCGCACCGGTTATGGAGGCCTTCTTTTGACTGCTATAACCCACCACTACTACATCATTCATAACATTTACATCGGGATCCAGGCCAATCACCAACTGTGTGCGACCGGAAATGGATAATTCCTGTTTTTTGAACCCCACAGAACTGATTTCCAATACTCCATTGTCGGGGGCTACCAGTGAAAAATTTCCACCGGCATCGGTAGTGGTTGCACGGTTACTATTTTTTACCCGGACGGTAACACCCGCCAATGATTCACCTTGTGCGGAATTTACTTTCCCGGAGATGTTAATATCCTTCGATTGCGCAGTAGCTGAAAACTGCAATAAGGCCAATGCCAGGAAGCAGCAGGAGAATTTGAAACCTGGCCATAATTGTTTGGGAATGTAACGAATGATATTCGTAAGATTTTTTTTCATAATTGCAACGTTTAATATTTTTAGAAATGATTTCCTGGGTTTGCAGGATGTAAAATGTTTTGAAGCAGTTTTGTTATTCATAATATTCATAACGCTTTGGTATAAATGCTTTAGTTGAATAACATTGTTTTGGATGTTTATTTCTTCATATGTTTTTTGATGATTTTAAATGGTTAACAATTGTAATGAGGATACAGCCACTATTTGTCTGCAGGGACATCTCTTAAGGCGGGTTATATTTGATAAACAAGATTTCTTTATAAAAAGTCTGCTGGAAATAAAAAAGAGTTGTGACAGATTGACATCAAAGCAGAGCCGGTTTAAATCTCTTCTTTGTGCAGGACTTCTTTTGTTCGACCACCGTTGCGGCTCAAGTAAAAGACGAAGCCCTGAATTAATATTGAGAACCCCTGGAGAGAATACCTCGTTATTACCACCAGGCGATTGATAGCAGTAATATAGATGAGGTTCGAAATTCACCTTATCACTGCCGACTATTTTTAAGACCGGTAGTTGACCAGCGTTGAATGAAAACTTTGAAAAAAGAAGCAAGCATAATAAAAAAATAAGTAGCCCGCAATTGAAAGGAAGCATAAGCAGCAATTGAAGTTCAAAGCTAATGTCAATGGCTGCCGGCATTGTGCACTATGCTGACATTTTACTGTACTATGATTACAATTTAGATGGATTTACGGGGATTTTATACGTAAAAATGGATTCAGGTACAGTCAAACAGAAAAAATAAAATAACAACCGGGCAGAATGATTTGTAAAATTTAACCGGGGCAGGAAGGCAGTATTCCGGAAATTTCATTTTAAATCCGGAGCTACAATCTTTGGGCGCTGATTTATTTTCGCATTAGATGGTGGGGTGTTCAGAGTACACTGATTTGCTATCATCATTTTTTAAAATGGGGAACATGCGATCAAAGAAAAACATAAGTATAGATGCGGGTTAAAATAAATGATTTTAATTAAAAGGAGCTCGGGACGGTGAATGTAATTTTGGTTAGAGGGTTTCAAATGTTTCCTTGCCCACCCGTAAACTGACAATTTTACTGAAGCGCCTTTTCCTTGACTTGGGCACGAGTGCTTGAGGAGTGCGATGCGAAAACGATAAAATTCCTTAGCCCGACCTTACACTATTCTTTTAGTCTCGATTCAACGAATTCCCCATTGTAATTATAAAGTGCCCGACAATGGGCTGGTTTGCTGTTCCCGGTACTCGTTGGGTGCGCAACTATAGCGCTTCCGGAATTCACGGAAAAAATAGGATTGATTATTAAAACCAGTACGATAGAAAATTTCGGTTACGGTGAGGGCAGTAGATGTCAGCAGGTTTGCTGCTTCCCGTAGCCTAATGTGTTTAATAAATTCGCCGGGTGTCATCCCGGTCATGGTTTTTAACTTACGATACAATTGCATCTTGCTCATGTTAAATTCCTTTTCCAGGAATACAGCACTCAGTTCAGTCTCATTGATATGTTCATCAATTACTTCCACCAGTTTGGATAAAAAAACCTTATCCCCTTCCACAAGGTCAGATTCAACCAGCATTTCTGCTACTGCATCATTTTTAAAGAGGTCTAATAATTTCTGGCGGTATTCGAGCAGCTTCCTCACACGCAATTTAAGGTGTGCGGTATGAAAAGGCTTCGTTATATAAGCATCCGCGCCAACTTCATATCCTTCCATATGATGATCTTCGCTGCCCCTGGCCGATAAAATAATAAAGGGTACTTGGCAGGTTGCCGGGGTATTTTTCATCATGTTGCAGAGTTCAAGCCCATTTAAGTTGGGCATCATTACATCGCAGATCACCATGTCCGGGATAATCTTTTCAATCAGTTCCAATGCCTTCCTTCCATCCGCTGCTTCGTACACGAGGTACTCATCTTTCAAAATATCTTTTAACAGAAAACGAATATCAGGATCATCTTCTACGACAAGGATATTTTTGCGTTTATTTCCCTGCAGGTTTTCAATGATGGCTTGCTTGTTATTTTCAACCGCTGATATAGGGTGAACCGGTTCAGCATAAGTAGTGACGGTTTGGTATAAATAAGAAGGCTTGTCGCTGATGGCAGGCCTGTTTTCGGCATAAGCAGCCCCTTCCTGTTCAGTAATTAACGGAAGCGATACTTTAAAACTAATTCTATCATTTTCGCTGCTCGCCTGGATGCTCCCGTTTAATAAGCTAACCAACTGCCTTGTAAAAGCAAGACCAATACCAGTTCCGAATTTTTCACTGTCTGCTGTGTTTGGGTTAACCACGTAAAATTTATCAAACAACTGTTCAAGATTTTCTTTTGACAAGGGCGTGCCGGAATTAACTACGGTTATCTCCAACTCCTTTTTATCTTTATCGGCATGGGCAGAAAAAACGACCTGTTCATTTTTACCGGAATGTTTAAAAGCGTTTGACAAAAGATTGAAAATGATCTTTTCAATCTTATCCTTGTCGATCCAACCATACATGCCCGGCGAAATATTCAATTCATACTCCATTTTATTTTGCTCGCTCAAAGGAACAAAAGGTTCTGCGAGATTTTGCAACAACTCTGAAATATTTAAATAGCTGAACTGGTTCTTAAAAAAGCCTGCTTCCACTTTCCTGAATTCCAGCAACTGGTGTACAAGATAAGTAAGGCGGGATGCCTGTTGGTGGATCAACGATAAAAAATAGGGCTTGTCTTTTTGTTCCTTTGCAGAAACGGCTTTATCCAGGAAACGCTCCGCCGAACCCATTATCAATGTTAAAGGCGTTTGCAGCTCATGGGCGATATTCGTAAAAAACCCCAGCCTGTTCTGGTGTATGGCTTCTTCCTTTTCCCGCAGCAGATGCTCTACTTCCAGCTGGTGTTTAATTTGCTGCTTGTTTTTACGATAACTATACAATACGTACGCCAGTAATGATATGATTGCCGCATAAAAAAGGTACGCATACGAAGTAAGCCAGAAATATTGTTTTATTTCAAGTTTTAGCAGGCGCATTTCGGTAGTCCATAGCCCTTCTCCATTGCTCCACTTTATTTTCAATGTATAATTGCCCGGCGAAATGTTACTGTAAATAATTTTGCCATTTGTACCTGCGAAATGCCATGCATTATCGTACCCTTCTAAACTATAGGCATATTCGCATTTCTCCGCGTTTAAAAAGCTGATGGCTTTTATATCCAATTCAAAAAAATTGTCCTTCCTGCCTATTGAAAAGTTCAGGGGTTGATTATTGCCCGGACTTAACACTATAAATCCGTTTTCACTGCTGGTTTTACCACCAATGAGTATCCCCGACAAAAGCAGGTTTGGCTGCCAGCCTGATTTATGAATGTTATGGGGAAGAAAATGATTGAAGCCATAAGTGCCGCCAAAAAATATATTTCCCGGGGAGTCTTTCCAAACGGCACCATCGCAAAATTCATTGCTTTGCAGCCCATCGAGTTGCTGGTAATAAGAAATTTTGAGATCTGCCTGGTTCACTTTTGCCAGTCCCTTATTGGTACTCACCCAAATATCTCCGGCACTGTCTTCCGCTATCGCATGGATGGTATTATTTGGCAGGCCATTGGCTGTAGTTAACTTTTGAAACAGGGGCGCTTCACCGGAAGCATCTGCTATGTTGATCCAATTAAGACCATAACTGGTGCCGATCCAAAGCCTGTTGTGGCTATCTTTAAATAAGGACAGCACATCATTGTTGGAAAGGCTTCCTTCATAAGTGAATGCCTTAAATGTTCTAAAGGATTGTGTGGTTTTATCCAGCAGGCTAAGTCCACCATAACGGCACCCGATCCATAAGTGATTCTTATCCCCTTCCGCCAATGCGTAAATAATGTCATTGGCCGGACCAGTATTTTTATTATTGAAGGTGAAGCGTTCGAGAAAAACAAGGGTGAGTTTGCCGGACTTCTCCCGGCTGATCTTTAGATGTATAAGTCCATAACCACTGGTGCCGAGCCACAATGAATTGTCCGGATCCTGCCTGATAGCGTAAACAGAGCCAAACTCAGCATAAGTGTTATAGCCTGCAATTTCAGACCACTTAGTAAATTTTTTAGTTTTGAGATCGTATACTTCAATTCCTTTTGCATCCGACCCGATATAAATCAATTCATCATTCCCTTTTTGCAATGCAAATACCGCGTTGTGATCGAGCACATCGGGCGCTAGAAAGTATTGCTTGTTATAAGACGAGAGGGTATCAGACCAAAAATTTTTGATGCTGACTATGCCGCTTCCTTTTGTTCCGACCCATAAATCTCCATCCGCTTCACAAAACGCCCGCACTGATTTGTTGTAGGGCAATCCATTCTCCGAAGTGGCGATGGTGCCAAAGGACTTTGTTTTTGGATAAATTTTTATAATCCCGTTGCCATCCGTACCATACCACAAAATATCTTCGCTTCCAAGTGCCCAGGAAGTCACTTTGATTTCTTCCATTTGAAGCGTTTCCTGTTTAAGAAAAGACGATGGTTGAAAACCCGCATCGTAAACGCTGTATCCCCTGCTCGCCCATGCCAGCAGGTAATGTTCTTTATAAAAAATAAGCGAATTGAGCGTGTGACTGGTTTGCATCACCAGTTTTGAAGTAAAGGTGCCGGTCGGGATCGAAAACAACTGATCTTCCTTTGTGGTAAAAAAAAGCTGGTGGTTCACATAAAAGAAATTGCTGATAGCGCTTTGTTCCCGGAAGGTCCGTAATTTTTTGAACGCGTGTTCGCCTGCTGAATAAGCCTCCAGCAATCCAGTAGAGTTCAATACCCATAGTCGGTTGGCTTCATCAAATGCAATTTTGAGAATGCTTGAATTTCGTTCAGGTAAGTTGCATGCCAGGAAACTATCTGCGCTTACATCGTACCTGCTTAAACCAGCTTTTTGATTAAGACAAAAAACTTTACCGGCGGTATCAACGGCAAGCGCATATTCCTGCTCGCTCACCCTGCCGCGTTGGTATTGGTTGTAGAAGTAATTGTAAAATTTACCGGTGTGCTTTTCATAGCGGGATATACCTTCGATGGTAGTGACCCAAATATTTCCCCGTTTATCTTCCGTAACCTGTTGAATTACATTGCTGCCAATGCTTTTAAAATCATTTTCTTTGCTATAATTAAATACATGAAAAGTGCTTCCATCGTACATGTTCAAACCGTCCCAGGTAGCCACCCACAATAAATTCGTAGCATCTTTAAAGATGTAGTTGATAGAACTATTGGAAAGCCCATTGCGGTTATCATAGTGCTGAAGAAAAAATGGATCTACCGGATCTGCAGTAGTCCCCTTCGCAATTAAAGTCAAAATAAGCAGCGTACAACAAAACTGAAGAATCCTCTTCATCATTATGGTGAATTAAAAAAGCAACACGTTCAATAACCATTTGTCTTATCTCAAACAAACTTTTACACTCAAATGGTCTACAGTGAAATTATCCATCTGCTCTATAAAGATAGCTATTTGAAAATTGAGGATAAATATCTGTTTTCAGTGGCTATAACATACGGTTCAGCGGCAAAAAAATACATTGCTAAATTATACATGTGATGTTATTTACCTGGTAACCACAATATCTACCTCTATTTCAAACAATATGTTGAAATCGGCGTTCGTCAGGTATGCCGCCGTAAAAATTTTGATTCCTTTAAACATGAATTAAAATCATAAAAAAACTGATACTGGTCATATTTAATTCGTTGTTTACGGTTGAAATTTGCACTCACAAGTTTGAAAGTATTTTATTCTATTATTTAATAAATATTAATTATGACTCACCAAATTAAAACACCCTTTTTTGAGTCTTCCTCTATTAAATCAGAGTTGGAGACATGGGTAAACAGTATAGCTAAGCAGTGTAATGCCAAGAATATTCATTGGTGTGATGGCTCAAAGCAGGAATATGATGATCTATGTGAATTACTCGTAAAGAAAGGTACTTTCATAAAGTTAAACCAGGAAAAACGTCCTAATAGCTTCGCTTGTTTTTCTGATCCAAGTGATGTTGCAAGGGTTGAAGATAAAACCTTCATTAACTGCAGAAGGAAAGAAGATGCTGGTCCTACCAACAACTGGATGGAACCAACTGCCATGAAACAAATCTTAAACGGTTTGATGGACGGTGCAATGACTGGCAGAACATTGTATGTTATTCCTTTTTGTATGGGCCCTGTGGGGTCTCCCTATTCAAGGTACGGTATTCAACTGACCGATTCTGAATACGTAGTGGTGAACATGTACATCATGACCCGCATGGGAGAAAACATCTACCCTTATATTAAAACCAAGGAATTTGTAAAATGTATTCATACAGTTGGATCTCCAATAACTGCAGCAACTCCAGATACAAAATGGCCTAATAATCCTACTACAAAATACATCTCTCATTTCCCTGAAGAAAGGCTGATCATTTCATACGGCAGCGGTTACGGTGGAAATGCATTGATGGGAAAAAAATGTTTTGCACTTCGTATTGCTTCAGTAATGGGCAGGGAAGAAGGATGGCTTGCAGAACATATGCTGATCCTTGGCGTTGAATCTCCCGCAAAAGAGAAAACTTATGTTGCTGCAGCATTTCCAAGTGCCTGTGGTAAAACCAACTTTTCAATGATGATCCCTGCAAAGGGCGTCGATGACTGGAAAGTAACAACAGTAGGTGATGATATTGCCTGGATTCATAAAGGAGAAGATGGCATTTTACACGCTATCAATCCTGAAGCTGGTTATTTTGGAGTAGCTCCCGGCACCAACTATCAAACCAATCCGAATGCTATGGAAAGCATTAAAGGAAATACAATTTTTACCAACGTAGCTGTTACAACTGATGGCGATATTTGGTGGGAAGGTATGAGCAAAGAAATTCCTGAAGGATTAATTGACTGGCATGGTCAACCATACGACAAAACCAGCAGAAAACCAGCAGCACATGCTAATAGCCGTTTTACCGCACCAGCTTATCAAAATCCGGCAATTGATTCAGAATGGGATAATCCAAAAGGTGTTCCTGTAGCTGCTTTCGTTTTTGGCGGAAGAAGAAGTACTGCCGCTCCATTGGTTTGCCAGGCATTTAACTGGAACTTTGGTGTGTATGCTGCCGCAACAATGGGTAGTGAAACAACTGCTGCCGCTTTTGGTGAGGTTGGTAAAGTAAGACGCGATCCATTTGCAATGTTACCATTCATGGGATACCATATGGGTGATTATGTAAACCATTGGCTGCAATTTGGCCGTGATTTACCAAATGCACCACGTATTTTCAGTGTAAACTGGTTTAGAAAAGATGAAAATGGCAAGTTCCTGTGGCCGGGCTTTGGCGAAAACATGCGTGTTTTAAAATGGATCGTTCAAAGGGTTCATGGTGGAGCAAGTGCTGTTGAATCTCCAATAGGCTGGATGCCACGTTATGAAGATATGGACTGGACTGGCCAGGAAAACTTCAGCAAAGAAGATTTTGCAAAGATCACTACCATCGACAGGGAACTTTGGAAACAGGAATTACTTTCTCACGAAGAGCTTTTCGCTAAACTGTATGATAAGCTTCCAAAAGAATTCTTTTTCATGAGAGAACTGCTACTAAGTTCTTTATGGCGCTCACCCGAACATTGGGCATTGGCACCAGAACATGCATAATTTTTAATACAAGAACGGGTATACTCTACCCGTTCTTTTTATTGTATACCCTATATTATTGTTTATCCCGAATATTTCACTGGTACAATCAGTGAAATCACTGCACAGTGTAATGTGTATTATAACGATTGATTGTCTGCAAACGATTGCCTGCTGTATGAATTCATTGCATAACGGTTAAAGAATATCATCCAAATTCCTCATAAATAATGGCCTCTCCCATTATAGTCTAATTATTTTTAATCAGGTGTTTTGGGAGATTTTAATTTTTGTAATTATGAACTGGTTTATACAGCTGTTTACCGAACCCTCCGTAGCACAGGCCGTCATTATCTATTCACTGGTGATTGCCATCGGAATAGCTCTTGGAAAAGTAAAAATACTCGGCGTTTCACTAGGCATTACCTGGGTACTTTTTGTTGGTTTAATTTTTTCTTATTTTGGTATTGTTATTAGCAAAGAGACAGAGCATTTTGTTAAAGAATTTGGCCTGATTCTCTTTGTATACGCTATTGGCTTACAGGTTGGTCCCGGTTTTTTTGCTTCCCTTAAAAAGAGCGCCCTGGGTAATAATGCGCTTGCAGCCAGTGTTGTTTTGTTGGGCGTTACCATCACTGTAATATTTTTTTATACTTCCGGAAACCCCATGTCGATCATGACCGGCGTAATGAGCGGTGCCGTTACCAATACACCTGGCCTTGCGGCAGCACAGGCAGCAGCAGTTGATCTCAATCTTCCTGGTACCGACAATACCACCATTACCCTGGCATACGCAGTAGCTTATCCTTTCGCGGTAATGGGTATTATTTTATCACTGGTAATTTTGAAAAAAGTACTTCGCGTTAACCTGGTCAATGAGCAGGAATTGCATCGCAAATTAAATTTCTTTAAATCGAACCGGCCACTTTCTACCCATATCAGGCTGGACAATCAACAGCTTATAGGACAGCCGATAAGAAAGATCTTTCAAATGGTGAATGAACCTGTAATCATCTCCAGGATGTTTCACAACGGAACTGTTATTACGCCTACCCCCGACCTTATTTTGAGTGACGGGGATGTAATGCTCTTTATCGCCCCAAAACAACTAATGGAGAAAGTTAAATTACTGGTTGGCGCCGAAAGTAAAATGAACCTGGTGACAGAGCCTTCAAGTACCCTTATCTCCCGTAAGATTGTGGTAACCAGGAAGGAAGTTACCCATAAACGCCTCGGCGATATTCCGGGAATTCAATATGAATCATTGACCCTTACCCGCATTAAAAGAGCGGGTATAGAAATGGTGGCGCATGGCAATATTTATTTGCAGTTGGGTGATACCATTACAGTAGTAGGCAGCGAGGAGAGCGTAACTGAATTTACAACCGTAGTGGGCAATTCTTTAAAAAGGCTAGAAGCTCCCGACCTGGGCCCAATTTTTATGGGGATTGTTTTGGGGGTAATTTTAGGAAGCATTCCTTTTTACATTCCCAATGTACCCGTAGCGGTTAAAATTGGCATGGCAGGAGGGCCACTGATCGTCGCTCTTTTTCTTAGCCGTTTCGGTAATCACTTATACCTCAATAATTACACCACCAGCAGTGCTAACATGATTGTAAGAGAGATCGGCATTGCCCTTTTCCTTGCAAGTGTAGGATTGAGCAGCGGGCACAACCTTGCATCAGCGTTTAGCGATGGAAGTGGTTATCGCTGGATATTTATGGGCATCGCCATTACCATGATACCCATTTTAATCGTGGGCATTGTTGCCAGCAAATTTTTCAGAAAAACATATTTCGAGATATGCGGGTTATTGTCCGGGGCATGCACAGACCCCCCTGCCCTTGCATTTTCCCTAAAAATGGCCGGGAATGATATCCCCTCCGCAACCTATGCTACCGTATATCCTTTAACAATGATCTTAAGGATATTGGCTGCACAATTGCTAATCCTGTTTTTTAACTGATTTGATGAAACCCTAGAACAACCCATAAAGCCATGAACCTGCGTATAGGCGAGTGGCTTTTTATTTCAGCACAATTAATTTACATGAAAAGATTTCAAACAACCCTACGCTTCATTTGCTTTATAATCATCATCATTGTTCCTTCTCTCCATTCTTTTGCACAAGCCAAGGTAAAGGAAATCAATCACCAGAGCCAAAGCTGGTTTAGCATCAACAGCACCACCAGGCTGACGAATAAATTTGGCATAATTGCCGACCTGCACATGAGGAGAAATAATTTTGCGGCAGATCCCAGTTTTTATTTTGCAAGAATAGGTGCTAATTACTGGATAAAGGAAAATATTACTGCTGTGCTGGGTTACGGACAAATGTGGGTAGCCCCTACCACTGCCAATTGGCATCATTTTGTTCAGGAACACCGTGTTTACCAGCAAATTCAGATGAGTACGAAAATAGGGAAAATATCTTTGCTCAACCGTTTAAGAAATGAGCAACGCTGGCAGGAAAAAATAGCCAACGACAAGTTCACCCACAACTACAAATTTACAGATCGCATCCGCTACCTTTTAAGTATGACTATACCGGTATTTAAAAATCCAAAATACCCTTCACTGGTGCTTGCCGATGAACTGTGTTTCCACTTTGGAAAAGAAGTTATTTACAACACATTCGATCAAAACAGGTATTTTATCGGGATCAAACAACCGATTAGTAAATCATTGAGTTTTGATACCGGATATATGATGGTTTTTCAGCAAAAAGCTTCCGGGTATCAATATGATAAAAATCAAACTTACCGGTTGTTCTTTTATTATACACCCGATCTCAGGAAGAAAAAATAAAAGAGCACAACAATTTTCGGAAAGCCCTGTAATCAACCCGCCGATCAGCGGTTGTTTTTAATAACGGCCGCTTTTTTTTTGAAGCTATTCTGGCAATTGCAATTAGTACAAAAGAGACTACCAAAAATACAATTACCATCCCGCAGATATTGAGAAATACCTGGTTATAACCCAAACTGTTTACATCAATAAAGGGGTATGGATAAAAACCAGCCACCGCTCCACGGATCAAAATATACAAGCAATACATAACAGGGTAAATTAACCATGGCAAAACATGCTTCCATGCCAGCGTTTCTTTCGGAACAAACAGTAACCAATAAACGATAAATAACAGGGGAATAAAGGAATGAAGTATTTCATCTACGATTCGTTGTAATCCCTGCGGTTCCCATAAAAACCGAAGTAAGGGAAGCCGTTCTGTTGACAACTATAAGATCGAGCTGAAGCAGCAGCGTAGCCCGTCCAAAAACTGCACCGATAATTAAAAACAGGCGCCCGGGTTGGTTTGAGATATTTCCCATAACATTATATTAGTATAAAGTAATGGAAAATAATTGAAGTAGTAGTGAAGTGTTAAAGATAAAATGGGAGCAGCTGAAGGCATATAATTACCTCCTGGCCAACATGGAAATAAACTTATGGCCGCCGAATTGTTCACGCTGTTGTGATTGCTTCTCACTCATGAATATAGTAAATCAAACCACAAGCCAAAGGAATATGGAATTTGGTATCCCGACATGTGCCGATCAAAATTGTTGACAAAAAATAGACCTATAAAACGGCGTGTTTTCGTCGTATCAACCTGATATTTTTTACGGATTCTTTACGCATCAGGTGCATGGGGACGGCAACTCCCATCGCCAGTGACATAATAATAAATACTGTTTTCACACCATTGTTCACCGTTTCAGAAAGCACCAGGTTGTAATCTGGCCCGATCACCCCGGTTAATTTTATAAGTCCCAGCATGGTACGGTAAGCAAACACACCGGGTATCAGTGGTATCACCGAGGGAATAGCAAATATCATCGGCGGTGCATGGCGAAAATGCGCAACAGGTATGCTGCAAATGCCCACTACCAAAGCTCCTGCAAAAGACGCGAAGACTACTCCCATGGCCAGTTGCAATAAACTGAATTTCAAAAAGCCCCCCATAGCGCCACCCACCCAAATCGCAAATAAGGTACGGGGCGGTACATTAAACAAAATGCCGAACCCAACTGCTCCCCAGCCGCACCAAAATGCTTTACTCAGAATAAGTATCCAATCCATCATTAATTATTTCAGGTTATAAATAAGCATTGCGGATAATAATCCTAAGGCAATGGCAAGTGCAAACATCAGTGCGTTTACTCCCCTTACTATACCATTTAAGATGTTACCGTCAATTAAATCGGTATAGCAATTGATCAATGGCACACCAGGTATCAGGAACAAAACAGAGGTTGCAAAAGCATGTTCAAAATTGATGTTCAAACCGGCTTTTACAAATGCTCCTGCAAATAAGGAGGCAACCAATGAGCCCATGAAAACACAGATATAAGGATTGAACTTTTTTTTGATGGCTTCCTGTCGCACAAACAAGCCAAAAACGGTAGCTCCAAAAGTGATCACCATTTCCAGCAATTTGCCGCCAAAGGTGAAGCAGAATGCAGAGCCTGCAAGACCCACGGCAAGCAGCACAATAACACGGGGATAATGTGGCAATGCAATCAACCTGTTCAGTTCATCCCTAAGCTCCTGCAGGGTTAAGTCTTTTTCACTGGCAACCCAGCTTAATCTGCTGATACCGGAAATGGTTTTAAAATTCACTCCCTGCCCCGGGGTGGTGCGGATTCCGTTAAATACCGGCAACTCGTCTTCATCGCTGAGCGCTAATGAAACTGATTTGGGAGCAATGGAAATATGAGGAAGATATCCGTACGTGGTGGCGAGCCTGCGCATTGTGATCCTGATGCGACTTACACTTGCACCGGAACTCAAAAGGTAAACACCAACGTCCAGTAAAATTGATCCAAATTCTTTCGCCTCATTATTTTTTTGTTGATTCATCCAATAAATTAAAATGAAGAATAATTCTTTGCAAAAGTACAGGTAAAAAACTCCGAAAGCCTTTTAAATTGTATAATTAATGTGTCAAAAGTACATTATTGCAGTGCACGCTTTTCAAACCCTGAAAACGGTCTCTTTTGCATTCTTTTCCGGGGATGCTCATGCATTTGGAAAGGATGTTGCCTGATGCTTCAATTGATGTCTTTGATGCAAAATTCTGCTGAACACCGGCCTTTGATAAAACACACTCGCAAGGCCGTTGATTTCTGTATCTTTTTTAGATACAAATGGACAAATCGTAAAAACCGGAAGAGCATCGCAACAAGAATTCTACCCGGTACCCGCAAACATGATATCACTCCAACTAAATCAAACCGCTGTATGGCAGGAACTTTCAAAATCTACTGGAAGCCGCTTCCCAAACCAATTCCGGGCGAAAAATTTGTCTCACATTCTTTAAATTTAAGAGGCGAATTTCTAACACATGTATAATTTAATAGTTATATTGTGATAATAATTTTTTTGTCAATTTCTCAACTAGTTGCGATGTCTAAGCCTCTCGAATTCCATAAACACATATTTATAATCGTTTTTATACTTGGGTTTTTTTGCAATCATTCAAGCGCACAAGACGATCCGTTCAAAATAACGGATTTCATCGTATTCGGTGGCAGGGGCCCCATCCCGGCGGGCACGTCGGTAACACAACCCGGAGCTCCTGGATTTGGAGTGCAAATTGGCGCAAACTCAAACATCTCCAATGGGGCAGTCGGGAGTTATACCCTGGTGAAAAGTACGGGAAATGCTAAGATCGGCGGAGGTATACATAGCGGTGGCACAATCGAACTTAACAATAGCAATTCGGTTAAAGGATGGATTACAGCAGCAAATTCAGCTAACCTGAACGGAGCAATTTTCCGGGCCGGATCAAACAGTTCCTTTGGAGCAAATATTGATGTAAGAGGGAACATCGTAGTTAGAGGAGGTACACTTACAGGAAAGGTTACGCATCCATTCGGAACGGGTTATTCCGGACCATCACCATCAAGGGGCGAGTTTATCAAAGATCCCGCTATCCCAATGCTACCCACAATGCCAGTTATTGCAAATTTTGGCAGCAATATTTCAACCACTATTGCAACTTCCAAAACACTTAAACCTGGCACTTATGGCAATATTGCCTTAAGCGGAAATAGAGTGCTGACGCTGTCGGGAACTGGCATCTATATTTTTAAATCAATTAAAAACAGGGATTACAACCGGATTGTATTCGATTTCATGAATGATAAATCGGGCATGTTCAAAATTTATGTTGAAGAGGATGTAGCCTGGGGTAACGTAGATGCAAATGCGATAAACGGTGGCGATGCTTCGAGGATATATTTTGAAGTGCATGGAAGAGGGGCAACTTCACCGGATGGTACCGTGGCATTTAGCCTCGTTAACGGCTTTGGTGGAATTTCTACAAAATGGCTGGGCACTGTTTGGGCGCCTTTTGCCGCTATTAATATTACTTCAGCAATGGGTTCGGGCAAACTTACCGGTGCATTCTGGAGCGGCACCCAGGTGAAAATCCAGAACGGCCTTACCCTAAATTTTGCACCTTTTCGATATGATACTTCTCCGGAATACATTTATCCTGACTATCCCCCACCACCCAATTACAAGTCGAATGCTATCATCGGACCGGAGTTATTTTCCCTTTGTCAGAATTATGCCAGCGGGATTGTTCCTTCCCCCTACATATACCACATCATCGGTCAAAGTGTATTGATTGAAATAATAGCAACGGTAGGGCAATATCAAACCCTGCTGCAGAAACTGCAAAATGTTTATGGAATGACCGATTTTGTTGATAATGGCCCAAATACATTAATTATTACAGGTAAAATCCCTATTGCTAATCTATGTAAGTTAAATGATGATGCCACTATCAGGCCTTATATCAATCATTGCCGCCCACTTTTCCCGGCTATTGTGAGCAGTGGTGTAGCTTTAACCAACGGTGATATTGCAATGCATTCCGATCTTGTTCGAAATAGCTATAACCTGTCAGGATCCGGGATAAAAGTCGGTGTACTTTCAGATGGTTACAACACCATACCAGGAGATCCGGCACACACAGATATTTTAAACGGTGATCTCCCCGGAACCGGCAATCCTGACCATCCGCTTCCGGTAGAAATATTGAAAGAATACCCTTACGGAAGGGTTTCAGATGAAGGACGAGCTATGCTGCAGACCATACATGATGTAGCGCCAGGCTCTCCACTGGCCTTTAGAACAGGCTTTGTAAGTGAAGGAGATTTTGCTCAGGGAATTATCGAATTACAGGAGCATGGATGTAGAGTTATTGCAGATGATGTTACTTTTATTACTGCGCCATTTCTTAAAGACGGCATTGCTGCCAAAGCCGTTGATCTTGTAAAAAGTAAAGGAGTTTCCTATTTTTCGGCAGCGGGCAACTTTGGCAACAGATCTTACGAAAGCTTTTTTACGCCCACCTCGGCACCACCCGGCATAACCGGATCGGTCCATAACTTTGGTGGAGGCGATTTTCTTCAAAGTGATTCTTTGAAACCCGGAGTTTACACAATCGTACTGCAATGGGAAGATTCGATTTACTCGTTAGGACAGGGTGGTGCGTTGAACGATTTGGATATTTACCTTGCCGATGATGCCGGCAACTTGCTTTTTGGTATGAACCGGTTTAACATCGGCAGTGACCCTATTGAAGTACTACCTTTTGTAGTAACAGCAAATACGAGAACCAATATTATGGTGGTAAGGGCATTTGGCAGTAAGAATGTAAGGTTTAAGTTTATAGTATTTCGCGGGGAATTGAAATTCAATGAATATATCACTGGAACATCCACATTGGTAGGACAGGCAAATGCTGAGGGTGCAATGGCGGTGGGTGCTATCCGTTACACCAACACACCTGCTTTTGGTGTTACAATCCCCCAGGTTGAAACCTTCTCCTCTGTAGGTGGAACCCCGGTTTATGGTGTAATAAGGAATAAGCCTGATTTTAGTGCCCCCGATGGCGGAAACAGCAGTGTGAATTTTGGCGCGCCAAACATTGACGGAGATTTATTCCCCAACTTCTTTGGAACTTCCGCCGCCGCTCCCCACGCTGCCGGTGTAGCCGCATTAGTTTTGGAAGGGAAAAAGACCTTTTACAACAAGGACCTGGAACCGGATTCCGTAAGAATACTATTGAGCCAAACATCCCTTGATGCAGCAACTCCGGGCTTTGATTACAGTTCGGGCTTTGGCTTAATACAGGCTGATTCAGCGGTTGGTACTTTTGCAGTGCCCACACCTCGTTTAACAGCATTGGTATTGCCCACCACACCATTGTTCGTGCCGGGAAAGGCTCCCTTCATTCTTAAGATAGAAGGAAATTTTTTAAGGCCTACCTCGGTGATAACTTTCCGGGGAACTGCGCTTGCCACAACTGTACTAAGTGATACCGAGGCAATGGCTACCATCCCGGCCTTTGTCGGCAACCCCGCAATCCAGGTGTATACCGCCCCAATTTCCCCGAGCGGAAAAGACGGCGGATTTTCTAACTCGCTCTATTTCTTTTCGGTCACCAAAAAACAGATTTTGATAACCGCGGATAATAAAACCAAATTTTATGGTGAGAGGCTACCGCGGTTTACTTCTACTGTTCTTGTTGACGGTGTACCGCTGCAAAATTCAGGGCTATCGCTGGCAGATTTAAAATTAGATCCCATTGTATATGCTACCCCGGCAACCAGTGCCAGCAATGTTGGTATATTCTTTATCCGGCCCGGCTTCAAAAAGCTTAGCAGCGCAGATTCAGCAATATTTGAAATTTATGATTTTACTTTTGTGGATGGATTGCTTTCAATTAAAAAAATGCCACTTATGGTAACCCCAAGGGATACCACGCTGGTGTATGGAGATAAGATAGCCGGGTTTACATTTATCTACAAATTTTATGGCGAATTAATTCCTCCGTCGGAAATAGCAATGTTCCTTGCCAATATAAAGAGTGCACACCAGGCAACGTTGGACAATAACGTGGTTGCCCTCGTGGACGCAAAAAGTTTATTGAACGGAAGAGCCTTAACAGACGCAGATTTGAAGAATATGGGTGTAATGGCGAGTGCAAAATCACTTCTAAATGCGAGAAGTTTATTAAATGCAAAGTCGCTTCTGAATGGAACGGTGGTAATAGATACAACGAAAGTGGTTGACCTTGCCGTAGCATCAATTTTCAATTACCAGCTTGATTCATCCTCTGCGCCCCTGGTAAGCGCCAAATCACTCCTGAATGCACGTGGCATCATCAATGCCAA
The DNA here is from genome assembly GCA_025963635.1 of Ferruginibacter sp. Classification (GTDB taxonomy): domain Bacteria; phylum Bacteroidota; class Bacteroidia; order Chitinophagales; family Chitinophagaceae; genus Ferruginibacter. Next base: position 219,805 of record JAOQAK010000075.1, read on the forward strand.
GTCGCTCCTTAATGGCACCGCTTTTGCAAATGCCAAAAGCCTTCTTAACGGAAGTCCCATATTAAACAGTAATACCGTGGGTGATACAAGTAACCAAAATGTAGTAGTGATCGTTGATGAAGATGATGTGCCGAACCCAACCAATATCTTAACATCATTTAAATCCATTAACCTGGTTACCGGCATTACAGCAGGGGAATTTACCATCGTGCCCGGTGCTTTACTTTCCGAAAACTTTGAGGTAACCTACGGATTGGGCAAACTAACCATCCAACCTGCTTCATTAATTGTAAAAGGAAATGACCTCGTGATTTACCAGGGTGAGCCACTGCCGGCATTCACTTCTGCGATTACGGGATTGAAAAATGGAGATCTTGGTTTATCAGGCCCGGTTTACCACCTCACTCCTTCGTATACGGGCGCGGCAGGGGTTTATTCAATCGTTCCGGCGGGCTTACAACTGCAATTTAACGAAAGCTATTCAACACAGTATTTGCCTGGTACTTTGTATGCAAATCCAAAAGGGGGAAATGCAAAAGCGATTAAGCCATACCTGTTTTGTATAGACACTTTGATAAACGACCCATCCGGTTTCAAATACACTGCTAAATTCGCCTATAAAAATGATAACGCTACCGTGTTATTTATTCCAAGGGGAATAGATAATACCATCACTACATCGGGTTCATATAGTGGACTTCAGCCAGAGGTATTTCAGCCCGGGGGTGGTTTCTTTACTATTCGTTTTGATGGCTCAAATATAACCTGGACGGTGAAATCATACAATGGGAACCAAAAAATCGCCCTTTCGGGTTCGGCCAATGCTACCTACGAAAAATGCAGGAAAACTGCGCCGGCTGCAAGAACCAATACTGCTCCCGAAGCTATTACGCTCACGGAAACGGCAGACAGCAAACTCATGGCATATCCGAATCCATCAAAAGGTTGGGTTACCATTTCTGTTGATAAAGGGCTGATATCGGAAAAAGATCTCGTTGTGGTAAATACTCCGGGCAAGTCATTTGTGCCAAAGCAGGTTAAAAGAATATCCAATAACAGGCTGCAACTCGAGCTTTCAAATTTGTCGCCCGGCATGTATTTTATAAAAGTAAAAGTAGATAACGGGTATAAAATATTCCGCGCTGTTAAATTATAATCCGTTTATTTTTCATCTTCGTAAAATAAGGAAGCTACTTCTTATATTTTGCGAAGATGATTGCTATTGAAACCAGGCTTTGATTACTTGCATAAGCTCCTTTACTGTATATTTAATGCTGAAATAACTGCTCCACATGAAATGGAAAATAAAATTGCTGTATTTTTTTACTGTTTTTGTTTCCATTGTAAGTTTTGCCCAGGAGAATGCAACAGATAGCCTGCAAAGAGTGGTTGCAACCCATAACGATGACAGCCTGAAGGTAAACGCATTGATCAGCCTTGCCACTGCAGGGGCTCAATCGGAACCACAAAAAGCCATAGAGTATGCAATAAAGGCGAAAGAACTGGCCACCAAAGTTGGGTACAAAAAGGGCCTTGGTTACGCATATAAATGGATGGGCATCATTAATAATTACAAGGGGAAATATTTTGAAGCGCTTGATTATTCCAATAAATCATTGAATGTATTTGAATCAATCGGAGATGAAGTGGGTATTTCAAACCTGCTGAATAACCTGGGTTATTTTTATGGCGATAAAGGGAAAGATCCAAAGGCGCTTGAATATTATCAGAAATCACTTCAGTTGGCCCGCAAACATGGTAATAAGCTCAGGATAGCAACCGCCCTGCAAAATATAGGAGTCATCTATTTCAAAAATCCTGCTACTAATGAAAAGGCGTTGGAGTATTATCTCGAAGCCTTACCCCTCGCACTGGAAGTAAAGGACCAGGAATCAATTGGTACCATCAATACAAACATTGGTGAGGTTTATCTTGTGAAAAAAGATTTTGACAAGGCGCTCTTTTATTTTCAACAAGCAGAAAAAGTGTACGATGGCTCCCCAAGCGTGGCATATACTTACAATGATATCGGTAAATTGTACAGGCAAAAAAAAGATTACACGTCCGCCCTCATTTATTACAACAAAGCTTACGAGATAGCAAACAAAATCAGTTCAACGCTTGATATGTGCCAATCCTTTATCGGTATTGCACAGGTATATATGGAACAAAACCTGGTAAAGGATGCATTGGCTGCTTATAAAAAAGCTTTGACACTGGCGCAGGAATTGAATGCAGTTCCGGAAATGAAGGAAATCTATGAAGGCTTATCCACAGCATACGCAAAAACTGCCGATTACAAAAGCGCCTATTCTTCCCAAACCCTGCTTACAGCCTTGTACAATACGGAGAATGACCAGAAGCTTAGCTTCAATACGGCAACATTTGAATACAACATTGAAATACAGAAACAGCTGGGTCAATATAACCTGCTGATGAAAGAAAAAGCTTTGCAAAAACTTGAGCTGGAAAAGGAAAAGTTTGCTAAAAACGCGTCCATTGCGGTATTAAGTACACTGATGGTCATCGCCCTCATCCTTTTAATAAATAACATGCAGCGAAAGAAATTAAATCGATTGCTGTATAAACAAAAAGGTGAAATCGAGGTCCAGAAGAGGAGCGTGGAAGAAGCGCTTGCAAATCTAAAAATTACCCAATCACAACTAGTTCAATCGGAAAAAATGGCTTCACTTGGCGAACTCACCGCGGGTATTGCACATGAAATTCAAAACCCATTGAATTTTATAAATAATTTTTCTGATTTGAATACAGAACTGATTGAGGAGATGCTGGTGGAAATGAACAAGGGAAATACAGACGAGGTTAAAGGTATTGCAAGTAATATTTCAAACAATGAGCAAAAAATAAATCATCACGGTAAGCGGGCCGATTCCATTGTAAAAGGCATGCTACAACATTCAAGAACCAGCACGGGCAAAAAAGAGCCAACTGATATCAACGCATTGGCGGATGAATGTTTACGTTTAAGTTATCATGGCCTGCGATCAAAAGATAATTCTTTCAATGCCACGTTGCAAACAGACTTTGATGCATCTATCGGCAAAGCAAATATTAACCCACAGGATGTAGGAAGAGTAATCCTTAATTTAGTCAGCAATGCATTTTATTCAGTATCGGATAAAAAGAAAAAACTCGGAGACAAGTACGAACCGATCGTTTCTGTCAGTACAAAAAAAGCAAAGGGCAAAATAGAAGTACACATAAAAGACAACGGCAACGGCATCCCGCAAAAAGTATTGGACAAAATCTTCCAGCCATTCTTTACTACGAAACCAACGGGGCACGGAACAGGACTGGGTTTGTCACTGAGTTATGATATCGTTAAAGCACATGGCGGAGAAATAAATGTGGAAACAATAGAGGGTGAAGGTGTTGAATTTATAATAGTATTACCGGTAAGCGCTTAGCAACATCTAGGCATTTATTATCGTATACAACAATGTAATTGAATTGTACAAAATGAAAAGGCTATTCGGGTGAAGAAATTAATAGATTTAATTACGAGGAAATATTGAACTAAAATCATCAATTACATTACACGAATTGATGCCTGGCAGAAAGAATCAAATCTCTTCTACATGGAAATAATTTAACCCTCATCCATCTTATATTAGTATTATGTATTTAGAAATCGTATTAGCCTTTTTCATTTTCCGATATCTTCGTAAATCCCTGCCTGCTGATGCATTACTTCAATGGGATAAAATTTTCGTAGGCGGCATGGCACTTTCTGCTGCGCTCGTGGTAATGGGAGTGATGCTGCGTGACAATACACAAATCACAAAGTGGTTTACACATGCGATGTTATTGGGGCTGATTTACCTTGTATTTAAACAAAAGGAATTGGCACCGGCAAAACAACTGATGTATTCCATATTACCTTATATCGCATTATCGGTTTTGAAAGACCTGGTTCTGCTAATCAGTCCTGCTTTTTCCCGTGATATGAACGACTATTTTGAAACCGCCACTCTGTTTGCTATTATCTGGATGATTGCCATGTGGATGATTACAAGAAAACAAAAAAAGGCACTTGAAAAAGAAAAGGCTAAAACGCTGGAAATTGAAAAAGAAAGCAGGATTATCGAATCATTAAAGGCAGCATTGGAAGTACAGGTGGCAGAACGTACTGCTGCGCTTACCCAACAGAAAGAAACATTGCAGCAAGCTCTTGATGAATTGAAAGCCACGCAGGCACAATTAATTCAGTCGGAAAAAATGGCTTCATTGGGCGAACTTACGGCGGGCATTGCCCATGAAATTCAGAATCCTTTGAATTTCGTCAATAATTTTTCTGAGATCAATACAGAATTGATCGATGAGATGCAACAGGAAATGGACAAAGGAAACCTGGAAGATGCCAAAGCAATTGGAAACGATATCAGGGACAATGAACAAAAAATAAATCATCATGGCAAACGTGCCGACGCAATCGTTAAAGGTATGTTGCAACATAGCCGGAGTAGCACCGGGATAAAAGAAGCAACCAATATTAACAATCTCGCAGATGAATACCTTCGGTTAGCTTACCATGGATTAAGAGCAAAGGATAAATCGTTCAATGCATCCATGAAAACTGATTATGATGAAAGTGTTGGAACCATCCAGGTAATTCCCCAGGATATTGGCCGCGTAATTCTTAACTTGATTACCAATGCTTTTTATGCTGTGGCGGAAAAGAAAAAAATGCTTGGCGATGGGTATGACCCAACCGTTTGTGTGAGTACAAAAAAGCTGGCAGAGAAGGTAATGATTGCTGTGAAAGATAATGGCAACGGCATTCCGCAAAAAGTATTGGATAAAATTTTTCAACCATTTTTTACTACCAAGCCCACAGGGCAGGGCACTGGGTTAGGATTGAGTATGAGTTATGATATTGTTAACAAGGTGCATGGTGGCGAAATAATTGTAGACACGGAGGAAGGGGAATGCACCACCTTCACTATTTATTTACCTGTATAATTTCTAAAATTAACCCGATGAAAATCCTGGTAGTTGATGATGAAACAGATATTCAAACATTGTTTGAGCAGCGCTTCCGGAAAGAGATCCGGCAAAAACTGGTCGAATTTGTTTTTGCCTTTTCCGGAGAAGATGCACTGAATTATCTTAACCATCATGAACATGAAGTGGTATTGATATTGTCTGATATCAATATGCCCGGAATGAGTGGGATTGAGTTGTTGAGACAGATAAAACAAAAACACCTTACACCTCCCCCGGTGGTGATGATGATCACTGCTTATGGAGATGCAGAAAACTTTAACATGGCCAAACAATTGGGGGCGGATGATTTTTTAACCAAACCGGTGGATTTTAATTTATTAAAAGAAAAACTAAAATTAGTTAGCTGATGGCAAAAATATTAGTGGCTGATGACGAAGCGGACCTGGAAACGCTTATTAAACAAAAGTTTCGCCAAAAAATAAGGGATCAGCAATATGAATTCCTTTTTGCTGCGGACGGCAATGAAGCATTGAATAAAATTCAGCAACACCCCGACGTAGATATCGTACTGAGCGACATCAATATGCCCGGAATGGACGGGCTAACGCTGCTTAGCAGGCTGAGCGAAACCAGTCCGCTAATCAAGTCAGTTATTATTTCCGCCTATGGCGATATGGGTAATATTCGTACAGCCATGAACCGTGGCGCTTTTGATTTCATCACCAAGCCGATCAATTTTGAAGACCTTTCACTAACGATGGAAAAAACCATCCGGCAGGTTAACCAGGTACGTGAAACCCTCAAGGCCATCAAGGAAAACAATATTCTTAAAATGTATGTGGATCAAACCGTGCTGAATTTTATGGGCAGCCAGGAATTTGAATCTTCCCTGGTGAAGAATGAAGTGGTGGAAGCCACCGTTGTTTTCATCGATATCTGTTGCTTTACTTCCATCAGCGAAAAAGAATCTCCGGATACCGTCGTAAAGTTATTAAATAATTATTTCGATGTGATGGTGAAAGAAATTATTGCGCAGGGAGGTTATATAGATAAGTTTATCGGTGACGCGGTGATGGCAGTTTTTCGTGGCAATTACCATCTCGACCGGGCAATTGATGCAAGCCTCGCCGTTAGAAATAAGATAAGAGAACTGCCATCGCTTTACCAGGATGTCTCGTTTACCCCGCAGGTTTCCATCGGTATCAACAGCGGTGAAATGATATCAGGAAACATTGGTTCTGTTAACCTCCGCCGCCTCGATTATACGGTTGTAGGCGACGTGGTGAACACTGCCCAGCGTTTACAATCGGTTGCCGGTGAAAGCCAGGTAGTAATCAATCAAACAGCCTATGACAAGGTTAAAGAGTCGTTCAGTTGCCGCAAACTGGGTGAGGTAGTGCTCAAGAATAAAACCAACCCCATGAGTATTTATGAAGTGATGGATTGATGATGCGTTTAAACGATAATTCCTGGTTAAAATTCCGTTCAACACTTCGTGGCTGTTTGCATCCCAGCTTTGATTCAAAAACCACCTGGCTATTTCCTCGTAAAATATTTATTCATAAAAAGAAGCTGGTACCCAATTGCGTTGCTCCAGTAATCCCAGGTATGGGCACCGGGGCGGCTTATAAAATCGTGGGGGATATTACTATACAATAACTTTTCATGAAGGTTTCTATTCACCTTGTAAAAGAAGTCATCTACACCGCAGTCAATGATCAACGCAAGCGAACCGGCAGTCAGTAAATGAGTGAGGTGAATGACACTATTATTTTCCCAACGGTCGGGATACAAGGCATATGTACCAAGCCGTTTCGAAATTTCCCAGTTACCGGGGAATGGTGTAATGTCTACTCCCCCACTCATGCTTCCGGCAGCGCCAAAAATACCCTGGTGTTTAAACGCAAGGTACAATGCACCATGGCCACCCATACTTAATCCAGTAATTCCCCTGCCGTTCTTTGCTTTAATGGTACTATAATGTTCATCCACCCATTGTACCAATTCATTCGAAACATAAGTTTCATATTTAAAAGCGCTATCAACAGGACTGTCGAAATACCAACTTGAAAAACCACCGTCGGGGCATACAATTACCAGGTTGTATTGATCTGAATACTGAACTAAGGCCGGCACTTTAGTAATCCAGTCTGCCTGGTTTCCTCCATAGCCGTGCAGCAGGTAGACTACGGGAAATTTGTTTCCCTTGCTATAACTGTCCGGCTTTATAACAACTGCTTTAATATTCTTTTTCATAGAGGGGCTGTAGGTAAGCACGGTATCAACCGAAGCCGCATAAGAAATGCTGACCAGCAAAAAGAAAAGAACCGAGAGGCAAAGTGTATCCTTAAAAAATTTCATGTGTACAAATGTTTGGTTTATGAATATGGATAAGAACGATTATACGATTTACTGGTAATGAATTTTGAAAACAGTGTTATTCACGCCTTAAAACAATGTGATTACAACATGCTCATTCAGGTGCACAATATCCGCATTATAGGACAGCCATCAAAACTATTTTGGCTTTTCGGAACTACAGCTGGAGTATATAAATAAACATATTGGATAAATCAGATAAAGTTTAAGGCTACTCACGATTACGTATACAATTTGCCCGTAGCTTCAGCCAGGGGGGTAGTGATGAACATCAGCAAAGAAAGGAAAAAAATTATCATCAAGCTTACCGCCGCCAACGAAATGGAAGTTAAATTGGAGGCCCGTACCAAAGACATCCTGTATCACTGAGAAAGCATTTCATTGAAAGAGGCAGGCAGCAGATCGAAATCACAGAAGAAAATTTTCCGGCAGGAATTGCACAGTTTACTTTAGATAGGCATCCTTGCCGGACTTGCTGTACAGCCCTGGCAACTGAAAGAAATAATGAAAAAAAACCAGGCAGCTTATTACAAGATCTTTGACAATTAACCGGTGTTCTACTGGATGGGTTTTGCACCGAATGAAACAAAAACAATCAGGCTTGATTTGAAGGCTGAAATTGCGGGCACATATAAAGTAAAAGGCAGCACAACTTACCTATATTACACGCCTGAATTGAAGCACTGGAATGATGGGGCGGAAATAGAAATTAAGTAAAAAAGATAACCCATAAATGGTTGAAAATAACAGGATCTAACAAACGAATGATTGCTATGGCATTACCCCGTTTATCAAATCCTGCATTTCTATTTGTACAAAACCTGTTCGTCTGTGTAGTAAGTTTTCATCATCCCTTTTTGATCAATTTTGATAGGTTCACCTGTAGGACTTTCAGTTCTTTCTTTGGTGTGTATTTTTAAGAAGGTCTTTACTTCAACATTTACCTTCCCTTTGAAGTTTTTGTAGATGTTTTCCGTTTCCTTCTTTAAGATCTTTTTAATAATCTTCACCAACTCTTTGATCTTTTCATCAGGGATGGCTTGCGCAACCGAATAGGGAGATATCCTGGCTTCCCATAAAATTTCATCTGAATAACTATTGCCGATACCTCTTATCACATCCTGGTCGATTAATATTTTTTTGATTGTAGTCTTCCGCTGTAGTGCTTTTTTTAGATACTCAAAATTGAGTTCATCTGAAATAGCATCTACACCTGCCTTATCAACAGGGTTGAGTTTGATATTGGCATTCTTCATCCTGTCGTTGAGCGCCAATCCCTGCCCATCTTCAAAGTGCATTTCAGCAATGGTAGATGAATGCGTATTCTTTTTATCAAAAACAAATACATCGCCGGTGAGCATCAGGTGCAAACCAAGCAGGGTGCCATCTGTAAATTCAAAACGCATTTCTTTACCGGAGCGATAAATTCTTTTGAGCGTTTTCCCATTCAGGGCTTTGGAAAACTCAGCCGGTTTATCCTTCAACCTGTCACCATTGACAATTTTGATGTTCCCTAATTTTTTACTGGCAAATATTTTATTTAGATTTCGTGTAAAGACTTCTACATCTGGCAATTCAGGCATGGCTTATTATTTATGGAGTAAGTTAAGGAATCCGTTATTTAAACAAGTTTTAATAATGTTGAAAACGAATCATTTTATTTTTTTCAAAACAACTGCTTTCCTCTTTTTCAGTCTTTCTACTTCCGGGATCGCCAGCAAATTCTTTCCCTTTTTATCCGTGTGCCCCAGCAACGCATTTAATCTTTTACTCAGTTGCACTACTTTCACATCTTTTGATTTTAAAGAACTGTATTTTTGTTCATGGATCTTTATTGCTGTATCAATATAGGTTAGTTCCTTTTTATATTCTTTTAATTTTCTCGAGAGGATCATTAGCCTATCCAACACAGCAAGGTTTGATGGAAATTTTTTCACCAATTTTTCATACATCGCCACCGCCCTGGCGAATTCGCCTTCCTTTTCCAGCATAGCCGCACTTTCGATAGAAACCGGTACCGCATTTTTAGAAACTACTTCCATGATACGATTTATTGCCTGTTGTGATGATCGATTTCTGCACCGATACTTTGAACAACCACATCATCAATTTCCTTATCGGCATTTTTCAAAGAGATTACCCACTTTCCTCTGGCATCATCAGATTTCGTGATGTTGAACGACAATTGATTGCTGATATAAATGGCATAATCTACTACATTGTCTTCCCTGCAACATGGCCTCACTTCTGCGGGATGCAAGCTTTCTCCATTCCAAAAATTGATGGTATAAGGTGTAATGTCCATAATGATAGTTATTTTCCGGTTTAATGTACATTAAATATCATGCCATTCAACATGCGGGTATTGGTTATACAAATGGATCTTGCGCTTGAATTATTAAGTGTAAGAAAAACCCAACCAACCATCAAATTTCATAGCGCCACTTACGGCAAAGCAAGTTGAATGGTGGCGATTACTTTTTTTGAGCGATAACACCTGCCTGCGATTTGGTCCGGTGTTTATTAACCCATTTAGCGGGTCAATTTAGATTTCTTTCTGTACTTCAAGGTTCTGCTATCATTTATTACGCCTTTCCAATTAAGTCCAAATGCAAAGTCATAACTGTTGCCCTTTGCGTCAACATAACATTCCATATCAAGCGGTACATTTTCCTTTTGTTCTTCAACGGTTTTCATATGGGCCGATCGGTAAGATCGGATGCTTTTGCACCACTTTCTGGAAAAGGTGTTCCCTGATAGGTGGCTGCCCCGAATCCTCTTGGGTTAGCGGGTATAGCCTGGTGACCGCTATACAACATAAGACCGGCTATTTGGCCGATTTTCATTTTAGCTGCCAGGTCCTTCGCCCTTTCCTCCACTCCAAACCGTCAGTCTTCGTATTTATCAAGTTTACCATTCTTGTTCAGGTCTTTAAAATGCAGGCCTTTGATGGTAAGGATTTTTATCCCCGAAGCTGGAGCATAACCCAATACGGGACCGGTTTTATTAAATACGATTTTGAAATTGCTATTGGATGAATCAATTTTTTGCTGGGCAGCAATAGGGTTCATCAAACTCGGGAATAAAAAAACAGCGACAATAGTTTTGCGAAGATGTAAAGATGTAGCAGGCATTCGTTAAAAGTTTTGGTGATGGTAAGAATATTATCCGAACAGAACCAGCTGACGGCCAGCCCAAATAAAAAGAAACAATAAAAAAAGAATGTTTATCATTTGAGACAAAAATCTAAAATGCATCGACGAAATAAATGGAAGAATATTTTTTTTGGATAGGCTATATAGAGAACCCGGGTTTACAACCTGCCTTCAGGTAATCTTCCATTTTTCATTGCTTCCACTTGCGCCGCAGTAAAGGCCGGATCAAAAAGTTCTTTTGATTGGTGATAGCATCGAAACATGTCGGCAATATAATGCATTCGTTCCGCAAGATTAGCCCAATCAGTCGCTCCGCTTTCAAGCACGCTGCCTGGTGTTGGGTCTACCTGTTTCAGCAGCGCAATAAGGTCAGCATCGGTGAGTTCTTTTAAATCCTCGGAAAATGTCATGGAAAGATCACGCCCTAAATGCAAATAGTTGTCCGGAGGTAATGTAATGGTCATGAGGTGAGCAGTTAACGCCATACGAAGATGTTTTTGTATTAATTGCACCGAAGCTTCAATGGCATTATCTAATAAAGTGAAACCAAATACACGTTTAAAAAACAGGCGAAACTTTATCCACCAGTTGGATCCTTTAAATAATTTATCTAACAATTCACTTTTTATCTGCTGTGCATCTATGGAGGCATTTAGCGCCTCGGCAATTTCAGGCTGCAATCGATTTTGTTCGTGATAACCGATAAAGAGATTCCCCAGTAAATTCAGTTGCACCCTTTTCTTCGAATCCAGTTCAAAAAGGGCACGATAGTAATACGAAAAACCTTTTGCGAGGTAGTCTTGTCCGTCGGGCGGAAGGCCTGGTTTTAATTGCCTGCAGAAATCATCAATGTGCGATTTATTATAGGCAATATCGGGAAGACAATTCATAATAAACCGCGAAAACTCCCGGGCAATTTCTTCAAATACTTTTTTATTACCGCGGCTCACTGCATCGGCAGCATGGCTGGCAGCATTGGAAACCATGGTACCAACAACGGAATCACGAAGATTCCCCAGGCTCTGCTGTGCACCTGACTGTTTTGCCAGGGTGATTACTAGTGACAAAGCAATCTCAATTTCGGGCACATTTTTTAAAATGTTTTCCAATGCATGTTCAAGGTCTTCATGCCGTATTGTAAGGCCCGCTTGCTTTGATGCCCAGGTGGCAAACGTACACCAGTTGGCACCTGCGGCCATATGAGTTGCAAATACAGAAGAGAGTTCACAATAGCATTGGGTGATTAAAACATTGCGCAACACCGGCTCAGTCAGGGCTGCAATACTATCAATTTTCGCGATGGTTATCTCGCCAGGAACAGGCATTAGCTAACAATTAAGTTTTGAAGAAACCAATGAGAATGAGCACTAAATTACTGCGTGGATTAGCTATTTGCAACAGTCCACCTTATAAACAGGGTTTTCCAATTTTGAAAAAAATACCGATGATATAGGCGAGTAGAAAAGCAAAAAAGACTCAAAATTCACATCAATAAATTGAAAAGAAATTTATTTGACTTGCAAAACCATGACACTGCTTAATCACCAGAATTTTTACAAAACTGTTTACTTATCGGGCTCTTCGATGGTTACATTTTGACCTCTTTGGCGCACCCTAAATCAAACCGCAAGTCATACAACTATTCTCGTTATGAAAATATATGCCACCTCAGCCAGGACGCTAAACTTTAGTGTAATCAAAACCTTACTAAAGAGATTTTTATTTATCCTCTCGTAAGTTCAACAGCCGGATATTTCTAAAATCAACTGGCTGGCCTTCGCTTTGCAATGCGATAAAACCTTCCTTCAACAATTTACCATCTTGTTTTATTTTTGGATCATAATTGTTTACTACTCCCCCACCGATCTGCGGTTTTGAGTAACGAAGTACGGTATCACCGTTGATGATATGTGTTATCAGCGAATCACCCAACACGATGATTTCACCCTGCACCCATTCGTTTATTGCATAGGTTTTTGAAGTAGAATTGATACAATGGCGATTGTCTATTTTCCCCTCAAACACAACATCGGTGCCGGGTGAACACATGTTCCCGGTAGGACGGGGCTTGCCGTCATCAAGACCAGCGAGCAGTTGAAATTCAATAGAAATAGGCCAATCCTGTTCCCTGGGCATGGTTGCGGGATCCTGCGAATGAAACATAACACCGCTATTTCTAATGGTATAACTCGGTGCATCCCGGCGCCATTCGCCTGTGATGCGATATTCAAATACAAGGTGATAATAAGAAAATAGCTGCTTGTAGTACAAGTGGCCATAGCTGGTATTAAAGCTATCATACTGATCGTATCGAACCTTTATCATTCCTTCTTCTACCCGGAAAGTATTGCCATAATTTACTCCTACATCATGGTGGTTAATCTTCGCTACCCAATCGTTGATTTCCCTGCCATTAAAAAGTGATATCCAGCCTTTTTGATGCGTTGTATCCTGGGCACTTGCTGTTAACATTGACAAGTTGACAATAAGAAAGAAAAATACAAATGAGCTACGTGATTTTATCATAATAATTATTTAAGACCGAAATGTGAAATTACCAAATAGTTTATCAATAGGTAATAAGGCAGGTATTCTTTAGAAAATATCAATTTGATTCGAAGTTGAAATGGAATATGTCGTGTAAATCCATCGAGTGTGCTATTAATCAGCAAAAGAATCGATTGAAGCAATGTATTACCGGATTAAACGAATTCCCATTTTCAAGAAAGCTTATTCTAATCCGATAGTTTGTAGCAATCTATAGTATCGGGGCTCTTTATTAAATGGATAGAACTCTCTTTGTACCTTCATATACACCAGGAGGCCATATTTTTCCTTCGCCAGTTTTTCGAAAATATCGAAAGCCTCATCTATTTTACCACGAGTGGCTTTAATCATTCCAACAGCATACAACTTATCATTGTTTATTGGCGGCGCCTGCATTTCAGCCAACAGTTTGTCGACCTCTGCTTTCTTTCCCTGTTTTTCATATGACACAGCCAGCATGCCCACCATTACAGGGCGCCTGCCGGCTAAGCTTAGCGCTTTTTCTATCGACGCAGATGCATCTTTATAATCATTTATTGCATGATAGGCCATACCCCTTGTAAAATAAGCGTCAGCATAATCCGGTTCCATCCTGATCGTTTTATCGATCTGTGCTAATGATTTTGTGAACTCTCTTCGGAAATGATAAATTCTTGCCACCCCGGTGTTGATACTTGGAGAAAGCGGGTCTAACTGGTAAGCGGTAAGAATTTCCTGCCGGGCCTCATCCAGCCTTTCGTGTAACGCGAGGTACAATGCATACCATTCATGTGCGGTAGCATAACCAGGCTTTAATGCGATCGCTTTTTTGAACGCTTTTTCAGTGCCTTGCCAATCCCAATCTATCCTGAATTTTATATAGCCCAGGGCAGCATGCGCTTCTGCCAGGGTAGAATCAATCCGAAGCGCATGCATCACCGCCGCTTTTGCGTTTGCCTCTGCGATAGATCTGGGGATACTTCCATATCCAGCCACGCCGATGAGGGTATAACAATAAGCCAGGCTTGAATAGGCCAGTGCAAAAGAGGAATCCGCCGCGATGCTTTTTTCAAACTGTTCTTTTGCAGTGTGTATGCTTTCGGGGGTTCTTTTATTGAGAAAATATTTGCCGATCAGGTAATCCTGGTAGGCATTCATATTTTGGGTGGTACCTTTTTCCAGTTGTTCTTTTTCGGTTGAAAGGAGCCTCACCTTAAGTTCGTCGGCCACATTCATTGCAATCTCACTCTGGATCATGAAAATATCTTTCAGTTCCCTGTCATATTCCTTCGACCAGATATGTTGTTGGTTGGATGCATCGATCAATTGAACCGTTATCCTGGCCATATTTTCTACTTTCCGCACGCTGCCTTCTAATATGGTGCCCACCATTAGTTCACGGCTGATCTGAGAAATATTTTTATCTGTGATTTTATATTTCATAATCGAGGTCCGGGCGATCACATCCAGCCCGCTTATTTTAGAAAGGCCGGAAATCAGTTCCTCGGTCATTCCGTCGGCAAAATATTCATCCTTCGAATCATTGCTGATATTTGCCAATGGTAAAACGGCCAGTCTTGTTTTAGAAAATGCATCCTTATGGCCTAGTTCCTTTACGAAATAGACCAGTCCGAAAAGCAGGCATATGCCCAGCAAAACCAATCCATAAGTAAGTATTCTTTTTCGAGAAAATTTTTGATTAAACTTTTTTGGATTGCTGAGCCATGGTAACACGAGGCAATAAATATCCATTGGCATGGATATGTTCTTCAGCTTTTCAGCCCCGATCTTCCGAACCGGGTATTGCACTTTGTTCCTGATCTGCCGGGCTACATCTTCGGAGATACAGATGCCACCAGGCGGCGCCAAAGGCTCGATTCTTGCAGCTATATTTACCCCGTCACCATGCACATGATCATCTATATACACCACATCGCCGATATGGAGGCCTATTCGCAGTGTGATCCTGCGTGTTATATTCTCTGCGAGATTCCTGTTGTGTAAAGCGGACTGAATTTCGATCGCACATTCGGTGGCTTCCACGGCACTGTTAAACTCTACGAAAAAGGAATCTCCGGCAGTCTCAATTTCCCGTCCGGAATGTTTTAGAAATAAAGGCCGCAGGATCACGCGGTGCTCTTGTAGCAGGTCCAGGGCAAGGGCTTCATTGGACTGGGTGAGGGCGCTGTAGCCAACCATGTCCGTAAACATTATTGCAGATAACCGTCTCATACGCTTTTGGTTGAAATGCCCTACCAAATATATTACAATTTAGTCGCAGAAAGCAAGCATATTGTCACCAGCAATGAATTTGCCGATCATTAACCGCGACAAACCGCGAGCCAAAAATTTTGTTCTTTTATTGGTCACGTCCGGTATCGGGCAAACGGATTTATATAGGGATGACAAGGGAATAATATGGGCCGAAAACTCAACTTTTTAAACAATCCATATAACTGCACGCACAATACATTATCAAATATGGTGCGCATTGAAAATTCAGCATTGCGATAATTTACACAATTGATTCCTTGCTCTATATTGACTTGATTGCTAGAAATCTACATTTTCGCATTCAGTCATATTTCGACCCACGATCATTTTTTACATTCATTGATCGCATACTTACATCACCTTTCTCAATTGTGCCTGTAGAATAATTGTTTTACGCAATGTTTAAATATCTTTAAGCTTATCAACACCGATATTACCCTTATGAAAGCCGCTTTTCTTTTTGTATTCTTCTATTGCTATCACATTGCTTTATTTTGCCAAACAGTTCCTTCCATCGAACAGCAACGTTTTATTACGCAATTACATGCCGCTGCTCCCCAATCTTCTTTAATACATCACCAAACCAGTAACACAAAAGGGCTGAATGATTTTATACAAACCAGTTCCGGTATCGTTACACTCATCCGTTATTTTTTTTTGAATACGGTGAGGGCCAATACTATTCACACCCTGGCAAATTAGCAAAGAGATACAGCAAATATTATGGCTCAATTTCGTACCGGTTGTTAAATGAGCAGATTGAGAATTTGTCATGATGGCTTTGCACAGGGATGCCGCAAAAGGTTGATGAGTAAACTTATTTACCTGATGGGTATTATTACTGCGAAAAAATGATTTTACCAGTGTTTGAAGCTGAACGCTAGATCTGATATTTGAATATCACCATCGTTATTCTTTACAGTTTCATTTGTGAACGCTTGATCTCCGGCATTATCATTGTCTCTTTTTGTTGGGATTTCTTTGAAACTGATCTTATGGCTTACGGAAGTGAATACGCTGGTAGACAATCGTTGACCGGCATTTTTGCTCCTCTCAGGCTAAGAAAAAATTTTTGATACTCATGTAAATACGGCCTCCATTCGTATGCTTAAATTGCAATACCGTGTCCGTGTGTCATTCCATATTTCATGTATGTGTAAGATATTTTGCAATCAAGCGGGAAAAAGTGGCGAAAAGATAAAACTTAAAAATAATAACCCCTGTAAATAATCATTTACAGGGGTTATATAGTGCCCGGGACTGGATTCGAACCAGCACATCCTTGCGAACGCTGCGACCTGAACACAGTGCGTCTACCAATTTCGCCACCCGGGCTAACAATTCAGGGCTGCAAATATAGAAACTATAATGTATCCACCCAAAACCTTATCATAAATCAAGCTGTTGTTCCCCGGCCCTTCCATCCGGTTAATAAAACACCTGCAATTACGAGGACCGTACCTGTCACTTGTTCCAGGAAGATCCGTTCACCCAATACAAAATGTGCCTGGATAATCGTGCTGACCGGTCCAACACTGGAAATGATTGCAACATTATTAGAACCTATCCGCTTCATTGCATTCGAAATCAAAAACCCGGGGATAACAGTCGCTACAATTGCCAGTAAAAACCCATAACCCCAAAATGAAATCCCGGCAGGCATGTCCTTGTAATTGCCTGCAACAAAAAAATGTAAAAAGATGCCGGCTGTGGATGCCAGCATTGAATAGGTTGTAAATTTTGCGGCTCCGACTTGCGGAATAATTTTACCACTACCTACAATGTAAATGGAGTAAGTGATCGCACAAATGAATATCAATAAGCTACCCAATATAAAATTGGAATGACTAAAATCAAACTTTAATTCTCCAAAATAGGCGATTCCAATTCCAAGATAAGTAAGCCCCAGGGCAATTTTTTGGATGCCCGATATCTTTTGTCTGAATACAAAGGCATTGATGAGAACTACAAAACTTGGGTATAGGAAAAGTATCAGCCGTTCCAGTCCTGCACTGATATACTGCAATCCAATAAAATCAAAAAGGCTACTCAGATAATAACCAAACAAACCAAGACCAGAGATGATAATCCACTGCCTGCCAGTAAGTTGCACATTGCCCTTTTTATTACGTTCCAATATAGCCGCTGCCACAAAAAAAGGGAGTGAAAAAACCATTCGTAGCATCAATAAAGACAATGCATCTGTATGAGTTTGTTCAAACGCCTTTTTAACAATGATCGCCTTTGTTGAAAACAGGATAGAACCTATAAAAGCGATCATAAATCCGGTTACAGGTATAGCGGTATTCTTTTTTACTTCCATAACATTAGAGAAAATCAAGCGCACTTCCTGTAAGATAAATTTGCTTTGCAATTGCTGAATATGCGTCAGCGTAAAACTGATACAGTTTCAATGTATTTATGCCTGCGAACACCAATTAAACAGACACGTTGAATTCTCTTAATGCCTCATTAAGACTCGTTTTAAGATCCGTTGAAGGTTTCCGTTGACCAATGATCAAAGCGCACCCTACCCCAAACTCCCCGGCAGGGAATTTTTTGGTGTAAGAACCCGGTATTACCACACTACGGGCGGGCACCCTGCCCTTCATCTCAACAGGTTCGGCCCCACTTACATCGATGATCTTGGTCGATTGCGTTAACACTACATTTGCTCCAAGAACAGCTTCCCGTTCAATCCGAACACCCTCCACCACAATACAACGGCTGCCGATAAAACAGCCATCTTCAATTATCACCGGGCTTGCCTGCAAAGGTTCCAATACTCCGCCAATACCCACACCACCACTCAGGTGCACCCCTTTACCGATCTGTGCACAACTTCCAACTGTGGCCCATGTATCCACCATAGTTCCTTCATCAACATAGGCACCAATATTAACATAAGAAGGCATGAGCACAACGTTTCTTGCAAGGTAAGCGCCATATCTTGCGATGGCATGCGGAACAGCCCTAACTCCCAGTTCAGCATAGCCGCTTTTTAGTTTCATTTTGTCGTAAAATTCGAAAGGAGACAATACCATGGTTTCCATTTGCTGGGTGGCAAAATACATTAGTATCGCTTGTTTAACCCATTCGTTTACCTGCCATGTTGTAGCTGTCCCCGGCTCACTATTTGTTGGCGAAGCGGTGCGCAGGCGCCCTTTATCAACCTCTTCAATTACATCCCTCACGGCTTCAACGTATAATGTTTCTTTCAAAAGATCCCGGTTGCTCCAGGCATCCTGTATTAACTGCTGCAATTGCATATTGATGTTTATTTTGATTTATTTTTTTGTAAAAGCAATAACTTACTATATTTTAAAAATACTTCATGGGAATTCATCTTTGCCATCATGAAACCCGCAAAGCCATCGAGGAAACCAAGCTTGAAAATATAACCCTTTATAAAAGTGAATAAAGGGCTTACCACCACTTTGAATCCTGCTCCTTTTTTACCAGCTTCAAAATATTCCTTTGCGCCCATGGTAGAATATTTACTAATTCCGGCCGTATGCTCTTCCAGGGTGTCCTTACTTTTGTGCAGCAGGTCGCCCTTCAATTTGTGAATGGTTATTGCTTCACTGATCTCAAGCGTTTCATGTACCGATCGCAATGACCACCTCGTTTCGCGCCGGTTATATAATCGTACAGTGGCATCCGGGTAGGAATTGCCGTGATGCAGATCGGACCCATAGAAATTGTTCAGCCTATTCATTTGGTATACCCCGGATAAGACAGCTTTCTTTGCCTGCAAAATTGATCGCTGCAATGCAGGCGATAAACTTTCATCTGCATCCAAACTCAAAATATAATCATGTGAAGCCCTTTCCGCTGCATCATTCTTTTGTGATCCATAACCTTTCCAATTTTGCTGGTATAATTTTGCTCCATATTGTTTACAAATACCGGGTGTTTTATCCGTGGAAAAGGAATCCATTACCACCACTTCGTCCACCACGCCCTGCAGCGAAGCCAGGCATGTTGCTATTTTTTTCTCTTCATTGAACGTAATAATAACCGCTGATATCTTTTGCATAAATGGTGGTGAATGATCGCAAGATACAAAAAGAAAAAATTGAGTTACAAACGCTACCGCTTAATGCGTAGCGGGCGACTGGACCTTTTGAAGCCTTCGTATCTTTTTGCCCCAGTAATCCGGCGTTACAGCAATTCACTTCCCTTTACATCCGCAAGGTGCTGCACATAGGCTTCCGCTGTTTTCTATATCTTGCAGTTTAATCAAGCGTCGGGTATATGAATATTGGTTATGATAGCAAAAGGGCATTTCAAAACAAAACAGGATTAGGCAATTACAGCCGCTCTTTAATTACTATTTTGAGCCGGTATTTTCCACAACATCATTATATTTTATTTGCCCCCAGACAAACCAGCCTTTTTAAAATTGAGCTTTTCTATAAAGTGCGTGCTATTGAACCTCAAAATCCATTTTTTAAAAAATTCCCTTCATTATGGCGAAGGATGGGAATGGTGAAGGAGATTAAAACGGCTGGCCTGGATATTTATCACGGCTTAAGCAATGAACTGCCAAGGGGAATCCAAAAAGCCAACATTAAAACCATCGTGACAATCCATGACTTGATTTTTGAACGCTTCCCGGAGACCTATCATTTTGATGAACGCTATGTACACCGTTGGAAAATAAAACACGCCTGCAAAATAGCTGATGCGATCATTGCTATCAGCCAGCAAACTAAAGACGATCTTATCAACCTGTACAAAGTAAAGGCCGAAAAAATATTTATCTGTTATCAAAGCTGCAATCCCATTTTTGAAAAGAAAAGTAGTGAAGAAGAAAAAGCAATCGTTAAAAAAAGATACCGCTTACCGGGCAAATACTTTTTGTTTGTAAGTTCCATCGCACCCCGAAAGAACCTGCTGACAGTTTGCCGGGCAATGATTTTACTGAAAGATCAAATCAATATACCGCTGCTGGTAATCGGCGATGGAAAGAAAGAAAAAGAAAATGTTCGAAAACTGATGCAATCAAATGGCATGGAGGAAAGGTTGATATTACTCAATGAAATGCAGCAATCAAAAGAAGACTCATTTGCATCGGCTGAAGATTTTCCGGCTATCTATCAACAGGCGACCGCACTCATTTACCCGTCTGTTTTTGAAGGATTTGGCTTACCATTACTGGAAGCTTTTTGGAGTGGGTTGCCCGTGATATGCAGCAATGCCTCCAGCCTTCCGGAAGTTGCTGCCGCAGCTGCCTTATACTTTTCACCAACCGACCACGAAATGCTTGCAAAACACATGCTGAATATTTTCACTGATAATCAATTGGTTAGTGATTTGAAAAATAAAGGATTTGAAAGGGCACAAAGTTTTGCCTCCGATAAATACGCCGATAGCATCATGAAGGTATATAATCACGTAAATAATCGATAATGCTATGTTAAACCGGCAAATAAAATTTGCCCGATTCTTTTTATCGATTGGTAATTCAGTTTTAACTTAGTGATTCAATCAAATGATTCCATTTTCCAACGATATAGAACAGTGTCTTATCACCTTAAGCAATGGAGGGATAATTCTTTACCCAACAGATACCATTTGGGGAATCGGATGCGATGCAACCAGTGCCACCGCAGTGGAAAAAGTTTATGCGCTAAAGAAAAGATCAACCAGTAAAAATATGATCATTTTGCTGGCCGAAGAAAAGGATATCCTCACTCATGTTACACAACCTGAGCTACAAATTTTTGATTATATAAAAGGTGTTTCAAAACCTACTACCGTGATTTATGAAGGCGCTACCGGGTTGGCCGAAAACCTTATTAGCGAAGATGGCACTATTGCTATCCGTATTGTCAGCGACGCGTTTTGCAGGCTGCTGATAAAACGTTTCGGCAAACCGCTTGTATCTACCTCTGCTAACATCTCCGGTTATCCGCCACCGGCAATTTTCAATGATATTGACATTACAATAAAAAACGGTGTTGACTATATCGTTCAACACCGCCAGGATGATGTATTGATTGCTGCTCCATCCGCAATCGTCAGGTGGAATAAAAATGGTATTCCCACCATCATACGTAAATAATTTTATAGTATCGCCAATCCAACACCTAGCTGGAAACTTTGGCTCTTCCACTTGTCCTGTTTATCAATATCATTCAGGTTACTTAAACCCAATGCATAACGGCCATAGACCCGGATGCTGGAGAATTTCAGTTGCACACCACCCACCATGCTAAAGTCACCCTTCTTAAATGCATCCTTGCCATTCTGCAACAATTTTTCATTTTGATTCATTAAAATTCCGAACTGTGGTCCGAGCTGAAGAGAGAGAATACTCGAAGGCTTATAATTCAGGAGAATCGGAATACTTAAATAATTCAGTTTGATGTTTGTGCTTAGGTTGTTCAGCTGGTATATATCTCTGAAATGAGAAGAAGTATCTTGTTTGAACTCGTTAAATACAACTTCCGGCTGAACAGAAAACTTTTCACTTAACCCGATTTCAGCAAATCCGCCAAGATGGTATCCGAAACTAAATTCATCTTTAAAAGATTTACCGGTTAATTTATTAATGTTTGCACCGCCTTTGATACCAAGGTGAAAACTTTGAGCGTTTGCCGCTGAAAAGATCAGCACAAAAACAACAAGGGTTAAGAGTTTCGCTTTCATAAATTATGTTTTAGATTTTAGATTACCATTTCAACTTATATGCCAACGAGCCGGAAAAATTTGTAATTATTTGTTAACCAATGTTTACAGCTCTTTTCATTCAACCACTAAACGGGTTGTTGCTCTTTCCTAAGCGCCATACAACATTCCTCATGCAAATTACAAAACTGCACGATTCGCCGGTCGATTAAAACCTCGACAGTGTCTCTATACTGAAGTGCGCCTGCTCAGCAGCTGATAATAACAGCTTGGGTTATGCGAAAAAGCATAGTACGTCATGGTTTACATTTGTCACCTATAGGAGCATGTTATCAAGCATAGACGAAATATCTTCGTAATTACGATCAAATTAAATCAATACGGAATTTAATCCCTGTTTAATTATGTCATATGGCTAAAAACCTTTACTTTTGCAAATTATTTATAACGAGTATTGCATGAAGTGCCCAAAAGGCTGTTGAATATAGTATTTACTTTTTGATTTTTTATTGAGGAATTAAGTAGCGCGACAACAGAAAATAGCATATCATGTAAACACAAAAAAAACTTTTACATGAATGCATTTGAAGCTTTAGGCTTAAACGAACAATTAGTACAGGCAGTTACAGAAATGGGTTTTGAAACCCCTACTCCCATCCAGGAAAAAGCTATCCCCGTTTTATTATCAGGAACAACAGATTTTGTAGGTTTGGCACAAACCGGCACAGGTAAAACCGCAGCTTTTGGCCTGCCATTGCTACACCTGATCGATACCGCTCAAAAACACCCGCAGGCACTAATTGTATGTCCTACGAGAGAATTATGTATCCAGATCTGCAATGACCTGATGCATTTCAAAAAGCACGTAAAGGGACTGAGTGTAGAACCTGTATACGGCGGTGCTTCTATTGTGATGCAGATAAGGGAATTAAAAAGAGGCGTGCAAATAGTAGTGGCAACGCCGGGAAGATTGATCGACCTGATAGAAAGAAAAGCCATCGATCTGCAAAAAGTGAAATATGTAGTATTGGATGAAGCAGATGAAATGTTGAACATGGGCTTCAGGGATGATATTGATTTTGTTTTAAAAAATACCATCTTAAGAGAAAGCATCTGGCTGTTTAGCGCCACCATGCCTACCGCTGTTAAAGCGATCTCAAAAAACTTTATGACTAACCCGATCGAGGTTACCATGGGCAAAAAAAATACTGCCAATGTAAACATCGATCATCAATATTTTATTACACCTGCCCACAGCCGTTATGACACATTAAAACGCCTGGTAGATTTTAACCCGGGTATGTACGGCCTGATCTTCACCCGTACAAAAGCAGATGCACAGGAAGTTGCTGAACGCCTTGTTAAGGAAGGATATGATATTGAAGCGCTTCATGGTGATTTAACCCAGCAGCAAAGAGATAAGGTAATGGGCCGTTTCCGTTCAAAAAGCATTCAATTATTGATTGCCACAGATGTTGCTGCAAGAGGTATCGATGTTGACGGAATTACACATGTAATCAATTACGAATTGCCAGATGATATCGAAGTATATACCCATCGTAGTGGTCGTACTGCAAGAGCAGGCAAAAGCGGAATTTGCATCACCATTTGCCATAGCAGGGAAGCTTACAAAATCAGGTCGATCGAAAAAATGGTTAACGCCCAATTTCACCGCCTGGATATACCAAGTGGCAAAGATGTTTGCCGCAAACAATTTTTCCACTTTATGGATAAATTAATGGACGCAGACATTTCCAATGGCGAATACGAAACGTATATGCCCGATCTGCAAAAGAAATTTGAAGAAATTAGCAAGGAAGAAGTTTTAAAAAGAGTAGCCGCTTTGGAATTCAACCATTTTTTAAAGTATTATCAGCATTCAGATGATCTTAATGCTAAAACAGATTCAAGAGAAAGAAGGGAATATAGCTCAAGAGATAGCAGCAACAACGGAGAAAGAGGTGAACGCACCAGCTTTAGCAGATCAGATAACGGTTATAGCAGGTTATTCATCAACCTTGGTACCAAAGATGGTTTTTATAAAGCCAGCTTTTTACAGTTTATCCTTGACGAAAGCAATTTAAATAAGGAAGTATTGGGTAAGATCGATATCCGTGAAATGAATGCATGGGTGGAAATTGATAAAGCAGCAGCTCCTGCAATGATCAAAAGCATGGATGGCAAAAAGTACAATGGCCGCCTGGTAAGAATGAATGAAGCAGATGGCGGGTTTAAACGCCCCACCGATGAAGGAAGAAGCGACAGGAGTGAGAGAACAGAAGGCAGAAAGAGAATTCCAATGAGAGAGAAAAGATAAATGAGCTTATAAAAAATAAAAATGCCGGAAAATTTCCGGCATTTTTTATGAAATGGAGTTATCAAGTAACTATAGAACGCGAGGCCATTAAAACTAAAGGAAAATGCCTGAGTTTCAAATTTGAAAATGAGAAAATTCGAAAATGGCTCAATGGCAGCATTGTGCACCTCATTAGATAATGAGGCAACTTGATTGTAGTTTTTCTCCTTTTAACCGTTCCCTAACTCCTACCAGCTCGACTGCCTTACTACACTAGTTCTATCACGGTAATTTCAGGCAATATTCCTACCCTGCCCGGGTATCCTATAAAACCAAATCCGCGGTTTACATATAATTTTTGTTTCAGGTTCTCATATAGTCCTGCCCACTCTTTATATACGTATTGTACAGGGCTCCATTTAAAACCCGGGATCTCAACACCAAACTGCATTCCATGCGTATGCCCGCTCAGCATCAGGTCCACATCAGCATACCTGGTTCTCACTTCTGCATCCCAATGGCTTGGATCATGACTCATTAATATTTTGAATGGGTATTTTTCCGTACCGGGATGAGCAAGATCCATCCGGCCGTGCTTGGGGAAATTTGCTTTTGCACTCCAGTTCTCAATGCCCAGCAGTGCAATCTGGTCACCATTTTTTTCTAACACAACATGTTCGTTCATTAACAATCTCCAGCCCAAATGTGCATGTACTTTTTTCAGATTTTCGAGGTTCTGCACTTTACTGATTCCTTCTGAAGGCCATTTTACATAATCGCCATAATCGTGGTTACCTAAGGTGGAAAATACGCCCATCGGGGCTTTCAACCTGTTAAAAACATCCAGGTAATTATCCATCTCAGTGGCCTTATCGTTTACAAGATCGCCGGTAAACAAGATAATGTCTGCATTCTCCTTTAATATCTCTTCCACACCATGACTAACGGCTTTTTTATCCATAAAACTACCGCTATGGATATCACTGATATGCAATATTTTCAAGCCTTTGAATCCCTTCGGCAAATTATCAAAAGACAATTGTATCCTCTTTATATCATATTTGTATTTATTACTAAACCCATAAATAAGACTACCAAATAAAGTGCTCCCAACCGCCAAACCAAACCAGCTTAAAAAAACAGAACGGGTAATTCCTGTGTCATTCATTGCATCCCCTTCGGTATGATTGTACATCAGCTTACCCGCAGTCCATTGTATTCCTCGCCGCAGATCATCTACCAAAATAAAAATCACTGTCGTAAGCTTTGCCAGGAATAAGCCAATGACGATTGCGAATAGATAAGTTCTCACTTTACGCGGCAAAAAATGCTGGTCGGTGAGCACAAAAACTAAAAACCCGATTACTGCCAAAGCGGAAAGTGTCCAATAGATACTGTAAATAATTGTCCTGGTTTTGGGCGATGCAGACTGGCTAACAGCCTTGATTGCCTGGAAAACATAAGTGTCCAGCAGCAACATGACCACTACAAATATAAAAGCACCAGCAGGTGAACGCATAAATATCTATTAAATGATTTATTAAAGTAATTACAATGGTAAATGCCAATATTGCGTAGTCAAGGATAACATTTACAAATAAATATAAAGCCCATAAAAGCTAGGACGAATTTAAACATCCAATATTTTAAACGCCTAATTTCCGCCGCCGGTCCATTTTATAAACTCATCCAATTGCTGGTTGATTGCCTTCAAAGTACTCTCATCTGTAATATGCCCTTCTGTATCCATCAGCTTGTCGACGGAAGAAATAGGTAACTGGTTCGGATGAACCATCACTTTTACATAATTTAAAACGCTTGCCAAATGATCCATTCCTCTCAAATTGCCGGCTCTTCCGGTTGACACGCCCGTAAGCATGGCTTTTTTGTGCCACCACAAGGCGTGCGTTTTGCCGGTATCGA
>JAOQAK010000011.1 GCA_025963635.1 Ferruginibacter sp.
TGATGTCTTCGCTGATGATGAACGATCACTCTTACTCACCATTCATTGGTTCACCACTGATCAACTCCTTACTCACCATTCATCGGTCCACTACTCATCACTCCTTACTCAGCACTTATTGGTTCCACTACTCATCACTCATTACTCATCACTGATCACTTATCGCTCATCCCTCATTCATTTTAATTAAGGAAAACATTCATCACAGGGCTCTTATTAGCTAAAATGACGAAAATGACCCCCTTTTTATATGGAAACCGCCCTGTAGTGTTTCTTTAAACCCTTCTACTTTTGCCCAGCTACTTCAAAAAGATTGCTTAAAATAATTGCTTGATAATAATTCCTTGAAAAAGATTTCTAAAAAAAACATAAGTGCCAGGGTCACCTTTTACTTTGCGTGGAGTCATCTTTTACTTTGGGCATTTGCTGTTTATTTTGTTTACTGATCTAAACTCATCCAATGAAAACCAGCCATAAACTATATGAACTATTTACCGTCTCACCAGATCATCCGAAACCATCATTCAAACATTTACCTGCTTAACCGGCAAATGTAAAGCACCAAAAACGATTGCTTAACTGGTTGTATAACGAACTTTCTATGATAAAACTTTTACGCTCACACCGAATTTTTTCTACCAAATTTAAACCAGACTTAATGATGAAATGCTTACCAAAAACTGCGGTATGTACTTACCGGAAAGGCGATCCTGCATCCCTTTTTAAAAAAGTGCCTTTGCTGTTGTTGCTTGTTTTTAGTCTCTTTTCTATCCCGCTTTTTTCCCAGAATGCGATAACAGGAAGGGTTACCGGCGGTGATAGTTCTTTATCAAATGTTACCATCCAGGTAAAAGGCGCAAAAACTGCCACGCAAACGAATTATTCAGGACGTTTTTCTATTAAAGCTCCTGTCAATTCGATTTTAATTTTTAGTTATGTAGGTTTTGTTTCCCGCGAGATAAGGGTAAGCAATCAAACTGAAATCAATGTACAACTACAGCAGGTCGCTAATCAAATGAACGATGTTGTGGTGGTGGGTTATGGCAAACAAAAACTTCCAACCGTTACCGGCGCTGTTGGCGTGATTTCGGGTAAAGACCTGATTCAAACACCTGCTGGTAACATCACCAACATGCTGATCGGACGTACTTCAGGCATTAGCGGAGTGCAGGTTGGCGGAGAGCCGGGTGTAAATGCCACTACCATCCGTATACGCGGCGTAGCTACCTTAAATGGCCAGGATCCGCTGATCGTTGTTGATGGTATTCAACAACCCTCCGAACAACCTTATGTGTTGTTAAATGCCATGGATGCAAATGAAATTGAAAGTATCAGTGTACTGAAAGATGCATCCTCCACAGCAGTATATGGAATAAGAGGTGCAAACGGTGTAATCATTATTACCACAAAACGCGGAAGGGCAAGCCGCCCGCAATTTAGTTTTTCTGCTAACCAGGGTTTAACAAAAGCTGCCTCCATTTTCAAGACCGCTAACTCTTATCAGTTTGCCACGCTTCGCAACGAAGCGATCCGGAATGCTCAATCTGCCGGCAACTTCAGCTTTGATAATATGCTTTTTTCCGATGATGAATTATGGAAATTTCAGAATAACAGGGATTACACACCCGCACAGGTAACCGCCATGACGAATCTGACTGATGCGCAAAGGACTGCATTACAAAACAGTCCCGCTCTTTATTATACCAGTCACAATTATTATGATGAACAATTTGGCGGAACCGGTAAGCAGAATCAGTATAACCTGAATGTATCCGGGGGAACTGCCAAAGTAAGATATTTTACCTCACTGGGCTTTTTTAAACAGGATGGGATATTATCCAACACAACCTATGGCGGATCTAATTCCAATCCTTCTTACAAACGATATAATTTCCGTTCAAACTTCGATATTGATCTTATAAAAAACTTCCAGTTAAACTTCAACATCGCAGGCCAGTCATCCAACAACAGGATTGCAGGGGCAAGTGCTTCCAGCGATTTTGGAAACCGCTACCAGGCGATCATACAGGGCATCCTGGAAAATAGTCCGTTCGTAGGTCCCGGAATTGTAGACGGGCATTTGGTAACAAGTTATATCGGCCTGGCCGGTGATCCCACCAATCCTTTGGGATTAAAAGGTGGTACAGGTGGCACTCCACTGGCTGCACTGCTAACAGGTGGAACACGTACTGTGAATACAACCACGTTAAGCACGGTAATCACTTTAAAGCATACGATGAATTACCTGACCAAAGGTCTTGAATCGCATGTGAAGGTTGCTTATGATGATAGTTACTCAAAAGGGTTTCTTCAAACCAATAGTGTTCCGCAATACGGCGCAATGCGTGATCCTTCCAACCCGGCAAACATCATCTTTATTGGTGGCCAGGTGAGTCCTTCCACCACCCAGGACAACCAGGGCAATGGCGCATGGAGAAAAGTATACCTTGAAGCCGCTGTTAATTATAGTCATAGTTTCGGATCGCACAATGTATCCGGACTTGTTCTTGCCAATGCGCAAAAATATACTGCGAACGGGCAATCATTCAATACTCCTTCGGGTTTAATGGGACTGGTTGGCCGCCTCACTTATAATTTCAAGGAACGGTACCTGGTAGAATTTACTTCAGGGTTTAATGGCACAGAAAACTTCGCCGACGGCAAGCGCTTTGGGTTCTTCCCAGCTGTTGGTGGTGGCTGGATTATCTCCAATGAATCATTTTTCAAGAAGAATAAATTTATAACATGGGCAAAGATTCGTGGTACTTACGGAGAAGTTGGCAATGACCAGATTGGCGGTCGCCGTTACCTGTACCTGCCGAATACATGGGTAACCAATGCAGCTGGTTATTATTTTGGCAACAGCAATGGTTCCAGTAATAATCCTTCCTATGCAGGTTCCGCAGAATCGGCCCTGGGCAACCCGGAAGTTACCTGGGAAAGAGCTAAGAAAATCAACTTGTCTGCCGACCTGAAATTTATACAGGACAAACTGAGCCTCGTGGGTACATTGTTTAGAGAAAAGCGTGATAATATCCTTGTTACTTCAGGCATATTACCAAGTACATTGGGTGTACCCCAGGCCAATACTCCACCGCTAAATCTTGGCAGAATCACCAACGAGGGATTTGAAATTGAAGCAGGATGGAATGATCAAATCGGAGCGGTGGCTTATTTCCTTAAAGGCAATTATTCTTTTGCGCGCAATAAAATCAACTACCGTGCAGAAGCACCTTATCCTTACGAGTGGATGAATGCCACGGGTTATTCAATCGGCCAGTACAAAGGGTTGCTGACAAATGGCTTCTACAATACACAGGAAGAATTGAACAACCGGCCTTTTAATAGCTATAGTAATAACGCCAGGTTGGGCGATATCAAATTCAGGGACATTACCGGTGATGGCATTATCAATGACCAGGATTTAGTTCCGATTGGTTATTCAAATCTTCCGCAGGTTTCTTACAACTTATCTGTGGGTTTTTCTTACAAAGGATTTGATCTGTCGGCGCTTTTCATCGGAACAGCAAAAGGCTCGTTTCCCCAGTTTGACTATATCTTAAGTTCTCCTTTTGCCAAGAACGTTGGCCAGGTGTTACAATACGCTTACGATGGCCATTGGACACCTGAAAAATATGCTTCCGGCCAGCCGATCACCTATCCTTCAATTTCATTTAGTGGCGGGCAGTCTAACAATTATAAACTCAGTGATTTCTGGTTGAAATCAAATGATTTCCAAAGACTAAAGAACATTGAGTTGGGATATTCATTCGACAAGTCAGGTTTTCTTAGTCGTGCCAACATCAAAAGTGTCAGGGTATATATGAACGGAAATAACTTGTTAACCTGGGGATCGCACCTGATTCCGGGTATTGATCCTGAACAGGCAGATGCTGGAAAAAACAGTTCAGGTTATCTTTTCCCACTCACAAAGACTTACAATTTTGGCCTAAACATTCAATTTTAACCCGATCAAAATAATAGAAATGAGAAATATATTATCAATATTAATAGCGATAGGTATCATAACCCACTTGTGTTCCTGCGAAAAGGATTTTCTTCAGATGCCGCTTTCCAGTTCTACTACGGTGGATTCAGTTTTTTCCACCACAATAAAAGCACAGGGCGCATTGGCAAATGCTTACAAGATCTGTCTTTCACAGGGACTGCCCTATAAAAATGACTGGAATGCAATGGTACAGGAGAACATTTCCGGGGGAATGACATATGGTTTTTCCTGGTCGCCCGCTAATAACATCATGATCAACGGAATGAGTGCAACCAGTACCAACGAAGATATGGATGGTTATAATTCAGTGTTCCCACCTATCCGGCAGGCTTACCTGGTTAAAGAAAACATCGATAAGGTAAAGGATATGTCGGCCCAGGATAAAGCCATTATCAAAGGAGAAATGCTTGCTTTGATTGCTTACCGTTATGAACAGATGCTCATCATTTATGGCGGCGTACCTATTGTAGGCAGCAGTTTAATTTCTACTGATGATATTGCCATACCAAGAAGCCCGGCTAAAGCGGTATTGGACAGTGTTATTTCCTGGTGCAACCAGGCAATCGCTGTGCTTCCTTCTACCTGGCCTGACACCTGGAAAGGTAGAATGACGAAAGCCGCAGCAATGGCCATCAAATCAAAAGCTTTATTGTATGCAGCCCGTCCATTGTTTAACAGTACAACTCCTTACCTGAATTTTGGTGAAAATAACGGACTGATCTGTTTTGGCAATTACGATGCAAACCGCTGGAATACCGCGGCAGATGCAGCAGAAGCGGAGATCACCGAAGCCGAAACCAATGGCGGGGCTGCTATCATCAACACAGGCAACCCGCTTGATGATTACGGAACGGCTACAGGCAAACCCGGCAACGCGGAAGTATTGCTTGCTTTTAAATTTATAAATACTACACTGTTTGATGCAGGCAACTGGAATAACTTACCAATGAATGCCTTTTACAATGCAAGGGTTTGGGAAGCCCAGGGCAATCAACTTACTACCAATCAACTGGAAAATTATTACAAAGCAGATGGTACCAACCAGGCATGGCCTGTGTTGGATGCCGTTACTCCATTTGCAGATTATACAACTAAAATGAACCAGATGGAGCCACGGTTCAAGGCGAGTTTTCAGCCATGGCAGATGGATGCCTGGAGCAATCCCGGCGATGTTAACTGGAACAACTCGGCCACTTTCGGCCAGGCGGGTTCGGGTGCTGCACGTAGTTCAAAGTTTTATTATAAAGCAGGTTCAAGGGCATGGTTTGAATTTCCAATCTTTCGCCTTGCATCTGCTTATTTGAGTGCTGCAGAAGCTTATAATGAAATGGGGCAAAATGCCAAATCGCTCGAAAAGCTCAATAAAATTCATCAGCGTGCGGGCCTGCCGGCTGTTACGGAAACAAACCAGGTTAACCTTCGCTCGATCATCCAACGCGAATGGGCTGTTGAGTTCTTTCACGAAAATTACAGGTTACATGATGTGAAACATTGGAAACTGACAAATATTGGTACGGGCATCATTGGCGGACCAATCAGGGTATTCTTTTACAATAGCAGTACAGGAGTAAAACTTACCGGAAACACCAATTTCGCCGACAAGGTGATATACACTGGCTTCTGGGCACCGAAACAATATTTAAATCCTTTCCCGCAAAGCGAGATCAATAAAGGATACCTCCTTCAAAATCCAGGCTACTAACCTAATAACCCACCAACCTAAATTTTTAGATATGAAGCGTTTTAAACAACGGATGCCCGGTTTACTGTTTCTATTGTGTAGCTTTTTTGCCTGTACAATGCAGGCTGTAGCGCAATCCAAAACAGATACGATCAGCACCAAATCAATATTTGTTCCGGCGCCACTTTCAACCATTGGCCAGGAAAGTTCAATTACACCACTTAGTTCAGTAAGCGGACCAGACTTGTATCAAACCCCGGTTGCCAACATTACCAATACCCTTTATGGCAGGTTATTAGGATTAACCGTAAAGCAGGGCTCGGGTGAACCGGGCTATGATAATGCTGCACTATCTATCAGGGGTAGGGGCACTTATGACAATGCAGGTTTGATAATATATGTGGATGGTTTTCAAACCAACAGTTCTTATTTCTCCTATTTATCGGCTTCAGAAATAGAAAGTATTTCTGTATTGAAAGACCCCGTATCACTTGCCACATTCGGTATGAAAGGCGCTAACGGGGTTTTATGGGTGGTGACTAAAAGAGGCACGGCGGGAAAGCCAAGGGTGCAGGTACAGGTAGTATCAGGATTACAATCGGCCATCAATATTAATAAACCTTATGGCGCTTATGATTACGCAAGGTTGTACAACCAGGCGGTAAGCAATGATAATTATGCGGTAAATGGGTACCAGTTGAATTATACGCCCCAGTATACGGATGCACAGTTGGACCAGTATAAGAACGGAACCGGTACCAATGTAGACTGGTTTGCTGAAACACTTAAAAAGAAGAGTCCTTATACAGATGCGAATGTGATTTTATCCGGCGGAGATACCAATACAAGGTATGGTGTGATTTTAGATTATATGCACATGGGCGGATTGTACAATGTTCCTACAAGCGTTACCCAATCGAACGCACAAATTGGCCGCTTTAATGTCCGTTCCAATCTCGATTTTAAGTTCTTTAAAATATTTGAAGCAAAGGTAGACCTCGGAGGAAGAATTGAAGACCGCCGATATCCGAATTATGGTGGCGGAGATTTATGGAACAGTTTTGCCAGTTACCCCGCAAATATCTACCCTGTTAAGGATGCTACCGGTAACTGGTCGGGTACAACGCTTTTCCCCAATAACCCGGTTGCGCAATTAAATGCATTGGGATGGGCTTCAACACACGACCGCACCTTGCAGGCGAATTTCAATTTGAAGGAAAGACTCGATTTCATTACACCGGGATTGTACCTGAATGAAGCGGTATCTTTCAATACCTGGACAAGGACCAATGCAAGTAAAACGGCTACCTATGCACGCTTTTACAATGGCGCACAAACAACCACTGATAAAACCACCGATATCACATCAAATGGCACTTCGCCTACCAACCAGTACGACTGGAAACAAATCAATATTACAGCAGGATATAACAGAACATTTGGTGTGCATGGTTTTGCGGGTGCAGTAAATTATTTTGCCAGCGACTTCGTTACCGACCAGAGCCTAAATACAGCAGGAGACAATACAGGCAACAATATCTTCTATCATTTTAATAATTTTGGTGGCAGGTTTAATTATTCTTACGATTCACGTTACTTGTTGGAATTAGGATTTGGTTATAGCGGATCTGACAATTATGCTCCGGGAAACAAATGGCATTTCTACCCCGCTGTTGCAGCAGGATGGGTGATTTCCAAAGAGGCGTTTTTGAAAGATAGCAAAACAATTAATCAGTTAAAACTTCGGCTGTCTGCAGGACAGTCGGGAAATGATCAAACCAACAGGGGCCGGTATCTTTACCAGCAATATTTTGTTTCCAACGGAACTTTTTATACCGGTAATGCGTCGCTCACAGGAAACAATGGTGTTATCCGGTCGTACGCCGCAAACCCGGATATTGCACCGGAAAAAAGCACGAAATATGAGGTTGGAATAGATGTGGTATTGCTGGATAAATTTTCACTTACAGTAAACGTATTCCAGGACAAGCGCAGCGGAATCGTTACACAAAATAACGAGTTGCTCGCACCATATGGCGGTTTACTTCCTAACGAAAATATTGGTAAAGTAACCAACAAGGGATATGAGATCGGTGCCAGCTTTAATAGTGATAAAGGACCGGTAAGCTATTCTTTTGGTGCAATGGCTGCCTATGCCAAAAACAAAATTGATTACCAGGCTGAGATTCCAACCGCGAACGATTTCAGCAAGAGAACAGGCCTGCCCTTTGGTACACCGATTGGTTTGGTGGCAGATGGCTTTTTTGATGTAACTGATTTTAACACCAATGGAACATTGAAAACAGGCATCCCGGTTCCGGCTTTTGGCGCAGTGCAACCAGGCGATATCCGTTACAAAGACCTCGATGGTAACAATAAGGTAGATCAGAATGATGTAACGCAAATAGGAAACGCTGAATACCCTACACTTACTTATTCTTTCAACGCAACTGTGAGTTACAAGGGTTTTGATTTGTCGACACTGTTCCAGGGAGCAAAAGGAAATGATGTGTACTTAATATACGCTGCCAATACACAAACAGTTGCTTTTGTAAATAACACCAATGTGTTCCCGATTGCACAAAATGCCTGGGCTTATTATCCCGCGCAAGGAATCGATACAAGAGCTGTTGCAGACTATCCAAGGCTTACCACCAAGGGCAACGACAATAATTATCGCAACTCTACCTTTTGGAAAAAGAATGGTGATTTCCTCCGGTTGAGAAATGCGGAAATAGGGTACAGCCTTCCTGCACCGCTTTTAACCAGGATGCATATTGAAAAATTGAGAATTTACCTGAGCGCAGTAAATCCTGTTACATGGTCTTACCTCAGTAAACACTATCATATTGATCCGGAAACGAACACTGGCTACCCGGGGCTTAAATCTTACAATTTTGGTATTTCACTTACCTTTTAAAAAATGTTTATGAAACGACAACGTCTTTATAGCTCAATGATTATTTGCTTCGCAGCGCTCTGTTTACTAAGTTGTAAGAAGGATTTCCTCGATACAAAAATCGACACATCGCAAACGCAGCAAACACTGAACTCCAATTACAGTACTTTGTTTTCGCTGGCCAATGCGCCCTATAATTACCTGCGCAACGAGTTTACCATTATTGACAATAACCTGTTTGCTGCTGTTTCGGATGAGGCAGTGCAAACAACGCCCATCTCAAATGTAAAGCTCTTTAACAATGGAAGCTGGAATGCCAATAGCAATCCTGATAACAATTATGCTGCTTATTATTCAGGTATCAGGGCCGCCAATTATTTTATTGAGCAGTCTACTGATTACAAGGTTTTTCTTGCTTTAAACCGTGATACCATTTCGGCATCCGGCAAAATCAATTATAACAATGACGTGCTTAATATTGGATGGTACAAAGCTGAAGCACATATCCTAAGGGCCCTATATTATTTTGAACTATCGAAACGCTACGGTGGAGTGCCGCTGGTAACAAATACTTTGAGCATCACTGATAACACCAATTTGCCAAAAGCAACTTATGACGACATCATCAAATTTGTTGTGAGCGAGGTGGACAGTTATAGAGACAGCCTGCAGGTAAACTGGAGAACCTCTTCTTTTACCAGCAATGAAGGAAGATTAACAAAGGGAGCCGCCCTTGCCCTGAAAGCCCGTGCCTTGTTGTTTGCAGCAAGCCCTTTACACAATACCGGCGATGTTGCCAAATGGCAGAAAGCCGCCGCAGCCATCAATGATGTAGTTGTATTCGCACAGGCTGCGGGCGGCTACAGCCTGCACACCGATTATAAAAATTATTTTTTAGAAACGAATACCCTTACCAGTGCTGAAACGATCTGGGCGATTCGTTACCCCGCCGCCAATGGGCTGGAAAAAAGCAATTATCCCATTGCCACACCGGGTGGTGCAAGCGGCATAACGCCTACGGATGACCTGGTTTCAGATTATGAATACAAGGGAACGCCCGATCCGCTTAACCCATATGCCAACAGGGACCCAAGGTTGGGTTTTTCAATCGTAACCAACAACACCACCTGGAACGCACGTACCATCGACCAATCGCCGGGCGCTACTGATGACATGAAAAAAGCCAATACCAGCAGAACGGGCTATTATCTAAAAAAGTTTTTGGTAGATGCATTGAACCTCACCCAGGGAACCACCAAAACGCACAACTGGCCGGTATTCCGTTATGGTGAAATATTGCTGGAGTATGCCGAAGCAATGAATGAAGCTTACGGGCCGGATAATAATAATGGATATAGTTTAACGGCCAGGCAGGCACTGAATATGGTAAGAAACAGGGTAGGTGTTACCATGCCCGCGGTTACTATTGCAGACCCGGTACTGTTTCGTACTGCTGTCAAGCACGAACGCAGGATCGAACTTGCCTTTGAAAATTATCGCTATTGGGATTTGCTCAGGTGGAAAGATGCTGCCACCGTTTTAAACCAACCCATACATGGTGTAACAGTAACTAAAAATACCCTTGCTCAATTTGTTTATACGCCTGTTGTTGTTGAAAACAGGGTATTTGATGCAGGTAAAATGTATTATTATCCATTTTTACAATCTGAAATTATCAAATCCGAAGGCGTGCTTGTACAGAACACCGGGTGGTAATATTTTTCTTAAGCTTAACTACTAAATTAAATGTATATGAAACTTAAAAATATAACAGCGATACTCTTTGTTTTGATTTTCTTTTCTGCGGCACTTGTTTCCTGCAGAAAGGATGACTCAAAAAAAGAGTTTGGTTTCTCAAAAATTTTTATGCCTCAGGCGATTGTTAAATCCGGTGGTATCGACAATAATTATCCTGTGCCTTCAGGTACAGATACTTCCACCTATAACTATTTTGTTGATAAGGCAAATAATAAATTGCGGATCATATTGGGCACATCTTTATCAGGACCAGAAAGCGGCGCCTATTCTGTTGATATAACGGTTAACACCGATACGGTGCAGAAGTTACTTAGCAATGGTACACTAAACCCATCCCTTTACCTGGCGATGCCTGTTGCAATGTATACACTCCCTGCAAAGCTTGATGTAGCACAGGGTAGCAAAGCAGGTACCTTTCAGCTTTCGCTGGATATTACCCAACTGAAATCAGCAGCTTACGTTGGTAAATTCCTGGTATTGGCAGTAAAGATTGCCAACCCCACCCAATATGAAATCAATAGTGGACTCAGCACTACCATCGTTATGGTGGATGTTAACAAATTAGTGATCGGTGCGGCGGTAAATATTACCAATTACCTCAAAAACCCGGGCGGACCTTTTGTAGCAAATGGATTTATGAGTGGCTCAACCCGTTGGGGAAACTTGAAAGACTGGACTGCAAATGCTGCTGCTAAAAGCCACGGCGGATTTGGCGGTTTTAATTCAGACAACAGCGGAACCATGGATATGGAATGCGGCTGGGGATCTGCCCAAATTTTGAATGGCAAAATATACCAGACCATCACTTTGCCTGCAGGCACGTATGCTTTTGATCTTTCAGGGGGTTCCTGGTCGGGTGGTGAGTTGTTTTCTAAAGATCCGCTCTACGAAGTAATGGCTCCTAACTTAGATAGCCTGCCCGATTTCAATAACATCGTAGGCAATGCTGCAATTGTTTACCAGGCGCTGGCTAAGACACAGCCGCTTCTGAACTTTAGTTTAACTGCTACAACAAAGGTTACCCTCGGTGTTGTGGTAAATTATATCCAAACTGAGCAGGGATTTAAATCAAAGCAGGTTTTGTTGTACAGCTATCCTAATCATCTATAAAGAAATTAAGAAGTAAAATAGAAACACGTTTCAATATTTTATAAAAGTTTTATAGCAATCAATCGTCAGGTTTTCTGTTTCTACAGAAGACATTCTTAATTCAAATTCAAAAGAATGCAGTACACAAAAAAAATGGCAATCCTATCGATCCTTGGCAGTTATGTTCTTTTAAACCTTCATTGTAGTTCGCAACGGGTTGCGTCCAAAACTGAGCACGCAATTAAGTCGGAGGTTGCTAAGGCTACAATCCAACATTCCTTTAAACCAGGGGAACGCTGGTACGATGACAAAAGTGAAATTATCAATGCCCATGGCAATGGAATTTTGTTTGCCAATAACAAATACTATTGGTTTGGAGAAAAGCGTGGAAGAAGAGAGCAGGAAGGCGTAAATGTATATTCTTCAAAAGATTTATACAATTGGAAATTCGAAGCGCTCGCACTGTCACCTGCAGAAGATACTACCAGCGATATTGCAAGAGGCTGCTTAATGGAACGGCCTAAAGTGATTTACAACAGCAAAACAAAAAAATACGTAATGTGGTTTCACCTTGAGTTGAGGCGCCAGGGATACAAGGCTGCAAGGGCAGGTGTGGCGATAAGTGATAACCCAACGGGGCCTTATAAATTTGTCACCAGTTTTCGTCCGAATGGTAATATGTCGCGGGATATGAATTTGTTTGTGGATGATGACGGAACTGCTTACCATGTTTATTCTTCAAGGGAAAATTACGATTTGCGGATAGTTCAACTGGCCGATGATTTTCTTTCCGCAACAACAAAGGACTCGATGCTCTTCAGCAAACACAGGGAAGCGCCGGCATTATTCAAATACAAAAATCAATACTACCTTATTACAAGTGCCGCAACAGGCTGGGCGCCAAACAAAGCAACCATGCATGTCGCTCCTTCATTGTTTGGACCATGGAAACTCTCGCCCGAAAACCCAATGGTAGGGCCAAAAGCTGATAGCACATTTGGTGGGCAATCCACTTATGTATTGCAACTGCCAGGCAAAAAAAATGCATTCATTTTTATGGCGGATAAGTGGAACCCACGAGACTTGAAAGACAGCCGTTATATTTGGCTGCCGGTTCAGTTTAAAAATGATCTTCCTTTTGTAGAATGGAAGGAGGAATGGAGCCTCAGCGATTTTAAAAAATAAATTTTTATGAAGTAAGCTTTATAGGATTGATTGATTAAAATAGTGCACGGCTAACTGGCCTGGATTTTTATTTTTAACATGGCAAATAATTTGATGATATATAAAGCAGCCGTAAACAGGATGACTAACCGAACGACACCAGGCATAAGTATTCTGAATAAAATTTTTTCACAACCGCTATAGCTTTACCATTATGTATAAAAGAATATTGTTTTTTGCGATCCTTTTCTCTTGTTTAAACGTGTATGCTCAAAAGGGCATGCATAGTTTTGTATTGGGAGATTCAAGCTTTTTATTAGATGGCAAACCTTTCCAGGTAATATCCGGTGAAATGCATTACCCCAGGGTACCAAAGGAAGCCTGGCGTGCACGCATGAAAATGGCAAAAGCGATGGGACTCAATACCATCGGAACCTATGTATTCTGGAACATACACGAACCGCAGAAAGGGAAGTATGATTTCTCCGGCAACAACGATATTGCGGCCTTCGTGAAAATTGCCCGGGAAGAAGAGCTTTGGGTTATACTTCGCCCCAGCCCTTATGTATGCGCCGAGTGGGAATTTGGCGGCTATCCGTACTGGCTTCAGAACATTAATGGCCTGGTGGTAAGAAGCAAGGAGCCAAAATACCTGCAGGCTTACCGCAATTATATACTGGCTGTTGGCAAACAATTGGCACCGCTGCAGGTAAATCATGGCGGCAATATATTAATGGTCCAGATAGAAAATGAATATGGCTCTTACGGAAGCGATAAAGAATACCTTGACATCAACCGGAAGCTTTTCATCGAAGCCGGTTTTGATGGTTTGTTATATACCTGTGACCCCGCACCCGATGTTTCAAAAGGGAATTTACCGGGTTTACTACCTGCCGTAAATGGCATTGATCAACCAGGGCAGGTAAAACAGCTGGTACGGAAAAACTTTAATGGAAAAGGACCTTTTTTTATTGCTGAATGGTATCCCGCATGGTTCGATTGGTGGGGTGCAAAACACCACACTGTACCGGCAGAACAATATGTAGGCCGTTTGGACAATGTACTCGCCGCAGGTATCTCCATCAATATGTATATGTTTCACGGGGGCTCTACAAGAGGTTTTATGAATGGTGCTAACTATAAAGATGAAACGCCGTATGAACCCCAGATAAGTAGTTATGATTACGATGCGCCGCTTGATGAAGCAG
Source organism: Ferruginibacter sp. (assembly GCA_025963635.1). GTDB lineage: Bacteria > Bacteroidota > Bacteroidia > Chitinophagales > Chitinophagaceae > Ferruginibacter. Next base: position 13,809 of record JAOQAK010000011.1, read on the forward strand.
GGAATGCAACCGATAAATTCATGAAGTTTCGTGAAGTGATTTCAAAGCATCTTCCATCGGGAAAAATGCTACCTGCTGTGCCTGCCGCCAAACCAGTTGCTTCCATTCCTTCTATTCATTTTACCGAAACAACCAGTTTATTTGATATACTTCCTGCCGCGAAAACAAACTCAGAACCACTCACTTTCGAAGCGCTCAACCAGGATTATGGTTTTGTATTGTATCGTACTGTACTCAACAACGCATCATCCGGGATACTAAAAATTAAAGAGTTAAGAGATTTCGGTATCATCTTTTTAAATGGAAAAAGGGTAGGCGTATTAGACAGGAGATTGAACCAGGATAGTATTCAGCTCACTGTTCCAAAAGGCAAAGTCACCCTTGATATACTGGTTGAAAATATGGGACGCATCAACTTCGGAAAGTACCTTTTGCAGAACAAAAAAGGCATTACCGAAAAAGTATTACTGGGCGGCAAAGAATTGAACGGCTGGCAAATGTTTTCACTTCCGTTCAAAAATGTTCGTAACCTGCCTGTGAGGAAAGGCATTTCGTCTGCCACAGTGCCAGTCATCAAAAAAGGTTCCTTTGTTTTAAGTGCAGTGGGCGATAGCTACCTTGATATGAGTAACTATGGTAAAGGAGTGGTTTGGATAAATGGTCATAACCTTGGAAGATACTGGAGCATAGGGCCGCAGCAAACTTTGTATGTTCCGGTTGAATGGCTAAAAAAGGGGAAGAATGATATCATCGTTTTGGAGTTATTGAAGCCTGGTCAAAATGAATTGCATGGAATAACCAAACCCATTCTCAACAGTATTGAATAAATTTGGTCCTAAAAAGAAACCCAACTGAAAATTTAAAAGAATATCCATGTTTGATGTCAAAGAACATTCCCATACAAGATTAAATATTTTAACCGGTGATTGGATATTGGTTTCGCCTCACAGAACCAGGCGTCCATGGCAGGGGAAAACAGAAACGGTTCCTGAAGATAACCGGCCTGCCCACGACCCGAAATGTTATTTATGTCCTGGCAATACAAGGGCTGATGGAAGTATCAACCCCCACTACAAAACCTCTTTTGTGTTTATCAACGATTATTCAGCCCTGCTGGAAGATACTCCGGAAGGCTCAATCGATGTAGATGGTTTGTTAAAAGCAAGCAGCGAAAAAGGTATTTGTAAAGTGATCAGTTTTTCACCCGATCATAGCCTGACCTTACCGCAATTAACATTGCCCGCCATTGAAGCGGTGATTGAGGTTTGGACAAAAGAATTTGAAACCCTTGCTTCAAACCCTCTAATAAAACACATACAGATATTTGAGAACAAAGGCGAGATAATGGGCTGTAGCAATCCGCATCCGCATGGACAAATATGGTCGCAATGTTCCCTTCCGCTTGAGGTTGACAAAGAGACCAGGCAACAAAAAAAGTATTTTGAAGAGAAGGGTAGAAGTCTTCTTTCTGATTATGTAGCGCTTGAGCTAAAGCAAAAGGAAAGAATGGTGTTGGAGAATGAACACTTTGTTGCCGTGGTGCCGTTTTGGGCAGTATGGCCTTATGAAACAATGATCATCAGTAAAAGGCATATTCAAACACTGCTGCAATTTACACCCGAAGAAAAGAAGGCATATGCCGAGATATTAAAAAAACTTACCGCCAAATACGATAATCTTTTCCGGATATCTTTTCCTTATTCAGCGGGCATTCACCAGGCTCCGGTAAATGATGGCGATCACACGGAGTGGCATTGGCATATGCATTTTTATCCGCCACTGCTCCGGTCTGCCACTGTTAAAAAGTTTATGGTGGGTTACGAAATGCTCGCCAACCCGCAAAGGGACATCACGCCTGAATGGGCTGCAGAAAAACTAAGAGAACTAAGCGATGTGCATTATAAAGAAGTGGTGAGTAACAAATAACTGTCGCAGATATATAACGTCAAAATGAAGTGCCAATATTTATATTAATTCTTACAAAATAACCGGATGAAACAGGGTCTCTGAAGCATTCTCCGGGTTTAAAACAGTAACTGCATAAGCCGCCTCGTTTGGTTCGGTACCGACGAAGTCGGTATTCAAAAAATGCGATAGCATATTTTTTCAAAAAAGCAAAGGCAGCGGTGTTGCAAAGCTACCCTCTCCTTTGGGGCGGGCCTGGGAGTGGGGGTCCGCAACCCCGCCGCTGCGGAGGCGAAGACAACGAATTTAAAGCCTTAACCTATTTATAATAAGCATAGCAATCAAACATAATAAATTCGAAATTGACCATTAAATCCATAAAGTAATACAAGATGAACAGAATGAATGTAAGAGTAATGCAATTATGTATTTTCTTTCTATTGATTGCAAATTCAATATTTGCTCAAACAAAAAACAATGATTGGGAAAACCCATCCCTTTTTGAATGGAACAAAGAGCAGCCCCATGCAACCTTTATGCTTTTTGATAATAAGGAAGACGTGATCGCAGATGATTACAGCCGGTCATCCCGCTACCAACTACTGAACGGAACATGGAAGTTCGTTTATGTAGATAAGTATGCCGACAGGCCACTTGATTTTTACAAAAAAAACCTGGATGATAGCAAATGGAACAATATCGCTGTGCCTTCCAACTGGGAACTGAAAGGCTTTGGAATTCCGATCTATACAAATATTACTTATCCTTTCCCAAAAAATCCTCCGTTTGTGGGTGAAAATAACCCCGTGGGTACTTACCGGAAAGAATTTACGGTTCCTGAAAAATGGAATGGCGAACAGGTCATTCTGCATTTCGGTTCTATCACCGGTTGTGCATTCATTTATGTAAACGGAGAGAAAGTAGGTATGACAAAAGCGGCTAAAACAGCTGCTGAATTCGATGTAACCAGCTACCTAAAAAAAGGAACCAACCTGCTGGCTGCACAGGTATTTCGGTGGCATGATGGCAGTTATCTTGAAGACCAGGATTTCTGGCGTATCAGCGGTATTGAAAGAGATGTTTATTTATATGCATTACCGCAACTGACGGTATGGGATTTTTTTCTTAAACCGGATTTGGATGCTAAGTATAAAAATGGACAGTTCAGCGCTGATATCACTTTGAGGAAGTTCAAAAATAGTGCTGTTAAAAATGGAACAGTGTCCGTAAATATATTTGATAAAACGGGTGCAGGCGTTTTTAATAAAGAACAAAAATTCGCATCCAATGCAGACAGCCTGCAAACAGTAAGTTTGAGCGGAACGGTTTCCAATCCTTTAAAGTGGAGTGCTGAAACACCTGATCTGTATGATTGTGTTATTACATTAAAAGATGAGAATGGAAAGGTTGTAGCCTATACCGGTACCAAAATTGGGTTCAGGAAAATTGAGATCAGAAACTCACAGTTGTTGGTGAATGGTGTGGCAACTTATGTGCATGGTGTTAACCGGCATGAACACGATGATATCAACGGGCATGTACCATCAAAAGACTTGATGTTGAAAGATATTCAATTGATGAAGCAGTACAATATCAATGCAGTGAGATGCTCTCATTATCCGAATGATCCTTTGTGGTATAAACTCTGCGATCAGTATGGCTTGTACCTGGTGGATGAAGCAAATATTGAAAGTCATGGTATGGGCGCCGAGGGGCAGGGTTGGCTCGATAAATCAAAACATGTTGCTTACCTGCCTGAATGGGCGCCTGCTCACCTCGACCGGCACAGGAGAATGGTGGAAAGAGATAAGAATCATGCTTCAGTAATCATCTGGAGTTTGGGAAATGAATGTGGTAACGGGCCGGTTTTTCACGATGCATATAAATGGATCAAAGCCAGGGATAATGGCCGTCCTGTACAATTTGAACAGGCGGGAGAAGACTGGAATACAGATATTGTTTGCCCGATGTACCCTGGCATGCGGTCAATGACTAACTATGCCAATGCAACCGATAAAACAAGGCCCTATATCATGTGCGAATATTCTCATGCCATGGGAAATAGCAATGGCAATTTCAGGGAGTACTGGAATATTATTAAGAACAGCAAACAGATGCAGGGCGGTTTTATTTGGGACTGGGTAGACCAGGGAATGAAACAAAAAGACCAGAGCGGAAACGTGTGGTGGGGATATGGCGGCGATCTTGGCAGTTACAACCTGCACAACGATGAAAATTTTTGTGCCAATGGATTAATTGCAGCCAACCGCACCATTCATCCTGGCTTGAATGAGGTGAAAAAGGTGTACCAGAACATCGCGTTTTCGGCGAAGGATCTAGCTGCCGGAATCATCACCGTCAAAAATGAATATGATTTTACGAATCTTGAAAAATACAACTTTAACTGGGTGCTTGTTAAAAATGGTGAGACCATTCACACAGGCAATTTCAAACTCAATTTGCAACCACACAGTCAAAAAGATATTACGCTTCAATTGCCTTCAGAAAAAATGAGCGATAACACCGAATATTTTATCAATGTGTATGCCACCACCTCCAATGCTTCGGCTACAGAATTGGTTCCGGTTCAGTACGAGGTTGCAACTGAGCAATTCAAATTAAAAGGGGACTATTACGCTAACGGTGCTACGATAAACGGAACATTGCAGGTCAAAAAAACGGAGGGGAGCTTAAGCTTTCAATCAGGAAATATTAATGGTGAAATTGATTTAAAAAATGGAATTGTCCGCAACTACCAGTCAAAGGGCGGTATGCAGCTGAACAGGTTCCCGGAACCTTATTTCTGGAGAGCCCCAACCGACAATGATTTCGGCAGTGGTATGCCTGCCGGACTGGGGATCTGGCGCTCTGCACACCAGTATAAGAAAGTTAAAAATGTAACCGTTGGTGAACAGAATGCTTCGGGGATCGCTGTAAAAGTGGAGTATGAATTAACGGGTATAGCGGTTCCATACACGATCGAATATTTAATACAAAACGACGGCAGCATAAAACTGACTGCATCAATGGATATGACCGGAAGAGATTTGCCCGAACTTCCACGCTTTGGTATGCGGATGCAATTACCACCCATGTTTGATAGTCTTCGTTACTATGGTCGTGGCCCCTGGGAAAATTACAGCGACCGCAACGAATCGGCTTTTGTAGGTATTTACGGCGATGCGGTAAAAAACCAATATGCCACCAATTATATTCGTCCGCAGGAAAGTGGCTATAAAACCGATATACGCTGGTTTTCTCTTACAAGCCCCAATGGCCGTGGAATACTGATTGAAGGTGTACAGCCGATTTGTTTTAGCGCAATAAATCATTCAACAGAAAGCCTTGATCCCGGGCTCACAAAAAAGCAACAGCATCCGAATGATTTGCGGCCGGATAACAATGTTTATGTGAACATTGATTTTAAGCAAAGAGGTGTTGGAGGTGACAATAGCTGGGGTGCATTGCCTCATGAGCAATACAGGTTGCTGGATAAAAAATATTCATACAGCTATGTGATCAGGCTGGTGGACAAACCATAGGGGAGCGGCGTGAATGGTCAATGGTGAATGGTGCATCGTCGATCGTGCATCAATGCCGTTTACTTAAGAAATTTGTTTGGTTGCAAACATTTGTTTTCCAATTAAACATCCTTGTGTCACTCACTTTTACATTTTCAGCACCAGGGAGCAAAGGTATCCTGGTCCTTATGTAAGCGACATTAAATCGTAAATGATGAATGATGGAATCAACATCGTTTAGGTGAGCGCTGCGATCAATTGCACCACTCCTTTAAGGCTGTGTTACTTCAGTCGCTTTGTTGGCTTTAGCCAAGTGAATATTCCCTGAATTTTATCGCAATGGGGGCAACAAAAAGACGATGTAAAAAATATTAAATGATGAATACTAAAATTCGGATTTGATCTTTACACATTTGCAAAGTCGGGATGACCATAGTATCAAAGTGACAAATTGGTATGCCTGGTTTTGCCCAACAAAGATAAAATGTACAAATGTGCGACGCCACTGAAGCCACATAGCAGTACATTTGCCGGGCTCAAAAAATAATTCAGTCACTTCTTAAAAAATGAAATAATGTCTATCGTGAAATTAAAGAAAGTGTTTCCTCTAATCGTACTGTTGGCAATTTTATACAGTTGCGATCAAACCAAAAAAATAACCGTGCTTTCCGAATCCGGAAAAAAGGAAGTTTATAAACTGGTATGGGCAGATGAGTTCAATAAATCCGGTGGCCCTGATACCACTGCCTGGAAATTTGAAAAGGGATTTGTTCGCAATGATGAATTACAATGGTACCAGGAAGAAAATGCATTTTGCGAGAATGGGCTGTTGATCATCGAAGCACGCAAAGAATCAAAACCAAATCCAGGGTATGAAGCGGGTAGCCGTGATTGGAGAAGAAAAAGACAGAACATCGAATACTCAGCCTCCAGTATCAATACTTCGGGTAAGCATTCATGGCAGTACGGGCGTTTTGAAATGAGGGGAAGAATTGACATCAGTGCAGGACTGTGGCCTGCATGGTGGACATTGGGTGTTGGCGGCAGATGGCCGGCAGATGGTGAGATCGATATCATGGAATATTACCGAAAAAAACTGCTTGCAAACATCGCCTGTATTGGCCCGAACAAAAACGCGGAATGGTATAGTAAAACAAAAAATATTGATTCATTAGGTGGTAAGGAATGGGCTTCAAAGTTTCACATCTGGCGCATGGATTGGGATGAGAATGCGATAGCGCTGTATGTTGATGATCTATTGCTGAACAAGGTGGAACTCAGCAAGCTTGTCAATAAGGATGGCACCGGTATCAATCCCTTTAAACAACCTCATTATATGTTGCTCAATCTTGCGATCGGCGGACAAAATGGGGGAGATCCCACGGGAACAAAATTTCCCAACAGGTTTGAAGTGGATTATGTAAGAGTTTATCAAAAGCAATAATCGGTAATGGATAATTGATAATGGATAAATTGATAAATTATGAAAGTGCTGCCATTTAAAATAATCGTTTTAATAATTGCTATTTGCCCTTTGGTGCTTTTAAGCCAAAGTAAGGAACAGATTGCAAACAGCAAAACGAAATCTGCAAAAGGAATTTACAGCGCTTATCTTTTCGCCTATTTTACAGGCAATAGCAAAAGCGAGGAGGCCATTCGTTTTGCATTGAGCAATGATGGATATCATTACCGGGCCTTAAATAACAACAATCCCATCATTTCTTCAGAAAAGATCAGTTCTACCGGCGGTGTGCGTGATCCCCATATTTTGCGTGGTAAGGATGGGAAAACTTTCTACATGGTTGCAACGGATATGGTTTCTGCAAAAGGCTGGAATTCAAACAGGGCAATGGTTTTGTTGAAATCGGCCGACCTGGTTCACTGGACTTCCAGTGTGGTCAATATTCAAACTAAATTCCCGGGAAATGATAGCTTGTTGCGGGTATGGGCGCCTCAAACTATCTATGATGAACAGGCAGGAAAGTATATGATCTACTGGTCGATGAAACACGGCAGCAGCCCGGATAAAATTTATTATGCGTATGCCAAGGCAGATTTCACTGATCTTGAAACGGCTCCCAAACAATTATTCTTTAGTCCGACCAATGGTTCATGCATCGACGGGGATATCATTTATAAAAATGGTAAGTATCGCTTATTTTTTAAAACAGAAGGAGAAGACGCAGGAATCAAAATAGCCATTTCTGATAAACTTACAGAGGGATATATCCTGGAAGACAGGTATGTGCAACAAACGAAAGACCCGGTGGAGGGAGCAGGCGTATTTAAATTGAATAATGGCCAGGGGTATATTTTGATGTATGATGTTTATACAAAAGGCAGGTACCAGTTTACAAAGAGCAAAGACCTGGAGCATTTTACTGCGATCGACGAGGAAGTAACCATGAACTTCCATCCACGGCACGGAACGGTGATGCCCATTACAGCAAGTGAAGCAGTGGCTTTGGTATCCAAATGGGGCAGTACTGAAGATGTCGTTCACTCAGCAAACGCAGCCGCAATCAGGAAACTGAATATCAAAATAGATTCTGCAAAACATCAATTGTACCTGTCGGTAAAACCAGGGACCAGCCTGGCTGCCTTCAATCCTTTATTCATTCGATTTCCCGGCGTGAACGTGAAACCAGCTACACCACAAAACTTCACGAAAGGCCCTGTTCAATACACTATCTCTTTAAAAGGGCAACCATCAGAGAAATGGACAGTGTACGCAACTGCCAATCACAATCCTGTGCTGGATGGATATTATGCAGATCCTGACATATTATATTCTGAAAAAACAAAGAAGTTCTATATCTATCCAACGAGTGACGGTTTTACCAATTGGTCGGGCACTTATTTCAAAACATTTTCTTCAACCAACCTGGTAGATTGGAAAGATGAAGGAGTGATCCTCGACCTGGAAAAAGAGGTAAGCTGGGCAAAGAAAAATGCTTGGGCGCCCTGCATTATTGAGAAGAAGATAAATGGGCAATACAAATACTTTTTCTATTTCACTGCTGGGCAGAAAATTGGCGTGGCAGTCGCAGATAATCCGGCAGGGCCGTTTAAGGATACCCGAAAACCCTTGGTTGATAAGTACCCGGAAGGAGTAACCCGTGGGCAGCAGATTGATCCGGAAGTGTTTCATGATCCGGTATCACGGAAAGATTATTTATACTGGGGCAATGGTTACATGGCATGCGCCGAACTCAATACACATATGATTTCCATTAAACAGGAAACCCTCAAAGTAATTACCCCGGATAAAACTTTTCGTGAAGGCACGACTGTTTTTTTCAGAAATGGTAAGTATTATTTTCTCTGGTCGGAAGAGGATACAAGGAGTGAAAATTACAGGGTGCGGTATGGGACTGCTGATTCACCTGCCGGACCGATAATAGTACCCGGCAATAATCTTGTAATTGCCAAAGATACCGCTGCCGGAATTTTTGCAACGGGGCACAATTCCATACTGCAGATCCCCGGAAAAGATGAATGGTATATTGTTTATCATCGTTTCAATTATCCGAATGGAATTACCATGGGAGGGGCCGCGGGTTACAATAGAGAGGTTTGTATTGATAAACTGGAGTTTGATGCAGATGGCAGTATTCGGCAGGTAAAGCCTACCCATGCAGGTATTAAGCCGGTTGCATACAAATAGAGCAAAAACCTCAGCCGTTTTTAAAACCTGTGAGGTGGGCTTAGATGATTTAATTAAACGACTTCATTAATTTAATTTCATTCCTGTACATTAATATCTTACCATCGTTCTCCAATTGTTTAAGCAAACGTGATATTACCACTCTTGATGTAGCCAATTCATCTGCAATAAGGTAATGAGATGCTTTGATAACGGTTGAACGGGAGAGCCTGCTTTTTTCTTTGAGATAAGCCACCAGGCGTTCATCTAATTTATGAAAAGCGATGCTTTCGATTGATTTCAGCAATTCCAGGAAACGCTCGTTGAAACTTCGCATGATATAGTTTTTCCACCCCGGGTATTTGCAAAGCCATTCGTCTAATTTCACATGCGGTATGGCAATCAATTCAACATCATCCTCAGCGATTGCTTTTACTTCGCTTTTTTTTGCTTCTACGCAGCAGCTATATGCCATGGAGCAACTTTCATTGCTCGAGAGATAATACAACAAAATTTCTTTATTGTTTTCATCCATGCGCAGCACTTTTACTGTGCCATTGATGATGATCGGCATCATGCGGATATACTTGCCATAATCCATTATGATATCACCCTCTTTAAAATGCTTTATTTCTCCAAACTGTTGCATTTCTTTTATCAAAGCGGGCTCAAAAATTGAATCGAAAATGGTAGTATTATTCATGGCCCTTAAAAATACTTATTTAACATAAAATAATGCCTATGTATTTTGAGCGTGCATTCAAAATTGCTGTAGCGGCAAGTGGTCGGTGAGGACACAAACCACGGCAGGGCCGGACAAAGTCTGTAACTCAGCAAGGTTATTTTACAAACTGGTTTACATTCATCCATGTGCCACCATTTACTACGTTGCTGAATCCATTCTGTTCCAGGATAGATTTCGCCTGGCTGCTTCTGCCGCCGCTGCGGCAAAACACTATGATGTTCTTTTTATTTTTAAATGTTGCCAATTGTGCCTGCACCGCATCCAGGGGGATATTAACAGAGCCTTTCACATGGCCTTCGGCGAATTCACCCGGCGTTCTCACATCTACTAAGAAGGCTCCTTCTTTAATAAGCGTTGATAAATCAACTGCAGGTGTGCTGCTAAATAATTGTTTGAAAATATTCATTTGTTTTTTTTTATAGTTATGCTGCTTATGGTAAAATAGGGAAGATCTTGCGCAAACCTTTTGTACGGTGGCTGTGCCGTTGCCTGATTTGACGAAATTATTTGTGCGATTCTTCTCCGTTTTTGATCTGCTGTTGATCTTTTTTAAACAGGCCAAACAACAGGGCACCCAGCAATGCTCCATAAACGGTACTGTTCAATGGTTTCGAGGTAATCATGCAGGTACCGGATGCACATCCCACCTGTTGCCAGTATACAAAACCGGCAATGGCGCCTATCACAGCACCTGTGAGGTACAGTTTATTATTACTAACCCACTTCTTCATACGATATATCTTTGGCAGGTGCAGATTTCTTTGTGCTAGGTACAGCACATCCATCCGGGCCACAGCACCCAATATTAAATATCGGCATACTTGTAAATAACACGCCAACAATGCCAATCATCCATTGATGCGTAATTACGGCTTGTACAACAATGGCGATCCCCATAGCAAGCCCGAAAAATCGCATAAAGCTCCAATTGCTTAAAATTGTTCGTTTCATAAATTGATGAATGTTTATTGTGTCCCACCCGCCGTTAAGGCCAGGTTTATTATTGCCGCAAATATAAAATCAATGTGTCTTGTTGTAAGTAACAAAGGTTACATACAAAAAAGCAGCATCGTTGCTGCTTTTTTGTGATCGACGCCAATGCGCCCGCATGTTTTTTGCGGTCGTGCTTTAATGCAGACTATCTGCAAGCCTTACTGCTGCTATTTTCATAGAAGCCTTTTATAAACCCAGTTGCCTATATAAATAACATGTGTACACCTTCCCCAGCGCTTTTTTTGTAAAAACCTCCCACGGTAATTACTGCATCCACACCGTCGAACAAGTCTTCTTTTGTATAATGGAACATGTCCATCGCTAATTTACACGCCCATAATTTCACTCCCGAAGCAGTTAATATGTCTAAGAATTCGGGGATATCCGGCATATCTATTTTTTCCATTTCCTTTTTCATCATGTGTGAGGCCAGTGCTTCCATACCGGGCAGGCCGCCCAGCATCGTGGGCATGTGCATCGATGGATTTCCTACCGTTGCCACGTGTAAGCTTTGAAGTCTTTTTTTATGAATGGCTTCCAATCCAAAAAAAGTAAAGAACATTTCTGCTTCTATGCCCTCCATACGGGCTCCGTTGGCCAGCACAAAAGCTGCATATACGTTTTCCAGCGTTCCTTTTGATAAGATGATCATCATCTTTTTGATTGTTTCCTTAGGATCGTTCATGGCTTTGTTTTTTTGTGGTTAAATACAACCGGCGGGTTTTGGTATGCCGGCAATTTTTGTAGCGGTTTTTAACGGGGCCAATGGAAATAGCTGGTAGAACTCTTTGATATCTACCACATTGCTTTTGCCAATGCGCCTAATCGTGAGCGCTACCTGGTCCGCATTTTCTTTTTGCAGGTATTTGATTACTTCCCAATGCCGCGGAGTTAGAGTGATATTGGCATCTGCAGCAATTGCCTCGCCTACCTTTTCATCCCATTGATGAACATCTGTTAAATACCCTTCTTCGTTAACGGTAATGTGTTTACCCGCAATGATCGTTTCCATGATTACTGTATTAGTGATTAATAATTTTTTAGTGTTATGTTAAGTGTAAAAGTGACGGGTTGATTCGTGAATGGTGAATGGGCAATCGTGAAATATTGACCATTCACCATTCCCCATTCACCACCATGCTTAGTTGTAAATTTTTCCGCTTTCAGACATCGTTGCTGACACAAAAGGTATGTGCGTTCCTTTCAGCAAAACGTTCCAATAGATCCACCTGAAAGCAAGTTTACCTACATGGTTCATCTTACTTTCTTTTAGCAGGCTTAAAGGTCCGATGCGGGCAAAGGGGAACGTTCCTTTCACCGGCTCATGCGTATAGTTAAAATCAATCAGGAGCGCCTTACCATGGCCTGTTTCAATGAAGCAGTTCGCATGTCCGTCAAACGTTTCTTTCAAGGGTTCTCCATTTACATAGAGCAATACATTTTCTGTTAGTATCTCTGCGGCAAAGTGTGCAACAGAACCAGCTTTTGAAGCGGGTATATTGCTGGCATCACCGATTACAAAAATGTTTGCATAATCTCTCGACTGAAGAGTGGCTTTATGTGTCGGCACATAATTTAAATCATCGCCCATCCCGGATCGTTCAATTAATCCATCGCCCTTATTGGTGGGTACGGTTACCAGCAGATCAAAGGGAATGGTTCTTCCGTCATATCCCACCATCGTTTTTGTTTCATTGTCGATCCGTTCAATTGCAAAATCGCATTCAATGTTGATATTTTTCTCATGCAGTAAATAAGCAAGGGCTTCTGTACATTTTGGTTTCGTAAATGGCCCGCTCAGGGGAGTTACATAGGTTATCTCCACTTTATCCCGCATGTGTTTGTCGCTAAAAAATGAATCTGCCAAAAATGCAAACTCTAAAGGAGCCACGGGGCATTTAATCGGCATCTCAGTGATATGCACCACCAGTTTACCTCCCTGCCAATCTCTTAATTTATTCCTCAAAGCCAATGCACCTTCAAAACTATAAAAGTCAAACACAGATTTTTGCCATTCGGTTCCCTGCATTCCTTCTGTTTCTTCAGGAGCAATTTTGGCTCCTGTGGCGATGATTAGAAGATCATAGGGCAGTTCATCACCATTGGCCAATTTAATTTTATTTTCCTTGGGCAATATAACATCGATCTTTTCTTTGATGAGTTTTACTTCCTTCGGTATAAAATCTTCAATTTTTTTAATGATCTGTTCCGGTGAGTAAATATCAAAAGGCAGGAAAAGATAGCCGGGTTGATAATGATGTTCTTCACGTTCATCAATGATATTGATCTGCCATTCGGGTTGTTTCAATTGAGCATGTAAATGATTTGCCATCATTGTACCTGCAGTCCCGGCGCCGAGTATAACAAGATTTTTCATGTGCTGATTTTTTAGATGCTTATTTATCAAAGTGTAAAAATCGATGTGTATTGCCCCGTTTCTAATGATAGAAATATGCCTTCACTATGACGGTTATCAGCATGCGAAATGATTGTTTTACCGAATCAGTGAATTGGTGATGAAGTGTTACAAATGTTACCGTGTGTGCATTTTTAAGGTATTATCATTGTATATTTTGCGGATCCTAAAAGCGTTTTATTCAGCCTGCGAACATGACTAATGTTACATTTAAACGTTTCCGGAAACCCTACTTTTGGCATCATTAATAAAGAACATTTATCTGAAAATAATCTCTATGAAATACATCATAATAGGCGCAGTTGCCGGGGGAGCCAGCACAGCAGCAAGGTTAAGAAGATTGGATGAGCATGCGACGATTGTTATTTTTGAAAAAGGCGAATATATCTCCTATGCAAATTGCGGCCTACCTTATTATATCGGCCATGTAATAAAGGACAGGAATAAACTTTTTGTACAAACAGCGGCTTCCTTTATTGAGCGCTTTAATATAGATGTAAGAATATCGACTGAAGTAACCAAGGTTGATCCGATAAAAAAAACCGTTACTGCTGTGATACAGGCAACCGGCGAAGCATACACCGAAAGCTATGATAAATTAATTCTGTCACCCGGCGCAGAGCCATTGCGGCCGCCATTACCGGGCATCAACAGTGAAGGCATCTTTACTTTGAGGAATGTGAACGATACGGATTATATTAAAAGTTATATCAAACACAACCAGGTCACAAGAGCGGTGATCATCGGAGCAGGATTTATTGGGTTGGAAATGGCCGAGAACTTTACCGATCTTGGCATTGACGTTACGATGATCGAGATGGGCGACCAGGTTTTAGCCCCGGTTGATTTTCCCATTGCAGCAATCGTTCAGCAGCATGTTCGCTCAAAAGGAGTCAACCTCATTTTAAACACCGCTGCAACTGGCTTTGAAAGAAGTGGCAACCAGGTGAATGTTTCTTTGAAAAATGGAGATATCCTGAATACGGACATGGTGTTGCTTTCCATCGGTGTTCGTCCGGATACCAGGCTGGCTGTGCAGGCGGGGTTGAAGATTGGCACCGGCAAAGGCATTTGGGTAAATGAATACCTGCAAACATCCGATCCCGATATTTATGCGGTAGGAGATGCCATTGAATTTGGAAATCCAATTACGGGTCAGTCAATGGTAACTTACCTGGCAGGGCCCGCAAATAAACAGGGCCGCACCTGCGCCAATAATATTGTATTAGGTAACGTTCAGCAATACAAAGGGTCGATCAACACCGCCATTGTAAAGATTTTTGACATGACGGTGGGAACTGCAGGCACTGCTTCCAAACATTTAAAAGCAGCAGGTATCGATCATATTGTATCCACTACCCACAACGGTTCACATGCAGCCTATTACCCCGATGCGCAACAGATGACGATCCAAATTGCATTCTCGCCCATTGACGGACGTTTATTAAGCGCCCAGGTAGCAGGCTATGATGGAGTTGATAAAAGGCTGGATATTTTATCATCTTTTATTAAACAAAATAAAACCATTTATGAGCTGGTTGAGTTTGAACATGGATATGCTCCGCCGTATTCTTCTGCAAAAGACCCGGTGAATATGGCTGGCTTTGTAGCGGAAAATATTTTACTGGAAAGATTAAAAGTTTTTTACTGGAATGAATTCGAAAATATACAAGCGGAAGATATGTTGCTGGATGTACGCAACAAAGATGAATACAGCAGCGGTAAAATAGCCGATGCAATCAACATCCCATTAGACGAATTAAGAAGCAGGCTGGATGAAATCCCAAAAAATAAAACCATTTATATTTATTGTGCGGGAGGCCTAAGAGGATATCTTGCGCAGCGCATATTGGTACAAAATGGATTTGATGTTTTTAATCTTTCAGGGGGATATAATTTATGGCAGATCTGTGTAACAGAATCCGGATTATCAAAAAATAAAATTGAAGCGACCGCGTTATCTTCTAAAGAAATAGAGGGCGAGGTTTTGGTAGCGGGTGTTTTATAATATCGTTTTGTATGGCTTATAAACCTGCGAATAGGGGATATTTTAGAGCGGCGATTTGACCTCACCCCCAGCCCCTCTCCAAAGGAGAGGGGAGTATGACCCAGAAAATTAAAACTTCTGTTTGGTTTGCGTTTGGTAAGATGATAATAGCGTATATATTATCCTGCATCGGATGCCTATTCTATGTTCCCTAGGAACATTTGGTGGGTAGAAAAGACCACGATGTTAAAGCGTTCCATTGGAACGCATGGTGCCAACGGGATTGCGGTCCCATATTCATTTTAATGTTTTGGCTACATCAGAGCCACGTAAATTCCGCGGCAGCGGTTGCACCTATGGAGCTCATACAATGATGCCACACGTTCTATAACACGACGCTTCTGGCGGAGCAAACAACTTCATCTTTTCCCAGCAATGTCTACCTATATATCGCATGCCTTCACCTTCGTAAATTGATAAACTTGCAATTATAAAATGGCATCCTTCATGGTTCCGAAGCAACTTCTTTTTCCCGTGATTCATTTTTTATGCATCTGCCATTAATCAAACTGAGATAAAATGTTAAAAGCCAAAATTTGTAAATACATTTAGCAAATATTTCAACCCTTACTCTTTACCCTCTACCGGCAGCAACTGCTGACAGTGTCTTTTTTACCTACTTTATGAAAAATAGATGGATGCGTTTTTTAGTAAGTATATTACTTGCTGCGTCATTGTATCATGTTGGATTCGCCCAAAATCCCCAACAACAAATAAATGAGCATGAATTATGTGGAACCCAGGAATGGCTTGAAACACAGTTCAGAGCCTATCCGGCATTAAGGCTTCAATACGAACAGATGGAACAAAAGATGGGGCATGCTGTGGCTGGCAAGCTTGCAAAAGCCAGGGCTGCATCTTCCAATGCTTCTCCGCTTAATTTAATCATGGCTTCGGCTACCGTTGTTACAATTCCTATAGTTTTTCACATTGTTCATTCAAGCCCATCCTCGATAACTGATGCACAGATATATGCCTTGCTGGATACCCTCAACAAAGATTTCGGCGGCAATAATGGCGACAGCACTAAAATACCGGCCGCCTTCAAACCGCTTTTCGGAAAAGGTAATATAAGATTTACCCTGGCGCAGCGTACACCGGCCGGTATCAATACAAATGGCATCATTCGGTATGCTTCCTCAACCATTAGCACAGGTTCCGGCTATACCAGTGATCCGATAAAGTCTACCGCATCCGGCGGCGCCGATGCCTGGAATCCAAATCAATATTTCAATGTTTGGATCGGAACTTTTTCCGTTTCAGGACTTCTCGGGTATGCGGCATTTCCGATAACGTCTGGTGAAAACCCGGCCGGACTTTTAAGCCAGCAAGGAGTGGTAATTGAAAAAGGCAGTATCCCCAGGGGAGCAACAACGGACTATAACAATGGGCGGGTATTAACCCATGAGGCGGGACATTACTTTTGGCTTCGGCATATCTGGGGCGATGCAGCCTGCGGCAACGATTTTCCAGGTACGGCCGGTATAGATGATACGCCTCCTGCAAGCGGGCCAAGTAGTGGTTGTGGGATAGGTGTTGTACCAACGGGCTGTTCAGGCACAAACCCGGAAGGCAGAATGTACCGGAATTATATGGATTATTCCAACAGCATTTGTATGGCGATGTTTAGTGTTGGGCAAACGATCCGCATGAGTATCGCACTTGATAGCTTCAGGGCATCACTTAAATCTTCAAGGGGCGGCGAACCCCTGACTTGCCCAAGTTTCAATATCAATGTAACCAGTACCGGTACCAGCGTTGCGGTAAGTGTAACAGGCGGGCAATCACCGTATGCCTATTCTCTCGATAGTATCAATTACCAGCTATCTAACCAATTTACTGGCTTAATAGCCGGCAACAGCTATACGATGTATGTACGCGATTCCTTTTTTTGCAAGGGCAAAGTGAACTTTACGGCCAATGGCATCAACATGCCGCCTTTATCAGCCAGTTCGTTTTGTGTTAACCAGGCAGTTCCAATAAGTTTCACTACGAACGGTGCGTTCAACACAGGTAATATTTTTACAGTACAACTTTCTGACACTGCGGGCAGATTCAACAGTCCTGTAAATATTGGAACACTGACTGGTATAACCAGTGGCACCATTAATGCAATTATATCCAATACTGCATTGGCGGGACAAAAATACCGAATCAGGATAGTATCCAGTAGTCCCTCAGTAACCAGTGCCGATAATGGCGCTGATTTGGAGATCAGCAATTCATCCGTTGTACCTTCAGTTTCTATTGCAATATCGGCGGGAACTAATCCCGGTTGTATCGGCAGTAGTACCAGTTTTACCGCAACCGCCATCAATGGGGGAACAACACCGGTTTTTCAATGGAAGCGAAACGGTACAAATGTATCTACAGGGAAAGTTTATACCACTATTGTACTGCAGAACAATGATACCATTACCTGCTCGCTGCTAAGCAATTCGACATGTGCGGCAACTGATACTGCTACCAGCAATGCCATTACAATGTTGTTGTCATCCACACTGGTGACGGCAATAACTATTTCGGCCGATAAAATGGATACGATTTGTTCAGGCATGCCCGTTGTATTTACAGCGGTAACAGTGAACGGAGGTACTTCACCAATATACGAATGGCGCAAAAATAGCATCCCTACAGGAGTTACCACAGCTACTTATACTACTACCAGTCTTAAAACGAATGATTCAATAACCTGCTACCTTATAAGCAGCCTGCCTTGTGCCAGCCCGTTTACAGCCTTCAGTAATAAAATTACATTTGTTGTTAATACTACCATAACACCTGCAGTTGTCATCACTTCCAATGTTGGAACAAGCCCTTGTTCAGGCACGGTGGTCACATTCACGGCTACTCCTTCTAATGGAGGTGTATCTCCTTCATTTCAATGGAAAAAGAACGGTGGGAATGTTGGAACCAACAGCATGGTATATGTTTCAGGTAACCTGGTTAGCGGGGATAGTATTTGGTGTGTGATGACCCGCACTACACCCGCGGTTTGCGTTAGTGCTTACTCCGTTTCCAGTAATATTTTAAGAATGATTATCCAGAATTGTTCTACCCAACTTCTGAACGGGAATGCATTTTTAAAGGAAAGCTATGTTGAAGTAGCGGTAGGGCCATGTGGTAATTTCGCTTCTACGGTGGTAGCCCCACCCGGTTTTCACCCTCGTGGAACAGGTTCTGCAAGCTCGGCCGGCCAGTTGGGTTTTGTTGCGGATACCAGTAAAAAGGGATGGCTGAATTATATAGGCGATTATTTTTTACCAGGCACTCCTGAGGAAGGTTTTGGATTAACCATTAACGGAACGAATTACAACAATAACCTGATTTGTAACTTAAGCGAAATAGCCGGTTCCATAATAAGCGTTCAATCCGGTAGCCTTGAAAAATCTGCTACCTGGCAAGGCACCGCCGGTGGATTAATTATCAACGCCAAAACATATATTCCATCCGGGGCTTTGTTTTTTGTAACAAAAGTTACGATTACCAATACATCGGGTGCACCGGTGAATAATATTTATTATATGCGCAATGTTGATCCGGACCAGGGGTACAGCACTCCCGGCAGCACTGCAACTTCCAGTACTTATAATTCTGTTGTTTATCAAAACCCCAACGCCTGTAACCGTTCGTTGGTTTCAGCTACCACACGGCTCGATGGTTCAGATTATCTTGGTTTAGGAAGCGCTGATCCCAGGGCCCGTGTAAGCATGGGAGGATTTACCAACAGGGGTGCTCAAGTTATTTGGAATGGCATTGGCTTGACACAGGCTGGTAAAAATAATTTTGGGGATAGCGCCATTTCAATTGCTTTTAAGTTGGGCACGCTGAATATAAATGAAAGTACCAGTTTTTCTTTTGCCCATATTTTAAATACATCGAGCCTGGAACAGGCGCTTGCTGCCACCAGTGTGGGATTAAGTATCAATGGAATCACCGCGGATATTGGAAAAGTAAATGATGTCTGTATGGGTGCAGCGGTTCCCATTAATTTAGGCAATACCGGTAACTACACCTCGTGGAACTGGGCGCCTGTTACTGGCCTTGATACAAGTGGCGGAACTATTGTGCGTGCAACCGTAACATCGCCTATTTCATATACGGCCACGGGTACCGGATCCTGCGGAACGATTTCTATTACTATAGCGCTGAACCCGGTTACCGCATCTTCGGTTGGAAATGCAGGTGCTATATCCGGACCACTCACTCCTTCACAAGGCGCGGGAAATGTTACCTATTCCATCGCACCGGTTGCCAATGCCACACGGTATATTTGGAAACTGCCCGCCGGTATGGTAATTAATTACGGCGCCGATAGCAATGTGATCAGTGTCCGCATCCCGGCATTTGCATTCTGCGACAGCATTTCTGTAACACCCGTTAATGCATGCAGCGGTGGTTTAAGAAGGGTGATAACCATTTGTGTTAGCTCAGTGTATGCAATTTTGCCTGGCGCAGTTGCAGGAGTTTGCAAGGTGGCTAAAAATGCTTATCTGCCTTATACGGGTACCACAGGCAGCCCCACTGTATATACCATCATTTGGGATTCTGCTGCAATTGCTGCTGGTCTTGTGAATGTAATCAATGCCCCCCTGCCACCAGCTCAAATCATCCTCGAAAAACCATCGGATGTACCTATTGCCAATTACAGTGGTAAAATTGCTGCAGGCAATGGCATCTTGAACAGTGCCTTCTACAATTTTATATTACCTGTTGTCAATGCACCGATCCTGGTACCGCTCATCACCATCGCTGCCAATACCTCTACCAATATTTGTAGAGGAACACCTGTAACTTTTACTGCTACCCCTGTTAATGGAGGCGCCATTCCAATTTTCCAATGGTGTAAAAACGGGATTACGGTTAGTGCCGGATCTGCTACTTTCATTTATGACAGTCTTGCCAATGGAGACAGTATAACCTGTACCTTAATCAGCACAGCTTCCTGTGTAAGTCCCGCGAGCGTAACCAGTACCGCCATTCAATTTTCAGTAAGTTCAACTGCGGTGTCCTCTGTTAGCATCAGTTCATCAACTGGCAGTAACGCTTGTGTAGGTTCATCTGTTACGTTTATAGCAACCGCCTTAAATGTAGGCGCATCTGCGGTGTTTGAATGGAGTAAAAATGGAAAAGTAGTTGATACAGGCAACTTTTATATCACCAGCAGCCTGGTTCAGAATGACAGCATCATGTGTTCTCTCAGGAGTGATAATCCATGTTTTGTTACTGTTACTGCAAAAAGTAATACCATTATTATGACTATGTCAACGGTAACTGCTCCTTCCGTTTCAGCACCGGTGACCATTAACTGTGGGCAGGTGGCACTACTTACTGCTAAGCCTACCACAGCCGGAAATATTATTAATTGGTACACAACTGTAACAGGTAGTACCCCGATTGCAAAAGGAGATTCGGTTTATGTATCGCCCGGAACAACCACTGTATATTATGCTGAAGGAGGGTCGGCAAATTCGGGAACAGGTAAAATAGTCAAGTCGATCAGTACTACCGGTGGTGTTGTGATTGATCATGATGCAATTACGGGTGACGACCACGCCGGGATAGTGTTGAGTAGCAACTATGTTTACTACACGGGTGATTATTACACAGGCAGGTTTTCTAAAAATTTATCCGACGGTACTTCTTTCCCATTAAGAGATGGTTTCTTTTCAAATCTCGCTAATGGCGATTTATGGCAATTGGGTACCAGCACCAGTGGCGGTGCATCTCTTTCTTATGGAAGCATCACCAGGCTTTACCGGTTAAGTGAAAGCCTTGTACCTACCGGTAGTTTCTTAACATTGAGCGGAGTGGTGAACATGGGCAGCCAAACTTTTATGGCTCCCGGTGAAGGTTTTTTATTGATATATACAGGTGGCATTTTTTACAATATCAACTTAATCGACGGCACTGTAACCAAATTGAACGGACCAGGCAGTTTTTACTTTAGCAACAGTGAGGGTTGGGCAAGCTATGGCTGGGCAGAGTTTGACGGCACTAATTACTTCATCTGTCATGTAGCTAACTCATATACTATTTCAAAAAGAAATGTACTTACCGGCACAACCACAGTTCTTCAGTCATTTTCATATCTCGGTGATATGGCTGCAATTGTTTTTGATCCACAAGCTAACAGAATGTATTTTCATAATGAAGGATCCAGCCAGTTTGGCGGAATATCAGAAACGCTGGGATATACGCCGGTAACCAGTACAGAAACGATTCCGCTTTGTGCAAGTACAAGGGTGCCCGTAGCAGTATCCGTAAATACGCCGGCCATTATTCCTTCTGTAAGCATTGTTGCTAATTTTAGCGGGATAATTTGCGCAGGCACTACTATAACCTTTACTGCCAATGCCGTTAACGGAGGTGTTAGCCCACTTTACCAATGGAAGCGCAATGGAATAAATGTTGGCATCGGCGTTACTTACAGCAGCAATGCGCTTGTAAATAACGACATCATCAATTGCGTATTAACAAGCAGCCTGTTTTGTGTAGTCGCTTCGCAGGCCACCAGTAACAACATTGTACTTACCATCAACACACCATCGGTTTATCCGGCTATCAATATCAGTTCTACCACATCAGGGTCTGTGTGTGCCGGAAATAATATTGTATTTACAGCAACTGCTCTGAATGCCGGCAGTACACCGATGTATCAATGGAAGAAGAACGGGTTAAATGTAGGTACCAACAGTGCTATTTATAATGACAATGGCTTTGCAACAGGCTCTATTACCTGTGTCATGTCTACCAATATCCCTTGTGCAGTAACGCTTACTAGTAACGCCATCAGCATCTTTTCAACAACACCTGTACAGCCTTCAGTAAGCATTGCCAGCAATTCGGTGAATAGTATTTGCGCAGGCACAACGGTTACGTTTACCGCCACTGCAATCAATGGTGGCGGTTCGCCTTTGTTCCAGTGGAAAAAGAATGGGATAAATGCAGGTACCGGCGTGATCTATACAGTCAATAACCTTTTAAACGCCGATACCATTACCTGCGCACTGAGCAGCAGTATTTTTTGTGTAACGCAAACCACTGTCATCAGCAACGCCATTGGGTTCATTGTAAATCCTATGCCTGCCGCTAACCCGGTGGCCAACAGAACGGTTTGTCCGGGTACAACATCGCCTGCGATTTCTTTTTCCGGAACAGCCATACAATACCGCTGGACAAATAACAACCCGGCCATCGGCCTGGCGGCTACCGGTACAGGAAGTATTCCCGCATTTGTTGCAGTAAATACTGATACACTGGCTGCAACGGCCGCTATTTCTGTCACCCCTGTTTCGGCAGGTATTGGTTACGCCTATATTGCAAATACCAACAACAATACCGTGTCGGTGGTAAGCCTCACTGGTAATAAAGTCGTGGCGGTTATTCCTGTAGGATCTTCTCCGTGGGCTGTTGCAGCAGCTCCAAATGGCAGTGTGGTATACGTTTCCAATATTGGCAATCCCGCATCTGTTTCAGTAATCAATACTTCTACCAACCAGGTTACCTATACGATTCCATTGAATGGCATATCCTATAATATTTGTGTGAGCGCCGACGGATCGAGGCTTTATACAGCTGACTATAATAGCGGTGTTATTTCGGTTTATAACACAGCATACAATGGTTTGATAAATTATTTTTACACAGGCAGCGGTCTTTTTAGCCTGGCAATCAGCCCGGATGGTGCGAAACTGTATGCTTCTACTTTAAACTACTTATATGTAATCAATGCAAGTGGATCCATTGTAGCAACTATTCCGACAAGCGGAAGTTCTGTAGGCCTTATCGCCAGTGCCGATGGAAACAGGGTATATGCTTCCAATGCAAATAATAATACCGTTTCTGTTCTCAGCACCAGTAGCAATACAGTTACTGCATCCATAGCTGTAGGCAATTCTCCCTACGGAATAACGTTGAGCCCGGATGGCAAAAATTTATATGTTGCCAACAATGGATCCAATACAATTTCGGTAATTAACACCGCTACCAATGAAGTAACCGCCACGGTTGCTACAGGCAGTGCACCCTCCGGACTTTCAGTAAGCGTTGATGGCACGCTGGTGTATGTAACCAGTCAGAGTGATAACAGCATTACAATTATGAATGCGGTTAACAACACAGTTACTTCAACCGTCACAGGTTTTTCCGGGCCTGTTTCCTGGGGTAATTTTATCATCAGCAAATCGGGTTGTGCGGGCCCGCCGGTGACATTTACCATTAAAGTAGGGCCGCCCGATATTAATACCTGGACGGGAAATGTAAGCACTGACTGGCATACCGCTGCAAATTGGCTATGCCAGGCGATACCAAAACCGGCAGACAAAGTATTGATCGCTGTTTCTCCCAACAATTTTTACCCGGTGATTATTAGTGGTGATCACATCAGCGTTAAAAGTATACAGCTTTTGCGGGGCACTACGGTTACGGTGCAAACAGGTGCATCTTTAATTTTATCACCAAACCTTTCAGGTGCGATATCGGCACCAATACTATTAGAGTAATGAAGATGTAAATAGATGAGTGCCAGCTTTTGTGGTGTGCCCGGCCTGGTAATTTTTTTTGATGCTTAAAATATCATCTTCAATCACCATTGATGTATACGGAATGATAGAAAATTCTTGATTGATACTTGAGCGAATGACTAAGACACCAGGATACAGGCAGCATTTATCAAAGTCAACCTGTAGAAAAACTACGAGGACCTGGTGGAGATAGAAGGATTGAAAAAAATGAATGAATTTGCAGGAAAAGCATTTACGTGCTTTTTCTGCACAAATTTGCTGAGACGGCAGGGCAGGTTGAATGCGTTTAAAGATGATTGAATGCAATCGCATCAAATCTGTAAAATTGTTTTTAAATCTCCATGGTAAACAACTGAATTTCGGGTGATTTCCCCACGATTTTTTCAGGTATTCTCCCAAAGATTTGCCTCGAATTGCAAAAGTCCGATCGCGACTTCTAATTTTTTTTGCAGCATCCAATGATTGGTTTCCATTTTTTTCTGTGCCTGGTAGCGTTGTTCCTCTATCCAGCGCTGCCGTTTTCTTGTTTGGCTCACGGGTAAACCTGCCAGGGTTTGCAACAACAAGTCAGTGGCTGCTCCCTGCCGGTATTTTTCTTTAATGATCGCGAGTTTCTTTTCCAGTGGCCTGCACCTGGCGAGGCACCATTGCGCCTCCTTCTTTACAAAGGTTACTTCGGCGGCAGTAGGTTTAGATTGATTACGTTTGGCTGTGGGTGCGGCTTTCAACTGTTTTGAAATTATTTTTTGTGAGAGCGCCAATGGCAGCATCGCATTCGATGGCAGGCTGCGGGTGTTGGCTGCGTGCAGGTGAAGCAGGGTAGGACTCACCTCCAAAAAATTACCAAGGTCGCGGAAATTGATGCCGGTATGCTCCATAAAAACACCCACCAGCGATTGTTCTTTTGCCATGATATTCAGTATTTTTATAAGGTTACAAAAATAAAATGTGTAAACAAAACCCTTGTAAACATTTTTTTGTTTACACATGCTTTGTTTACAATAGTGTAAACAAGATGCATGTAAACACAATTTTGTTTACACCCTTAAACAAAACTTGCACGAAATAAAAAATTGGAGTTTGCCCCTGGATTTTTTTGGAGAATTTTTGTGATGGTGGCCTTTATAAATGACCTCCTGCACCAGTCTTTAAAATAAATGTTATTTACTGCTGAGTTGTTTGTGCGGGTTAATAAAAACATGGGTTCACATGGATACATTTCTGGTAATGGATGTTGTAGGGGAGGAGGGAGTAAAAAAAGTTTGTAATTAATCAAGGAAATGAGAACGCTACTAACCGAAAGCGGTAAATATTTTTACTTCGACAATAGGTGGAGGTTTTTGATGCCTTTAAATGATTACTTTGCGGGAATTATTTCTGTTTGATACCCTGATTTTAATTCCATACTTATTATTGTTCATCCCAGGTATGCAATGCCATCAGGCGCAGGGCCGGAGCCCTGCGCCTGATGGCATTGCATCTAAACGATCCACCGTTACGATATTCCATCCTTTGGCTTCAGCATAATTCCTAGCCCTTTCTCGTGATGCTTGGGAGATAGCCCGTAAACAGGAGCGATTTTTTCATGTGATTTATAATCACCGATAAGCGGGGAATAGATAAATTGGAGTTGAAGTTTTGGAAGGCTAATACCGGGTTTAACTACACTATTGGGGGAAGTTTATTATTAATTCACATCCGTTTCCCGGCGATGAAACAACATTCATTTTTCCATTAAATAATGAAGCCCGGGTTCTGATATTCAATAAGCCAATACCATTTGCTTTTTCAGAAGGGTCGAAACCTACTCCATCATCTTTTATAGTCAACAGGAGTTGTTCCTTTTCACGGATTAATTTTATATGAATATTTCTGGCGTTTGCATGTTTAAGAATATTATTCATCTGTTCCTGCACAATCCTGTATATTGATAACCTGAGCTTTTCAGGAATCGTGCTTTCATTGAGACCCGTGACTTCCTTTTGAATGGTGAGCAAACTACTTTTCGATAATGTTTCAATCAAAAGATCAAGCGCTTCGAAAAGTCCATATTCTTCTATGAAGGGTGATATCAATGAGTGGGATAAATTTCGTATTTCATTAATGGCTATGCCAATAAATTTATTCACTTCATCAATAAAAGGGTGATGTTCTTTTAATTCTTTGTTTTGGGCCATGCCAAGGTACAGCAGGCAGGAAGCCAGGATCTGGTTAACATTATCGTGCAATTCACGCCCTATCTCCTGTCGTTCATTTTCCTCAGCGGTAATTACAGCATCAGTAATTTCCAGCTGTTTCTCTCTTCTTTCTTCATCCAGTTTTTGCTCCAGTAGAACCTTGTCGGTTATATTAGTGGCAATCGAAAGGATCACCGGCCTCCCTTTATACATGATTCTATGAGAAGCAATATTCATAAACATGATATCGCCGGATTTAGTACGATGTGTCCATTTCAGAAATAATTTTAGCTCCGTATCGTCTGCGCCCGCCATTTCTAAAAATTCCCTATACTTTGAATAGCCTTCTTCAGACCGCAGTTCTAAAATGCTCTTCTGAAGTTCCAAAGTGGTCATTTGAAGAAATTCTTCCCTGCTGTATCCATATTGTTCAATTGCTGTATCATTCACTTCTATAACTTTGAGACTAATGGGATCTGCAATAAATATACAAGCCGGATTATTATTAAATAGGTAACGATAATCCTCTTCTGATCTTCTTATTTCCTCTTCTGCTTTTTTCCTTTCGGTGATATCAGAGGTTGCCACTACTATTCCAGAAATGATGTTTTTATCGTTCAAAATAGGGAACATTCGTCTGTAATACCATTTGACAGAGCCGTTATGTTGAGGAGATGACACTTCATAGTTAACATACGCCCCATTGAGCACCTCTTTTATACTTTGTTGTGTTAATGACAAGTTTTCCCCTCTGAAATAATTAAGTAAATATTCTTCTGTCTTAATTTCATGGCAAAGTTCCCTGGAAACAAAATCAAAAGCAACCTGGTTAAAAGAAATAATACGAAGATTTATATCTAGCAAGATATATCCTGTATCTGTATTGTCGAAAATAGTGTGCAGATTTTCTTCAGATTTCTGGAGTGCCGCTTCAGCACTTTTACGAGTGTCGATTTCATGAAAGAATGATAGTACTCTTTCTGTACCGGCAATATTGGCGAAGGTTAAGTTTACTTCTACCCAATGAATATTACCATCCCGATATCTGAATTGACAATCAAAAATCTGGTCGCCGCGGGTGGCGGCTAAATGTATTTTCTCGTTGACCTCATTTTCAATACAATCCGGGCTAAGAGATAAATAATGCCGGTTAATTAATTCCGCTTTGGAAAACCCTGTAATTTTTGATGACTTTTCATTTGCATCAATGACACTTCCTGTTTCAACGTCTATGATAAAAATCGCATCACTGGCTTTATCAAAAATTTCCCTGTAATTAGCTTCAGTTTTACGTAATATCTCCTCGGTTTCTTTATGGCCTGCGATCTCTTTTTGCAGATCCTCGTTGGTAAGAGCAAGTTGAAAAGTTCTTTTAGCGACAAGCTGCTCTAAATGGGAATTCTCTGCCTGTATCTGGGCCTTTGTTTGAATTAGAAAAGGCTCTTCAACGACCTCCCACTTGTCATTTCGTTTGCTTACAGCACGTTCATGGGTATGTACGATATCCAGCAATCCTGCAGCATTACAATTTGCAAGCGGATAGGTACACAACACGATTATCCGATGATTGGCAATGGCATAATTCAATTGCCTTTCGTAATCTATGAAATCTTTCCACAGTGTATGTTCAACCCAGCTTTCATTGCCATTGGCCCGCATTCCGTCGTAACCCAATGCCAATGCTTTATCCAGTTTTTCAAGCCAACTTTTGATTAATTTCTCTGTATCGAATATCGTCTCTTTCATGTACCATTTTCCATGCGGTATAATCTCTATACTTCCTTTTTTGATATAGTCTTCCAGGTTGGGGACAACCTGCTGCAATGCGTGTATAGCCTCCGCTGCTGTCATCGCATCGGAAGTAATCCAGAGGCAGAACTCATTATTTTCTAATCCAGCCTTAAAATAAGGGATAAGTATATCATACAGGTCTTGCTTTGTGTCGTAAAAATTGCAGCAATGTGTTCCCCACTCAAGCCCTCCCAGGATATCTATACCCGAATTTCTTAACTTTTGGTCAGGCACTCTTACATTCTCCACTGCATCGTTCATGACAGAATAGTTGTGTATCAAATAACAGCCATAAAATAAACAACAAGTACTATACCACTTTTCTCTACTGATTAATGGTAGCCGTTTTACTATTTCCATGCTGTCGCCACACCTTTACCTCTTGTTCCTCGTTTTCATATATCAATCCCCCTGTTTAGGCATTGTCTGTATGTGAACGTGACAAAAATTAATGGAATTGTTATGGATTTATATTATTTTTCACGCCAGTTTAAAGACGAGTTCTTAAAACAGAAAGCAAGTGCAGAATAAAACCTGCCCATGCCAATGCATTGCCAAAAGTCAGGGCTGGACATTGTAACTTCGGCTTCAGTTCGCTATCAGCTTTAGTTTGGGGCTGAACTCTTTCTAAACAAACTTTTCGGTAATTTTAATCATCATTCTTCGGCAATTCAAAAAGTTAGCGGTAAGCGTAACGAGCGATATCATAAAGACAAACATTCAGACAAAAGGAAAAAGACATCATTATATTTTTAGTTATTGCAGTATCTTTCTATCAGGTTCGGATTAGAGAAAAATAATTACAAGACAAAATAAAAAAGCATCAAATATGAAAAAAGTAACAGGCATCGGGGGCGTTTTTTTCAAATGCAAAGACCCCAAAAAAATGACAGAATGGTATAAAGAAAATCTTGGTTTAAACACAAACCCATATGGGGCAACTTTTGAATGGTTTGAAGAGGCGGACAGTACAAAGAAGGGACAAACACAATGGACTCCGTTTGCCGAAACGACAAAATACTTTGAACCTTCAACTAAGGATTTTATGATCAATTACAGGGTAGAAAACTTGGAAGCACTTGTTGATGCGTTAAAAAAGAATGGTGTAACTATTGTGGACACTATTGACTCTTATGATTATGGTAAATTTGTCCATATCCTTGACGCAGAAGGAAACAAAATTCAACTATGGGAACCGAAAGATTGAACATGACAAAAACAGTTGAGGGTGGAGTAAAAATGATCAGCCAAAAACTAAAGAGAGACAGGAGCGCCAACCGCTAACAATGCATTGGCAAAAACGGGGCAGGACCTCTCCGATTGATCTTTTAGTTCAACTTGTAATTTTCGTTTTCAATTAAACCTCGTTGGCCGGGCAGGACCAGCAGCGAATTCCCCGTACTTCGCCAATGCAAAACGTTAGTAACCTTTTCCAAAACCTTTCATCAATAATAAATTAAACCTATTCAATTATGAAAAAATATTTTTTAATAAGTTTTTTAGCACTTCTTGTTGGATGTAATGACAGCATAGATAATAACCATATTGACAAAGGCAAATCTTATGTTACAGCTAAATCGTCGGGCGACACGAATGAAATTCATAAGAATATATATATTAAGGCAAAACCTGACTCGCTTGGAATAGATTCTGCAAAGACTGCTGTTATTGTAGTTGACATGGAGAATGATTTTGGCAGCAAAGGTGGAATGATGGACAGGGCTGGAATTGATATTTCAATGATTCAAAAGGTAATAAACCCAACAGCAAAAGTTTTGGCAACCGCCCGGGAGGCAGGCTTAAAAATTATTTATCTTAAAATGGGTTTCCGGGATGATCTG
The DNA here is from genome assembly GCA_025963635.1 of Ferruginibacter sp. Taxonomy (GTDB): domain Bacteria; phylum Bacteroidota; class Bacteroidia; order Chitinophagales; family Chitinophagaceae; genus Ferruginibacter. The sequence continues at coordinate 43,416 of JAOQAK010000011.1, forward strand.
TCTGACCTCGGTAGTGAAGAATCACCCAACCGCGTAAGACATCTTCTGATACATGTTGGAGATACCGTTAATGCTCCCAATGGTTCAAAAAGCCGTATTCTGATTCGTGACAATTGGGGCACAGATATAATTCCCGAACTAAAGCCAAAAACAGGTGATATTGTCATATATAAGACGAGATTTAGCGGCTTCTATAGAACGGAATTAGATTCTATTCTCAAACAACTAGGCAAAAAATATCTTATTATTACGGGATGCACTACAAGTGTATGTGTGGAGTCTACCGTGCGTGATGCCATGTTTAGAGATTATTCGTCTATAGTGCTTGAAGATTGTGTAGCCGAACCGATTGGATATGGTTTACCAAGAAGCAATCATGACGCATCGCTTTTAGTAATTCAAAGCGTGTTGGGCTGGGTTTCAAACTCTAAAGATTTTATAAATGCATTTCAAGAACCGCACCGTGTTACTAATCAGGTATCTCAGTAGAAGACGAGAAGAAGGGTATACTGCAAACAGCAGTTTTGCAAAAGTTGGGCTGACGAACTAAAATTAAACTGCAAACCAATATTTAGCTTTCATCAGGCGCAGGGCTTTGCTCTGTGCCGCCTCGTTACTACTTTCCGGATTAATTAATAGATTACAACTACAAATGAGGCTTTTTGTATAGTCGTTGCCTGCTTACAATTAAGTGCATCCCGTATTCACCCGTAAGCCAAATAGAGCGCTTTCGCGAAGCAGTTTATTTTTGGGGCCGTTGCCGTAATAGATTAGTTTAGCGTGCTTCAACACAAGCGCTGTAGGCTGTTGTAGGCTATTGTACCAACGTTCTTTAATTCACTACCATTAAAAAATTATAACAATGAAGCCTTTTCTCGCCGTTATTCTTGTCCTGGGTGTTTTTCTTAACCGTAATCATCTGCCGGCAGAGGAAAATGTTGTTGCCGGTAAGGGTTCATTGAAAACCGGTGCTGATCAAACAGAAAAATACCTGCCTTATTTGAAAGGGAAAAGGGTGGCGTTGCTTGCCAACCAAACATCAATCATTGGAAAAAAGCATTTGGTTGACAGTTTGAAAACACTCGGGGTTAATATTGTGAAAGTATTCGGCCCTGAGCATGGTTTTCGCGGCAACGCCAGCGCCGGTACGGTTGTACCTGACGAAACCGATGTTTCTACCGGAATACCTGTTATCTCTTTATATGGTAATAAAAATAAACCGACCAAAAAAGAGCTCGCTGATGTTGATATCATAATTTATGACCTTCAGGATGTTGGCTGCCGCTTCTATACCAATATCAATGCGCTGTCTCGTTTGATGGAGGCCTGTTATGAAAACAGTAAAGAATTACTCATCCTCGACAGGCCTAATCCCAACGGGTATTTAATTGACGGCCCGGTACTCGACATGAAATTTAAATCGGGCATCGGCATGTTTAGTATCCCTATCTCGCATGGATTAACCGTTGGTGAATTTGCTCAAATGGCAAATGGCGAGGGATGGCTAACGGGTAAAGTAAAATGCAGCCTGAAAATTATTACCGTGGCTAACTACAACCACGATATGCCGTATACTTTACCAGTACCTCCATCTCCTAATTTAAATACCCAACAATCGGTTTTACTGTATCCTTCAACCTGTTTGTTTGAAGGCACTTACCTAAACCACGGACGCGGCACGTATTTCCCATTTACCGTAATTGGAAGTCCGGAACTAAAAGGTAAATATGATTTTACTTTCACACCAGCAAGCATAAAGGGAATGGCAGAAACGCCGCTTTTCATGAACCAGGTTTGTTACGGCATCGACCTGCGCAACTATGATGTTGAGCTGTTACGAAAAAAGAAACAGGTTAATCTGCAATGGATGATAGAACTGTACAACGCTTCTCCTAACAAAGAAAAGTTCTTTGACTCCAGGTTAAGCGCACAAATGGGCGTTATTGAAAGACTAGCGGGCAATGCTTCATTCAGGCAACAGATTGTGGATGGCAAATCAGAAAAAGAAATCCGTGAAAGCTGGGAACCTGGCTTAACCGACTATAAAGTGATGCGAAAAAAATATTTACTTTACCCTTAACAGGCTGCATGTGCCTGCGGGGCCAGTCGTCATTCAACATGATTCAGCAGTTTAAATTGTTTGTATAATTTCGCAAGGCCAATAATATAAAAAATATGAAATTTAAAACCATTCTGTTTGAAGCCGGCAAAACCGCCACCGGCATAAAAGTTCCTCCTGAAATTGTTGAGAGTTTTAATGCAGGAAAGAAGCCACCTGTCCGAATAACCATTAACGGTTACACCTATCGAAACACAATTGCAGTCATGGGCGGAGTTTATATGGTGGGTGTAAGTGCAGAGCATCGTAAAGGTGCCGGCGTTCAGGGTGGTGACCAAATAGAAGTCACCATCGAGTTAGATACAGACCCCCGTGTGGTAGACATTCCCTCAGAATTTCAAAAAGCACTCGATAAAAATGCTGCCGCAAAGAAGTTTTTTGAAACACTTTCAAATAGTAAAAAGAAAGGGATCGTAGTTCCTATTAAAGATGCGAAGACCGACGAGACGCGGGACAGAAGGATAGAAAAAGCTGTCAACCTATTAAAAGAAGGGAAATCATAAGAACTTAGTATAGCGTAGAAATAAATAAAAGCGCCCACAACTTTAGAAGAAAAAGCACGAACACATACCATTGTATTTGCAAAATCGGGGGCAGGACTAAGCATGTCTTCTATAAAGCTATTATCTGTTACAAGTGCTTACCCTGTCTGCTTGCACGCAAAATAGGGAGCTTTCGGGAAACATTTATATTTGGTGTCGCTTGAAGTAGTAGTAGAGTAGTTTAGTGTACGTGAGGGCGGGTGTCTTGCACAGCTTTAGTACACAAACCTGTGAAATTATTGGCAACAAAAATTTTGTGGATGGCCACTAATGCACGAATGTTTACCGAATCAAATTTCAATCTTCTTTATTTGTGCCAGGATATAAACCAGGTTGAGTGAAGTTTTGGATAGAGACTATGACTTTTTATTATAAATTGATAAATAAATAACCATGGCAAAAAACAGTTTACTACGAATGGACAATGTCGGCATCGTTGTAGAATCCCTCGATGACGCTATTGCTTTTTTCACGGAGATAGGCTTGAAGCTCGAAGGGCGAGCCACGATTGAAGGAGAATGGGCTGGCCGCGTTACCGGTTTGGGCACTCAGTGCGTAGAGATTGCTATGATGGTTACCCCCGATGGCCACAGCCGGCTCGAAATTTCACGATTTCTCAGCCCGCCTACTATCTCAGATCACCGGACTGCTCCTGTGAATTCTCTTGGTTATTTACGCGTCATGTTCACCGTTGAGGACATTGACGAGATGGTATCCAGGCTCACCAGGCATGGCGCCAAACTCGTTGGAGAAGTGGTTCAATACGAGGACTCGTACCGGCTCTGCTATATTCGCGGCACCGAAGGAATTTTAATCGGCCTGGCGGAACAACTCAGCAATAAATGAGCGGGGCAGGGTGTATAAAATTTTTGACAGGCCAATTTTCCGCTAACCAGGGCCAGGGGAAACGTTTTTTATTTGGGCCGCATGCCTTAATAGAATAGTTTAGTGTGCAACAGCGCAGGCGCTGTGCTTTATGCGAAATTTTCCTGAACAGAATTAAGCCCGAAGCTAACCAAGACGAAAAAAGTGAAAATCAATAATTTTTATCGCAAAACTTAAATGAATGATTTTTTCAAACAAAAAACGTCTGTCAGAATGCAAAATCATACTCATCTACACCGAAATATAAAAACAATCTGACACTCCTGAGTATTTCAATTTACGACCAAAATTGGAAAAAGATTATGGTTACTCACATGCTGTAAAAATTGGTAACGACCTTAAAATCTCCGGAGCAGTAAGTATGAATGATTCAGGGACAATAGTTGCGCCCGGTAACATGGAACAACAGATGAAAAATTGTTATGCTGACCTGGAAAAAATCCTGCAACATTATGGTTACAATTTTGACGATGTAGTGGCTGAAAATATTTATACCACCAACATGGCAGATATTATCAAAGCATCCGGTTTGCGGAATTCTATTTATAAAAAGCAATTCCCTACAGGCACCTGGCTTGAGGTAAAAGGCCTGGCAGTAACAGGACAATTAATTGAGATAGACATGGAGGCTCATAAAACAAAATGATTTTAATTCGTGGCAAGATGCACGAACACAATAATGCATTGCCGAAAGTGAGGCCGGCAAAGTCAACAGAATTGAATTAGTTACAATACGGTTCTATTAATCCTTTTACTACGCCTCTTTTCCTTTCCTTCCTTGCACGGCTTAAAAGTAGTAGTTCAATCAGGCCTGGGAAGCCGGTGAAGCGACTATCTGAATGTTCCGGCAAAACCGCCAAATGGTCGAATCGTTTAGGTATATCTTTATTATTAGTTAATCCATCATCGGCAAGCCGATAACCGATACACAAACTTTCAAGAAACTTGTTTTCTGCCGGGCTGATTTTTACATGGAAACGAATGAAACGATGGATCTCATTTCGCCCGGCGATTGCTTTCTGCGGCGATAAAAGTCTGTAGATTTCCCTTCCTGCATCAACTCCTAATTCACTTTGTACCGGGATAAATGTTTCTGTAAATGAAGTATGGTAATGTTTCGGCGTACCACCGCCGGGTGCCAGCTCCACTTCCACCAGGATATGGTCATTGCCTGTTTCATCTGCAGTTTTTGAAAGGGTCACTTTGTCCTTTACTTTCGGATTGCAGAATACTCGCGTTTGCATAATTTTTTTCCAAAAACTAAAATTTCTTTTGGTGTAGACCTGGCGGTGACAGGTTGAATTTAAAAATTACCGCATGAATTGTAGTTCACAAAACTTCGCCCAACAGCGGTTTGCAAAAGTTTGAAAGTACATTGTAGCTTAGCCGGTGAGTCTTCGTAACAAAAGTTTGTTGGGCTGTTGCCTACGGGGATTTTTCTTTTATCATCGCAAGCGTCTTTTCCATTGGTCTGCCCCAGGCGAGGTACCATTGCACCTCCTGCTTCATAAAGCTTACTTCACCATTGGCGGGTTTAAATCAGCTGTGTTTGGCTACTGGTGCGGATTTTACTTTGCATTGCCGAAGGGCAGGGAATAAAAGTTGGTCCAGCCTGGTGGAACTGCCTATTTAGATTGTGATGTTCAAATTGATGAAAAGTTCATTAGAATGAGTCCAGCCCCAAACCGCCACTGCCATGTTGCTGCTACTCAAGTTTCAATGTCCAGGCCTGACTTTGCAAATGCACTGTTAGCTGCAGGCTTTGTATAGTGTTTATTCCAATATAAGCCAAAGATCTATGCCAAATTCTTCTTTTATAGCTCGCAAATATGACAAGTGACAATAATCATCATCCAGTAAATTTAAAAAGAAGGTATGTGCATCTTCCTGAAATGCTTCCATTTCTTGGCGCTTTCTTGCTATGTATTTTTTTCGTTTTTCAGCTAGAGCAGGATCATCCAGTTTCAAAAGCTTTATGAGATTTAATGCTTCTAGATCATCTTCTGATGCTGCAAAATAATCCCCATCTAGATAAATGATTCTTTGCTCAAAATTAGGATCCGTTGGATGAAGAACAGGCTGAAACTCTACCCACTTAGTGCTTTTTTCGCTATTCCACTGACGCTTAACTAAAAACCAATTGCAATAATCATCTTCGTTCGTGCCTTTTAGAGTGGGATTGAAATGTTCTATTTCTTTTGCATCTGTTCTACTTAAATATTCATCAGTATATGCACAAAATCCCTTTTGTTCTGATAATAAAATAGTTGCAATCTTTAAGTTATTCCTTGAATTGTTGACGATATATTTTAAACGATCTTTTAAAATTGCCGACTCTTCGCTTTTAAACGCTTTTCTCATTAAAAATTATATTTGTCGCCTAATTCAGCTAATTCAATTATTAACTCTTTTTTCTTTTCAACTTCAGGTTCATTGGCAACTTTTCTTTTTAATTCCAAATAATCTTGATACGCTTTTTTCCCAAACTCGTTATAGTAGTCGACATTGAAATCATTCATTAACAAGTCATTTGGGTCATCGCCGATAGGGGAGATTCCTGGACGAACTTCTACTTTTCCGTTCCTATCAAAATTTAAAATAAATCTTTCCTCTGGTTCAAATGCCGCTGCTATAAACGGTGAATGGGTTGCAATTATTAACTGTGAATAAGGCGCAATATTTTTATAATGTTTTATCAAATCAATTTGCATATCCGGAAAAAGGGATCTTTCTGGTTCGTCTATTAGAATAATTGAATCAGTAGTGTCGAGTGTAAACAAAGGGAACATTGAGAGCAATAAGCCTTTTGTTCCAGTGCTTAGACTTGAAATAGGAATTACGTCATCATTAATTTTTGACCTAATTGGAATAGGATATTCAGTGTTTACTAAATCAATTTCCAGATTTAGTTTCTTCAAAATTGGATCAAAATAATTTGCAAACTTAATAAGTGGATTTTCGTTATCTGCTGCCCATTTAGCATATTGTTTATTTAGCTTATTTAAATCTCCGATAGCCCCCTTGTTTATTAATTCTGAAGCCATTTGAGTAAATCGCTTTCGATAGTCTAATATTTTTGATAATAGCGAAAACCAAATCTCTTTATTTATCTCCTGCTTGAATTCATAGATATAATTTGGTTGGTTTATATTTCTATTAGGCCAAGGGGATGACTCATCAGTTGAGTTGTTAAGATTTATTGGGTTTTGATTAAAAAATTCAATGGTTTCTTTTGAAATTATGTCGGAAGTAAAATACAGTAGTCGCAAGCTATCGTTAATTAGTTTACCTACACTTCCTCCGCCGCTTTCGATGTTTTTATACTCTTTTCCATTGTGTACAATTTCGCTTTCTTTGATTATCAAAGATTCATTCTTATACAAGAACTCGATTTTACCTTTAAAATTTAGACGAAAGTGATGAAACAAATGAGCGCCATTAAGAACTTCTGTAGTCTCTATTTTCAAAAATGTATCCTTTATTAACTCTAATATAGTTGTCTTACCTGTAGCACTTTGGCCAATCAGACAGATTTTTTCCAAAGGTTTCCCGGCATTGGCATGTCCATTTGGATAAGTGAAGTCAAAGTTGATATTTTCTAAATGCCTGTAAGATTCTATATCTAATGTTTTGATTTGCATAATTTTCTGTATTAAACAAATATACTAATCTTCGAACGTTCGATAAAATTATTGAAACGCCGCAACGCTTGCAGCTAACACTTGTTTTGATTTTTTTTTTGTCACACCGCCAAGGGCAACATCGCATGTGATGCCAGCTTACGGGCCTTGGCTGCATGCAGATAAAGCAGGGCAGGACTCACTTCCAAAAAATTCCCGAGGTCGCGGAAATTGATGCCTCTATGATGGTATAAAAACATCGCACAGCGATTTTTTTTTGCCATGAGATTAGATATTTTTATAAGGGTAGCAAAAATAAAAAGTGTAAACAAAACCCTTGTAAACATTTTTTTGTTTACACATGTTTTGTTTACACTTGTGTAAACAAGATGCATGTAAATGTTTTTTTGTTTACACCCTTAAACAAAACAGGCAGGCATTAAAAAAATGTAGTTTGCCCCGGGTGTTTTTGGGGAATTTGTCGATGGTGGCCTTTATAAGATGACGTCCTGCACCGGCGGTTCAAATACTTGTGGATTTCCTGCCGGGTTGTTTCTGCAGGTTAAAAAAATATGGTATCACATGTTACCTTCCTGGCAATGCATATTTGCAGGGGAGAGGAGGGTGTTAAAAGAAAGTTTGTAACCAATTCAAAAATGGCTGTGCCGCTAACCAAAAGGCGTAAATATTTTCACTTCAACAATGGCAGGACGTTTTTTATACGGCTAAATGCTTACTTTGCGGAAATTATTTCCGTTTGATGCCCTGGTCTTTAATTTCCGTACTTGTTATGTCGATCCCTGGTAAATAGCGTTTGATCAATGGAATGAATTCAGATATGTGGATTCGTGGATGCGATTTCGTGTAAGAACGGGCGAAGATTGAGGCAGTATTAAAATGGGATCTTTTTTGCTATGTAAATGAAAAACATTACTTCAAATTTAAAAAATCTGACCACGTTTATTCTAAATTGCCTATCGATGGAATCACGTATCACATTCCTGATTCCATCTATTTCTAAGAATATGAGAGAAATTTGCAATGACCGGCTTAGTCATATTTCCACTTAACTACCAATTACAAATTTAACAGGGTAACCGAAAACTGACTAGAGTAGGTAAAATTTAAAACTTTCATTATGACTTTATTATTTGGAATGCCAGGCGGTGTGGAATGGATTTTCCTTTTCGTAGCAATATTACCATCGTTGATTATACCAATATTGGCAATTGTTCTTTACTTAAGAAATCGGGAATTAAAAAAACAAGTGCAAATATTAACAGCCGAAAATAACACATTACTTGCCAGGTTAGAAAAAGGGTAGGTGTTTTTTTCATATTTGGGTCGTTTGCTGTAATCGAGTAGTTTAGCGTGTGTCAACCAATCGTTCGCAATATTGCGGTCGACCTTGCTTTGGAGGGAGCGGAAATAGCCAAACAAACAAATTATATGAGAAAAACATTAATTTTTCTGATACTGTTAGTTAGTTTATTTGAAAGTGTCCGGGCACAAAAAGGAGATAAAAGCATTTCAGCAGGTCCATTAATTTCCTTTCCACTTGAAAAGCATACAATTCCTGGCTACAAAACCGGTGTAGGCATAGAGGTAACCGGCCAGTATTACTTAGCAAGCAAAAGCTCCTTATTAGGACAAATTGGGTTAACTTCATTTGGAACAAGGCAAGTACTGAACTCTTATGAAAAGAACCTGAAACTGATGTCTCTGAAAGGTGGTTACAGATACGACATTGGTTCATCAGGATTCTTTATTAATGGATTGGTTGGAACGGATATAGACACTGAAGATGGATTTACATCTGCGGCTTTCACATTGGGAGCAGGAAAACGCTTCCCTGTTAAAGATGTCTATTTTATAGATGCAGGCATAGATTATATCGGCGGTGATACAGAAAAAAGGGTGAACATTAAAGTCGCCTTTAGCATTTTACAAAGACCTAAGAAAGGCTAACGAATAATAGAAATAAAGGCACTAACCATGCATCGGCAAAATACGGGCGTGGACGTTGGAACATCAGCATCAGCAAAATTGCAGGTTTGGTTCGGGACTGGAGTGTTTAGCAACCAGGGCTGGTGGGTACTTTAAACATTACATTTATGAATTTGCATTTGTTAACCTGTATTTTTTGAGGAACGGAGCAGCCGCATTTTAATCAGGAGACAGTACAAGTCTTAAAATTTATGAAGAATACGAAGATCAATTCTGCGGGCAAACAAACAGTTTGGTAATATAGAGGGGCTACGGATATATTCTCAGCTTTCGTTCAATATTGGTTTTAGTTTCAACTGACGGACAAAGCAAATCGATGGTTATCTTTATCAACGTTTATACCTCTATTCAAGAAGCCTTACGGGTTGACAATTACCAAATACCGCAACATCGCGAAGCCACAACCGTTATGCGTCACTCCACATTCTGCTTCGTTTTAAAATGGGTACACCGAAATTAAAATTCTGCAATACTTATACATTAACCATTTCTATGATTAAAATTATCCTCTCCCTGTTACTAATTGGTTACTTTCCGCAAACTGTATATTCCCAGAAGAAAGAAGCCCGCCCTGATGCTGACGTTATTCCTGCGAGTAGCTGTGTATCTGTGGTTGAATTTTCATCATACATCAAACGGACTTTTGTTACAGACACCGCCCAAATAAGAGCTATTTATGTATGGATAGCCAATAATGTTAGCTACGATCTGGCCGGCATGCAGAATGCAATAAACAATCCTCAAAGTCGGCCGCAAGATGTAGCTGATGTACTCAAAACCCGTAGTGCAGTATGCCAGGGTTACTCGGATTTATTTACGGCTCTATGCAAGAATGTTGGAATAAATGCCTTAGTTGTGCCGGGATATACAAAAGCTGCCGGAAGAGTAATGCCTATGTCACATGCATGGGTTGCGGCTGAACTGGGCGGGGAGTGGTTCCTTTTCGATCCTACCTGGGGCGCTGGTTACGTGATTGATAATCATTTTGTAAAACGATTCAATAATGCCTTTTATAAACAATATCCAAAAGATTTCATCTCCGACCATATGCCATTTGATCCCCTGTATCAATTTCTTTCCTATCCTAAAAACAATAGAGAATTTATTGATGGCACTCCATCAAACAGCAGACTTCTTTTTAATTATAAAGACAGCTTGCATCAGTACAATCAGTTTTCTTCATACGAACAAATGTCCGCAGAGTTAAGACGTATCGAAGGTGCCGGAATCGCAAACGATTTATTACAGGAACGGAGGCAGTATTTAAAAAGAGGACTACAATCTTTTACTTCCAAAAATGCATTTGATGAATCAAACGTAGCTTTTTCCAAGGCAATGACGCTGTTGAACGATTATTACGGGCAAAGAAATAAACAGTTTAGCACAATGGGGGACAACGACCTCCTTCAAGCTTTGGATAGTATGAAATACTATGTAAAACTTTCGCGGTCGCTGCTATCGCAAGCGATCATTCAAAATGATGAACAACAAAAGGCAAAAACAAGTAACCTCGCGAATATTGATCAGTATTGGAAACAATTGAACCCGGAGGAACTGTTTGTACAAAAATATATTGCCACAGATAAGACCTTACGAAAAGAATTGTTCAAAAAAATGTGAAGGGCGAACGCAAAAGAATATATGTCAAAAGTGAAGGCGGGATATGGAAACTTCAACATCCGGGACGCTGTCCAGTGCCTGTCGTATTACTATTTCTGATTAATTAAAAGATTACCGCTGAAAATGCGGCGCTTTTATTGCTTTTATCTGATTACAAATAAATTCCATACCGTATACCCTTGTGAGCCAAATAGAGCGCCTTTGTGAAACAGTTATATTTGGGTCATTTGCCGCAATAGAGTAGTTTAGTGTACAACGCGGGTTATACGTCATGCTATCGAACACCCTGGTGATTTCGTTAACCAAAAAAATTGAAGTGAACAACAGGCTGATCAAAATACTATTTGGCGCATCCATTGCACTCTACATGTCTATTGTCTGTTTCAATAATATAACGGACTATGATTCAAATTTCCAATTTGTACGTATGGTCTCAGGCATGCAGGATGTATTCTCAAAAGAAAGAACCGGATGGCGTTCTATTAATAGTGCAACTTTACACCACATCATGTACCTGTTCATTATTGCATGGGAAATAACGATCGCTATTTTAAGTATCACTGGCATTTTTAAAATGATACAGAAGTTAAAGTCAGGTACAGTTGAGTTTAACCAATCAAAGAAATTCCTCGTCACCGGATTAGCGCTTGGAGTGATCCTTTGGTTCGGCATGTTCATTACGATTGGGGGAGAATGGTTTTTGATGTGGCAATCGAAAAACTGGAACGGCCAAAACACAGCGTTTTCACTAAGCATATGTTTTTTACTCTTCCTGGTACACCTGAACCAGCGCGATGATTAGTATAATAGATATCCAAAATTAGCTGCTGTCTTCAATGACATCTTTCAATCATCCTCTGTTATCGGCAGATGGATTGCTGGTATCCACCGGGTGCAGAACGCTATCCTGTATCTACCTTTCAAAACTTTCAGAAGATTGCCAGATTACCGCCGCGAATGCGGTTTTCGTGGAACAATATATTTGCATCACTTGCCGCAATGAAGTATTTTAGTGTAGGTCAACGCGAGCGTTAGCGGTCATTCCCCCTACTCAACTGGCGGCGAGTTGCAAAAGTTGGCTAACGTTTTTACATTTACCTAAGCAAAGAGAAATAGGCCGATTTAAAATTGGTGTTCACAACCCGGGGGTCATTCAGGTCGAGA
>JAOQAK010000012.1 GCA_025963635.1 Ferruginibacter sp.
TCTGCTGCTGGTTAGTTATTCACACAAAATTGTGGATTCTAAAAAGAAAAAAAGTAACAAAAAAAGAAAAGGTAATAATAGTAGCTTATCTTTTAATAAATAGACAATACAAATCTAAAGGACACAAGAATGTTGCCATGAAAAACAAATGCTGGTAACAAACAGATTACTTATTTAACTAAATTAATTCTCGATTCACTGTTGAAGATTCGTCTTTCACTATTCAATGTCGTTTATTGTTGTATGTCCCATAAGACCATTTAGCCGGTAGAAAATCAGAACTGAAAAGCATTCCATCGGAACGTTTCGTGTTATTCGCTTTAGCACCAAACGTTCCGATGGACGTGATATATTATTTTGATTATTTGCTACCCACCAAATGCCCCGCTGGGGCAGGCGTTCTTTTAACTAAACGCCCTTGATTCACCATTCACGATTTACCAATTCACAATTTCACCATTGACTGTTGACCGTTCGCGGTTCATTCGCCTTCCTTCTTCTTTTCCTTTTCACTTTTAGCGTACCATTCTGCAAATGACTCCTTTGATCCTTCCGGCATATCGCGTTGCCTGAACCAGGGATTTAATTTATTATTTACAACGAATGGAATATTGTGTAAAACCCATCTTCCTGCTTTGCCTGTGGTTGCAAGATTCCCGGGGGATGATAAGGTCCATGCCATGGCTTTCATACCCAGCGCTTTGGTATTTGCCGCATATCCTTCCTTCACGATCTCTTGCCTCCATTTATACAACTGCTGATGGATATTAATTTTTACAGGGCAAACATTGGAACAGGAGCCACAAAGCGTAGATGCAAACGGCAAATCCGCATGCTTCTTCATATCAAGGTTGGGCGCCAGGATTGCACCAATTGGCCCGGAAATAGTATTTTGATAGCTAAGTCCCCCACTCTTCCTGTAAACGGGGCAGGTGTTCATACAACCGCCGCATTTAATACATTTTAACGAGTCCCTAAAATCCGGCCGGCCCAACTGCCGTGTCCTTCCGGCATCCACCAGTATAAGGTGCATTTCCTGTCCTTCACGGGGCTTCTTGTAATGGCTTGAATAAATAGTGATCGGCTGACCGGTGGCGCTTCTCGCGAGCAATCTTAAAAATATGGCCAGGTGTTTTTTTTGTGGTATTAACTTTTCGAGCCCCATGGATGCAATCTGTACCTCGGAAAGATGAGCGCCCATATCCGCATTGCCTTCGTTAGTGCATACAACATATTCCCCTGTTTCCGCCACTGCAAAATTAACACCTGTTAGTGCGCCACGTCTTGTAAGAAACACATTTCGTAAATGTTTACGGGCAACTCTTGTAAGCTGCGTAGGATCCGACAAGCCTTTTTCGGTTCCCAGGTGTTTGTGAAATAATTCGCCAATCTCTTCTTTCTTCTTGTGAATACAGGGGAGAACGATATGGCTCGGGGGTTCATTGTCGATCTGCTGAATGTATTCTCCCAAATCAGAATTGATTACACTTATTCCGTTAGCATCAAGGTATTCATTCAGCTGGCATTCTTCAGTAAGCATCGACTTACTTTTCACCAGCTGTGTTATTTCTTTTGCTTTCAATATAGCATACACGATGCGGTTATGTTCTTCCGCATCTACTGCCCAATGCACTGTAACACCATTCTTTGTAAGGTTGGCTTCAAACTGCAAAAGATATTCATGAAGATTGGAAATCACATTGCTTTTAATCATCGATGCTGCTTCGCGGAGCTGTTCCCATTCGGGTATTTGCTTTGAAGCGATATCGCGTTTTTCACGGATATACCATAATGCTCCATCATGCCAGTCTACCCGCTCTTCATCTTTAATAAAAGCTTCTGCCAGGGCAGCATGATCCTTTACCTTAGTCTCTTTCATAATTCAGCATTTAAGATTTCAGCGATGTGTATTATTTTGACGGTACTTTTATTTCTGTGAAGAATCCCTTCAAGATGCATCAGGCAGGACAGATCGGATGAGGTAATAAATTCCGCCCCGTTTTTTGTATGATCTGTTACCCTGTCTTTTCCCATCTTTACAGAAACGGCTTCTTCAGCAACACAAAAAGTTCCTCCAAACCCGCAGCATTCATCTTTACGGTCCAGTTCAATTTGCTGCAAGCCTTTTACCATATTCAACAGCCGTTGCGGCTTCGAAAATGGAGGCGCATTCAATTCGCTCATTTGGGATAAATAGAGTCCGCGTAATCCGTGGCAGCTATGATGCAATCCAACCTTACGAGGGAAGCTTGCATCCAGTTTCTCCACTTTCAGCACATCTGTTAAAAACTCAGCCAGCTCATACAGTTTAGACCGGATGGCGTTCGCCTGCTCCGGGTATTTCTGAGAAGCAAGATGATCTTTCACGTGCAATACACAACTGGCCGACGGAGCAACGATATAATCGAATGCAGAAAAATTTTCTATAAAAAGCTCGTTGCATTCCTGCGAAAGATGCTCGAAACCCGCATTGGCCATGGGCTGGCCGCAACAGGTTTGCTTTGGGGGATACACCACTTCTACTCCTAATTTCTGCAATAACTGTAAGGTAGCTTTTGCAGCATTCGGATAAAACTGGTTAACATAGCAGGGTATAAAAAGTGCAACCGTCATCATGAGTTTGTTTAAGTAACCTGGTTATGTATTAGTACGATCGATCCTGGTTTAATTATAAAGACAACACAAAAGCTCAAAATCATTGATGGCCGGTACTGTGCATTCGAGCCAACCATCCTTTTGTTTAAAATCAATTGATTCGCCTGCCCTCATTAACCTGATTTCCTTTACCGGCTTCAATGGCTTAAAACGGATTGTCGTATTATGTATTTCAACAGGTTCCAATATAGAAGCCCCAATCTGGCCGGAATGATTCAACATGCCGATCCATTCAAATGCACCATTGCGATTTGCCATCCTGGTCATTTCAATAAGTGGTGAAGCATTGGTAATAATTGAAGGCTCAATGTTCAACATATTTTTCAATGCAGCAGTAAACAATTTTTTATGGGCATAATGGCCCTTGAAATGATATTGAGCCCCGATTGCCCATGGGATATAAACTGATTTTCCTTTCCCAAAAATATTACTAATTATGCCGGGAAAGGTGGTTATTTCACTATCATCATAATAAGATTTTTCCGGCGGACCAAACCTTGTGGCAGGCAATAATTTCAAATACCCGGTTGACTTGCTATTGGTTCTGCATTCCAAAAAGTCTCCATACATCATCATAAGGTCAACATCTTCAAATTCCTTTTTCCCCAACACGGTTTTATCGTTTCCCGATATCTTCAGGTACGTAGATTTAGCCTGGTGAAAGAGGCTATACCGCGGCATTACTCCAAGGGATTCAAGTCCTATCCTGTTTCGTGCCGTTCCCATTCCGTCGTTTGTTGAAGTAAACCCGGTAACCAGTATTTTGCCACCGTTTTTTACATAATTATCAATCAACAAAATAAAGGCATCATCCATGTCACTCACATCACCCAAAATAAGGGCGTCATATTCGTCCAGTTTCCTGGGCAGCCTGGCACTGCCTGCAGCCTGCGGCTCAATTACATCAAACATTATATGCTCTTCAGTCAATAATTTGATCATTCCCCGATACTCTTCGGTGGAACCACGGATAAGCGCCACATTACTTACAGGCTGAAGGTTCGTAAATAATTGTTCATTAGTTTTATGAAAACGATAAATATCATTCATGACAGGAATGAATCTCCTGTCTTCCTGGTTAACCAGTGTTCCTATAACATACACATCCAGCGGCGCCCCGTTCAGCATATTCTCCAGCACCCATATCCGGGAGATATTGGGTGAGGTGGCAATATGGCGGTAGCCGATCGCAAGAAAATACTGCAACAGGTTACTGGGTACTCTATCCTTATACGAACCCAATACCCGTTTTACATGATCGGTAGAAAAATAGTTCCATTCATATTCCGACGTTAACCAGGAGCTTGACTCACTGCGGGTCATATCAACACCGGCATCTGTATAAGTGGATATGATCAAGTTTGGATTTTGTTTTTTAATAAAACTTCCAATCTGAGTAAACAGTTTTTCTGAAGTGGATTTCCTGAATGCGTTATAGCGTCTGTAGACAGGGTCATTTAAGTCTTCTTTTACCGGAAGCACCATGCCTGTGGAATCATGAAATCTTTTTTTACAATTTGCACATTGACAGATACCATGGTAAATACCACTATAGTCAGTGGTTGTATAACCGGGCATATTAAAAAATATGCCATCAAGGTCATAATTGGCAATGACCTCTTTTAGTATTTCGAAAGTATATTGTTGCTGGTACCCCCCGTTTACACAGGTATGCACCTGGCCATTGTAGTTAACATTTTTGCCATCGGTTCCCACGTACAACCATTCCGGCTTTTTTGCAGCCAGTGACTCGTTGATCTTACTTACATCAAAACGGCCCAGCACTTTGATTCCTTTCGCATGCAGCCTTTCTACAAGATCGCCTGTAAGATCGCCTTTCATGTATGGATTGGGATAATGAAAAGGTAGCCTGGTAGGATAGTTGGCAACAATTCCCCCAACATTTATTATTACCACATTTGCTGACGCAGCTTCAATTGAATTTACAAACGCATCTTTATCCATCATCGCATCAATCTCCCGGAGGTTGGTCTGTATCAGCCTGATCGGTGTACGGTTCCACCAGGTAGTATCATAACGGCCCGGGTCAATAGGAGCTAATTGAGCAAAGCAGTTTACATGGCTTATTAATAAAAGCAGCAAACCACAACTGCAATAAAACAGTGGTATTTTCACAAACATTCCAGGTGTGAATTTTCTTTTCATTTAGCAATAGTTATTTTCATGCATTCGTTTATAATTTCATTCGCAACATTTTCATTTTCTGAAGGGACTTTCCGTTGTATATTTTGGTTGGTAGTGAATCGTTCCCGGCTTCCATTCTTTAGCAATGACAATATCCGCTTCCACTTTCGATATCAACGCCGGTATGTCTACAAAGCCAACACGATTGTATAACGCTGGTTGATACAACGATCCGTATACTTTGGCGTATTGGGCCCAATAACCACGGGCTTGTATTAAATAATTGATTACCTTTTTTCGGTCCGCTTCATTACCGAATTGATCGAATTGTGCGAGACTGCAAGCCGCTTTCATTTTTGCAGCATAGTAATTACCAATATGGGCAAACGCTTCTATATCACCGAATGTTTGATCAAGCTCGGTAAAAGAACCAGGCTTACGTGCCGGCAATTCTTTTAAACCTGATAATGCTTCCGCCGATAGCCTTGCCAGTGTATCTGCAACTGCCATCGGAGACTGCAGGGAATCAAGCTTTCCTTCATGCTGATATTTAGCCCACAGGTAAATATTCCGGATATTGCTGCCGGGCATCGGCTCCCGTTCAATGTAATCAGCAACGGTAAAAAAACCTTTGTGTGTTGGATGACTGATATTGGCTTCAGGAAACCATTTTAAATCGATATCGCCCCATACATACCGGGTGATCCATGGAAAGATCATGGAAGCTGCAGCCCATGGCTTGTATAACTTTTGCACCATCAGGGATGGAAAATGAGTTTGCAACGTTTTGAAAAACAGCTCATCGGGCAGGTTGGGATCATAACTTAGTCGGCCCCACAACATAAAAGAGTACCATTGTTTTTGTAAGATCAACGGATGTTCCGATCCTTTTGTTAAATAATCACGGCCCCAGTTATAGCCATCCGGTCCCATATAATAGCCGGCAATTTTTTCGGGTTGCGGTATGTCTTTTATGAATTCCCTGGCAAAATTGTTATTGGCCCAGCGAAAGCTGTAGATATCGTCGTTGCGAATGGTTAGCCAGCTTTTTGTTTGCTGTGAAAGCAGGGGCATGGCTGCATCAATAAAAGGTGGATTCGTGATCGAATACATATGGGCGATGGCATATTTCAAACTGAGATCGATCGGTCCGGGGTAATCATGGAAAGCGTCTTTAATTTCGCTTAATGAAGTTTGATGGAAACGATGGATCAGCCGGAATTGCCTGCCAGGCTCTTTTTTTAAAGCATCGCGGATCCCTTCGCCATAGGTGCGCCACAACCATTTTTCATTGGCATAGTCACCCTTCAATTTCCCATTCATTGCTTCACCTGCAGTGATACCGATACCGGATAAATGCGGGTAGGTATTCACCATTTCCCTTACTGCCGCACGGAAGTATGCGATGGTAGTATCGTTATCCTGTTTATCAGTGATGCCGTACTTGCCATCAGCGCCATTGGTAAAAATATTCCAGGTAAAAATGTATACTTCGATGCCCCGGTCGTTTGCCATCTGCATGACGGATTTCCAAAAAGATATCTTTTCATCGATCGACATCTTTTTTATTATTTCGACATTCTTCAACAGGTTGGGCCGGACAAAATTGAGCCCGTTATGGCTATACCCATCATCAAATTTTTCTTTGGTGCGCCACACATCATTCAATGCAACTTCGGGATATTCAGGAATTTTAACCATGGAGGGAAAAGGATGCAGGCTCCACAGGCTCAAAACATTGTACCGGTTAACCACCATTTCATCTAGGTAAATTTCCCAAAATGATTTTTCCCAAACATTTGGAATATTTTGCTGGGCCGCATCACTCGGATCTGTATAACTCGGTGTACGGAGGTCGAGTGGAATATTAAATTTAATCCCTCTCCGTTCGAGATATGGTTTGTTGTCGGAATTGGTAATTGCATTGATGGTATGGATATGAATCGCTTCAGCAATATCAAGACCGCCATACATTGCACCGGTTTGGTCGCCCGCAAGGATATAAATTATTTTTTGGTTGCCCTTTTTTTTAACACGAACTGCATAGGATTGCCATCCGAAATTTGACGGTAAAGCTAGATTTTCAGCTTTGGCAATTCGTATGCAGCTGATAGAATCCGAAATAATCTTGAGAACAATGTTTTCGCCAGCTGAATTATTTAAAGAATCCGTTTGAATCACAGTATATTTTTCCGCCTTAGCCGCTTTGCTAACCTGGTTACCGGCATACAGAAGCTGCGGGCTATTGGTATTTATTTGAATATTAATAGAAGTCTTTTGAGCAACAATTTGCTGAAAACCTGTTATAAAGAATAACAGCGTGGTTGGTAAAAGGCGAATGATATTTATTCTCATAATTGATAAACTATTTTAAAGCTTTTAGTCCGTATATCCGTATAATTGTGGCCCATCAATTCTGACAAATTGAACAGCACAAAAGGTCATTTAGACATCGCCAATAAATTACCGATCGCTTCGGCAGTTCTAATAAGATTGTTTTCAGTAGAAGCGAGTGCTGTTGCCAGGTCACTTGGCTGGTGCCCGATTGGCATCAATACATCGAAGTAATTTTGTAGACCTGCATTTCTTTCCAATGGAACTTTTCCAGCGAGTGCAATAACAGGAAGTCCATTTCCCTTTGCCTTGGCAGCTACACCAAACGGTCCTTTTCCCTGCAATGTTTGTTCATCAATGCTGCCTTCCCCGGTGATTACTATGTCCGCTTTTTTCAATGCAATATCAAAGCCTGTTAATTCTAAAAAGTGATCAATTCCATTTACAAGTTGTGCACCAAGAAACGCATATAAACCGGCTGCAGCTCCCCCAGCTGTTCCCCCATATTTTATATCCGACATGTCCTTACCGGTTTGTTCGAAAGCTACTGCGGCCAGCCTTCCCAGTGCTGCATCCAATTTTTGCACGCCTTCAGCAGTCGCACCTTTCTGCGGACCAAAAATGGCTGCTGATCCCTGCTTTCCCGATAACAAATTGTCAACATCGCACAGCACCACCACGGTCGATTCTTTTATGCGTTTATCCAGGTCCGTGAGGTCAACCGAAACAAGGTTTACCAGGCTTTCGGGGAGGTTCAACAATTCAACTCCTGCCGCGCCCAGGAAACGAATGCCCAAGGCCTTTAACATTCCTGTTGCCCCATCCACTGTAGCCGAGCCGCCCATGCCAATGATTATTTTGCGGGCGCCTTTATCGAGTGCTATTTTAATTTGCTCGCCCGTTCCAAAAGAGGTAGCCCGTAATGGATTTAATTCATCATGGCTCAATAATCTTATCCCAGAGGCATCGGCCATTTCTATGACGGCCGTGTTACCGTCATCAATTAATCCAAAACTTGTATTTATTTTTCTGCCGAGGGGATCATTTACGGTTGTAGCGATCAGTTTCCCGCCGCGTTTTTTTATGATGAGTTCCGCCGTACCATCTCCCCCATCTCCAATAGGAAAACATTCACAGGTACACGCCAGCCTGCTTTGCAACAATCCTTTACGAATTGCTGCTGCAGCCCCTTCTGCTGTCAGGCTGTGTTTAAATGCATTGGGTGCAATTAGAATGTGCATGGAGATGGTGATTGGGGTTAACAGTTATAATTGATCTATGGCTAATTAACATGCATGTGATTATTCAGTTGCTTTACCTCCATCCATGTTGGCCAACTTTTCAAGTGCAAGATAAAGCGCCTGGTTACCTGAGGAGCCCTTACCCATTGCCTGTATGCTGATGTAGAGTTGCTTTACCAATGCAAGCCCGGGTAACGACAATTTCATTGCTTCCGCTTCTTCCAATCCGATGGTAAGATCCTTTACAAAATTATCAACCGAAAACCCAGGCGAATAATCTCCCTTTACAATCTTGGGAGCCAATACGTCGAGGCTCCAGCAACCCGCTGCTCCTTTACTGATAGACTCTAACATGGTAGTCAAATTCAGACCCGCTTTTGCGCCATAGATCAACCCTTCACACACACCGATCAACGTGCCGGCAATGGTAATCTGGTTACACATTTTTGCATGTTGACCAGCACCGGCGGGCCCCTGGTAAACCATATTTTTGCCAAATACTTCAAACATCGGGAGCACGGTATCAACTACCTCTTTTTTTCCACCGATCATGATGGAAAGCGTTCCATTGATAGCACCAAGCTGTCCGCCGGAAACAGGGGCATCAATGAAGTCTGACCCGGCTGTCGCTGCTTTTTCAGCGATCTTAATGGCCAGGCTTGGCTTTGTGGTAGTCATATCTACCAGCAGGGATCCTTGTTTTAATCCGGCAAATATTCCTTTCTCTCCGAAGTAACATTCCTCCACATCTTTTGGAAACCCGATGATGGTAACAATGACTTCAGAATCGGCAGCTAGTTCCGCAGGTGTATCAAACCAGGTGCAACCCAATTCAATTAAATCAGCGGCCTTTTCTTTTGTACGGTTGTATACATTTATCTTGTACCCGGCGCTAAGCAAATGCTTTACCATGGGGTTTCCCATGAGGCCTGTACCGATCCAACCTATTTTTTTATTTTTCATTTTGCAAATTTTTATAACCTCACCCCCAGCCCCTCTCCGAAGGAGAGGGCTGGGGGTGACCCTGATGCTTCATGGATTTTTTCGATCAGGGTTACTGTCCTTTCTACCTTTTAGTTTAGAGCTGGATGTTGTCGAATGCACTGCATTTAACATATTTACTTATACAGGCAAAGTATCATTTCAAAGTCATCTAATTTGGATACCGTACATTCCACCCAGCCGTTCTCCTGTTTAAAATTAAGCGAAATGCCTGCCCGCATTAACCTCAGCTCTTTTATTGCCTTAACCGGTTTAAAACGAATATTGGTATTGTATATCGCAACTGGTTCAAGCAGTGACCCACCGATCTGCCCTGAATGATTGATCATACCGATCCATTCAAATGCGCCATTGCGGTTTGCAAGATGTGATAGCTCTATCATGGGCGAGGCATTTGTTACCAGCGTTCTTTCTACATTCAATAAATTATCCAGCGCCGATACAAATAGCCTGCGGTGCATATAGTGGCCTTTGGCAAGATATTGCGCACCCAGTTCCCAGGGAATAAAAACCGATTTCCCTTTTCCGAAATCATTACTGATCAAACCCGGAAAAGCCGTAATCTCTTCCTGTGTAAAATATGCTTTTTCGGGCGGACCAAATCTTGTTGCGGGTAAAAAATTCATGTATCCTTTCGCAGTGGTTGCAGGCCTGCACTTCATGAAATCTGAATACAGCATCATAATGCTGAAATCCTTAAACGCCCGCTCTCCAAGTGCCGTTTTATCAGTAGTTGATATTTTGAGGTAGGTTGATTTGGCTCTTTGAAAGGGTTCATATACCGGGTCAACGCCGAGCGATTGTAACCGGATGTGGTTTAGCGGCTTTCCTAAAATATCCCTTGTAGAAGTAAACCCTGTCGCCAACACTTTACCACCGTTCTTTACATATGCATCGACAACACCAATAAGGCGGTCATCCATATTGCTGACATCACCCAGTATCACTGCCTCATACTCTTCCAGTTTGCGTGGAGTGCGGCTGGTTCCCAATACGGATGGCTCAATGATGTCATACATGATATGCTCTTCCGTTAGCAATTTTATCAATCCTTCGTATTCATCCTTTGAACCTCTTATCAACGCCACTTTATTAACGGCTTCCACATTTGTAAAAAGCTTTTCATTTGCTTTATGAAAACCATAGAGGTTGTTGAGCGTAGGAATAAAAATACGGTCTTCATAATTGACCAATGTACCCACCACCACAAAACCAAGCGGCGCACCATGAAGTAGATTTTCTAGCAACCATGTCTTCGCCATATTGGGTGATGTGCCTACATGGCGGTAGCCAATCGCCTGGAAATAAATTAGCAGGTTGCCGGGTGACCTGTCTTTGTAAGACCCAAGCACCCGTTTAACATTATCAGTAGCCGAATAATTCCATTCATATTCAGGCGTAAGTTCTGCCCCCGATTCGCTTGCAATCATATCTACACCTGCTTCTGCATAAGTATTGATCATCAGTTTAGGATTTAATGCCTTTATATGATCTTTGATCTGCTCAAATAGTTTATCAGCAGTTTTTTTCTTGAACGCGTTGTATTCGCGAAAAACCGGATCGCTCATATCCGATTTAACCGGTAAATCATGACCGCCAAAATCATGAAATTTTTTGCTGCAATTTTCGCATTGGCAGATCCCATAATACGTACCGCTATAATCTGATGTTGTATATCCAATCATGTTAAAGAAAATACCATCGAGAGGGTAAGCGGTAATCGCTTCTTTTAAAATTTCCATCGAATATTCCTGCTGGTAACCGCCATTGGGGCAGGTATGTACCTGGCCATTGTAGTTAACATTTTTGCCCGCGGTTGAAACATATAACCATTCCGGTTTTTTAGCCGCAAGTGTTTCATTGATCTTACTAAAATCGAAGCGCCCAATTACTTTTATTCCTTTTGCATGCAGTCCTTTCACCAGGTCTCCCACCAGGTCGCCCTTCATAAAATTGTTCCTGAATTGAAAGGGAAGCTGGGTAGGATAGTTGGCAACAATTCCTCCAACATTTATAAGCACTATGTTAGCAGATGCATCCACCATGGATTGAACATAGGCCGCCACGTCCATGGTCGCATCAATTTCACGAAGATTGGTTTGCACCAGCCTGTATGGTGCACGGTTCCACCAGGTAGTATCGTAATGGCCCGGATCAATGGAAGAAAGATCAATCCCGTTTGTTACAGATGAAGCATGATGTGCAGTATTGCAGGAAGACACCAACATAACAACGTTAACCATTAACCAAAAGAAATTAATTTTCATTATAGCTCTGTTTTAAAATCATCAATATTAGTAGATGTGCCGCTTGCTTATTGTCTTTTGCCTACTCCTTTGCCTATTGCTTATTGCCTCTTTGCCAGTTGTATATCTCTTTCCACCTGCGGTAAATATTTGCTCCAGGAAAACATTTTTGCATCTTTAAAGGCCATTCCACCAGAAGCATGATCATCGATATAAGGCACTTCACGATAATGTTTTGAAGTAATGTCACCGACCTTCTTCCAGGCAGGCACGCAAGCAGTTAATAATTCAATGGCCTTTTGTTGCTGAAGCTGGTCTCCCGTTTTGCGATAAGTTTGCAGTGCTACTGCCGCCCTTAGTTTACCCGCAAAGTAGGTGCTTAACCAGGCCCAGGTTTCAAGATCGTCTAACTCACAGGTTAATGTGGCGGAACTTTTCGGCCTCATCATTTGTACAATCCTTAAAACGTTTTTTGCATCTGTTTCCAACAGACCGGCCAACTGCAACGGTGTTAATTTGCCGGAAAGCATGGATTTGTTTTCGCTGTTCCATTTTACAAAGTCGGGTATCGATACATAATGGGGATCGAGTGTAGGGCGGTCGATCAATTCGTCAATGGAAATAAAGGACGAAATGCTGTCGTGCAAGCCATTGCCGGAAGAAAAGGGGGATAGGAAGCCTTCTGAATACAATGTATAATCCCAGGTGCTCCGATGGAAGGAAGCCAGTCGCAACGGCATCTGGCTTGCCGATGCATATGCCGCTAATAATAACCTGCCACGGTTGTTTCCATAGCGATCATTGAAAGCTGATTCGAAGACAGCATCAGGTGTTGCAGGGTCGTATAATAAACGGCCCCATAGCTGGTAGAACAGCCACTGTTTTTCAAATGCATAGTTCCATGTTTTATGGCTGCTTTCTATGTGCGAATAATCTTTGGCGGGTATATATCCTTCGGAGCCCACGAAATAACCGTTGACATAAGGCGCCGTATTTTTTGCGATATGCTGACGGATAAAATCGGGCTGCCCCCAGCGAAGGATAAAAAAGTCTTCATTGCGTACCATCCATTCTACGCGGTAATTGGTTGGAAGTGGATTCCAGTAACCATCATCTTTTTGGCCGCTGTGTGAATCGTGGGTTAATGCCAGTACTGGTGTTGAATGCCCATGCGACCAGTTGAATTTAATCTCCACCAGCGTGGTATCTTTTAACCCGGCATTATTGATCACCCGCCGCATTTCAACGGGGTCAGAAGAGAGCACAGAGCGATGCAGGAACTGAATGGGACGGTTAGCCGCTTTTATGCCGGCTACCACCGTTTCTTCAATCCAGTCTTCCCTGTCTTTTGGCGTCATTTCAGGCAGTGTACCGGATTGCGTGGTAAAATTGCTCATCCAGTCTGCCAGTGTAATCCCGATGCCGGCAAGGTCCGGATATTCATTGATTACCTGTGTTACTACTTCCCTTGTATAACGTTTCACAATTGCTGAAGTATCATTTCGTTCCTTTACACCATAATGTTTTGCAAATTCGGGCGATACCGCAATGTTCCAGTTTACGATAAAGGGCGCTATGCCGCGTTCTTTACACATGCGGAATATGGCTGTCCAGAATTGTTTCCATTCAGCCATTTCTTTTTCCGAATAGTTATTTGCCCACGAAAAATTTACAGGTTTTACCATAAATGAAAACGGGTGAACATTCCAGAGCGAAAGTATATTGAAACGGTTGTCTGCCATTTGGTTGATGAATTGCTGCCAGAATTTCAAATCGCGGCAAACATCCTGGTGCAGATCCATTGCCGGGCCCACACGGTAGCTTGACCAGGGCAGGTTGAACTTCAATGCCCGTGCTGCAAAATGAGGACTTACTTTTCTCGCAATAATGTTTTGGATTGTTTTACCCATCCTCAACTGTTCGGCTACATCCATCGATCCATACATTGCGCCTGTTGCATCTATCGCTGAAATAACAAGCTGCTTATTTTTATAGGCAATTTCATATCCTTCCTTTTGGAGGGAAGATGAGTTTCCAGGATTGATTACCTGGATAAGAATTGCAGCATTTTTATTGGTCGAGGTAAGCTCATTTTTTCCTATTGCTTGTCCCGCCTTCTTAAATGCATCTTCAATATGGCTTACTCCAAAAGCAATTGGTGGATTGCTTAAGTCGAAAGCGATCTTTACCTGGGCGTGTAATGCTACCGGCATCATGTACACGATAAATAACCCAAGACCCAAAATGAGATATTGAATAATTTTAATTTTGGAGTCAATCGGTTTTTGAAACATCATTTGAATGGATTTGTTCGGAACCCGTAAATCTCGTGCTGGCTCCTGGAATATTTTTTTATAAAATCATTTTTTATCCCGGAACCAATAAAGCAACAGCCCATGCCCCATGCCCGGCGGATCGGTTGACCTGGCTGCCTGGAAAGCCATAAATTTCCCATTGGTTGCAATCACTGGATTAGCAGCCTTGCCACCTTCATAATCGTTGAAATGTGTGAGCCGCAACAGGTCTTTACCGCTACCATCCAGCTTTAGTTTCCAAATGTCAATGTTCGCTGAACCTTTCTGCCCGCCAAGCCATTGACACTGCCGGTCCATTTCAACTGCTGTGTATTTACCATCGGGAAAAATTCCTTCGGGTTCATTAAAAAAAGTTGGCGCATTCGAAAAGTCGGTTATTTTTTTTGTTGACAAATCAATCCCTTTTACATCAAATGCACCGTTGGGTATATAACAGAAGAAGGTCATCTTGGTATCATTGTTATAAAAGTCCTGCGCCTCCAGGCTGCAATCTTTATCAATGCTTTCCAACACTGTTTTTCTGTTGACCAACTTTGCGGTACCATTTGAAAGATCGATATCTGCAACTACCAACCTTGAAACTATTCCATCACCAGTTGCCAGTTCTGTAAAAGCAATCTTCAAACTTTTTTTTGAAAGTGCTACTCCTTCATTTACTCTTTGTCCTATTTTAACCGGTTTGGACCCTGGCACTTTACTTAAAAACCACAGGTCAGTATTCTTTTTACTTACTGAAATATTTTCAAAATGATCGGCACCAATCAGCAGGTAATCGCCGGTTGACAAATGCATTACTCTAAGGAATGCGGCAGCCGGCACATTGCAGGTTAGGCAAGTAATCGATTTTGATTTGATGTCAATTAACATAGCATCGCCGAAGGTTTTCGCCATAAATGCTACCTGCTTATTATCCGGCGAGATATCTGCACGCTCACCAAATATTGTCAGTACTTCGATATTGGCTGGCAAATTTTTTAGTGGATCGCCAACCTTCCTTTTTTTTAATGCCGGTGTTATTTCATTGACTTTGTGGATGCTTTGCGCAAACCCTTTTTCTGAACCAGGATAAAGAAAGATGAAAAACAAAAGAATTTTTAGCCCGGGTTGATTCATAAAGATGTTTGTAATGTTATGTCAACATTGATTTGTTAGGATGAATTTTCCTGGGTGAGTCACCCTTTGGTGGTGACTCACCCAGGAAAATTCGCGAATTGAAGCGTCATTTTTCAATGATCAACCTTCCCAACATTGCGTGTTAGGCAGGCATTTTGAGTTCGTATAAGGTAGGCCGCCACTAAACCGGAGAAAATGTACAGAACAGCGAAAAAAGCATTATCAATCACTCCACCTTTATTTATTAACTACATTCACTGGCTTTCCCTGTAAAAATGCGGAAAGATTACTCACCGTTGCATCCATAAGTCTTGCTCTTGCTTCTTTTGTTGCCCAGGCAATATGTGGTGTAATGATGCAATTTTTTGCGGTAAAAAGCGGGTTACTAACAGGAGGTGGTTCAGCTGAAAGTACGTCAATACCAGCGCCTGCAATCACTTCATTGTTAAGCGCCGCTGCCAGGTCTTCGTCTACGATAATTGGGCCTCTTGATGTGTTCAACAAAAAGGCCGAACGTTTCATTAGTTGCAAACTTTCGGTATTAATCAATCCCTTTGTTTCAGGAAATAAAGGGCAATGGATACTTACCACATCCGATTGTTGCAAGAGTTCCGGAACATCGGCCCATTTAAAATTTTTACGGTGCGACTGATCGCTGCGGGTTCTGCTGTTGCCGATTATTTTCATACCGAATGCGGTGGCCACATCTCCCACCTGCTGACCAATATTACCAAAACCAATGATGCCCATGGTTTTGCCCGCAAGTTCTATTAAGGGAAAATCCCAGAAACAAAAATCAGCAGAACGGGCCCATTTTCCATCTTTAACGGAATCGCTATGGCGTTGCACATGCAGGCATAATTCCAGCAATAAGGCGAAGGTCATTTGAACAACGGACGTGGTACCGTAGCCAGGCACATTGGCAACAATGATCCCTTTTGCTTTTGCCACTTCGGTGTTTACAATATTATACCCGGTGGCCAGCACCCCGATATATTTCAGATCAGGAAGTTGGTTTAAGGCATTCTCTCCTATCGGGGTTTTATTGGTAAACACTACGGTTGCTCCAGCCGCCCGACCGGCTACCTGGTCGGCGGGGGTTCGATCATATACCCCCAGGTCGCCCAGCTTTTTTAATTCATCCCAGCTGAGGTCGCCGGGGTTAAGCGTATATCCATCCAGAATTACAATCTTCATGTGTAAATTTATTTGGGTGATGATGGCGGCAGCACCGTTTGGTTAAAGCGCAATGATTGATTGCCGCCCATAGCTGTAATTGTACAAGTGAGTGTCCGCCGCGGCGGATAAATTGAAAAGCAAATGCTTGTAAACAAATAATTTTACCAACCCGATATGAATGCCGACCGATGAAATCAATTAAGCCCTTTGCTTATTGAAATTTTGATCATTGATCTTTTCCTAAACTCTTGCCCATGCTTCGTTCAAGGTTCGTTTTGCATTGGCGATTACAATATCCGGGTCTTCATCCCCAAAGGGCTTGATCTCGAAACTTACGATCGGTGGTTCTTTATCATTGAGGTAGCCGATCTCAAGCAATACTCTCAGGTAATGCACCACTTCATCCACATCATTTTCACCATTCGGAAAACCGAAGCGGGGGTGAACATCGCCATAGGCAGGCATTTCCGGGCTTTTTACCACGCAGTTGCCGATATGCGCATGGGTTATATAGTCCTTCACAGGCAGCAGTGATTCTTCAATCGTTTCATGGATCAATGGAATATGACTCAGGTCAACCATCAGTCCGAAATGTGCATGCTCTTTTCTTACTTCTTTTGCATACCGTAGCGCAATATCTGCCGGACCAACCAGGCTTCTTTTATCAACATCATAATCAAATACCTCTAAGGCGATCTTCATATTCCCCTTGCTTTTTGCATAGGCACATATTTCGTTGGTAGATTTAACCAGGGCTTCAAATGCCTGCTCCTTTGTTGCTTCTTCGTACTTACCACTTAAAAATGCAAACCCTACTGCCCCTAGTTCGTAGGCTTCATCAATTCCGGCTTTTAAATTTGCCAAAGCTTTCTGCCGGCCTTCTTCATTGAGGTCGTTAATGTTAAGTCCGGTTGTAAGCAACCTGGGCTGACCACCATAAGTAACCGTCATGTGCGATGATTCCAGCATTTTTTTTACGCTGTTGCGCTCTTCATCATTCTTTATGGTAGTGATTTCGATCGCTGAAAAATAATCATCCAATACTATTTTTCTAATTGTTTCTACCACCGGTCCCTCACCCTTAATGGTGGTTGGATAAGCCATGAAGTGAACAATGCCCACCTTCATAAATTTTCTCATTGGTTCGTTCATCTGTACAATTTATTTTGTGATACTAAGCTTTTCAAGATTTCCTGTTTTGACAATTTTTTTACCCATAATCATAACGGTGGCTGCTAACGCAATCAGTACAAATACTAATAGCGAAAGATAAAGATACCCCTTTGACGAATCCGTTACAACAGCTGTTGCTTTACTATCCAACATATGATAAGCGGGAATCAGCCATTTAAAAAGATACGCCTGTGCAAGTACAATAAAACAGATCAACATCAGCATAAAAAAGCTGTGTTTTACCGTAAAGCGAAACAGGTCTGATTCTTTACCGATTAATCCGCCTGCCGCAGCGGCTACGGCAATTGATTGCGGAGAAATCATTTTACCCACTACACCACCGGACACATTAGCGGCAACAGTCACCACCGGGTCAACCCCGATGGATGTTGCTGTTGCGTATTGTAGTTTACCAAACAATGCATTTGCTGATGTATCAGAACCGGTAATAAACACCCCCAGCCATCCCAAAACAGGGGCGAAAAAAGGAAATAAAGAACCGGTGTTTGCCAATGCCCCTGCCATGGTGAGCGTGATGCCGGAATCATTAACGATATACGCAAAACCCAATACAGTGGCCACGGTGAAGATGGGATACTTAAGCTGGCGGAGGGTAGCGCCGAATATCTTTACCCCCTCGCTTAAGCGCATACCCACAAGGGGTATTGCGATCAACGCTGAAATAAATATGGCTGTTCCTGATGCCGATAAATAGTTGAATTTAAAAATATGCGGCAGTAAATTACCCTTTGTGTCGCTGATCGCATTATGGAGCCCCGGCATTGGAAACTGTAGCTGCCCCGCTGCGTTCAAAAGGTTTTTAATGGGCGCCAATCCCCAGGCAATGATCATGATGGTGAGCAATATAAACGGTGACCATGCCTTTATAATCTGCCCCGTTGAATAGGTGATATGCGTGTTAATAACGGGGGCAGGTTCATTTTCAAAACGCCATATTTTTTTAGGTTTCCAAAATTTCAAAAAGATGATAAGCGATATGATGGAACCGAGCCCGGCAAATACATCCGGAAGGGCGGGCCCCAGGTAATTGGAAGAAAACCATTGCAATAAAGCGAAAGAAAAGCCAGACACTAATATTGCGGGTAATACTTCGATGGCCTTTTTTACTCCCGACATCAGTATGATTAAATAAAACGGCAACAGTAACGATAACAACGGAAGCGTTCTACCGACCATTTGGGAGATCGCCATTTCGGGGATCCCGGAAACCTGGGAAGCTACTGTAATAGGAATACCAATTGCTCCGAAGGCAACAGGTGCAGTATTGGCGATAAGACAAATTCCCGCAGCATACAAAGGATTAAAACCTAAGCCAACCAGCATCGCTGCAGTGATGGCTACGGGGGCGCCAAACCCCGCGGTGCCTTCCAAAAAAGAGCCGAACGAAAATGCGATCAGCAGGGCCTGCATTCTTCTATCCGAGGTGATGGATGCCATAAAATGTTTGATAACCTCGAACTGGCCGCTCTTCACAGTGATATTAAAGAGGAACACGGCTGAAATAATGATCCAGCAGATCGGGAACAAACCATACAATGCACCATTTGCAGTTGACAGCAGTGCGAGCTTTACCGGCATCCCATAAACGATCACTGCTATCAGCAAAGCGAGTACGGTACTGATAAAACTCGCCTGGTAACCCTTCATCTTTTTAATGATCAGTGCCCAGAAGATAAATATGATCGGCAACACCGCCACCAATGCTGATAAAAAAATATTATTAAAGGGATTGATAACCTGTGTCCAGTTCATAGTTTATTTGTTTAATCGATCCTTCTTTTAAAAATTTATACTATAACAGTTTGAACTAAGCAAATCCGGCTAAGCCAAATCCAGCGCTATGATTTCGTGATCGGATATTTGAGGAACGGTCAACAATACATTGCCATTTTTGATAGTATACACAGGTTTTTTCTGGCTAAGCAACAAATGCACTCCGGTCACTTTTGCCTTTTCCGGGATTTTAATGCTCACCTCCGCGGTTACCGGGATCAACTCCCTGAAAGGACCTTTCATCATCATCGGGTTGGTTAAGTTTACCAGGTGCACCGTCATGGATTGTTTTTGGCGCCACGCGGTGGTTTCAATCAAACCAGGCGCTTTCACTGTAACAACGGGCTCTTCATTGAGCGCCCATCGAATCGTATTATTGAGCAGTTTACCATGATCAAGCGCCATGTATTGCCAAAACGAACGGTCAATATCCCATGGGATATAAGCAACCCTGCCCTTCCCTACTTCCCTAAGATACACCTCCCTTGTGTCTGTAGGCGGAATGCGTGTATACACATCCTCCATCGGAAGATCGGGATAAGTTGGAATAAGTGTAACCGGGCTCGGGAAACTATTTGCCACGGGAGCTATTTTAACCCGGTAAATACCATTGATAATTTTAACGGCATCTTCAAGGCCTTCCAGCACCGGGTGAAATTTCTTGCTCACCGGGTCGCTTCTTAAACTAAGATAACTGTTTTGCATCGGCCCTTCAACACCCTTATCATAAGAAACGCCAAAAACATCCGCCAGTCCAAAATCTGCCCGCTGTTTGCCATTTTCATCATAAAGCGATGATTCAAAAGTTGCCAGCAGGCTTCCACCCGCTTCCACAAACTTCCTCAGCTGGTCGCATTGCGTATCCGAAAGGGCCACCGTGTTGGCAAGTATAAGCAGCTTGAAGGGCTTCAGGTGTTCGGCATCCAGTACGGTAGTATTAATCATTTCGAAAGGCATATGGCCTTCCACCAGGTTGTGGTACATTCCGTTTACATGGGAAGGATTGTCTTGCTGCCACGGCTTAGCCCCGTAATCACCACCTGCTGCCCGTTCAGAAATCACCATCGCCACCCTTGCGATTGGTGCGGTATTTCTCAGGTAACGTTCGCTTCTGAAGCAACCCTCATAGATTGTTTTCACACCCGGCATCCAGCGTTTATCGATGGGGGTAGCGCCGAACTTTACAAAACAAGGCAACATGCCATTGGCTATTCCATTGGCAGCCCATACCTTTATTTCAGCTTCTGTGTTTACCGAATCTTTCCAGCGGGGAGAATCTTCCAGCCCCACACTGAATATGCCAATCAGTGGCTTCATCGCCATACCACCGGCCCTCAGTTCTTTGGCACCACGGCCATTGTTCCATGGCGGAATCACGCCTGTACGCCCCTGCCTGTCTACGAAAAATATATCGGATAGTTGCCCGGTCAATTTCCTATCGGGAAAACCATTGGGAATAAATCTCGAAGTGGATTTTATTTTGCGTACGCCTGCATCCCATAAAAACCACAATTCTTTCAATCTTTCAACATACCACTCCCTGTATTTTAGTACCAGTGCGGCTTCTGCGGGGGTTAACTCTTCTTTACCGACAATTCGCCTGCCCGATGCATCCATCGTGGTTACGCCGTTTTTCGGTATTTCCTGGCCACCTGAAAACGCTTTAAAATTTTTGACGCAATGTTCACAATAACAAACGCCACTGCCATTCCACCGGTTGGAAAAGATGCCTTCCGGCTCAAACTTGGTCATGATCTCCTTGTTCACTTCGGTCATAAACTCGAAGTTATAAGGGCCCAAAGCACAGGTTACCCATAAATCCGGATTAGCCCAGTGGCGCCTTTTCTTGCCATCTGCGGTTACGGCAATCCAATCGGGGTGTGCATCATACACATTCTGCCTTGCAGCGTGCGGATCGGTGCGAAGGCAAATGGTCATATTCATCTTGCGGCATCCCTTTACCAGGTAACCCAACAGGTCTTTATCACCGAGGAACTCGCTCCTGTGATGCAGGGGTACTTCAGTAGGATAAAATGCCGTAACTCCGCCTGCGCTTAATAAAGCTCCATCTGCATGGATGCTTTTAAAATAGCTGAGCCAGAAATCAGGATCACAGGTGGCAGGATCATTATCAACAAACGCAACCTGTGCCCAGCGCATCGATTTACCGAACCATGGTGCAGCCTCCGGCGATAAAATACCGCCATTACCCATTACTGAATTTCCTGCAATGGCCAAACCACCGCTTAGTATTGTAGTGTTTCTTATAAAATCTCTTCTGTCCATAATGTTAATTTATAACGGGTTCAAAATTGCTTGTTAAGCTGTTTCAATGCTTGCAAAACTGGTTAAAACATTTCCACTGTTCCTCGGATGCCTGCTGTGCAGTTGATTCAATCGCTTGTATATTGCATTGTCGATACAGCCTGCTGTGGATCAAAACTTATGGAAAAATAATCATTAATTGTATCCATTGTTCTGCGGAAATATAGTAGCATTATTCATTACCTGTATCTCCCTGAGTGGTACCGGAAAAACACTCATATAATCCTTCATTCCGGTTGCTGCCAATGCATTCAGGGCTTTTCCTGTTCTTACCAGGTCGAACCACCTGTGACCTTCGAAAGCGAGTTCAAAACGCCGCTCCAGTGCTACTGCATCCCGTACCCCGGTTTGTGTAAGGTTAGTGTACGCCGGCAGGCCAGCCCGGGTACGAACCTGGTTTAATGGAACGAGCGCTTCTGTTGTTTTGCCATTTTCATTCATCGCCTCAGCAAGCATTAGTAATACATCTGCATAACGAACCACTTTCCAGTTTGCCTTACTATCATTCAGAACAGCAACCGGTGTGATATATTTTTTCGTGTAGGATTGCGGTGTGGTTGCATTGAATTTGATAACCGCGCCGGTAGTAGGGTTGGTCCAGCTACCGCAACATTGTACGGTGATGTCTTTTCGCTTATCTGCCGCATCCCATAAATTAACAAAGGATGTTGTGGGGGACATGGATTCACCGAACCCGCCGTTTATCCCATAAAAAGTTAACATCTGGACTACGTTTGGTAAAAACTGGTTGGTAAAAATACTTCCCATTCCATTCAAATTTGATTCATATTCAATGTCGAAAATATACTCGCTGTGATGTTCATTTTTAGCATAGTCAAACAAATCATTAAAATTGGGCAACAGTGCATAGGTATATGGGGCAGTTGTAAGTTCGGTTAATGCCTTTTCTGCTTTTGGAAAATCCTTCACCGTTAAGTATACTTTTCCCAATAAAGCGGTGGCCGCACCTTTTGTGGCTCGTCCAACCTCAGTGCCAGTGTTAACCAGTGGCAACCGTGTCGCGGCATCTGCAAAATCTTTTATAATGATGTCAGCATAGATCTTGGCAGCCGCGGTTCTCGGGGTTTTAAGTGTTTCTTCAGTACTAGGTAAATTGGTGATCATTTGCACATCGCCAAATATTCTAACCAGGTCAAAATAGGCAAGTGCACGAAGAAATTTTGCTTCCCCTATATAGCGGTCTTTGTTTTTGATCACGCTGACATCGGCATTTTCAATCCTGGTTAAAATGTTGTTCGCCCGGTTGATTACAACGTAATAGTTTGTCCAGGTGGTATTCAGCAAGCCCTCCGAACTGTTGACCGAAAAAACATCTACCGCCCTTGTACTTGGCTGGTTGCTGACAAAGATAAAAGCATCATCACCGCGGATATCGCCGTACTGCCACATATTGGTATATGCATCTCTCAGTGCGGCATAGGTTCCGATAACGGCATCCTGGTAATCTTTATCGGTTTTATAGAGGTTATCAATGGTTACTGAAGATACAGGCGACCTTTGAATGAACTCCTTTTTACACGAAGCTGTGGAAAATAACAGTGCAAGGATTATTAAATGAATTATATTTTTCATGCGCTTATTTTTAGAAAAATTATTTTAAATATGACAGCAAAGCCCGTTGAACAAAAATGATAAATGTTAGAATGTTATGTTTAACCCTAACATGATATTCCGGGGAAGCGGGTAATTGTTTCTATCGTGTCCCGGGGTCAACGGATCACCTGAATTACTTACATCAGGGTTGAATGAAAGGTTCTTCGTAATTGTTATCGGATTACTTGAACTTAAATAAAACCTGATCGCATTGGCCTTTAACCGCTGGGAAATACTGGCAGGTAGTACATAACCGATGGTTATATTATTAAAACGTAAAAAAGTACCGGTATCCATATAGCGTGTGCCTGTAAGCCTGATACCTCCTGTCGTATTATCAACGGGCCTTGGCGTTTGGCCATCGCCGGGATCAGCTTCCGATTTCCAATAATTTGCTTCGGTAGCGAATGTCCTGCTACGTGACCTGTTTAACTTAAAAATCCGGTAAGAATCAGCATATATTTTGCTACCGTATGAGCCAGCGATATTGAAACTTAAACTAACTGTTTTATAGGAAAACCGGTTGGTCATGCCATAGTAAAAATCAGGATAAGGTGAACCGGTGATGTCCATATCATTGTTATCAATGATACCATCCGGCTTACCGGCAGGGCCGCTGACATCTTTAAACCTGATATCACCCACCCGGGTTGCATCAGCCAGGCCGCGATTGTAAATAGGCCCTGCAGCCAATTCAGCAGCAGTCTTGAATATGCCATCTGCTATAAACCCATAGAACATTCCAATAGGCTGTCCAATTTTAGTAATATTATATCCGTCATTTGCATTTCCGGCGATAATCGGATCTCCTGAAGGCCCTAATCTTACCACTTCATTCTTATACATTGAAAGATTGAGGTCTGTTGACCAATTGAATTTACCTTCCAGGTTGATTGTACTCAAAACAAATTCCCAGCCTGTATTTTTTACTTCACCAATATTTTGCAAAGCAGTACTAAAGCCCGTGGCCGTAGGTACGTTTACATTTAACAACAGGTCTTTATTTTTTGAATTAAAATGATCTACACTCAAATTCAGCCTTCCTTTATACAAACCGAGGTCAATACCGACGTTGATTTGTTCCTGCTTTTCCCATGTCAAATCAGGATTGGCGATTGTACCCGGCGCATATCCTGATATGGCTGCTCCGCCGGTAGTATAGTTTACATAGTTAACGTTTCCAAGAGAGGCATAATTTCCTATATTGTTATTACCGGTTTCCCCATAACTAACCCTCAGTTTTAGTTGTGACACCATCGCTATTTCTTTCATGAATGCCTCATTAGAAACCTGCCAGGCCAGCGCTGCTGAAGGAAATACAGCATATTTATTATTAGCACCAAAACGGGAAGAACCATCCCGGCGTATAGAAGCTGTAAGAAAATATTTTGCGTTAAAATTGTAATTCACTCTTGCTAACTGGGATACGATCGACCACTCCTGCCTGGTACCGGTACCGGTTGTAATTAAATTGCTCACTGCACTGAGGTATGGCACCTGGTTATTAGGATAACGGTTACTGCCAATTGAATTCGCATCAGTTATATTTTCCTGTGCAGAATAACCTATTAAAGCATCAATATTATGCTTGCCAAAACTTCCATTGTAATTGCCGAGGTATTCTGTTAACCAGTTATAATTGGAGACGGCAAAGTCGGTTCCTGACGCTGCGTTGTTAAGAAAAGCTGGCAACTGCGGCATAAATGAATATCCCTTTTCGTTATTGGAAGTTGCCCCAACCACCGCACTGATCTTAAGTCCCTTCATGATGGTATAGGTGACATTCAGATTGGACAAGATGCGGGTTCTGGCTGTTTGATCTTTCTTTTCGTTTACCAATGCTACCGGGTTATACAAATCTGTGGAGGCATCGATGCCCTGGTAAACAAAATAGCTTCCATCTGCATTGTATAATGGATAATATGGCTGGGCCGAAGTGGCTGAACCTATGATACTGTTGGAAGCTCCGGCTCCATTACCTTCCGCCACGGCGTTGTTGGTAAGGGTGTAGGATGGATTCAGATTAAGTGCTAAAGTGAGTCTTTTTGATATACGTACATCCAGGTTTGCACGCACTGAATATCGTTTGAAATCGCTATTGGGAATAATCCCTTCCTGGAGCAAAGATTCTCCACTTACCAGGTATCGCAAACCTTCGTTGCCGCCAGAAACCGATAGATTATAACTTCTTTGTGGCGCCCTTCTCAGCACCGCACCCAGTGCATCGGTATTATTGGTGTTTTTGCCGGAAAGTACATCCAGCACTGTTTGAGGCACACGCAATGCCCAGGTGGCAGGATCTCCCGAGATATTATTTCCCAGGTCAATATTCCTGTTGCGGATTGAATTGTAATAGTAGTCGGCCTGTTGCTTTGCATCAAGGAACTTTGGAACTTTTGACACTTCCTGTAGCCCATAATAGGTGTCAAAATTTACCTGGGCTTTTCCTGATTTACCTCTTTTGGTAGTAATCAGCACCACACCATTTGCGCCCCTTGAACCATATATTGCAGTAGCTGAAGCATCCTTCAGGATGTCCATTGTTTCGATATCATTGGGATTTAATGTTTGTATATTATCTGTGGGAAAGCCATCTACAACAAACAAAGGATCTACTCCTGCAGATATACTTCCAATACCCCTTATCCTTATTTGAGCGGCGGAACCCGGTTTCCCATCTGCCAATTTAACCTGCACCCCAGCCACTCTTCCCGACAGGGCCTGCTCAATCCGGGTTATGGCAAGGTCCTTAATATCTTTACTGGCGATTGATCCAACAGAACCGGTAAGATCTTTCCTCTTTTGTGTTCCGTAACCCACCACCACTACCTGGTCGAGTGAAGTACCTGCCGATTGAACTAATTTTACTACCAGTGATAAAGTAGCATCCTGCTTGATGTTGTAACCAGATAAGACCTGCCGGTCGTAGCCTACCATGGAGAAAGTTATACTGTAGGGGCCGCCGGGAGAAATTCTTGAGAAGCTGAATTTCCCACTGCTATCCGTAGTTGTACCAGACGTAAAATTGGTACTTAAATTTTTAATGATCACCGACACAAGAGGGATTGGCTCATTCACATTGTTCTGAACAATTCCTTTTACGTTGCTTGGT
This sequence comes from Ferruginibacter sp., assembly GCA_025963635.1. Lineage (GTDB taxonomy): Bacteria > Bacteroidota > Bacteroidia > Chitinophagales > Chitinophagaceae > Ferruginibacter. Next base: position 26,249 of record JAOQAK010000012.1, read on the forward strand.
TTTGCCTGGGCAAATAAAGTATTGGAGCAGAAAAAAGAAATTACTAACACCAGGGTGAACAGGAATACCCTGGATCTAAATAGGTTAAATCTCATATAACATACAGTTTAAAAATAAAAAAATCTGAGGAGTTTGGTTTATATCTCATGGAGATGCAATCGTTCACATTGAATATTTTCCGACGCCCTTTCCTTTGGACCACGCTACAGCAAAAACAATAGCTTCTCATCGATACAAATGCTTGAACATTTCTATCCATTAATTAAGTCCAACATTAAACAGGGGTAATTTTAGCAAGCCAGGTAATTAGATAATCTTAATCGAAGTTTTGCCAGCGCACGACTCATTTGAGTTTCCACCGTTTTTACTGAAATCCCTAACTGGCTGGCTATGTCAGTATATTTCAGTTCTTCGTATCGGGACAATTTAAATATTTTGCGCATTTGTTCTGGCAGCTCATCGATCGCATTTTCTATATCCGCTCCCAGCTGTTTAAAGTCAACTGCATTATGATCATTTTCTGCAGTGCTTTCCTGGAAATATTGCCGGATGTACTTTACGTGATCAAGCTTTACTTTGTCGTGCTTTATAATATCAAGGCCGATATTATTTATGATTTTATATAGGTATGCCTTGATAGAAAGTTCCGGCGAAATGGTCTGGCGATTTTCCCAAAGCCTCGTAAAACCCGTGTGGACGGTATCTTTGGCTAAATCCACATCAAACGAAAACCTATGTTGGCAGTAAGCACATAATGCAGAAAAATGTTTTTTAAAAAACACTTCGAATGCGGCATCATCAAACATAGTTGCATTGAAAGATGGCAAAATATGATCTGCATTATCTTCAAGGATCATGAAGTAATCGTTTTTTATTAGCTGAATATCACGCTGTTTGTAACCACCTGTTTATCAAAATTAAAAAATAGTATTAAGTGCCGGTTAAATACGATTTAATTAATTCTTTCCTGCTTAAAGATAGGTTCAACAAGAAACCTGAACAACTATCAGTTGAAAGGAGTGGGCGTTATTAAAATTTGCTGAAAAAAGGGGATGCCCCGGAAATAGATCGTTTACGTCTCATATAACATTTAGTTTAAAAATGAATAAAGCAATGTCGGTTAATATAGGCTATCAACTCATTTGCCTGCAGTACAATCGTTTGTTTGGTATTCTTATTATTTGGTTATTAAAAACCCGTTGTCTTTTTTAACCACTTTTAAATTATTCACAGAAGCTACCTGGTTTAAAATGGAATAGATAGAATCTGTTTTTTCGAACTTCCCGATAAAATAAATATTACTAATGTCCTTCTTTGAATATTTTATTTCAACATTGTATGACAGCTTCAACTGCTCAAAAACCTGCTCCAGTGATTGGTTGTTAAACATGTACCAGGAGCCTTTGATATTTTCAGGAAGCATGGGATCATCTTTAGCCAACATTTTGACATTGCTTTCCTTCAATTCCTGTTCTTTGGTTTTGAAATTGATTAGTTTTGCGGTATAATTTTTCCGGTTATAAATAAGCTCTTCTCCGGGGCGTAAATAAAAACTACTATCAGTAATTGCCCTTGCTGAGCCGGTTGGTTTTACCACAACTTTACCCTCATGCAGTCTCACCGAAATACTATTTGAATTTTCAAACGCTGTAACAGTAAAACGTGTGCCCAGTGCTGTCGTTGCGAGGCCAAGACTAAAAACTGTAAAAGGCCTGCTTTTATCTTTTGCCACTTTGAAATCGGCCTTACCATTCAGTGTTATGTCGCGTCGGTTATCAGAAAAGGGCTCTTCAAAACTCACCTCACTTTTATCGGCCAAAATGATTTCCGAGCCATCCTGCAGCAAAATTTCCTTTGATTCCCCGGAAACATTTGCTTCATGTCTTACAAAAACCTTGGTTTCAACCCCTTCCTTCATTTTTGCAGCAACGGCCTCAATATTTTCCTGCGAGCCGCTTGACTTGTTCCCCTGAAATGTAATTAACACCAGTAAAGAAGCTGCAACTGCTAAAGCGATGGTAAGCCTGCGAAAATTAGATATACTTTTTTTGTCTTCTGGAACAGGCATTTCCGTGTCATTTATATTTCTGACAGGGAAAAGTTGTTGCTTTTCCTTTGATATATTCTGTTCAAATTGTTTCCATTCATTGTTGACATCCACATGCGACAATTCCTCTTCAATAGCTAATAATCTCCAGGTATTCTGTAGCAATTCATATTGTTGCCTGGCCTTTTCATCGTTTTGAAGCAATTCAATAACACATAACGCCTCATCGGAGGTTAATTCCTTTGTTATGTAGGAGGTTAATAATTCGTCTAAATCTTGATTTGTTTTCATTTCCTTATGATTATACGAGTTAACGAGTCCTTACCCCTACAAAAAGAAAAAAATTATTGATTTCGTCTGATCTTACTGATTTTCAAAAGAAACCACCAGCAAAATATTGATTTGATTGGTGATTTAGAAATTTAAAAGCATTGTTTACCGACTTGGGTTTTAATAAACCAAAATCCAAAGAAGATAAAGCATGATCCCGATAAGAAACCCGGAATCGATTGCATCCCTAACTGAATCAGCACTTCAGGCGTGCTACCACATCCTTAAATGCGAATTGCCGCTTAATTGCATTCGTCTAAACATGCGTATATTTAAGAATCGGCAACAACCAAAAAAGACACCCCTAAGCATGAGTAACATTGAGCAGAATGAGTCTGAAAAACTTGGATTTCTTAATATCCTTATACTTGTGCTTTCAGTGTATGTTCTTGTCGCTCTAATGCTGGATACTTTTCTAAAACTTCCCAGGGAACTCTCCCGAATTCTAACCATCATTGACGACATTATTTGTGTAGTATTCCTATTCGATTTTGCAAAAAGATTTTACGAAGCAGAAAACAAATGGAAATTCATGAAATGGGGCTGGATAGACCTGGTATCAAGCATACCAACACTCGAATTTATGCGGGTAGGAAGGGCATTAAGACTAATCAGGCTTTTAAGGATTTTAAGAGCATTTCGTTCAACCAGGCACCTGGTCAATCATGTTTTTAAAAATAAAACGCAGGGTACATTAACAGCTGCCACTGTAATTGCAATCTTGATGATTATATTTTCATCGATTGCAATATTACAGGTTGAAGTTGCCCCAAATAGCAACATTAAAACTGCGGAAGATGCAATATGGTGGGCATATGTAACAATGACAACGGTTGGTTACGGTGATAAATTCCCTGTAACAACTGAAGGCAGAATAATTGCAGTTTTTCTTATGACGGTGGGTGTTGGACTATTCGGAACCTTTACAGCTTTTATGGCTTCCTGGTTTATTGATCAAACAAAAAGACAAAATATTGACGAATAGTGAAGTAGATATCTTGTGCGATTGAGAAAGCGGGTGCAAAGTCTTAAATTCTTTGTATATGTTAGCTGGCATAATACAATAAGGGCATAAGAACATCATGGGGCAACGGAAAACAAGGTTGTACCACGAAGTTTTAAATACAATTATTATTAAGCACCACAATATTAGCTTTACTAATTTTAATTCAATTAATTTAGAACATCCGTAGCCAAGTACTAAGTGTGACTTAGAGGGGCAATGCCGTACGTTCAACCGCCATATTCATCATGCAGTTCTCTTATTTTGAAAAAGAAAAAATGAGCTTTGCTTTAAGAATTCATGTGGTCTTCACCCGTAATTATCCAACAGGAAAACCTATAACATTCTCGTTCATGGTAGCATTGACGCACCAATGCAATATCTTTCACGCACACTGCAGACACTGGTTATCAAAGAGATAAGGATCGATCTGTTTCGTGTAATTACATAAATACATACGTTATACGCCAGAGTTTAAAAACAGTCTCTCTTTGCATTGGAATCTTTAACTGTATAGCTTAACTTAATATCCATTGTTTCATAAATATCGGTTGCTGGTAATAAAAGATTCAGATCAGTATTGGGATTTAAATTCTCTTTGCTGGTGGACATAGGATAACCTGTTAATGAAACACTTTTTGAAACTGCAGGCAGTTATCTTGTTAAAAATTGTAAACCAATCAGTTTGCCGTACAATGGTGCTTAACAAAAATGGCAGTCTCACTAGAAATAGCAATCCTGGCATTTGCATTTTGCTGCTATAGCTTTTTAAACCCTTCCCTGGTTGTAATGGTGTTTACAATTGGGTAAACCATTAGCCTGCAAGATCGACCCCGGTCTTAGTATACAATTTTAGCTTATAGTATTTTGATTTGTTACATGGACTGAACAACTAACTTAAAAACATCTTTTCGTCATTTGCACGATAGCTTCATATTTTACAATTTTGCGGCTCAGTTCACCAGGCTCTTGTTTTAAATACACAATGTCAATAGGTGGATTTGCCTGACTCCTTTGCTGGAAGGACATTCCGTCATCGAACATACATCTGGCGGAATAAAACTCAGGCGTATAACAATGCATTTGCAAAAGTTTGGCAGGACATTGGAACATCAACTTCAGTACATTATCAGCTTCAGTCGGGGCTGGACCGTGATAATTTGGCTTTATTCTGTAGTTTGCAATTCCGTTTATATTTAGCATCTTCACCAGGCAAGACCAGCATCGAATTCCAAACCTTCGCAAATGCAAATCGTTGGCTGAAATGCTAAAATCTTCTGCCCACAAAAACCATCAGTAAATAAAATGTCCCAATTCGGGAACTTTTCATATTTTTGACAAAAGTAAGAGTTGAGAGTTATTGCAAAGAAAATATTAAGGGACTTTTGGGGAAGACATCCAGACAGCGAGCAGCAATTAAAAGCCTGGTATCAGGAAACTTCAAAAGCCGAATGGAAAGGTCCTCAGGAAATTAAGTTGGAATATCCCACAGCAAGTTTCTTAGCCGACAATCGCGTTGTTTTTAACATAAAGGGAAATCATTACAGATTAATTGTAAAAATTAACTACGACTATCAAATGATTTGGATTCGATTTGTTGGGACACATTCTGAATATGACAAGATAAACGCCAAAACAATTTAATATGACTATCAAACCAATAAAAACAAAAAAAGATTATCAGCAGGCTTTAGCAAGACTTGAATTAATTTTTGATGCAAAGAAAGGTACACCCAAAGGTGACGAATTAGAAATTTTGGGCATGTTGGTTGACAATTACGAAAATCAAAATTTTCCTGTTGGGTTTCCTGACCCAGTTGAAGCTATTAAATTCAGAATGGAACAGCTGGGTTACAATCAGTCAGACTTAGCGAATGTTGTAGGACTTAAAAGTAGAGCAAGCGAAATTTTAAGCAGAAAAAGAAAGCTTTCATTGGAAATGATCCGACAAATTCACGATAGATTAAATATTCCGACAGAAGTATTAATTCAAGCATACTAAAAAAAGCACTTCAGCCAACAATGCATTGCCAAAAGTCAGGGCGGGACATCGGAACTTCCGCTTCAGTTTGCTTACCATCATTTGTTTTGGTGTGACATCTTTCTTTTGATAATTTCGGTTTATTTGATAATTTTCTTTCTTTTAAGCATCTTCACCGGGCGGGACCAGCAACAATTCCCTGCCCTTCGGCAATGCAAAACGTTGTGTGCCATTCTCGTCGCATTCCTTCTTAGTTGAGGAGATTTGAAGCAAATTAATTTTAAAAACTGGACTGTTGAAAGAAGGGATAAAATTGGATAGTGAAGATAATTTCATCGTGAAAGAGTCTGCCCTCTTGAATTATCTTGTGGCTGTAATTTTCTTTGCAATATTTATTGGAGTTTTAATTACTCGTAATTTTGAAATAGGGAACCCAATTAGTGAATTCTATTTTATCTACCCATTTATTTTACTTCCTGGTATTATTTCCCTTATTAAGTATTCAAGAGACAAGGCTATCATCAAAGTAAATAAGACAGGAGTTTTCTATTACGGAGTGACTGTTACGGACTGGAGTAATTTTAAAACTGCTTACATTGGTGAGGAATATCCAACTGTGACTCAAAACTCAGCCGGCATGAGTGACAAGTTTAGCATCGTGGTTACTTTTTTTGACCCAACTAGGAATTGTGACTATTGGTATAAAATGAGCCTTTCAGGTACACAGGATAAATCACCCGAACAAATAATTTCTGCTATCAATTTTTACTCGGGAAAGAACTTATCATTTGAAGTATTCACAATATAGAACGGCACACAACAATGCATTGCCAAAAGTCAGGGCGGGACATTGGAACTTCGACTTCAGTGCACTATCAGCTTTGGTTGGGGCCGGACTCTTTCTAAACAAAGTTTTTGGTGAATTTATAATCATCATTCTTTTAAGCATCTTCACCGGGCTGGACCAGCATCGATTCCCTGCCCTTCGGCAATGCAAAACGTTGTACGTAATGCCAGCGGAGTTCGTAGCATCTTCATTAATTAATTCATTATGAGAGAGTTAATATTAAACAAAAAGCAATTTTCCATCTTTAATGATT
>JAOQAK010000013.1 GCA_025963635.1 Ferruginibacter sp.
TCTGCTGCTGGTTAGTTATTCACACAAAATTGTGGATTCTAAAAAGAAAAAAAGTAACAAAAAAAGAAAAGGTAATAATAGTAGCTTATCTTTTAATAAATAGACAATACAAATCTAAAGGACACAACGATGCTTCATTGAAAAACCAATGCTGGTAAATAAATAGATTTTTTATCGAAAAAATTGTTGTTGACTAATTACGCTTACGCTCAACATCGCTTAATATAATAAAACCGTTCCATGCAATTCAATCGGAAAAATTTAACAAACGACCACTTACTCGACCTATATAAGGATCTTCTTTTACCCCGCATGATTGAAGAAAAAATGTTGCTCCTGCTGCGGCAGGGAAGGATATCTAAATGGTTTAGCGGTATCGGGCAGGAAGCCATCTCCGTGGGCGCCACGAACGCCCTGGAGCAGGATGAATGGATTATGCCGCTGCATAGAAACCTGGGTGTATTTACAACACGCAATATGCCGCTTCATAAGTTGTTTAAACAGTGGCAGGGTAGTAAAGATGGATACAGTAAAGGGCGGGAAAGAAGTTTTCATTTTGGTAATGCGGCACATCATATCTGCGGAATGATCTCTCACCTTGGGCCACAGCTTGCCATTGCTGATGGTGTGGCGCTGGCACATAAACTAAAAGCGGAGAAAAAAATATCGCTTGCATTTACCGGCGAAGGTGGCACCAGTGAAGGCGACTTTCACGAGGCGCTGAATATTGCAGGCGTGTGGGACTTGCCGGTTATTTTTTTGATAGAAAATAACGGCTATGCGCTTAGCACCCCGGTTAGCGAACAGTACAAATGTTTTAGTCTTACTGAAAGAGCCCGCGGCTATGGTATGGAAGCGGTACGCATTGATGGCAACAATATTTTGGAAGTATATAACACGATAAAAGGTGTTCGCGAATACTGTATCGGTCATCAAAAGCCTTACCTGATTGAATGTATGACTTTCAGAATGCGGGGCCATGAAGAAGCAAGTGGAACCAAATATGTGCCACCGCATTTATTCAGTCTGTGGGAACAAAAGGATCCGGTAAAAAATTATGAAAGTTATCTGCTGGTGCAGGAGGTTTTAGATGAGCAGGCCGTGATGGATATAAGAGATGAGCTGAAAGACTATATCGAAACGGAATTAAAAGCCGGCTATGATACTGCACCCATGATAGCTGATACCAGCGAAGAACTGGGTGATCTTTTTGCAACACCGGTGATGAACACGGCGGTAAAAATAATTGACAACTCAAAACCCGCCACTAATGCTGTTGTTAGGTACGGCCCTGAAAAGCGTTTTATCGAGGGTATCAAAGAGGGGCTTTATCAAAGTATGGAGCAGCATCCAAACCTTGTTTTACTCGGACAAGATATTGCAGAATACGGCGGTGCATTTAAAATAACGGAAGGTTTTGTGGAGGCATTTGGAAAGGCGAGGGTGCGGAATACTCCTATTTGCGAAAGCGCTGTGGTGGGTGCAGCCTTGGGCTTGTCGCTGGAAGGATTTAAAGCGATGATGGAAATGCAATTTGCTGATTTTGTAACGGTAGGTTTCAATCAAATCGTTAATAACCTGGCCAAATTACATTATCGCTGGGGGCAAAATGCAGATGTGGTGATCCGGATGCCAACGGGCGGTGGTGTAGGTGCAGGACCGTTACACATCCAAAGCAATGAAGCATGGTTTGTGCATACACCCGGGTTAAAAGTAGTATATCCATCTACACCAGTGGATGCAAAGGGATTACTGATAGCCGCCATTAATGACCCCAACCCGGTTTTATATTTTGAGCACAAGGCTTTATACCGCAGCATCAGCGGACGGGTGCCACAAGAATATTATGCCATTGAAATCGGTAAAGCAAGATTGGTACAAAGCGGTGATGATATAACCATTATTACCTATGGCGCCGGTGTGCATTGGGCAATGGATTTTTCGAAAAATCACCCCGGTATTTCTTTGTATATACTTGACCTGAGAACATTATTGCCCCTAGATTATGAAGCCATTAAAAGCGCCGTGCTGGCAACAGGGAAGACATTGGTTTTGCACGAGGATACATTAACCGGCGGAATCGGCGGGGAGTTGGCTGCATGGATATCGGAAAACTGTTTTGAGCACCTGGATGCACCCGTTATGCGTTGTGCTTCACTGGATACCCCGATTCCTTTTAATAGCGACCTTGAAAAAAACTTTATGGCTTATAGCAGGCTCGAAGCAATGGTGGATAAACTGGTAAATTATTGATTGATCATTTTGATCGCTAATCCACTGTCTTAACTTTTTTGAACGATACCCAATTTTTTTCAGGCGGGCCTCTGCCAGGAGGCAAGCCGTATACAAACACTACTATCGGCAGGACCCGCCGTTTGTCGGAGTGCATTTTCCGCTCCGATTACGTCGAGTCCATCCCGACTAACCCTTTGAAATCTATGCTTTTGTCCCAGGCGGCTCTCTGCCGGTAGACTAGCCGTTTCTAAATACTATCGTGGCAGGACCCGCCATTTAACAGAATGCATTTTCCCCTCCGATTACGTTGAGTCCTTCCCGGCGAGTGTTTTGAAATCCATGCTTTAATTGTGAAGTGACTCCAGAGAGATCTGAAACCCACAAACAGCATTGTGATTTTTCCCCTCATGTTATTGTTTCCATTCACACGCTCAAAACAACCATCTGCTATTTCACGCCACAGATTTGAAAGACTTTTTGTCTGTTGCTTTGATTTCACCTTTCGAAATGATATCTTGTCATTCTTCCCCGTGAAAACCGTTAATCCTACGGTTAAAATATCCATTCACCATCTCAAAATTTCTGCATGAATTTTAACCACACATCCTTTAGCGGAGCTGCTCCTGTTGCCCAGGAAGAGCGAATCGTAATTATTGACAGTTTAAGAGGGATCGCATTACTAGGCATACTGATGATGAACATGCCCTATTTTGCATTACCGGATCCGGCAGCTGATAACCTCGTTTTGAACAATGAGTTAGGCACCGTTAATGAAAAGACCTGGTATTTTATAAACTGGTTTTTGGAAGGAAGCCAACGGGGGATCTTTTCCCTGCTTTTCGGCGCCGGGATAATTTTATTTATCACCCGGCTCGAAAAAAGGGTGGAAGGGATTATGACCGCTGAATATTTTATCCGCCGGCAGCTTTGGTTACTTGTTTTTGGCCTTGTCAATGCCTTCGTACTATTATGGCCGGGAGATATTTTGTTTGAGTATGCAATCCTTGGCATAGTAGCCTTTGCATTCCGCAGACTTCCGGGAAAAACTTTATTGATCGCTGCATTTCTCTGCCTCGTGTTGATGACAATCAGGGAGAACGTTGATCTGCATCGTCATAAAAATAAAATCAGCAAAGGAGAAGCGATCGCAAGACTGGACACTACCACCACAAAACTAACGGATCAACAAAAAGATGAACTCGGTGTTATGACGGGATTGAAAGAAAAATCAGCCATTGAGGGCCAGCGTAAGGAAATGGAAAACAATCTTCGGCAGGTGCGGGGATCCTACAGCGAAACTTACGAGCACCTGAGCAACCTGAGCAGTCATTTCGAGTTTCAGCACACCTACTATGATCTTTGGGATATTCTGTCGTTCATGTTTATTGGCATGGCATTTTATAAGATGGGAATTTTAACCGGCAATACACCGGCGAAAATATATTGGGTCCTCCTGCTTGGGGGATTGGGAGTGGGTCTGCTGATTTCCTATTTCAGGTTGCAGCCCATGTTTGCGACAAAGTTTAATCGGTTTGAATACATAAAGACCATTCATTTTGAATTTTATGAATTATCCCGAACGCTTCGGGCCCTCGGCATATTTGGTTTGATCATGACATTGTACAAATCAGGTTGGTTTAACTGGCTGTTCAAACTGATGAGGCCTGTGGGCCAGCTGGCATTTACCAATTATCTTATGCAATCATTGATGTGTGCCATTTACTTTTATGGTTTTGGATTTGGGATGTACGGGCACTTACAACGATATGAAACTTATTATGTGGTCGCGGCAATATGGGCAGTGGAAATTGCCTGGAGCCATATCTGGCTAAGCTATTTTCGCTTTGGCCCCCTCGAGTGGTTATGGAGAAGCCTTACTTATTGGAAGCTACAACCAATGCGGAAAAAGCCGCCGGTGGTTGTCAGCCAAGTGGAGGTGCCGGTAGCAGGATGAGGCGTTTCGTTTCACTCAAGGACGCAAAGGAGTGGAGACATAAAGTTTCGTGTTTGATACTTTGCTTCATCGCCTCTTTGCGTAAAACCCAATTCACTTTAATCGTAAGTGGATGTGCAAACGATTTATAAAAGTAGACTTCTATCTTTTTATACTTTGCTCCCTTTGCGTCTTTGCGTGATACCGGCCCCCTTCCATTTTCAATAATTTTCCATAACTTCCTTTCACTAACATTAACATACATGAGAAAAGCTGTCTGCTTATTGCTGATTGTCTCTCTTTTTTTTACCTGCCATGCCCAGGAGAAAGTGGATATAAACGCTATTAATAAAATTAAAAAAGAAGGTCTGATCGTAGCTGCATTTGTTTACAACACGGCCAACAGGAACGAAAAATTACCAAGGAAAGAATTACCGAAGGCAAGGCCGGAATCAAGAAGATAGCCCTGCTAGGAAGCGGGGTTTTGCTGAAGTTTTTGGTGCATTTTTTTGCCCTCCCGAACGATAATTGTTATAATTTCTTCAATGTCTTTTTTGGATGTTCTGAAGTTTACAATGCAGCCCCTCAAACAATATTTCTCCTTTACCAGGGCATTCGATAAAAATACCTCTCCTCCATGTTGAAGTTCATTTAATAAGGCTTCATTCAAACTGTTGAGGTAGGTTTCATTTTCCTGTGAGCCGGGAAGATAGTCTAAGGGAACATAGCGTAATGTTGTAATACTTAGGTTTTGTGTGATGGCCTCGAGTTCCGGGTGTTTTTTAGCCAGTTCAAAAAATAACCCTGATAATTGAATGTCTTCATTGATCATTTTAATGTAGCCACTTCGTCCTACCTGCTGTAACGTGAGCCATACCTTCAATGCCCTGAAACCACGCGAATTCTGGAACCCGTATTCGTAATAGTTTTGCGTTAAAGGTTCGTCATTACTGAAGTTATAATACACCGGGTGAGAACTATAAGTTTCAATTAAGTGGTTTGGGTCTTTTACAAGCGTGCAACCAGCTTCAAGCGGACTGTACAACCATTTGTGCGGATCAAGGGCAATCGAATCGGCTTCTTCCATTCCTGCAAATAATATTTTTTGTTCGGGTACAACAGCAGCAGGAATGCCGTATGCACCATCTATATGAAACCACAAGTCGTACCTTTTGCAAACAGCAGCAATGCCCCGGAGATCATCCACCACCCCTGTACTGACATCGCCGGCAGTGCCAATCACCATTATTGGCTTGAAGCTATTTTCCAGGTCTGTTCTGATGGTCTTTTCTAAGACCTGGTTATCCATTTTATTGGTTGCATCTGTTGGTATCCAACGGATAGATTTAGTGCCAAAGCCAAATAGCACCGCAGCTTTTTCTATCCAGGTATGGGTTGTTTTGGAGCAATAGATTGCCAGCGGGGTTTTGTCGTTGGAAATGCCATCCTCCTTGATATTTTCAGGCGCTTTTGCGGTTCTTGCAGCCAGGAAAGCGGTGAAATTGGCCATATTTCCTCCGCTAACCAATATCCCGCCATAGTTCGGGGAAACACCAATAAATTCTGCAAGCCATCTTATAGTTTGTTTTTCAATTTCCGTGGCGATTGGGCTTAAGATATTTGCACCCACATTGGGGTTAACAGCCGCTGCCAGCAAATCGGCCAAAGCACCGAGTGGAGCAGCTGATGAAGTGATGTATCCTAAAAATTTGGGATGACCATTGAAGAGGGAATGATTGAATAATAACTCAGCAGCTGTTGAAAGTAATTCGTCAACTGGCCTGCCATTTTCAGGAAGGGATGAAGTTCCAATGATGCTTTGCAGTTGTTTGGGCGATTCGCCGGTAGTGACCCGTTTTTCTCTGATGGTATCAATAAAATCAGCAATCGAATCGACCAGCTGATGGCCGATCTTTTTGAATTCATCTTTACTAATCTCGATGGGGTTATGGCGATCATTTGTCATCCGGTAAGTTTTTGTATAAACTGTAAGTCCGTCAACGGTGTAGGGCGGTCAGTGAGTTGAAGTAAAATGTTTTCATGCAGACGCTAAGGTGCAAAGACGCAAAGTCGGTAAGCCAATGGCGGCACCAAATTTATCTTTTTAAGCTTTGCTCCTTTGCGTTTTTGCGTGAGGACCTACTTCTCCAAATTTATTTCTTCCGCAAGTTTTTTAATCTGGTCCAGTCTCGGCTGGTAAGTTTCTTCGCCACCCAGGCTGACTGCTTTGCTCATTGCTTTTTCTGCCTCAATAAAATTGTTGGCATCCCGGTAGGCTAAGGCAAGGTTCGACCAGTAAACGGCTTCGTTGCTATTGATCGCAATCGCTTTCCTGTAATGTATAATCGCATCGGGCATCCTGTTTTCATAATAATGCATCAGGCCGATGAGATTTAAAAACCGGTCTTTTTCAGTAGCGATCGTCAATGCCTTCTCATAACTGGCCCTTGCGCTTTTATAGTCGTTGATTTCTTCGTAGGCGAGCCCAAGGTTATCGAGATATGTTTCAGAACGGTCATTCAGTGCGATGGCTTTGCCATAAAATTCAATGGCCTGCTGTATGTTGCCTTCATAATAATGGGTGAGCCCGATATTGTTATAATATGCGGCGTTGCCAGGTTCCAGCTCAACAGCATGTAGCAACGCATTACGGGCTTCTTCATAATTTTTTACAGACTGGTAGGCCAAACTGATATTATCGTAGTAAACAGCATGGGCCGGGTTGATAGCGATCGTTTTTTTCATAAATTCAATCGCCTGCTCATACTCACCCTGTTTGTACAAGATTTCACCGCACTTATTATTAAACAATTCACTTTCCGGATGGATGATCAATGCCTCCTGGTAGGTTTCCAGTGCCAGGTTCAGCTCACCGGAGGTTTCATAGGCGAGGCCCAGGTTATCATACAGCACCTCTTCTCCTTTGCCAAACCTGATAGCGCTTTTGTAATGGGCGATTGCCTTTTCATAGTCACCATTTACACTATAGTAAACGCCAATCCGATTGTGATAGGCATAATTTTCGGGTTCCAGTTCCAGTGCCTTCCGGTACGCTTCGCCGGCCTCTTCCTTTTGGATCGCCTTTTCCAGGGCAAGGCCAAGATTACTGTAAAGGACAGCCTCGTGGCCGCTCAATTCGATTGCCTTTTTGTAATTGTTGATGGCATTTTCGTGGTCGCCTGAATTGTAATAGGAGATGCCCAGTGAATTATAATTGTCTTTATTGGGTTCAATGGAAAGCGCTTGTTCATAGGCTTTAATTGCATCCTCCCATTGGTTGAGCCGCTCAAAAGCGAGCCCAAGGTTTTCGTAATAGATAGCACTATGCGGATTGGCGGCAATTGCCTGCTGATAATAATGGATCGCATTGATGTAATCACCAATATCAAAACAGCAGATGCCAGCCCTGTTATTAAAATATTCATCTTCGGGATCAATTTCCAATGCATGGCGATAGGTCTTCAGTGCATCATGGTACCATCCGGCGTTTTCTTCATACTGGGCTTGTATTTTCAGCGACTCCAGGTTGTCGGGATCATGCGCCACTCCTTCCCTGATCACTTTAATAGCGGCTTCAGTATTTTTTTCTTTAACAAGGATCACCGCCATTCTGAAATAGTAATCAGATACGGTTGGATCCAGTTCGAGTAATTTTTGATAGGCAGCTTTTGCCTCGTCCAGCTGGTTAGAATCTTCATAGGCGAGGCCGAGATTTTCCCAGTAAACCGGCAATGACGGATCGAGTTCCAGCGCCTTTTTATAAAACCCGATCGACTGTTCGTATTTCTTTTGACGATAAAAAAATACACCCAACCGATTGGGATAAATTGAATTTCCGGGCTCCGCGGCAATCGCTTTTAGATAGGCTTCTTCAGCTTCTTTTAATTGATTTGTTTTCTCATAAGCGAGGCCAATATTATCAAAGAGCACCGCTTCGCCTTTGCCAAATTGTATTGCTTTTTTGAAGTATCCAATGGCTTGTTCCCGTTTATCCTGGTTGCTATAGAAAACGCCGAGCCTGTTTTGAAAACTATAGTTTTCGGGTTCAAGTTCTATGGCTTTTAAATATGCCGCTTCTGCCTCGGCCGGTTTGCCGCAGTTATCGTAGGCCAGGCCAAGGTTATCGTACAAAATAGCTTTTATAGGATCGAGTTCAATCGCTTTGAGGTAGTTTTCAATCGCGGCTTCGTGTTGCCCTAATTTATAATAAGCAATACCGAGATAATTATAAGTATTGGAGGAAGGAGCGAGTGCTGCGGCTTTTTCATAAGCTTCCACCGATTGCTGCCATTCTTTAAGATCATCATTAGACAAACCCAGGTTTTCATAATAGACAGCAATATTCGGATTGATGTCAATCGCCATTTGATAGCATGTTCTTGCCCCGGAAAAATTATTTTGACTATAATAATAGTTTCCCAATTCATTATGACGATTGGCATTGAAAGGCTCCTCTTCTATGGCCAGCCTGAGTTTTTCAATTTCTTCCGGGGAATTCATAATAAATTTGAATGGATGTTTTTATAATAAATTATGCAGACCTTGGATTGCTGCTTACCATTTTGCTGCTTTCGCTTCGCATCGAATCGCCATCGCCACGGGCGGGATCATAGGTTTTCGTGCTTTCCAGCTGACCAGGTTTGGCGCCCGCTGCTTTGTCCTTTTCTTTGGCAAATTTATCCAGCGCCATGGAACGTAAATAAAGAATGGGAGAATACTTTTTGGCGAAATTTAAAATAGCCAGGGTTCGCTGGCCATCAGGAAGCGCATCTATTGCAGTCAATTCTACTTCCGCTGCTTCGCACTTCGACAACATATCAATGGCATCGTCTACGCTTGGATGATAAGGATTATCGGAGATCCATTTTAGAATTTTATCACGGTTAGGATTGCCTAAAATGATTTTCAATTCTGTTTCTGCTATATCCTGGTAATTGGGATTTCTGTACAACGGGTAATCTTCTGCATTGCCGTGAATCCTTTTATCCGGTTCCGGAATAGCCGTGTTGTATTTTACCTTAAGGCGGCCAATGTTTCCCACCACTTTTGAGAATATCTTACCCACGGTACAATATTCCTGGTCAGGTTCAATGCCTTCCTGCAAAGAAAGGATCAGTGCATCGGTAAAATAAGTGGGAGAATCTTTTCGATCAATGGGATAAGTGGATTCACTACCGGAATTGGAAGAAAACATAAAAAATGTCCCTTTGATTTCGGTCATATTTTTTTCAATAAAGCCCGTAAGATTTCCCTGGTTGCCCTCCAAAAAATCGGCTGCATAGCAACAATCTGCAATCAGTATCTTCCGCTCGGCATTGCAATCCTTTTCCAGCATATCGCGGATATCAGAAGTGCGTATGGCGGTACCGTAAATGAGGTCTCTTTCATCTTCCACCTCGGTTTCTACTGTTGCCCAGTAAAGACCCTTGGAAGGTACCGGCATCCCATGCCCGGCATAATACACGATCAGGGTAGAATCTTTACCCGAGCATTTTTTACTGATCTTTTGAAATTCTGTGAGAATCGAACGGCTGTCTTTGTCAGCCAGTTTATGAATATTGTTTTTAGGGATGCCCACGATATCCATCAGCGCAGTTTCCATTTTTTCCGCGTTGGCCTCCACATTGGGTATTTCTTTATCAATCCACTTGGGAAAATGCCCGTTGGTGATCAGGAGCACCTGCGTTTTATCGTGGTTGAGTATCATTCGGTTTTCCCGTTAAACTTCCGGGTGGCTTCGATGGCAATGCGTTCAATTTGTTCACCGGTCAATTTGTTGGTAGGTATCACGATGTCAGGACCCAGGTGAATGCGCCGGTCGTATTTCATTGCAAACATGTTCAGCTGGGTAAGAAATTCTTTGAAAACATTCAGGCTGTCGCTCAGGTTAACAAGCACGGTGCCCAACAATTTTCCGAGGCCCTGCTCACCGGGTTGATGAATGGATCTTTCAAGCTCGATCTGGTGTAAGCCTTCAAGGTTTTGTTTGGCGATAAAACGCTTTAACAGGCCGGCATCGTCCACCGCAAATTTGCTTTCTACCCGGAGGCTTAGTTCCATATTTTTTTTATTTAAAGTTATCACTTTGAATGATCATTTGCAATACTTCAATATTTTTTTCGCGGGCATTTCACGCAAAGGCGCAAAGGAGCAAAGCCGGGAAGCAAAAGCATTTTTAATACAAACATTTTTTAAAGGAACGCCGAATATTTTCACAATCTTTCCAGCGATGTCTCCTTTCAGTTGTGCGCGCCAATCAGGAACGATACGGATTATCAGGAAGTAAGCCCGAAGGGCTTCAATATGAATAGCCGTTGGTGCAACCAATGGCTATAACGATGTATTGACACAACCCTGCCAATGTTGAATTTTTCTTTTAGCATAAAATTACTCGGGCAATTGATGGCGACGATATCATTCAAACCCCGTCAGAGTTGAATCGCCTGTATCACTAACTAAATCTGGCATTATTTTGTTACAGAAATTTACAAACAGGTAGCATGCCTTCAACAGTAGTAGCACGGATGCAGTATATCCCGGAAACAGAAACGCTTAGGATTGTTTTCGTGTCGGGTAAAATATATGATTATAAAAAAGTACCGGAAAAAATTTATAAGGCGATGAAAAGCTCCGGTTCAAAAGGAATTTATCTAAACAAATATATCAAGGGCAACTTCGATTTCGATATAGTGGAAGACAGCTGAGGAAGGTTGAAGGTTGAAGGTTGATCTCATAAGGTACGGTATTTACCTTTTCCTTAAGTTCCATAACACATAAAGGCTTGCAGCAAACCATCACCTTATTTACCCTGTCTACCCTATTTACTTATTTACTTCCCTGCTCCCCAACAGAACTCACCAGTGCCACCAGGTCTGCCTTTCCTAAATGTTTCAAAACACTTATATCGGTTTTTATCAGGTCGCTTACCAGTTCTTTTTTGGTTGCCTGCAATTTCATAATCTTTTCTTCAATCGTATCGGGACAGATCAGCCTTACTGCCACCACATGCTTTTGCTGACCAATCCGGTAGCAACGGTCGATTGCCTGGTTTTCTACTGCCGGGTTCCACCACGGATCCACCAGGTACACATAATCGGCTTCCGTTAAATTTAGACCTGTGCCACCCGCTTTCAAACTGATCAGGAAAACCCTGATCTCCTCATTTTGCTGGAAGGCGCTCACAGCTGCTGCCCTGTTTCTTGTTTTGCCTGTCAGGTATTCGTGTGGAATGTATTTTGCCGACAACTCTTTCCTAATAAGATCGAGCATACCTACAAATTGAGAAAAGACCAGAATTTTATGATGCCGGTGCTTGTTTTCGATCTGTTCAACCAGCACATCAATTTTAGCAGAAGCATCTCCATAAAAAGGCTGGTCTTTTAACAGTGAAGGAGAATTACAAATCTGCCGCAATTTGGTAAGTGCCTGCAATACATGCATGCTTTCCCGGGGAAGATCTTCTTCGGGCTGGTGAAGCAGGTAGTTGCGAAATTCCTTTTCATAGGCATCATATACTTTGCGTTGTTCCACGCCCATTTCGCAGTAGATCGTCATTTCGGTTTTATCTGGCAGTTCCGTGGCAACCTGCTTTTTAGTGCGACGCAAAATAAAGGGGTTAATCTTTTGCTGCAACTCCAGCGCACGTTTGCTGTCGCCAAACTTATCAATGGGCTGCGAGTAGATATCTTTAAAATATTGTTGATTGCCCAGCAGGCCCGGGCATGCAAACGACAACTGGCCATAGAGATCAAAAGTATTGTTCTCTATAGGTGTGCCGGTGATCACCATTTTATTTTTCGACTGCAGCATTTTAACGGTTCTGTACCGCTGCGAGTCAGGATTCTTTATGGCCTGTGATTCATCTAAAAAAATATAACCGAAATGGAAGGTTTTCATGAAATGGATATTCGAAACCAGCATTCCATAGCTGGTAAGCACTACATCGTATTCTTTAAAACTGTGATTATTTTTCACACGATGGGTAGTATCAACAGTTAGTAAAGTAAGGGTGGGTGCAAATCTTTCCAGTTCCTCCTGCCAGTTAAAAATGAGCGAAGCGGGCACCACTACGAGGTTAGTTTGCCGACCGTGCTTTTGACGCAGCAACAACATAAAAGCGATTACCTGGATGGTTTTACCAAGCCCCATATCATCTGCAAGGCAACCACCAAAGCCAAAATCATCGAGGAAATTCAGCCAGTTC
This sequence comes from Ferruginibacter sp., assembly GCA_025963635.1. Classification (GTDB taxonomy): domain Bacteria; phylum Bacteroidota; class Bacteroidia; order Chitinophagales; family Chitinophagaceae; genus Ferruginibacter. Next base: position 12,372 of record JAOQAK010000013.1, read on the forward strand.
AATCCCTGCTGTTGATAGTGGCGTAATTCAGTGTTTAATCCTGCAGGAACCTGAACAGGTTCAACCGATTCAAAACCCGCCAGTTTTTTAGTGTACTCATCGAGTTGTTGCTGCACTTCCGCAGCCAGCATCTCATTTTCATATAAATCCTGCAACGCAGAAAAATTGATCCTTGGTGTGCGGATACTTTCTTCCTCTATATTGCCCGCTTCAAAATACGCTGCCATTTTTTTGATCCATTCGGCCGGCAGAATTCCCAGCGTACCGTCATCGAGTGTAACGTATTTGCTTCCGTTCTTAAGGGCCTTGTGCAATTGCCGCAGACTTGCTGTTTGTTTGCCGTAACGAACCTCCAGGTCGGTATTAAACCAGTCGAGCCCGCTGGTAACTTTTACAGATACTTTGCCCTTATGGGCATTGAGCCGGTTTTTGTCGATTTCATTAAAACCCAATACTTTGATATGGTGCTGTTCCCATTTTTCAATGGCATCCAAAAACCAGGCATCTTCGAGGAACTGTTTTTTGGTTAAATAAAATTCCTGCTGGTGAATCTGCTCCTCAAAATCAGGATGTTGTTTCAGCAACAGGGCGGTAAAATTATTTTCGGCTACATCATCCCGTTCAACAATAAACGCTTTGTCTTTTTGATCCCTTGCGTACAATTGCTTTTTACTTAAAATGCTCACTTCCACTTCGCCGTAGCGCATTACCGGGCTAATCATCACATGCACACCTGCATCGGATAAATAGATCAGCGGCTGCGGGGGTGTGTCAAAGCCATTTTCTTCCAGCTGTTCTTTGCTGGCAGCAACCAGCCACGCGTAATGGATACGAATAGCATCTTCCAATCTTGCCAGGATCGTTTTCCGGAACTCCTCAAACTTCGAATGATGTACCAGCACGATATTATTGTTCTTCTTAAACCAGCCCATCACCCGCAGCAGGTCTGTATTACCTACCAGGTGCAGGGCAGATTCAGCCAAAACAAAATACCCATATTTCAAAGGCAGGTTATTTAGCTCAAAGACCTTATCGCCAACTGAAAACTGGCCACTGATTTCATAGAAATCCCCCTTTAAGTAAACACCTAGTTCCAGCCCGGTTGAAAGAAGACTTAGTTTAACAGGTACCAGGCTCGCAGCACTGATATTTTCAGCAATGCGGGCATCATAATAAAAACTCCGCAGGCCCAGCGGGTTGCTTACAATGGCTTTGAGCGCTCGCAGGTCGGTTTCTACCGGCGGCTTATTATGATTATTCACAAAGGCCGCAATGCCGGTGAAAAACTTTATCGATGCAACCTCGTTTGATTGCCAGGCCAGTTGCTGTGGATCAACCGCCTTGAGCGGATTCTTTATTTTGCCCCCTGCACCCGCGGCAGCATGGTAAAGATTTACCTGCAGGTGTTTGTAATATTTGTGTTCGCTGAAAACCAGGATCATGTGACCGCCCTCATTGCTTTGCGGCACTGCCGGCAAGCTGGCAACCGGAAGCAGTTCTACTGCCAGTTGATGCAGGGAGGCATCGCTTACAGGTTGCAGTGTTTTTATACGCGGCGTAATACTTACTACCCGGTCGGCCCAGCTGAGATCAAAATGTTCATCAGGATTAGGTTCATTTTGGAGGCCATAATGGTTGGCAATAATCCTGATGTTTTTATGACGTAAGTCCGTATCAAAAAAAATCCGAAGGTCAGTGCGCTCCATAATATTGTACAGCACCTGTACCATGTGTTCGCAGAGTGTATTGCTTTGCTGGTTACAGCCACAGGTAAGCGCCAATTGATTATTCCTGTATTCCACTACCACGGTAGGAAAAACAAAGCTCCCGCCTGGGTTGGTAAAGGAGCCCACGTTAACCCCAATCATCTCCGGGTGAATGGTAAAGAAGCGTGCAGCCCCGGTATCCGGCAGGGAACTGCTGTTGGTTAATATAAATGCATGCGTGAGTTCGGAAAATTGAAAGTTTTCAAAAATGAATTCTTTTCCCGGGTATGTGGGTGATGAGGATGGCATGTGGATGGTAAAAATAAGTCAGATGCCGATAACACGATAACTTTAGGAAAGGTTTTGTATCCGTTTGGTCGCCGGGTATTGTCACCCACAGGATAACTTTGAGAATAAAAGCAATTTCCTTCCTTAGCTTTCTTTTAAATAAATTTATATCAGGGCCGAACCTTGTAAATGAAATGAAAAGATACCTAAAGGTGCCTGGCCCCGGCAACTGCTGTACTGGCTAAAAATCAAAGGAGTAGTACGATAGAAAGAATGTTTTTTGTCCGGGCATTAGAGCATTGGGGAGCATCCTTGTGTCACACTCTTCTACGGCATACCATTAAGGAACTTTTATTAAAGCGGGTATGGGCCGGTTCCGTAAGAATTTCGGAATATTTTTTGATAGGTGAAATGGCAATTTAATGGATTACCGCTTAATAGCGCTGTGCCCCCTCGGGGCATCCCCTTTGTAGAATAATGTAGATTTGGGCATGGGCTCCATAGGAGCCACCTCAATTCATTATCACGCAGGCAAAGGAGCAAAGCAGCGAAGAATTTTTCCGGTCTCTAGAAATGTCGCAAGCGTTCTCCGGCAGCGGATTTGGTGGGTAGTAAATAATAAAAGTATGTACCATCTTTCACTTAATCACCCGCATTGATTTTTTATATAACAAAAAAACCATTAGCGTTTTTCAACTATTCCTTTTAGTTTTACCGTAACATCAAAAATAAACTTTTATGAAAAAAATGCTTGTAATTATTACGATGCTGCTGTTTTCATCAGCCGGCTTTTGCCAACTTACAAAAGCTGAAAAAACAAGGCTTGCCAATCACCTGGACTCTACCTTACAGGTTTTATCCCGGTCGGTTGAAGGGTTAAGTGAAGCCCAGTTAAATTTCAAACCCGACACGGGCAAATGGTCTATCAAAGAATGTGTGTATCACCTTGCCTTATCAGAAACCAATATCTGGCAATGGATGCAGGGGCTCATGAAGGCGCCGGCTAATCCTGATAAAAGGGCATCCATTAAAATGGCTGATGACCAGCTGCTGGCTGGGATAGCAGACAGGAGCAATAAAATAAAAACCAGTGAACCATTTGAACCTAAAAACGCAAAATGGGCCAACAAAGATGAGGCGATGGCATTTTTGAAAGCTGAACGGGCAAAGCATATCGATTACATAAAATCGTCTAATGAGGATTTCAGGAATCATGTAGCAGAGCAGGGTCCGGCAGGTCCGATGGATGCATACCAGGTTCTATTACTACTGTCACAGCATACCGTAAGGCATACCAAACAAATTGAAGAGGTAAAAGCATCTCCCGGGTACCCGGCATCCTAATCATTTCTTTTGCTGGTTACCGACAGCATCGGTGCAAAATTTATTCGAACAGGGGCGCAACTTCTCGTAAAGCGCCCCTATTCTATTAGCCCCCGGCTCCGGCAAGCACGAGAAATTATTACCATTAAATTTATTATCGTACAAAAACCCGATTTATGCAGTTTGAAATCTTTCAGCAAAGTATACCAGAACAGAAGCCGCCCGAAAATATCAATGTGTACCAGTTGGCAATGTGGTACGATGGACACGGCAACTGGGATAAAGCACACGGCATGGTGGATGATTTGGAAGACCCCACAGCATGTTGGGTGCATGCTTATCTCCATAGAAAAGAAGGCGATACCTCGAATGCGGATTACTGGTACCGCAAGGCAGGTAGAAAAAGGCCCGACATTCCATTACAGCAGGAATGGGAAACCATTGTGAAAGCACTGCTGTGAATTTTCTTTTTTCCCTGCACTACTTCATCCAATTCAAACCATCCGGTTTGAGCTATCCAGGCGTTTTCTGCAACCTGGTAAACCGCTCTATTTACCTGCCAACAGGTAAATATTATCAACAAATTTATCTATTTCCGCTGTTCTAAGTTGAGGGTTCAACAGGCGTTGAATGCAGGACTGGTGCATAACGGTTAAACATTTATTATATCTTTCGATATGCGTTTCGTGAGAGAGGTTTTCCATAAAATATAACAGTTCTCCGTTAGTTTCGAACTTTGACGCATCTATGAACGAATTTTCCGGAAAGGTCTCATAGATTGCTGTTCCTTCTCCATAGTAAACAGGGAGGCAGCCAGCTGCTATCGCATGCCAAATTTTTTCAGTACAATAATATGGATGGGCCGTATTCTCAAAGCAGATATTAAATCTATAACCCCCGAGTAGTTCCAGCTTCCTATCCCACCAGTTATCATACCCACCTGCGCTTCCAGAGCTTTCCAAAATCTTTACATCCGCTGGCCAATTATGACCGATTATATCACATTTGTTTCTTTTATTGAAAAAGCGGGCGAGATCCTGGCGATGTGCAAACAGGTCGACATTCTTTCCGTTAATGATCAATTTTGATTTTTCAGGATCACGGTACGCAAAAGCAGCCAGGCAAAATTTTTTCTTTTCGGCCAGCGTTGCGGTAGTTAAAGGTCTACCTGGTGGTGATGCTAAATCTATTCCTAAATTTCGTGCGAAGCCATTATAATAAGACCCTAAAAAATGAAGATTGTGTAAGAAGGCATCTCCACTATATATATTCATAATAATTTGCTTCTTTGTTCTAAACTTTTTGCATTCCAAATCATGGCGGGGTTCTATTGTAGATACCATAAACTTTTTAAAGAAAAATATTTTTCTTGCTATTTTATATTTGTTGGGAAGTGATGATGTTGAGATGATAATGTCGGCTGATAAAGGAGAATTAGTGAACACAATCTCTTTGCTTTTTAAATATTCCCACGAAAAGCGGTCTCTAAATTGAAATATATAATTCAAAAGGAAAATCTTTATCATAAAATTATTTATGTATATAGGCTGCAATATTGAAGGCCTGGGAGCCTAAATATAGTAGTTTCCATTAGAAGGTCAGTTGTTTCAAACTTATTGATTACTGCAATCCCTTTGATGAGTTCATAAAGTCCAACAGCATATCATCCTGCATATTTGATTATTCAAACAACTCACATCATTCACTTTCATCGAATGCAGCAAACATTGTTCCCGGTGAGGGAATTTTACTTGGGAACAACATAAATAAGGCAATCAGGCTTTTTAAAAATATCCGGTCGGGTATTTTAAAAATAATCCCAATCCACTAATTTTATATTGCTCACAGATGTGTCATGGTTAATTTCATCGAAAGTGTATTGAAATACCCCGATTATTGCCGGCAGTTCAATTGCGGGGAGTCTCTTATTACCATGTTTAGTTGTCCCCTGGAAGCCAGGTTGATGAAAAACCGGTTTACTGATTTATGGAGCCAATACAACTACATTTTTTATGTAATTGACGGAAGAAAGATTTGGCATACAGCCCACGGTTCTTATGATCTGCAAAAAGGAAGCTGTGTGTTTATACAAAAAGGCGCGAGCATTATTGAACAGTTTTTTGATACAGGATTTTGCCTTGTGCTGTTTTTTATCCCCGATGAATTTATTTGTGAAACCCTGAAGAAGAAATCGGTTCCGATCAACAAAATGCCGAAAAAATATGGCCCGGTGATATTGCTCGATTCCAACGAAACGCTGGCTGCATTCTTTCTTTCCATGTCTTCTTATTTTGCCAGCACCAGGGAGCCTGACCAATCGTTGCTGGAACTAAAATTTCGTGAACTGGTGCTAACGGTAGCCGATGAGAGCCGCAATGCCGAATTGCTTTCCTATTTCTGTTCATTGCTTCATGAGCCCCGATCTGTATCGCTGCAAAGGGTGATGGAAGATAACTATTGTTTCAACCTGAAGCTGGAACAATACGCAGAACTTTGTCACCGGAGCCTTTGCCTATAAAAAAGATTTTCAAAAAATATTCTATACCACGCCGGGTAAATGGCTGCTCCAAAAAAGATTGAACCATTCAATGAACCTGCTCGTCAATATGAATAAAAGCGTCAGCGAAGCTGCTTTTGATAGCGGCTTTGAAAATACCTCCCATTTTAGTCGTTCATTCAAGCAACTTTTCGGCGTGGCTCCAACAGCAGTAAAGCAATAACCTACAACATTGGACTTTTAAGAATGAAATCTGGACTTTTCAGTAAAGCCCTCCTCTGCAGGTGCGATTAATTTTACGCCATAAATAAAATCATTCATTCTTAAAGTTTTTTAAAATGAGCACAAAACAAATTCAAGGAAAATTATGGAGCATCGCTCCCAATTATTGGTCAACTCTTTTTGAACCATTTTTTATTCCCATGTACAAAAAAGCCCTGGAACAGGTTTACCTGGATGAAAGCAGCTTGTTGCTTGATGCGGGCTGTGGAGCAGGTTTATTCTGCCGTATGGCCGTTTCTACCGGGGCACAGGTAATGGGGGTTGACGCAGCAACCGGCTTGCTGGAAATCGCCCGGAAAAGAAATCCCAACATTGGCTTTTTGGAAGAGGATCTTGAATCATTACCTTTTGCCGCAGGCAATTTCGATGTGGTAACCGGTTTTAATTCGTTCCAGTATGCCGGCAATTTCTCCAATGCCTTATCAGAAGCCAGGCGGGTGGCTAAAGATGGTGGCAGGATTGTGCTGGGTATCTGGGATAAGCCTGAACTTAGTGAAGCTACCAATGTGCTAAAAGCAATCGGAACTTTATTGCCGCCGCCGCCACCTGGAACACCCGGCCCGTTTGCCCTGTCTGAAGAGGGTAAAATAGAAAGCCTGGCCGAAGCTACTGGCCTACGGGTTATTTACAAAACCAGCGCGGCTTGTCCGTTCCTTTATTATTCTTTAGAGGATGCGGTAAAAAGTTTTATGGGTACAGGCCCGGCTGCGGCAGCTATGAATTATGTAAACGAAAGTGCGGTGAAGCAAACCATCAGCGCTGCAATGCAGGATTATCATCTAACGGAAGACATGTACCACCTGCAGAACAGCTTCCTGTTATTTGTAATTGAAAAATGAGGTTTTAGGGTATTCTGCCCCGCGGCTGTTAAAAAATAAACAGCCGCTTTTTGCTTGCGTGTGGATATAAATCCTGTCTTTCATCTCCCGGGCCGGTGGGCTGCGTAACCGACGATTCAACACGGTTTTTATTGCAAAATTTTAAATTACTTTTCTTTTACTTTCTCAGCAGGCCCTAAATAGTTCGGCTAAAGCCGAAAACGAAGCGTTTTTTAATTTCTCCCGCTAAAGCTGGAGGCAATTGATGGCTGCTGCTAAAAGCCCGCTGCAAGTTTCGGGGCGGTTCCGCGGGTTGCTGAAAACCCGCTGCAAGTTTCAGGACGGTTCCGTGGGATGCTGAAAACCCGCTGCAAGTTTCGGGGCGGTTCCGTGGGTTGCTGAAAACCCGCTGCAAGTTTCGGGCGGTTCCGTGGGTTGCTGAAAACCCGCTGCAAGTTTCAGGGCGGTTCCGTGGGTTGCTGAATCCATCCTGCAGACGGTAATCGGCTTTCAACAGTCGCCGAAACTCTTTCACAACCTCGGGGCTGCTTTCAACTGGTTGCGGAACAGTGGAATTCTTTCGGGCCATGCTTCTTTACCGATAAAACCTTCTGCCAAGCCATCGCAGGAATGAATGATTACATCGGCTGCCTTCCACTCACAACTAAAGTGTTTCCTTGAATATTTCAGCAGGCAAAAGAATTTAAATACCTTAATGGGGAAAATACCCGTAATGAATAATCGCATCATCAGCTCAATTAAAACAGGTAACCTTCGGAAGGGCGAATTTTTGCAGTTTTTAGATGATATTTTGGCCGTAGTGGCATCAAAAGGCCCGGCACGGTTAGAAGTGCAAAAACAATATGATGAGCTGAAAACGATCTGCAATAGCATTGGATTGCTTACCAGGAAACCGAAGCGCAGTGCCATCACGGCCAGGTTAAAAGAACTTGATCTGCGAAGGGATGATGCTTTGATAGGTTTCCGGGGAATGGTTCACGGGTATACACTCCATTCTGATCCGGACATCAGTAAAGCCGCAACTTTGTTGAAAGACGAATTGGCAATTTTTGGCAAAACGATCTACCGCGACAACTATCAAAGCGAAACCGCGAAACTGCGCAAAATGCTCAGCAACTGGGGGACCAAACCGTTGCTTGTTGCGGCAATCACTCAATTGAACCTACAGGCCTGGGCTTCAGAATTGAAAGCCGCGAATGAGCTTTTTAACAGCCAATACGTGGAAAGAGCCTCGCAAAAAGGCGCAGCGTCAAATATTACGGTAAAACAAATCCGGCTGCAAAGCCGATAAGGCTTATAAGTGCTTGACACAATTGCTGAACGCCCAATATACCGTAAACAACGGGGCTGACCCTTTCGGAGAAACAGTTGATACAATCAATGCCTTAATAAAAAGTTACAAAGCCCTGATGGTCCGCAGAAAGCCGGATGCATAACCTTCTCTTGGAGATATTTCTTATCACCAAACCGCACATCTTTAAAAATAGTGAGGTTTTTTTATGCCCCCTGGTATCCTCATTATCACAGGTGTACTCCTCAACCTGTGTAATAATGTAAACAAAAGGAAATGGTTCTACAACCACCTCTATCGCTTGCATCTTTTGAATATCTGCAAAACAATCTCATGAAAACTGGCATATTAATTTGATATATATTTTACACGCTTCTTAAAATTAAAATCAAATTATCATGATAGGGACTGACAACAAGAAAATGGAAGATCCATTGGAACAATATCCGACCCCACCCTTTGAAGAACAGCAGCAAGCTATTCCAGGCACGGAAGATAAGCTGCAACCCGGGGCAGATCATGGGGAACTTACTTATAAGGGATCCGGCAAACTGGAAGGACGCAAGGCCATCATCACAGGCGGCGACTCCGGCATTGGACGGGCAGTGGCCATTGCATTTGCGAGAGAAGGTGCTGATGTGGTGATCTCTTATCTCAACGAAGATAAAGATGCAGAAGAAACTGCAAAATACGTGGAAGAAGCCGGGCGGAAGGCGGTGCTGGTGCCAGGCGATATCAGCGAAGAACGTCATTGCCAACTAATCATCGCGAAAGCAATTGCCGAATTGGGTGAGATAGACATATTGGTAAACAATGCCGCCTTTCAGATGTCGCATGAATCGTTGCAGGAAATTTCAATGGAAGAACTGGACCACACTTTTAAGACAAATATTTATTCGATGTTCTACTTGTGCAAAGCCGCGGAACCCCATTTTAAACCCGGCAGCACGGTAGTAAATACAACTTCTGTAAATGCTTACAGGCCTTCACCCGGCTTATTGGCTTATGCTGCCACTAAAGGCGCCATCCAGAATTTTACATCAGGGTTGGCACAACTCTGGGCAGAAAAAGGAATACGCGTAAACTGTGTGGCTCCCGGACCTATATGGACACCCCTGATACCGTCTACGATGCCAGCTGAAAAGGTTAGAAACTTTGGGCAGGACACCCCGTTAAAAAGAGCGGGTCAACCCGCTGAACTGGCACCGGTGTATGTATTGCTGGCTTCCCAGGATTCAAGCTATATGACGGGCTCCACCGTGCAGGTAACGGGTGGTACACCTACCATTTAACTTTTGGTATCACACTCACAAAGGTAATTCGCATAATCAGGCAGTTGGAAGCTGCCTGATTATCCTAAATTATTGCATTATGGCTAAACCAGTATTTGACAAACGACATATCAAAGAATATTTATTATTTGGATCTATTGGGGCAATATTGTACATGATCCCAGTTGTACTTTTTCTTTACAGTAATAGCTACCAGCATCTTTATTATCTTTTTATTGGCTGTGTATTGTTTATGGCAGCGATTTTCTTTTATGTGTATCGGCTGTTGTATACACGTTATGATGAAAAAAGAGCCGTATCGATGTTGCTCGCGGGGCACCTGGCAACGCTGACAGGTATCATAATAGCCTCGCTTCTTGTAGTGGTTGCGATGCTTTTTTTTAACGCTGATTTGTTTTCCAGGGTTCCGGCTGACCAACTGCTTCCCGGCGCAGCCACACAGGACCGCCAAAACACACCAGTTTACCTGCTGCTGATGATCTTATCAACAACGGTGATTGGGAATTTTGCTACAGGTTCTTTTATATCCGTTATTGTGAGTTATGCCGGCAAGCTGGATCAAACAAAAGATAAGCCCGTGGATACAGGGCAGGAAAAAGTGGGATTTAAATAATGTGCGATATAAATAACGCCGCGGTGATGTTACTAAACGTGTGGCTCCTAATGGCCAGAAAAGGATTATTGTCACCTGTTGCAGCATTACTATGACATGTATAATTTGAGGGGATGAAATACTTGTTATACTTTAGTCAAAATTTTGTATGAAAATAGTACTGTTGTTACTGTGCATTGCGTTCGCAGGCTGCGGCCCGAAATCCAACGAAGAAATTGCTAAAGATTTGATAACAGAAAAACTAAAAACCACCCTCCCGGATTTTAAAGAGTACGATGCGGTCAACTTTGGCCCGTTGGGAACTGCGTTTATACCCTACGAAGAAACTGAACAGTATATCAATAATTCAAAGGCGCTGAATGCATATAAAGATTCTGCGGACTCACTGGAAAAAATAATTAAAGGCGGTAAAAATACACCCGCTGAAGGCCAGGAAAATAAGCGAAGACTGCAGCAACTGCAGGATAGCGTGAAGATAAAAAGCGATCGGAACAACACTGAAAAGCAAGGGTACGTTCCAGGGAAATTATTTAAAATGTCTCACGCCTATACGGTAAAAGATAAGGCCGGCCTTGATAAAAAAACAGAAGATGAGTTTTATTTTGATAAAGATTTAACAAGGGTAGTCAAAGTGAACAAAGTTTATTAACTGCATTTCAGCTTCAAACCTGCCGGCAAGCATATCAATTCAGAGGAGTCTCTGTACTGGCTTTGGGTGTAAGATTAGCGCCTTCTTCTGCGCCTGCTTGCCTTGCCCCTTTTAACATCATTCCTGGTTTAAGATGGTGCCACTGGTATATCAGCATAAAAAAATTTCCCCGCAAACCATTTGTAGCAGGAAATTTGCTTTCCTCTTTTGGGTTAATCCTCTTCCCAACAATTTACAAACCCTCAAAATTGTGATATGAAAATTTTCCTGTTGATGTTTGCTGCGATGCTAAGTGTGCTGACCGCTAAAGCGCAACTTAAAACAACGGCCATTTGTCCACCTTTTGATGTGGATATATTGGAAGGCACTGTGAATCAGCTGTTTCCTTATTCAGGGATTGCAGATGTAGAAAAGAAGTTTCCCTGTTTTACAACCACTACCCCGGAAACCAACGGGGCTACCTGTGGAGGTGTTTTTTTCAATGACAAGGATCTTTATTTTTTTACCGAACGGGATTATATCGAAATACGTCAGAATTTTAAAGGGAAATTAAGCCTGCCTATCCTCGGGGCTAAGCGGAATGCGCTTTTCACCTGGCTGGGGAATCCTACCATAAAAGATGTTAGTTATGACGCCTATCAAACTAAATACGGTATCCTGATCATTTATTTTAACGCCTCTGGAATCATTACTAAATTCCAAATGACCAATAAAAACCAGGAGACCATCAAGTTGTGTGAATAGGAATTCGTCCTGGGGCAAACTTAAAGGCAGGTAGAAATGATAGTTAAATTCAGCCGTTTTTTCCGTCGGCATACAAGTCAATAAGTGCCTGCATACTATCCTTCAGCTCCGTCGATGCTTCATCGAAAAAGCTATCCTTACCCTTTTTGGAAATTTTATTATCGGTCGACTTTTTTATTTTTGCCTTTACCGCTTCCAGGTCATCAAAGAAAACAGGTGTGTTTTTTTCATAAAACGAATTCAGTCCTTCTATACCGATCAACAGGGTTTCATACTCCGCCAGAATGCCATTGATCTCCTTGACGTTTTCGAGTGAATGCCGCCTTGGGACTTTGTTGAATAACTCGTTTAATGCTGAGCTGGTTGGATTCATCGTGCGACCTTTATTACAAGAACAAATGTACGGCAATGGTGATGGAAAAGGTTTCTTATATTATTTAAGGCAATTCGCTGAACAGGCGCTTGATGGCTATGGTGAGTTTCTAGATATCTTTGAGTAATCTCCACATTGATTCCCCCGCCAGGACATCGGTAACCCTGAAAGTTGCAGGGTAATATTGTCGCAAAATCCCTTTTATTTGTCGTTTTTGTACAGCCTTCATTTCATGTAATTTCCGATTTTTGTATCGTAAAACAATTCTCATCAACTTAAAAATTTAACAAATGGAAACGCTGGAAAGAAAAGTTATTACAATTGAAACTACCATCCAGGCGCCGGTGGAAAAAGTTTGGGAATATTGGCAAAAGCCTGAACACATCACACAATGGGCCACTGCCTCAGAGGACTGGCATACTCCCCGTGCTGAAAATGACTTGCGTACAGGTGGCAAGTTCTCTTCCCGGATGGAAGCAAAGGATGGAAGCATGGGTTTTGATTTCGGAGGAACTTACGATGAGGTTCGCCCTAATGAGTATATTGAGTACACCATGGGTGATGGCAGAAAAGTGAAAGTAACTTTCACACCGCAGGGCCATGCTACCAGGATTGTGGAAAGTTTTGAGGCCGAAGACACTAATCCAATAGAAATGCAACAGGGCGGCTGGCAAAGCATCCTCGATAATTTTAAAAAATATACAGAAGCCAAACAATAGTCAGTTCAAATGGTTTCTTAGATCGCTTTCCTCCCGAAGAGGAAAGCGATTTTATTTACAGGAAAGCAGGAAATATTGTTCCCGTCAATCACCTCCTTTACTTCCTGGCAGCCGTTTTCTTATCAGCGTGATTTGCCCCCGGTGATTTGCTTCATGCTCACACACATGAAACCATTTGCAATAGTTATTGGTAGGTTGATTTCCAAAAAATGAAGGGTCAATTTCAATAAGCCATTTATCATTGCTCTTTTTAAATTCCGTTAAGGAAGTATCGCGGACTTCTTTCAACCTGGCCAGGTAATAATCAAGTCCATTGCCCTTTATGTGTTTGCGCCCTTCTTCACCGAGGTTCATGGCAACCTCCCATTTCTTTTTATTTTCAGCACTAAAATCCTTCAGGCTATAAAAGGTTAAATCCTGGTATACCACTTCGGTAGCTGCTAAGTGGAGCAACAGTGCCCCAATGGAATTTGATTGAGCATCTATTTGAAAATCCAGTTCCTCGGTTGTTAATCCTTTAACGGCATTTACAACGCTGTTGCGCATCCAGTGAAGCATGGAAACGAAAGTTCCGATCTGTGGCGAAAATCCTTCCAGCGGGCCGATAATATTCACGTTTTCCGGCGGCAAATATGTTTTGCTTTCTGCAAACATCGGGAGCATTCCAAAACCCGCAATCAACCCGGCGGAATTACGGATAAAATTTCTGCGGCCTGCTGTTTTCGTATTCTTTTTCATAACCCTGTTGTTTAAAGATTATTTTTTTAAATTGATATACAAAAGATAGATGTTTGTAGGAAGTAAAAGGGAAGCCCTGTTAAGATAAAAAACTCTTCCTGGATCGATGCTTGTTTTGGGAGCTATTTTTAAACATTTGCAATTTTTATTACCAGCGGGATAGAATGAGTATTATGGCATTACCGGTACATTACCGGATCGGAACGTAATTTTTAATTGAGCCGGGCAACCAACTGATCGTAAACTGAATTTGTATTGATGTCAGCATCATCTGTTTAATTTATTGATATGCTCAATTGATAAAAGAGGCAAGGCAGGGAAGCGCATCAGCGCAGAAATATCTTTTTTGTTTGCCAGGTGATTAAAGAATGTTCGTTTTTGCCGGCGCTACCTGGAAAGCAATGAAGACGGGGAGGAAGCCTTACGCGATGGCTTTTATAATTCTTTACAAGCTTGCCTGCATTCAATTAGGCGAAGCGGCATACGGTTGGCCGCAAAAAAATATCATCAATGAGTGCCTGATGATGACGTGGAAAAATATATATATGAGATAGATTCAAAACGAAATCGGGATACCCTAGCTTTTTTTCGCTACCAGTAAAAGATCGGAAATCAGGTAGTTTCTTAATGCTCTCAGCTTATTTGTATTGATCAGGTCAACATTGTATTTTAATAATTCGGTCCACACCATTTTCTTTTCAGGAGAACCCCATAAACGAACCTTCCTTCCGTTTTTATGTGCCCGTTCTACATAGTACTCAAGGCGTTGGATGTCGTCGGCGGAAATGGTGCCCTTTCCCTTCCATTTTACCAGGCTCGAATATTTGCAACTGGCAATCGGGTAAATATTGCTGGATGAATCGCTGCCCGCTTCTTTAAGATCTTCATCCATAAAAACCAGTCGCCTGTCTGCTTCACTCACCAGGTCATACGGCTTATGACCTGTTATTACCACCGTTACCTTTCGAATAGTAAGGCGGCTGTCTTCAAAACCCGACAAAATGGATTTGTATTTTTCCAGCAATAAAACCAAGGCCTTATAAGTTTTATCAGCGTTCGATTTGATATCGATCATGAGTGTGAGCCCGCCGGTATTAAACGATTCATTTTGATTATTTCCCGCAACATAATTCAGCAGTGGTTTTAAATACAATTCTTCCAGGGTTCTTTTTTTCTTGAAGCAGGGTAAAATATGCGCCACAATTAGTTTGTTGTTCCTCAGGAAAACATCGGCTTCTACATAAGTAAAGCCGTTGTCCAATGCATCCAGCAGTGGCCTTTTGTGCCAGTAATCATTGTGTGCATAAGCATTCGGCAGAACGAGGTTTTGAGCAAATGTGGCTGAAAGCGGTAATAAAAGGGCAATAAACAAAAGTTGCCGGTAAATCTTTTTGTGCATTATGGAAAGGATATATTTTTTAATTGACAAACGTAATATTTTTACCGGGCGATCATTCTAGCGCATTAGTCAATAACATTTTAATAACGTGTTAATAATTTTGGAAGCCCCTTCATCTCCGGACTGCCCATTTTTTTCGATAATAATAGCCTTTGAGAACTTGTTCCAATTGACACGCAAACGATATACTTCTGCTGGCGGCTGCAATATTTATACACCACCACTTGGGTTACTCACTTCATTAAAAATTCAGGTATTATTCCAGCGTAAAATTGTTGCTGTAAAAAACGTGCATCAACCCCACACTGTAAGGCTGGCATAGTATGCGCAAAGGCGCTTTCATTTTTAGCAACAATCGTTTTAAACAACACCGGTTTTTTGCCGGTCTGGAGAATATATTTACAATATAGCTTTATTTCCGGCATTTAAAAATTAAACGCAGCCATAAGTCTTTTATTGCATCCCTCTTCAACCAATATTGAATAATCTGCAGGAAGCTGTTGCTTTAAATTGAAACGTTTTAAATGCAGTGTGGAATTTACTGATGCATTCCGGAACGGGCAACCTCACCAGGGCTCATAAGTGACATTGCCTGGAAGAAGTAAGTACAGAAGAGAAGACACTTATCGTTTTGCATTGCCGAAGGGCAGGGAATAGATGCTGGTCCAGCCTGGTGGAAATACTTAAAAGAATGATGATTATAAAATTACCGAAAACTTTGTTTAGAAAGAGTCCAGCCCCAAACCAAAGCTGATAGCGAAGTGAAGCCGAAGTTACAATGTCCCGCCCTGACTTTTGGCAATGCATTGTTGGCGGCAGTTTTATTCCTTATTTAATACTTCTTGAATTTGGTCGTACAGTTCAGGAACTTTGTTGTTAAATACATCCCAAACGATTGAATAGTTCACTCCGATGTAGTCATGGATAAGGCGGTCTCTCATTCCTGCCATATTTTTCCACTGAATTGAACTCCATTTAACTTTAAAGTCTGCAGGGATTTTCTTTGTGGCCTCGCCAATAATTTCTAAACTTCTTACAACAGCTCGTTTTAAAGTCTCATCGTCTAGGAAATCATCTTTTGATAAGTTTTTATTTACAGAAAGTAGATAAGTACATTCATCTGCAATGTGTTTTAAGAATTCCATTGGTTCCTTAGACATACATTACATCATTTAAG
>JAOQAK010000041.1 GCA_025963635.1 Ferruginibacter sp.
CCGGGATCTCCCTGTCTTCCGGCACGACCGCGTAACTGCCTGTCTACCCTACGGCTTTCATGTCTTTCTGTACCTACGATCGCCAAACCACCCGCTTCTTTTACACCTGGCCCAAGCTTGATATCCGTACCACGACCAGCCATATTGGTGGCAATGGTAACTGCTCCCGCAAAACCTGCTTCTGCAACTACCTGGGCTTCTTTGGCATGTTGTTTCGCATTTAAAACATTGTGTGGAATATTTTTTTGCTTCAGCATCCTGCTCAGCAATTCACTGATCTCCACCGAAGTGGTACCCACCAGCGATGGCCTGCCGGCTTGCCGTAAACGCTCAATATCATCAATTACCGCCCTGTACTTTTCCCGCTTGGTTTTATATACAAGGTCCTGCTCATCCTTACGAATGGCAGGGAGGTTGGTTGGAATAGTAACTACATCCAATTTATAAATGTCCCACAACTCAGCTGCCTCTGTTTCGGCCGTACCCGTCATACCACATAATTTATGGTACATACGGAAATAATTTTGCAGGGTAACCGTAGCGTAGGTTTGTGTACTGGCTTCGATCTTTACATTTTCTTTGGCCTCAATCGCCTGGTGCAAACCATCCGAATACCTTCTTCCATCGAGGATACGGCCCGTTTGTTCATCCACAATTTTCACCGACTCATCCATTACCACGTATTCAGTATCCCTGTCAAACAAGGTGTAAGCTTTCAACAATTGTTGTACGGTGTGGATGCGATCGGCTTTTAATGAATATTCATTTAACAGCGCTTCTTTGCTTTGCAATTTTTCTTCTGCTGTTAAGTGCCCTTTATCAATGTCCGCAAGTTTTGTGGCGATATCAGGAAGGATAAAAAATTCAGGGTCTTCGCCGGATCTGGTGATCAGGTTGATTCCTTTATCTGTAAGGTCTACCTGGTTATTTTTTTCGTCGATGTGGAAGTATAACTCGGCGTCTACTTTGGGCATTTCCTTTTGCTGGTCTGCCAAATAATAGTTTTCTGTTTTCTGCAGTTTAACGCGAATGCCCGGTTCGCTTAAAAATTTAATCAGGGCGCTGTTTTTAGGTAAGCCCCTATGTGCAATCATCAATGATAAACCGCCATCCTTGGGGTCATCATTTCCTTCCGCGATCTTCTTTTTGGCATCAATCAAATATTGATTCGTAGCTTTCTTCTGTGCCTCCACCAGCTTTTCAATGCGGGGTTTAAGATCAAAAAATTGTTGAGTATTATCGCTGTGCCCAACCGGTCCGCTGATAATCAAAGGTGTTCTCGCATCATCAATCAATACACTATCTACTTCATCCACCATAGCAAAATGGTGTTTTCTTTGCACCATCTCTTCGGGGTTGTGCACCATATTGTCTCTTAGGTAATCGAAGCCAAATTCGTTGTTGGTACCGTAAGTGATATCCGCATTATAGGCCGCCCTGCGGGCATCGCCATTGGGTTCATGTTTATCAATACAATCTACGGTTAATCCCAGAAACTCGAAAAGTGGACCGTTCCACTCACTATCTCTCCTTGCGAGGTAATCATTTACGGTTACAATGTGCACCCCCTCACCGGCCAGCGCATTCAGGTAGGCAGGTAAGGTACTTACCAATGTTTTACCTTCGCCCGTTGCCATTTCAGCGATTTTGCCCGAATGCAATACAGCTCCACCAATCAACTGCACATCATAATGCACCATATTCCACAGCACATCGCCACCCGCTGCTTTCCAGGTATTTGAAAAAATCGAGGTATCGCCTTGAATAGTAATATGATCTTTTTTAACCGCAAGCGTTCTGTCTAATTCAGTTGCAGTGCATTCCAAAGTTGTATTGTCTTTAAACCTGCGGGCTGTTTCTTTTACGGCTGCAAATGCTTCGGGCAAGATCTCCTCTAATATTACTTCTATCTGTTTGTCCCTATCTTTTTTGAGCACATCAATTTGCTGGTAGATGGTGTCTTTTTCATTGATGTTGGTTACGGGCAAATTTTCCGCCTGCTCTTTTTTTGAATTGATCTGCTCATCAATGGCGCTAAGATGTTGCCTGATGCGCTCCTTGAATTCTACTGTTTTTGCTCTTAGCTGATCATTGCTGAGTGATTGATATTGAGTGAAATAGCCGTTGATCTTTCCAACCAGCGGGGTTATTTTCTTTACATCTTTTTCACTTTTATTACCACCAAATACTTTTGATAAAAAACCTATCATAAATTCCGTGTTATTATGTTCGTATATAATTGACTGATCCGGGTATTTCTCTTGTCAAATATGGTGCTTAAATATTTTCAGAGCCAAAATGACAGAACGGCAAAGGTAGCAATTAGTTGGCAGTTTAAATTATGGGTAAACTGAGCAATCGCATACTAAGTGGCATTGATGGAAATGAAAGTAAATGAATCTTCTAAGATGAATTTTAAAAAGAAAGCTGGTTAAAATTGCCGCACAACCTCTGGCAGCAAAAGTGGGATTAACATTTTTTTGGAGGGTTCCGCATGAATGGGGATTCGATTATTAATTCAGTTCTCACGGGTTGCGGCTTTGATGGAAAAATATCCAGGTCACCGGGAATAAGATGCGTAATAAAAAAACTCAAACTGTTTACTATTAGGGACATAAGGATTGCCTTAATCCATTTGCAGTCTAACAATTTGTGAAAGGCGATTGCTTCTCCCGCCGCCAGCGCAATCGCCACATATAACATATTAACATCAACGGAGAAAAATATTACATGTGAAACCGACCATGAAATAATGTTGATCAATAGCGCCATTAATAAAGCGTGTTGCCTTTTTTTTCTTTTAAAGAATAGCGCAATAATTGGTAATTCAATCAGGATAGTGAGCAGGAAATTAAAGGCAAGACCCATTGTGTAACAGCTTTTGTGAGATAAACCCGGTAACGTAATAGAAGTACGATACATGGCACAGATTGGTGAAGAACGAATTCGAGCTAAAAATATTATAAAAACGTTTATTAACAATCATTTTTGTATAAAATATGCCGCTATTATTGCAATGCGTTATTTTTACACAAATCGGGAGACTTACCAACCCGAAACACAGAAACTGTACTTGCTGCTCATTTATATTGTTAGGTGTATCCCAATCTCCTAACAGATTCAAAGTGAACCTGCCATCAATATATATTAGATATTGAATATTGTTTCTACTGATTCTAGTTGATTAATTTTTAACAAAATCGCATTAGATGCTGAATGACTTACCTGCTGAAATTAAAAAATTTAGCTATCAACAAACTGATTACCCCAGTTGGTTAAAAGAATTTGCGACCGCAGTAGGCGGTAAAGTGAAAAGCAATTCATTGACACTTTCACCCGATAATGGTGAGGGTAAATCAACCGCCTATTGTATTGAAAAGGGGTTCACAGCCTGCGTGAACAGTTATTGCCTAAGTGAAGATTATCTCTTCACAAGACATCCTTCTGATGTTTATGGCGTTATCATTTACCTGTATCACTTCAATACGCTTCAACCAATAGAGTTTAAACTGGCGGATGCATCCATCAAAATTGAAGATGGGAGTTACTGCACATTGCGCATTATCAATGCACAAACGCTACAACACATAGAGTTTAGCAAAACTACTACCGTACGAGGTATTAGTATTTTTCTCGAAAACGATTGGATCGCAAAAAACCTCAGTAACGGCATATTGGAGGTATTCGATTACCTGGGGCAGGTAAATTACTTTAAGCAATTTGTCAGTGTAAAGCAGCAAAGATTAATGAATGAAATTTTAAATCTCTCCCCTGACCATCCCTACCCGGAGGTTTTCATCCGCAGCAGGTTATTAAGGATACTGGACAAAGTGCTTGAGAATCTTTTGCACCGGGATATCAGCGAATTGCCGGAGAAGATAAATGAGAATGACTTTACCACCCTGCAAAAAATTGAAGCCATTCTAACCCTCAATTATAATGAAAACTTCCCTGGTATAGAAAAATTATCAAGGATATCCCTGATGAGTGAAAGCAAGTTAAAGAAGCTATTCAAGCAGTCGTATGGAATGGGACTGTACGAATATTATCAAAAAAACAGGATGCACCGGGCCAAAGAACATATTAAATCAGGTAAGTATTCGATTTCGGAAGTAGGTGTGAAACTGGGCTATCAAAATCTGAGCAACTTTTCAACGGCCTTCCGGAAAGAGTTCAATTGCCTTCCCAGCGAGTTGAATATTGTGCAATCAGCTAATTAATAACGGTGTTCATTGGCAGTTTACAAGGCTTATTCGCGTTAGTAAATTATCCAACCTGCACATTAGCGAATTATTTCTTTTTGCCCTACCTTTGCCCCCCGAAAAGCAACAATTCAATTTACAATTAAGTTTGATATGTCAGGAGCGCTAAAAGAAGTCCGCAATAGAATCAAGAGTGTACAAAGTACTCAGCAGATCACCAAGGCCATGAAAATGGTAAGCGCTGCCAAACTTCGTCGTGCACAGGATGCCATTACGCAAATGCGCCCTTACGCCCAAAAGTTGCAGGAAGTACTGGCCAATATTGTGAGCAATGATGATGGAGGAGTGGACCTGGCGCTGGCTACCGAAAGGGCTATTGAAAAAGTATTGATCATAGTGGTAACCAGTGATCGCGGACTTTGCGGAGGATACAACAGTAATCTTATAAAACTGGCCCGCCAGGTAATCCAGGAAAAATACAGCACCCAGGCGGCAAAAGGAAATGTGCAGATGTTGCCCATAGGTAAAAAGGGATTTGAGCATTTTACCAAAAATGGCTTTAGCGTTGTAGATAATTTTTGGGATATTTTTACCGGCCTCAGTTTTGACAATGTGAAAACAGCGGCGAAATACGCCATGGAGGTTTTTGCAAATAAAGAAGTAGATGCGGTTGAGTTGGTGTATAGCGAATTTAAGAATGCAGCCACCCAACGGTTTGTTGCGGAACCCTTTTTGCCGGTACGGAAATTAAGTAAAGACCAGGGCAAATTGAAGGCTGATTTTATCTTTGAGCCAAGCAAAGAAGTATTGATCCGCGAATTGATGCCCAAAATTTTAAATACGCAATTATTCAAAGCAGTATTGGATGCAAATGCCAGTGAGCATGGCGCCCGTATGACAGCAATGGATAAAGCAAGCGATAACGCCAACGAATTATTGAAATCACTAAAAATAAGCTACAACAGGGCAAGACAGGCTGCAATTACAACCGAATTAACGGAAATAGTAAGTGGTGCGGCAGCTTTGAACGGGTAACGCAATGTGCTGATTAGCTAATTCGATAATTTGCTAATTTCCCCGACGCCAGGTTTATTCAATTATCACATTAGCACATTAGCCAATTAGCACAGCATGGAACTTTCACAAATAATACCGCATATAGAAGCATTGATATTTGCCAGCGATAAACCATTAACTAATTTAGACCTGGTTGAATTGCTGAACAATGCCATAGGTTTTATTGATGACAGGGCCACGCTCGACCAGGTAGAAGCCTCCGTAGAAGGTATCCGTGAAAAATACAGCGCCGAGTTTTATGCTTTTGAATTAAAACAGAGCGGGGGCGGATGGCAGTTTCTTACTAAAAAGGAGTATCATAAAACCATTGCCCAACTAAACGGTGATAAATTTTTGAAACGCCTTTCCAATGCAGCATTGGAAACACTTGCGATCATTGCCTATAAGCAACCCATCACTAAAAGCGAAATTGAATCAATCCGCGGTGTAAACTGCGACTATGCGGTGCAAAAGCTTTTGGAAAAAGACCTGGTAGTCATTGCAGGCAGAAACGAAGAAGCTGTTGGTAAGCCCCTGATTTATACAACTTCAAAATCCTTTATGGATTACTTTGGTATCAACAGTACTGATGATCTTCCTAAAATAAAAGAAGTGCTGATGGATGAACTGGTACAAGCTACCATTGTAAACAATGAAGGTCAGGCTATCGCTGAATCAGGTAACATAGAGGAGTCAAGGGAAAATATTTTGGAGTTAACAGAAAGGGACATGCAGGATGATGAGGCGGATTCAATAAACAATGATCTTTCAGCAGAAATAGAAGAAGAAAAAGACTTCCAATTGAGCGAAGAACATTTGAAGGAAATCCTTAAAGAAGATTTCGAAGAAACAATAGTAATCGAACCGGAAGAGGAAATAGCCGTGGAAAATGAAGAGGTGTCGCTAGCGGTGATTGACGAAGAACTTGTAGAAGAAAAACCAGCGATAGACAATATCCAGTCAGAAGACATGGTAATTTCGGATAAGGAGGACAAGCATGCACAAGCGGATAAGCAGGCGAAACCGGAAGATGAACCATCTGAATCATAAACTTAGAAAATATTTATTTTAAAAAGGTATGACGAAGAATGGTTCTCATACCTTTTTTTATGTTGATTCATCTTTGCAGACTGACGGCAAAAAATACAAGCTATAATTTATTCATCAATCAACTTTCAACCATCAACAACAACCTTCAACTTCAACCATCAACAACCAACCATCAACGATCAACCATTAAGTAAACATGTCAAAAAACTTAACCCACCAGCAATTAACAGAAATTGCAGACGAATTCGGTACACCAGTGTATGTGTACCATGCAGAACGTATAGCAGAGCAGTATAAAAAGTTACAAAAGGCTTTTTCGGGGAGCAATGCCCGGTTCTTTTATGCCTGTAAGTCGCTCACAAACCTCAATGTTTTGAAGTATGTGCAGTCCATCGGCGCTTCGCTGGATTGCGTGAGTGTGAATGAAGTCAAGTTGGGTTTGATGGCAGGATTTGATAAGAAGGATATTTTGTACACACCCAACTGTGTGGATTTTGCAGAAATCGTAGATGCAAAAGAACTGGGAGTAAATATCAATATCGATAATATTTCTATCCTGGAACAGTTTGGCAATAAGTTCGGAAACAGTTATCCTGTTTGTATCCGGCTAAATCCTCATATTATGGCGGGCGGGAATTTTAAAATTTCCACCGGCCATATCGACAGCAAATTTGGGATATCTATTCACCAGATGCGCCATATTGAAAGGATTGTGAAGAGTACCAACCTGAATGTTACCGGTATTCACATGCATACCGGCAGTGAGATTAAGGATGTTAGGGTGTTTTTGGAAGGACTGGAAGTGATGTTTAATACCACATCTCATTTTCCGAATCTTGAGTTTATTGACCTTGGAAGTGGGTTTAAAGTGCCCTATCAACCCGGCGATGCAGAAACAGATATCAACGATCTCGGAAAAAAGGTGGCACTTGCCTTCATTGAATTTGAAAAAGAAACCGGCAAAAAATTGCAGGTATGGTTTGAACCTGGAAAATACCTGGTGAGCCAGTGCGGTTATTTTGTGGTAAAAACAAATGTGATCAAGCAAACCCCGGCAGCGGTTTTTGCAGGCGTTAACAGCGGCTTCAATCATCTTATCCGGCCGATGATGTACGATGCATACCATCATATTGAAAATATCACCAACCCCAAAGGAGCCGAAAGAATTTATAATGTAGTAGGCAATATCTGTGAAACAGACACTTTTGCATGGGACAGAAAATTACATGAGGTGAGGGAAGGCGATTACCTGGTATTCAACAATGCCGGCGCCTATGGTTTTGAAATGTCTTCCAATTTCAATTCAAGATTAAAGCCTGCAGAAGTAATGGTAATAGACGGCAAAGCAAAACTGATCCGTAAAAGAGACGTATTTGAAGACCTCCTGAAAAACCAGGTGATCTGATGTAAGAGAAGATGTTTTTATGGTGCCGTCATGTAAGTGACGGCATTTTTTATATTACCTTTTAACCGGGAAGGAAGAAACCAATGGCGGCCTTACGCCTCCAGTGGGAGAAAGTTTGCGAGCGACATTTAAAGCAGTCTACCACGGTAGAAAACCCGCCAGCGAAGATTTGAGGCAATCTACTGTAGTAGAAAGCTTGGCAGCGATGATTTGGAGCAGTCTACCACAGTAGACGATTTTTCTGACTCTGGGGTGTTCTCCCGTGGGAAACGCACTTATGAGTGAAAAAACTGCCTGAAACCATTATTATTAGTAAATCAATTCAATGGAAATAATCATTCGAAAAGCGGAAATACCCGATTTTCCGGCAATTTTATCCTTAATAAAAGAATTCTCGGTTTTTCAGAAAACACCCCAAAAAGTAACTGTCACTTTGGAGGAAATGGAAAAGTCAACCGATTTGTTCCAGGCTTTGGTGGCAGAAACCGATCAGCGTGATGTTGTTGGCTTTACTTCCTACTATTTTTCGTATTACTCCTGGACAGGAAAAGCTTTGTACCTTGATGATCTGTATGTGAGCGAACCTTATCGTCGTCAAAAAATTGGATCGCAGCTTTTAAATACGCTCATTGACCTTGCCAGAAAAGAACAATGCAAAAAGATGCGGTGGCAAGTATCTAAATGGAATGAAGATGCCATTCGCTTCTATAAAAAAACAGGTGCTTCCATTGATGACATGGAAATTAATTGCGATCTTAATTTGAGTGCTTATCAAAGGTGATTATCCTTTTTGCATAGGCAGTCATACTCAGCACAATTGTAAACCGTAAAATCATACGAAATGAACACAGAAGATATCCAGGCAATTTGTAAGGCAATGCCATCCGTAACCGAAGATGTTAAATGGGGCAACGATCTTGTTTTTTCAGTTGGAGGAAAAATGTTTTGCGTAATAGGCCTTGATCAGTCACCGGTATCAGCATCCTTTAAAGTTACTGACGAAGAGTTTGAAGAGATGAGCAACCGCGATGGTTTTAAACCTGCTCCTTATGTCGCAAAATATAAATGGGTACTTATTGACGATATTGAAAAGATGAATAAAAAGGATTGGAAACATTACCTTAATCAATCCTATGATTTAGTAAAGAGCAAATTGGCGCCAAAAATAAAAAAGCAACTTGGGTTTGTATAATTCTGCATTTGCTTTTAGTGGCATGCTTCCCAGCAATGTCTCCTGCCGGGCAGGTGCGTAAGCCAGGGACGTTGCGTGCTACGGAGCAAGGATTTTATCTTACTGGTGGGCGTCAATTTCCCCTGGTTTGATCTATTTTGAAATGCAGAGATGGTCTCATTATTATTCGGACATCAAGCTAATTAATTGCACCCCCTCGCCTTTGCTCAAGCGCATTGAGAGACGTGCTGGGAAAAAGGTGTGATTTAATCTGCTTCCCAGCAACGTCTCCTGCCGGGTATGTGCGTGAGCAAGGGACGTTGCGTACTACGGAGCAAGGATTTCATCTTACGGATGGATGTAATTTTCCCTGGTTTGATCTATTTTGAAATGCAGAGATGGGTCTCTATTATAACTCGGGATCAAGCTAAATTAAACGCAACGTCCTCGCCTTTGCACAAGCTCATTGAGAGACGTTGCAGTGAAAAAGGAATTCACGCAAGCCCGAAGGGCTTCAATATGAATAGCCGTTGGTGAAACCAATGGATATAATGATGCATCCCTCAACCCTAACAAGGTTAAACACTTTGCAACGCGATATTTTTCGTTATTTCAGTACGGGTTTATTATTTTTTAATTGGAGAGGTTAAATTCGTCTAACCAAATACCCTACGATTTATAAGGTGCATCGGGGCCGATTTATTTCCTTATTTTTCTTTACATTACATTTAACAAATTTATTTTGTGCGGCCATTGTACAATTCAATTTTTCTTATAACATTTACATCATCAAATCCACAACAGTGCAGCCGTCCTGGTTATACTGAACAAACAAATACATTCACATTTATGGACCCCGACCGTGTTCAAAGTGCTGAAAAGTTCACAGTAACTTTTTTCAGCAGCATGCTGTACCTAACCCTCATCCTCACTTTATTTTCCTGTAGTAAAAAAGACAAATGGATTGAAGTTGATCCTGCTTACAGCCAGTACATTGATGCCTATACCACCGGCATCATTTCCAAAACCAGTTCCGTTACCATCCAACTCGCCGCAGATGCAAACACCACGCATACAGTAGGCGAAGAAGTGACCGAAAAACTGTTTGATTTTACGCCTTCGGTGAAAGGAAAAGCCTATTGGCTCAATGCCCGCACCATTGAATTTAAACCCGCTGAATGGCTGGCCCCCAACAAGCAATACGCCGTAAATTTCAAACTGGCCAGGGTAACCAAAGTGCCGGAAAAATATGCCAACCTTCGCTTCAACATGAAAACCGTAAAGCCTTCCTTTAAGGTTACCAACAACGGTTTACGCAGCGCAGCAGCAAAAAACAGGATGAGCTTAACCGGCGAACTGGAAACAGCAGATGTTGAAAAAGGTAAAGACATTGAAGGGCTACTGGTTGCGACTCTTGACAACCAACCGCTGAAAATAAACTGGCAACATAACGATGTAGCTAAAACGCACATTTTTACAATAGATGCTATTGAAAGAAAGGGCATGGCTAAGAACCTGCTGCTTCGCTGGAATGGTAAACCGATGGAAATGGATGTGATTGGAGAAGCGGCAATAGCAGTACCCGCAGCAGGCGATTTTAAAGTACTCGATGTAGTCGCGATGAATGAAGCCCAGCAATTTGCATCTGTACAATTCAGCGATCCGATTGCTGTTGGCCAGGACCTTACAGGTTTGATCACGATGAGCAACCAGGCCGACATTTCCTATACCATCAATGGCAGCGAAGTAAAAGTTTTCACCAATGGAAAACTGGATGGCAATTACACCGTCAACATTAATTCGGGCATCAAAAATAGCTGGGGCGATGTGCTCGATAAGGGCTTTACTTCCAATATCAATTTTGAGAACAAATTGCCAGCTGTTAAGATTTATGGCAAAGGAAATATCTTACCAAATTCCGGAAGGTTGGTATTGCCTTTCGATGCCATCAATCTAAATGCAGTAGACATCAGCATCATCAAAATTTTAGAAAACAATATTCCACAATTTCTGCAAGACAATAATATGGGCGGCAATGAAGAACTGCGCAGGGTGGCAAAACCCATCGTGCAAAAAACTTTGCGGCTCGATAACGATAAAACCCTCGACCTCCATAAGCACCAGCGTTTCTCCTTAGACATCGATAAGTTTTTAAAAACGGAGCAGGGCGCCATCTATCGTGTCACCATCGGTTTCCGACCGGAGTATTCCTTATACCAGGGCACCGATACCACCAAAAAAGACAACGATAATGACGAAGATGAAAATGCGGAGGAATACAGTGCTTATAATGTAAATGCAATTGATGGTGACAATGATTTCTGGGATCGGTACGATACTTATTATCCCTATGGATACAACTGGAAGCAGAAGGATGATCCCCACAGCAAATCGTATTATAACAAAGACAGGTGGGCAACACGTAATATCCTGGCAAGCAATATCGGGCTTACTGCAAAACGTGGCAACGATAATATATTGATGGTGGCTGTAACGAACATCCTTACCACGGAACCCATGAGCGGGGTTGAATTGCAGGTGATGGATTACCAGCAAACGATTATCAGCTCAGCAAAAAGCGGAAGCGATGGATTCGTAAACATTGATATAAAACGAAAGCCGTTTTTATTGGTTGCAAAAAAAGGGAATGAGAGAGGGTATCTAAAATTAGACGATGGAAGTTCGTTGCCGCTTGCTCGCTTTGACGTGAGCGGAGAGGAAGTAAAAAATGGCATCAAAGGATTCATCTTTGGGGAACGTGGAGTTTGGCGCCCGGGTGATACCATGTACCTAAATTGTATTATAGAAGACCAAGAAAAAAAATTGCCAGCAGATCACCCGGTTGAATTCAGCCTATTTACCCCACAAGGGCAGTTGTACAAACACATCATACAGAATACCGCTACTGATGGTTTTTACCTTTTTAAAACCAGCACCGATGCATCCTCACCAACAGGTAACTGGCTTGCAAAAGTAAAAGTAGGCGGTGCTCAATTCGAAAAGCGCATCAAGGTGGAAACGGTGATGCCTAACCGCTTAAAAATAAATCTCGATTTTGGTAAAGACGCTATACTGGGAATGGGCAGCACCACAACGGGGAACATCAACGCCAAATGGCTCTTTGGCGCATTGGGAAAAAATTTAAGGGCAAAGATTGATGCATCACTAGGCGTCAGGAAAACCAGCTTTGCGAAATTTGCAGGCTACGATTTTGATAATCCAACCTCCGACTATACAACGCAAAGCAAAACCATTTTTGAAGGTCAGTTGGATGAACAGGGCAATGCATCCATAAAACCAAATTTCGAAGTAGATGAATCTGCACCGGGTATGCTGAACGCCAATATGGTGGTTAAAGTGTTTGAGCCGGGCGGAGCATTTAGCATTGACAATATGAGCATTCCCTACAGTCCCTATAAAAGTTATGTAGGCGTGAAACTGCCCGATGGCGAAAAGCCATTTGATTTTCTTTTATCCGGCAAAACCCACACGATGCAAATTGCGAATGTAGACAACCGCGGCAACCTGCTCACAGCCAGCAATGATGTGGAAGTACAGTTCTATCGCATTCAATGGCGCTGGTGGTGGGATGATAACGGCGACAACCTTAGCAATTTCACCCAAAATGAATACAATAAATTAATAAAGAAGCAAGTCGTTCACTTAAATAACGGCAGGGCGCAGTGGCAGTTTGGTGTATCTGAAAACGAATGGGGACGCTATTTAATTTTAGTTAAAGATTTACAGAGCGGTCACACCACCGGTTCAACATTGTACATCGATGAACCCGGTTGGCAAAGCAGGGAAGGAAATGATGATCAAACCGCGGCTTCCATGCTATCCTTTAACAGCAATAAGGAAAAATACAATGTAGGCGAAGAAGTAACTTTAAACATTCCCGCCAGCAAAGGCGGAAGAATATTGGTGAGTTTGGAAAGTGGCACAAAAGTAATCAAATCGTTCTGGCAGCAAACCACGCAGGGACAAACCCTGGTGAAATTTAAAGCCGAAGCATCCATGGCGCCTAATATTTATGCAACTGTCAGTTTATTGCAGCCTCATGCCCAAACCATCAATGACCTGCCCATAAGGATGTACGGATCCATTCCAATTTTTGTAGAAGATAAAAATACCCTGCTCAAACCGGTGATCAACATTCCCAATGCCATTCGTCCCGAACAGCCTGTGTCGTTTACCGTTAGTGAACAACAGGGAAAAGAAATGACTTATAGCGTGGCCATTGTAGATGAGGGATTATTAGATCTTACAAGATTTAAGACACCTGATCCGCATGACGCTTTTTATGCCAGGGAAGCATTGGGCGTAAAGAGCTTTGACATGTTCGATTATGTAATCGGTGCCTGGGGAGGCGACCTGGAGCGCATCTTAACCATTGGCGGCGACAATGACGCCGGACCGGTAAAACAAAAATCAGCCAACCGATTCAAACCGGTCGTAAAATACCTCGGGCCATTTCATTTAAAGAAGGGGCAAAAACAAACGCAAACTTTCACACTACCTTCCTATATCGGCTCCGTAAGAGCAATGGTGGTAGCAGCACATGAAGGAAGTTATGGATTTACCGAAAAAGCAGTAGCTGTTAAAAAGCCGTTGATGTTGCTGGCCACCATGCCAAGAGTATTAGGTCCGGGTGAAACCATCAAACTACCGGTTACTGTTTTTGCTATGGAAAATTCTGTTAAGAATGTGAAAATAAGTCTGCAATCGAACCCTTACCTGCAGGTGGTGGGAAATAGTTCTCAAACAATCAGCTTCCCTGCCATTGGTGAGCAAATGGTTTATTTTGATGTGATGGTAAAGTCCTTTACCGGAATCGGGAAAGTAAAATTGCTGGCATCCTCAGGCAACGAAAAAGCAGATTATGCAATCGAGCTTGATATCCGTAATCCAAATCCCCCCGTTACAAGTATCGGCGAAATTACCCTTGCCGCGGGGCAGCAATGGAAAACGGTTGCATCGCCTATCGGAGTTGCCGCCACCAGTACTGCTGTGGTAGAAATATCAAGTGTGCCGTCGATGAACCTGCAAAAGCGACTCGATTATTTAATTGAATATCCACATGGTTGTATCGAGCAAACTACGTCTGCCGTATTTCCCCAGTTGGTATTAAATCAACTGGCCGACCTGGATGACTATAAAAAAGCCCAGGTAGAAAAAAATATAAAGGCAGGCATCACAAAACTGCAGAATTTCCAACGGCCTGATGGAGGCTTCAGCTACTGGCCCGGAGGTAACGAAAGTGACGAATGGGGCAGCAATTATGCAGGACATTTTTTAATAGAGGCACAAAACAATGGCTACCTCGTAAGTGATTATATGTTGCAGCAATGGAAAAATTTCCAGCGGGGCAAGGCAAATAGTTGGGTGATCAGTACTACTAATTTTTATGGAGGCGATCTTACCCAGGCGTATCGTTTATTTACTTTAGCATTGGCGAAAGCTCCTGAACTTGGTGCTATGAATCGCCTGAAAGAATTCAAATATTTATCACCGGAAGCAAAATGGCGATTAGCGGCTGCGTACAAATTAACCGGGCAGGAGAATGCGGCCCTGGACCTCATTAGCGGGTTACCCACAGAATTTCAGCACCGGCCAACACCGGGGATAACTTTCGGTTCAGAATTGCGTGACCAGGCAATGGTATTGGAAACTTTAACGTTGATGGGTAACCGAAAAAAAGCGGCTGCTTTGTTGCCCACCATTGCCGCAAAACTATCGGAAGATAACTGGTACAGCACGCAGACCACGGCATACGCATTGATCGCCATTGCAAAGTATTGCGGTAAAAATCCGTCCGGCGTTAAATTAATGGCTGCAGCCAATATAAATGGAAAACCGGTGGAGATCAATTCTGCAGCGTATATCCGCCAGTTGCCCGTCTTGTTGAACAATGGAACCAGTAATGTAGTGGTCACCAACAAAGGAAGCAATGTGCTGTATGTGCGTTTAATAACAAAGGGCCAGCCTTTGAGTGGCGATAGTTTAAAAGTGAATAATAACCCGGCTGCGTTGAGTATGAGTGTTAGTTATATTGCTCAAAATGGTACCCCGGTAAACATCAGTCAATTAGCGCAGGGATCAGATTTTATTGCAAAAGTGGTCATTAAAAATCCTGGTAACAGGGGCAACTATACGCAGATGGCTTTAACGCAGATCTTCCCCAGCGGATGGGAAATTTTAAATGCCCGCATGCTGGGTGGCGAAGGCGCTTTCAGATCTTCCTATGCTACTTACCAGGATGTGCGGGATGACAGGATGTACACCTATTTTAATATCCGTGAAAATGAAACACTCACTTATTACGTGCAGTTGAATGCGAGTTATCCCGGGCGGTATTTTTTACCAGGCATCTTTTGCGAAGCCATGTACGACAACAGTATCTCGGCCGGTGTAAACGGCAAATGGGTAGAGGTAGTGCAGCCGGGGCAATAACAATGAAAGCTAAAATGCTGCCGGCGAAAAACCGGCAGTATTCGTTGCTGGCATGAAAGGGGCAGTGATAATTGAGAGACTGTTTCATGAATAATATTAGTTATTGTCCACGCCAGGAAGCAATGTGGAACATGGTTGCATCGCCCTCTTGTACTTTTTCAGCCATTGGCAACGAATTATACTAGGTGGCAAATCTTTCCCCTAAACAGTTGGGTCTATGAATCATGGTCCGAATTTAAAACAGTAACTGCATAAGGAGCCTCTTTTGGTTCGCTCTCGCCGCAGTCATAATTAAAAAAATGCGCAGCTTATTTTTTAAAGAAGCAAAAGCAGCTCCGTTGCAGTTACGCAGCCCGCCGGCTGGGGAGGCAAAAGACATGAATTTAGGGGGACTACAAGAATAAAAAGGGATGATGGCTAAATAATTAAACTCAGATCAAAGTCAAAGGCATTTATGTTGAATTTAAAAATAGCTATTAAAAGAGAACTCAATCAAAAAGTGACCCTTGCAACAATTATAGCTTTTAAAAACTTAAAGCCCCGCACCATGCGTTGGCTAAAGCTAGTAATTCCCCTGGCCCTGCTCACCTGGTTCTGGTTATCCTTACCAAGCCAACTATTCAACAACCCCATCAGTTATGTAATCGAAGACAAAGACGGTAATCTCTTAAGCGCTTCCATCGCAACTGACGGGCAATGGCGTTTTCCACAAAATAAAAAACTCCCGCAGAAATTTGCAGACTGCATAACCACCTTCGAGGATAAACGCTTTTGGTATCACCCCGGTATAGATCCGATTGCAATCTGCAGGGCAGTCATAAAGAATATAAAAAACAAAGGAGTCGTGCAGGGCGGAAGCACCATCAACATGCAGGTGATCCGTCTTTCAAAAGGAGATACCAGGAGGAGCCTATGGAACAAGTTGAAAGAAACCATCCTGGCGGTAAGACTCCAGTGTGAATATTCTAAAAAAGGCGTGCTTGCATTATACGCTGCAAACGCGCCATTCGGCAGCAATGTAGTAGGGTTGGATGCTGCTGCATGGCGTTATTTTGGAAGAAGCGCCACCAAACTAAGTTGGGGCGAAATGGCTGCGTTGGCAGTATTACCCAATGCGCCTGCATTGGTTCATCCCGGCAAAAACAGGGCGGTCTTACTAAAGAAAAGAAATGCATTACTCGACCAGTTAGTAGCTGCTGGCAAAATTGATTCCACCACGGGTACTTTGGCTAAAGTTGAATTATTGCCCGGTGCACCATTGCCATTGCCACAAGATGCACCACATTTATTACAGCGGTTTAAAAAGGAAAATAGAGAATTAAAAGGTGAAACTAAAATAACCACCACGCTGGACGGCATCCTTCAAAAAAACCTTGCTGCAATTGTTCAGCAACACCAATCGGTTTTGAGAGGCAATGGAATCAACAATGCCTGTGCATTGGTGCTCGACGTGGAAACAGGCAACACACTTGCTTATGTTGGTAATATAGCCGACCGGGCCAACAAGGAAATGGAAGCAGATGTAGATGTGATTACCGCTCCCCGCAGTCCCGGTAGTGCGTTGAAACCTATCTTATATGCGGCAATGCTCAGTGATGGTTTGATTCTGCCCAATTCAATCATCCCCGATATCCCCACACAAATTGGCAATTATGCACCAAAAAACTTCGACCTTGGATATGATGGCGCAGTTCCTGCATCCAGGGCGCTTTCAAGAAGTCTGAATATACCGGCAGTAAAATTATTACAGCAATACAAATACCAGCGGTTTTATGAAACCCTGCAACAATGCGGCATTACAACCCTCAACCGTTCAGCCGATACTTACGGCTTAAGCCTCATCCTGGGCGGTTGCGAAGTAACCATGTGGGATCTTGCCGGTGTGTACGCATCCATGGCACGCAGTTTAAATCATCAAACAAAAAATCATGGGAAACTTGATCCCTCCGACTTTCATCCACCAAAATATACAAAATCATCCACTGCTAAAGTCAGGGAGTTAAGGGCAAATGACCAGGCAAATGCTTCCAGTCTTGCCCTGGATCCAACAGCTACCTGGTTTACTTTTAAAGCAATGCAGGAAGTAATGCGTCCCGGTGAAGAGGGCCTCTGGCAACAGTTTTCGTCTTCTCAAACCATCGCCTGGAAAACGGGTACCAGCTTCGGCTTCAGGGATGGATGGGCGATTGGGGTAACACCTAAAAATGTGGTAGCTGTTTGGGTTGGCAACACAGACGGCGAGGGAAGGCCCGGCTTAATTGG
The DNA here is from genome assembly GCA_025963635.1 of Ferruginibacter sp. GTDB lineage: Bacteria > Bacteroidota > Bacteroidia > Chitinophagales > Chitinophagaceae > Ferruginibacter. The sequence continues at coordinate 17,600 of JAOQAK010000041.1, forward strand.
AGTACATACCGCCGCCCCAATCCTGTTCGATATCTTTCGTTTATTACCTTCCGTTAGCTTTTTCGAAAAACCTGTTTTCAATTACACCTACCTACCCGTTTGCCGGCAAAGCGGTTTCCCAGCCAATATTGATTGTCCTGATGTAGACACATTATTTATGCCAGCCAACGCTGAGAAAGCGCCGCTATGCGCTTATCATAAAATGATCAACCTTGATGCGACGGGAAATTTCCGCGTAACCGGAGAATGTGAAAGTCCATCCGCCATGCAGCATAAAAGCTGGTTTGTATTATCTCCGGCAATGGAATATTACTACCGGCAGCGGAATGCAGATTACAAAGTTTTGCCACCTTTTAAAGCAGGCTGCAGTTTCGATGAAACGGGCAGGTCAATGGAATTGATTTACCCGCAGGAGGGTGCAAAGATTTATGTGCCATTGGAGATAAGCGGCGAAAAAGGAAAAACTATTTTTACGGCGGCTCACAGGAGAACAGGTGCAAAGATCTTCTGGAGCCTTGATGATGCATTTGCAGGTACCACCCAAAATTTTCACCAGCTGGCTTTGAATCCATCCATTGGAAAACATATCATCACACTGGTAGATGAAAACGGAACAAGTATCTCCAGGCAGTTTGAGATATTGGAAAAAGAAAAGAATTGAATTGAATGACCGGCATGCGATTTGGAATGCATCTAATACAAATTTGCAAACTATTTCTCCTTAATTTTAATTTCTCTATATAACCGTAAAAAAATTTCTATGCCAATACGAATGCAGGATGATCCGCAGGATGGACCCGATTTTAATGATAGCAATTCTTCCGGGGGAAGAGGTGGCGGGTTTGGTGGCGGCGGTGGTGGGTTGTTGAGTTTTCTTCCATTACTATTGGGCTTGTTTGGGGGTGGAGGAAATCGCGGTGGTGGTCGTGGCGGAGGCTGTGGTGGAAAAATGATCTTACTGGTGATCGTAGCTGCGGCAGCGTATTTTTTCTTTTTCCGTGGCTGCGGTGGGATGGGTGGTGGAGGTGGAACCGTTTCCAATGTTGTTCAAAATCTTTTTTCTCCAAGCGGGTACAGCTTCAGTCCGGAAGAATTTAAAAAAGCAAACGTTTATGAGGGCCTCGAAGCAGATAATACAAAAAATCCTTTACCCGAAAGTGTTTCCCTGTTGCGCTTTGCACCAGATCGTCAGAACCAGGGAAAGCAGGGAAGTTGTGTGGCCTGGAGCAGTGTGTACGCGGCCCGTACGATTGTTGAAGCTGCATCCACCGGGCAAAGCGGTAACAGCACCGCCTACAGCCCTGCCTTCGTTTATAACCAGATTGGATTGGAAAATTGCCAGGGTGCCTATATTCAGCAAGCGATGGAATTTATGACCAACAAAGGTGTGCTGCCATACAACGATTTTCCTTATGACGACCAGGATTGCAGCAGGAGGCCCACTTCATCGTTGGAGGATAAAGCAGCCCAAAACCGTATGCATGGGTTTACCCGGTTAACAGATGGGGAAAGTGTAAACGGCATCAATGTTCGGGCGGTAAAAGAACATCTTGCAAAAGATGCGCCGGTAGTTATTGGTATGATGGTAGGCGGAACCTTTATGCAGGATATGATGGGTAAGCAAATGTGGTCGCCCAGTGAGGAAGACCGAAGCCAGATGGGTTTTGGCGGTCATGCCTTGTGCGTGATTGGTTACGACGACCGGAGGCAGGCATTTCAGATTATGAATAGCTGGGGACCGGAATGGGGAGAAAATGGGGTTGCCTGGGTAAGGTATGCAGATTTCAAAGAATTTGTAAGAGAGGCTTACGGCATCGATCCCATGCCTAAACGCGGGGCGGCTTTAAACGTGGCTTTCGAATGCACCATCGGGCTCGTGAAAAATGAGGGCAAACAATACATCCCATTAAAGCTAAAAAACGAAAATGTTTTTGAATCGGTGGGTACGGTTGCCCCGGGAACCGCTTTTAAAATGGAGATTAAGAACGCTACTGAATGTTATATTTATATTTTCGGGCAGGAAACCGATGGAACGAGTTACACGCTTTTCCCGTACCCTGATAAAACAGATCCTGCTAAAACACAGTTTTCTCCTTATTGCGGCATTACCGGTTACCGGCTATTTCCAAGAGGAAAAAGCATGGTACCCGATGCGGTTGGAAATAAAGACCTGTTCGCCGTAGTAGTCACCAAAAAACCAATCGACTGGTATGCAACCAATGCAGCCATCAGCAAAAGTTCGGCCCCTGATTATGGAGGTAAAGTACAGCAGGCATTACAGGAAAACAATATGGCAGATGTTGGTTTTGCAACCGGGAACGGAGGAACCATCAATTTTAAAGCGGGTAGTGGTCAAAAAAATGCCGTTGTTTGTGTGGTAGAGGTAAATAAGTAGAGACGCGATGTATTGTTGCGTCTGTACAAAAATGCACCCCACAAATAATTACCATGCATCCCCAAAAACAACAATTTATCAACCTGGTCCGCCATCCGGTAAAATTCCGGATATTTCTATTGTCCAAATTGCCCAGCGCATTTTTCAGTGGTGTAAAGGTGAGGTATATCGATGCAGCCAAAACGGAAGTGTCTGTACCTTACAAATGGTTTTCGCAAAATCCTTTTAAATCTACCTATTTTGCCTGTCTTGCTATGGCCGGAGAGATGAGTACCGGCCTGTTAGGTATGCTGCATACGCATCAATCCTCACCGCCTATATCTATGTTGGTAATTGGCCTCGAAGGGAAATATTATAAAAAGGCAACCGGACTTACTACTTTCACTTGTGAAGATGGGGAAGCTATCAATGCTACTATACAGGATGCAATTAATAGCGGTGAGGGGCGCTCCATCAGGGCAAAATCTGCCGGGAAAAATGAGGCGGGTGAATTGGTTGCGGAGTTTTTTATTACCTGGTCGTTCAAGGCAAGAAAGAGAATATGAAGTAAAAGAAATTGATGATCGACCACGCTTGTATTGTATAAATGTCGCTGCTAGTAAAATTTTAATTTTTCTGGGTTTGTTGTTCATCAAATTACTGCTGGTAAAATCTTAGTCACCACACTGCTATCTCCTGAACACTTGAACGGTTAATTTTATTTCAAAAATACCTTTCGATAACGGCTCCTAATGGTTTGGCGTACAAGAGGGCGATGCAACGATGCTGCTATGAAATACATTTGCCGGGACAAAAAGTCTTATAAATACGATTGCAGAGTTGCAACTGCCGCCTCCTTTTGACTACCTTCAATTCTTAAATCACCAACGATGAAAATTGCTTTTCACGGCGCTGCCAGAACCGTAACAGGTTCCAAACACCTGCTCACTTTAAATAATGGCAAAAAGTATTTGCTCGATTGCGGTATGTTCCAGGGCATGGGCAAGGATACGGACAGGCTGAACCGCAACTGGGGCTTTGAACCATCGGAAGTTGACTGCCTGATTTTATCACATGCGCATATAGATCACAGTGGGTTGATACCAAAATTGGTGAAGGACGGGTTTAATGGGAAAATATTCTGTACGCCGGCAACAAAAGAACTCACAGGCGTGCTGCTTGACGACTCAGCCTTCATCCAGGAAAATGAAATCAAATACGAAAATAAACGGCGGGCACAAGATGGATTACCTTATCTGAAACCTTTATACGATACAGCAGATGCAATGGCCGCGATGGATCATTTTGTAACGGTGGAATATGGTAACTGGTTTACCATTGATGAAAATATTGAATTGATGTACACAGATACCGGCCATATTATCGGCAGTGCGGCTGTGCATTTAAAGATCAGGGAAAACGAGGTTACCCGGCAATTGACTTTTAGTGGGGATGTGGGCAGGTACAATGACGCCATCTTAAGATCGCCTGAAACATTTTCTCAATCGGATTATATTTTGCTCGAATCTACCTATGGCAATAGTTTGCATGATGTGCAAACCACCACGCCGGATATGCTTTTAAAATGGATCGAAAAAGCCTGCCTCCAGAAAAAAGGCAAACTCATCATGCCGGCCTTTAGCGTAGGAAGAACGCAGGAAATTTTATATGCGCTCAATCAACTGGAACTGGAAAGAAGACTTCCACCGATTGAATACTTTGTAGATAGTCCGCTGAGTGTAAAAGCTACACAGATCGTAAAAAATTATCCTAAGTATTTTAATAAAACCATTCAGAAAATATTGGAATCAGATGATGATCCATTTTCATTCAAAGGAATGAAATTTATCAAAACGGTAGAAGAATCCAAATTGCTCAATTTCCGCAATGGGCCTTTTGTTATCATTTCAGCAAGTGGCATGGCAGATGCCGGGAGGGTAAAGCATCATATCAGTAATAATATCGAAAACAGCCGCAATACAATTTTGCTGACAGGCTATTGTGAGCCGCGGTCATTGGGAGGTAAATTGCAGGCAGGAAGCAAAGAGGTAAATATCTATGGCGTTACCCACGAAGTGAATGCAGAGATCGGTTCTATACGGAGTATGAGTGCCCATGGTGATTATGAAGACCTAACCCGGTTCCTTAGTTGCCAGGAAGTAAAAAAAGTAAGAAAGTTGTTTTTGGTGCATGGCGAATACGAAGTGCAGCAGGCTTTTAAAATACGTCTTTCGAATAAAGGCTTTGATAATGTCGAAATACCTGAAATGCATTCGGAAACAGAATTGGCCTGAGCAGCTGATACAGGTGCAATAAAAAAGAGCCTTCAAGATGAAAGCTCTTTTATTTCGTAGCACGTACGGGATTCGAACCCGTGATTCCTCCGTGAAAGGGAGGCGTCTTAACCCCTTGACCAACGCGCCGTTATTTTCGGACGGCAAAGATAGTATTGCATAGTTGATTCACAAAATTTTTGCAGAATTTAATTTACTGATCTTTAATAATCATACTGGATGAGCAATGAATAGCTTTGTGCTATTGTTGTAACCGAAAGAATTTGTATTCGTATCATTCCTACCCTTAACATAGATTATGCTTCGTCATCTTCCAGCAGATCAGGCCTTCTTTCCTTTGTTCTTTGCAAGCTTTGCTCCATTCTCCATTGATCGATTTTGGCATGATTGCCACTCATTAAAATCGTTGGTACCTGCCAATCCCTGAATTTTTCGGGGCGGGTGTACACGGGGGGAGCTAATAGATTATCCTGGAATGAATCAGTTAATGCAGAGGTCTCATCATTTAACACGCCGGGAATTAACCGGCCGATAGCATCCACCAGCACTGCTGCTGCCAGTTCGCCGCCGCTTAAAACATAATCGCCGATGGATACTTCCCTGGTAATAAAATGGTCTCTTACTCTTTGATCGATGCCTTTATAATGTCCACAGATAAGCAGCAGGTTATTTTTCATTGAAAACTGGTTGGCCATAGATTGATTGAAAGTGTCGCCATCGGGGGTTAAAAAAATTACCTCATCATAGACGGTTGTTTTTTGCAGGCTTTCAATAGCATTCACCAGGGGTTCTATCATCATTACCATGCCTGCCCCGCCGCCAAACTGGTAATCATCTACCTGCGCCCTCGCATAAGTGGTATGATCTCTCAGGTTTACAAGGTTGATTTCCAGCAGGCCCTTATCAATGGCCCTTTTCATGATTGAATGCGCAAAGGGCCCCTGCAGTAAATCAGGCACTACGGAGATGATATCAATTTTCATCAGGATGGTATAATGTTATTTGTTATTAAAATGTGTTCAAACAAATGTAGTGGAATAAGTTTATCGTGAATGGTCAATGGTGAATAGTAATATTCCCGATTCATAATAACAAATCGATCCGTCAATTTATCCTTAACATAGTGCTGGTAACTTTTTAGTAGATGCCCTGCTCATTTATATTATTCGTGCATTAGTGGCTATAGGTTTCAAACTCAGGGATGGCCACCCATAAAGCCATCGAGGTCACGCTTGTCTTTTTTTGTGGGCCTTCCTACCTTGCTCATTCGTTTGCCCGTATGGAACACAGCCGCCTGGAACTGGATCCGGTCGAGTTCATCGGGCGGGGTAATGTCGGTATAATATTTTATTGCCTCGCTGTATTGCACCCTGTGATCCAGTAAGCCGGTGACCTTTATTACCCAGCGTTTGGCCTCTGTTTTAACTTCAAACTCATCACCAATATTTACCGTTTTTGCAGCCTTTATATTTACACCGTTTAGTTTCACTTTGCTGTTATCGCAGGCATCTGCGGCCTGGCTTCTTGTTTTAAAAAGCCGGATAGCCCACAGGTATTTATCGATACGAATTTTTTCTGCTTCCATCTAGTAAAATTAATTCCTTTTCTTTTTATTGTGCCTGCGATAAGGCTATTTCCTTAATTTGCCGGTCTAAATTTCCTATATGCAAGTCAACCGGCCCTTTTACCTGTTAATCCTTTTCTTTGTCATCAACCAGGTTGCCTCCGCTCAATTCCGCAATACCACCCAATGGACCGCCGACGGAAATGGCATCTACCAATACAAGGAAGGCAATATCGTTAAAATAGATATTAAGACCCAGTCCGAAACTCCGGTGATCAAAAAGAGTCAATTGGTCCTTCGCGGAGGCGACACATTAATGCCTGAAGCGTTTAATTTTAGCAGCGACCATAGTAAACTCCTGTTATTTACCAATACCGCAAAGGTGTGGCGTTACAATACAAGGGGTGATTATTGGATCCTCGATATCACCACCAACAAATTAAAACAACTTGGAAAGGGTAGACCTGCTCAATCATTAATGTATGCAAAGTTTTCGCCGGATGGCAGAAATGTGGCTTATGTAAGCGGGCACAACTTATTTGTAGAAGCCCTTGCATCCAATATCATTAAACAGTTAACCTTGGATGGCACCCGGAAATTGATCAACGGTACATTCGATTGGGTATACGAGGAAGAATTTGGTTGTCGGGATGGTTTTAGGTGGAGCCCCGATGGATCCAAAATCGCCTATTGGCAGGTGGATGCTACTAAAATCCCGGATTATTATATGCTGAATACCACCGATTCAAATTACTCGCAGGTGATTCCGGTGGAGTATCCCAAAGTGGGAGAAGCGCCTTCCCCGGTAAAGATCGGCGTGGTGAGCATCACTGGTGGTGTTACCAAATGGATGCATATTGCCGGAGATCCGCAGCAGCATTATCTTCCCAGGATGGAATGGAGCAATGCAGGCACATTGATCGTGCAGCAGCTTGACCGGAGACAACAGCAAAGTGAGTTGTTTTATTGTAACGTGGCCAATGGAAGCGCTGTACCATTCTATGCCGAAAAAAATAATAACTGGATTGAGGTGAAAAGCTACTGGAACGACGATGATCCAACGGGGTGGGAGTGGATCAATGAAAAGAAAGCTTTTATTTGGGTAAGCGAGAAAGATGGCTGGCGGCATTTGTATAAAGTGAGCAGCGATGGTAAAAAAGAGGAATTGATCACCAAAGGCAAATACGATATTGCTTCTATTGAATGTATTGATGAAACTTCCAATTACATTTATTTTATGGCCTCACCGAGCAATGCCACGCAGCTTTACCTCTTTAGGATAAAGATGGATGGGAAGAGCGACGCTGAACCGGTTTCAAACCTGGGCTTGAAGGGCACCCATCATTATGTTATTTCGCCGGGCGCAAAATGGGCAAAACATAGTTTCAGCAATTACTTTACACCCAAATCAGAAGAATGGGTGAATCTGCCTCTTTATATTCAACAAAATAACAGTCGTGCCGCTACAGCAATCAACCCTGTGGTGCCTAATAGCACAATACAATATACTACAGTAACCATCGACAACGGAGTTGAGCTGGATGCATGGATCAACCGCCCAAAAAATTTTGACAGCACAAAGAAGTATCCTGTTGTTTTTTATGTGTATGGCGAACCTGCTTCTTCCACTGTTGCGGATGAATATGGTAACCATCAGAATTATTTGTATAATGGAGATATGAGCGAGGATGGTTATTTCCAGGTAGCGATCGATAACCGTGGAACACCTTCTCTTAAAGGAGCGGCCTGGCGAAAGGCGATCTATAGAAAGATTGGTACCATCAATATTGCAGACATGGCGATGGCGGCAAAGAAGATACTGGCTAAGCCATATTTTGATAAAGACAGGGTAGCGGTCTGGGGATGGAGCGGCGGAGGATCTTCCACCCTAAACCTGATGTTTCAGTTCCCGGAAATTTTTAAAACGGGCATTGCTATTGCGGCTGTAACCAACCAATTGTTCTATGATAATATCTACCAGGAGCGCTATATGGGATTGCCGCAGGAAAATAAAGAAGATTTTATAAAGGGATCACCTGTGACCTATGCCAAAAACCTGAAAGGAAAGCTATTGTATATCCATGGTACAGGTGATGACAACGTGCATTACAGTAATGCAGAACTGTTGCTCAATGAACTGGTCAAATACAATAAGCAATTCCGGTTTATGGCTTATCCAAACCGCACCCACGGACTTAGAGAAGGGGAAGGTACCGGGTTGCATCTTGTTACCCTGTACACAAGCTTTTTAAGAGAGAATTGCCCTCCGGGAGCGAGATAGATCGACGGCGATGATGTGGATATTTATTGAAGCTATGACATTGTGATAGAAATATTGTGATGTTGAATTATTGTGGTGTTCGGGTGGGTACTCAATTAGAGATTACTAGCTTGTGTTTTTATGACTTTTGATAAATTCTCAGGCTGAATGATAGGTTAGTGAAGCGCCTTTGAACGAAAAACGGCAAGGGGTTTAAACCCTTGCCGTTTTTATTTATTTTAACCTGGTTAGAGATTATCTTTTTTTCCTGCTGTTCTGTTTGCGCTTCCCAAAGATATTTCCTTCCCTGAAGCCAGGACCTTCCGGTGCACCCATGTAGGTTTGCGCACAACGGAAACCGATAGTGCTGGAAGACTGCTCTTCTTCAAGATACCTGCGTGAACCAGGCGATAACCAATAAGGTCGGTCGTTCCAGCTTCCGCCTTTAAATACCCTTGACCGGTCGCTGATTAAAGTAGAGGTGCCGGTTTCATAAGATGAACCACTTAATGTATCACCATCCATATATCCAAGTGCATTGTTATGCTGGTAATTACGACGGTTTTTAACTTCTTCATCCGGGATATCAACTTTTTTCAATCTTCCCAAAGTATCTCTTTCGTATTCTCCGCCTGTATTTTTATAGTATTTCTGGAATTTATTACCACGGAAATAGTTAAAATCTTCCCCATCAGAAGGTGTAAGGGGCCTATACACATCCTGTACCCACTCAGCCACATTACCACTCATATTGTATACGCCAAATGCATTCGGATAAAAAGATTTGATATTACCCGGTATGGCAGAACGGTCATTCAATCCTCCGGCAATACCCATATTATCACCACTTCCACGTTTAAAGTTTGCTAAAAACTTACCCTGCCAGCTGCCTCTCCTGTTGTCACGTAATCCATTTGGATTATTGCTCCAGGAATAGATTTGCTGGTTGGAGATCAATTCTTCCCCTGATCTGCCTTCTTTTGTGCGTGGATTTGGATTCTGATCATATAGACCGTAGGCAGCATATTCCCATTCAGCTTCTGTAGGCAGGCGATATCCCATATTCAGGATGCCATCTTCCATTTTAACAATTGCCCTTGGCTTTCCGCTTACGTCTTTAAGATCCGATTTCTTTGGCTTAGTTCTTCCCTGGATCAACTCGGGGTTCATCAGGTAAGTATCCGTATTAAATGAACCATCTGCTGCTCCACCCCTCATTTCCTTTCTTGCGAAATCCTTTTTAAGGTATCCTTTGCTGATCAGGTTTAATTCATTTACCCTGTCAGTTCTCCAGATGCAGAAATCGTGTGCCTGCAACCATGAAACGCCAACAACGGGGTAATAATTATAAGCAGGGTAACGGAAATAATATTCAACATACGGCTCATTGTAAGCAAGTTCTTCACGCCACGCCAATGTGTCGGGCAAAGCTTTTGCCATAATAGAAGTATCGCCTGCAAAGGTATTTTCCAACCAGTAAATGTATTCACGATAATGAACGTTGGCTACTTCTGTTTCATCAATGAAAAATGAAGGAACCGTAACCCTTTTTGGGGTATTGTTCCAATCTCCCATAATGTCGTCTTCTTTAGCACCCATTACGAAAGTACCGCCTTGTACAAAGATTAATCCTGGCCCTGCCTTTGGATATTTCATTTTAGAGACATGGTAATTGCCCATGTTCTTATCATCATAGTTCCAGCCGGTAACAGACGACTTGCTTTTTTTCTTGCTGAATATGCTCCCGTTTTTACACGATCCTAAAGAGAAGAGCAGAGCCGCCAGAATTATCAAATTTTTTCCCGAAAATATTTTTTGCATGTGCGTTCGTTTTGCAACTTGTTTAACGAATGGGTTTTTTAATTATTGTGTAACATAGTTACCTGAATGCGAATATAAATACTTTACATCACACCACCCGAAATGGGAATTATGTTTTTGTTCAATTCCGGTGAATACTTAGCAATTTTTTCAGAGGTTTACTCCAGTTAACTCACTTAACAAAAACGTTCAATGTGACTAAAAATTGTTCAAGGTTGATGCCAAATTTTTACGGGCGGCATCAAATGGAAATGGTGGTTCAAAATACAGACCTGTCAAATCCGGACCTGGCCCGGGCAGATTGTTACGGGCGCTGAAATTCACGTAAAACGAATAGAACAGCAGTATGCGCAGAGCTTGAAAATGAAAAGTTTATGGAATGATGCAGCCGTTTAAGTTTGTTATTGAAATAGAAAACAAGTGGCATAAAACCAGGAGGGTTTTGCAAGCCTTGCAATAATACTTATTTAAACGCGTTTTGCAGAGAGAAAAATATGAAGTGAAAAGCATCGTGTCTATGTTCCCCGTGTAATTCGAAGGCAGTGCAATTGCTTTAGAAAGCTATCGGTCAAATATTCATTTTTAACAAGATGTTATAAGTTCGTACCTCATTTGCAGAAATCAATTACTTTTACACACCTAACAAACAAATATATACTTTATCGATTGCATGTCTACTTAACTAAGACCAAAATAACGAATGAAAAAAGCAATTGTTAAACTAACTGCGTTAGTCTTTTTACTGGGAAGTGCAACCAGTACCTTAAATGCTCAAAGCCAGGCCAATACTATTAACGTGGTGACATCCGCTGTGCCCTTTTTAAGAATCTCTCCTGATGCCCGCAGCGGCGGAATGGGTGATATCGGCATCGCAACTTCAGCAGATGCAAATTCTTCTTTTTGGAACCTTGCTAAAACGCCTTTTAACACCAGCCCTGGAGGGGTTTCGCTTACATATACGCCCTGGTTAAAAGATCTCGGGTTAAATGATGTTTATCTTGCTTCTCTCTCAGGGTATTACAAAATGGATGAACTACAGGCCGTGTCTGCTTCAATGCGGTATTTCAGCCTTGGAAATATCCAGTTTACAGACAATCTTGGAAATGATTTGATACTGTTCCGGCCTCGTGAATTTTCTTTTGATGCCGGTTATTCAAGAAAGCTTTCAGACAAATTAAGCATAGGTGTAGCGCTACGTTATATCAATTCAAATCTTGCCGGTAATAACTCATTAAACGGCCAGGTGTACAAAGCAGCAACGGCGGTATCAGGTGACCTGAGCGTTTTTCACACCGGCATCAACGAGGCCGGAGAAGGGTTGAATTATGGGGTGGTGTTGTCTAATCTTGGTTCAAAAATTTCTTATACCAATGATGCTACTCAAAAGGATTATATCCCCGCCAATCTCGGCATCGGCGTCACATACACTAAGGTGTTCGATGAAACCAGCAAAATGACTTTCGGGATAGACATCAATAAACTCCTGGTGCCCACTCCTCCCACTTTTAGTACCAACCAGGGAGGCACCGGTACTTCAGACGATTCGGTTAAACTGGCCAATTACCGCAACCAGGGCGTGATCAGTAGCTGGTTCAAATCATTTGGGGATGCACCCGGAGGGTTTTCAGAAGAGATAAAAGAATTCCAGGCTTCTTTGGGAGCGGAATTTTGGTACCAAAACCAGTTTGCATTAAGAGCGGGTTACTTTTATGAACATCCTACCAAGGGCAACAGGAAATATTTTACTGTGGGTGCCGGTTTAAAATACAACACATTTGGCCTCAACTTTTCATATCTTCTTCCTTCCGGGAACGGAGTAAATCGCAATCCGCTGTCTAACACACTTCGTTTCAGCCTGGTGTTTGATTTTGGAGGCGAAGCCGCAAGCAAATAATTGATAAAGGAATATTAGAAGCGTTCCGATTTTGGCGGAACGCTTTTTATTTTTAACACCACGTACATTTGCAATAAGCCGGTGCACTGGCCGGCATTTTTTCAGCATTTAAGAATAATGATTATGAGTTATAGAATTGGTTCTGGTGTAGACTTTCATCAACTGGTGGATGACAGGGAATTTTGGTTGGGCGGGGTAAAAATCGATCATCCAAAGGGTGCATTGGGGCATAGTGATGCAGATGTGTTACTGCATGCCATATGTGATGCGATGCTTGGGGCTGCCTGTCTCGGTGATATAGGTGTACATTTCCCTGATACGGATGCCTCCCTTAAGAATATAGATAGTAAAATTCTGCTTCAGCAAAGTATGGACTTGATAAAAAATGCAGGCTACCGTATTGTAAACATCGATAGTACACTTTGCCTGCAGGCGCCTAAAATAAAGGATTATATTCCGCAGATGCAACAGGTAATTGCTGAAATCCTTTCAATTCAAATTACAGATGTTTCCATCAAAGCCACCACCACGGAAAAAATGGGGTTTGTTGGGAGAGAAGAGGGCCTGGTGGCTTATGCAACAATACTCTTAAAGAAGGTTGACGGATGGTCCTTTACTGTTGAAAGTTAATTATCCTCTGAAACCATTAACATTCAACCTTCAACTTCCACCATCAACCCTAAACTCATTACCTTTGCCGCCATGCATAAAATTTTTGTCAGTGTTGTGAATAAATCTAACAACCAGTTACCGGCTTATGCCACGGAAGGTTCAGCGGGTATGGACATCAGCGCCAACTTACCACACACCATAACTTTACAATCTTTGGAACGCACACTGGTGCCCACCGGTTTATTCATAGAATTACCAGACGGGTATGAAGCACAAGTAAGGCCACGGAGCGGACTCGCTATCAAACAGGGAATTACCTGTCTTAACAGTCCCGGAACTGTTGACAGCGATTACAGGGGTGAAATAAAAGTTATATTAATCAATCTCAGCAACCAGGCACAAGATATCCATCCCGGAGACCGGATTGCGCAAATGATTATTAGCAGGGTAGAAAAGGCCAGCCTTAGATTGGTACATCAATTGAACGATACCCAACGGGGTGAAGGCGGTTTTGGCCATACAGGCAAAAATTAAACAATATTGAATGATGAAATTTTCAAATCACCAACAAGGTTTTCTGTATGCTTGTTTTTTTGTAATAGCAATTCTGATATCATCTCAAGGCTGTAAAACTGCAAAAAAGATACAGGCATCAATCGATAAAAAAGACACTACATCAGTACACATTGCTAATCCTCACAACGACGATTCGTTGATGGTGATAAAGAATGCCCTTGCTGATGTCCACAAAAAAGAATTATCTTTTAGAACCTTCTCGGCCAAAATAAAAGTAGAATACGAGGATACCAAGGGCAAACAACCCAATATAACAGCATATGTAAGAATTTTGAAAGATAGCATGATCTGGATTTCGGGGTATGCGACCGTTTTTAACATCGAGGCTTTTAGAGTGTTGATCAATAAGGACAGCGTTTTTGTATTAGATAAAATAAACAAGGAAGTGAAGCGGCGCTCGCTTGATTATTTGCAGGAGGTAACGGAGATTCCCTTCGATTTAAATACGCTTCAAAATCTTTTTGTTGGCAACCCTGTTTTTTTGGAGGACAGTGTACTCTATTATAAGGAAACAGAATCAAAAATATTGCTGGCAACAGTTGGACAGTATTTTAAACACTTACTTACTTTGAGTAAAGGCGATCGGCTGCTGCTGCATAGTAAATTAGATGATGTAAATGTAACCCGCAACCGAACTGCCGATATTACTTATGGCGATTATGAAATCAATAATGGAGTGCCTTTTTCCACCTACCGTGAAATAACAGTTTCCGAAAAAAACCGGTTAGACATACACCTGAATTATAAGCAGTATGAGTTTAACAAAGATTTATCTATCACATTTACTATCCCCGCCAATTATAAAAGCAGGTAAGCGTTATCTGAATTGAAAAGTTAAAAGTGTAAAGGACACAACATGAAATGACTCCTTTTAGAATAACTTTCAACTTATCAGCTATCAACTATCAATCGCCGATCGTATTTTTGTTAATCCTGTAAAATCATCTTTGTTAATCCTGTAAAATCATCACATGATTAAAATAGTTTTTATCCTACTGGTATCCTTTTTTTATAATGTTTCTGTAATGGCACAAACGCCGGGACAGCAGGAGTTGGAAAAACAGCGCCAGCAACTCAAAAGGGAAATAGAACAAACCCAGGAACTGCTGGATAAAAATAAGCGGACCACCAAAGAAAGCCTGGGCCAGCTTGCCTTGATCAACCGCAAACTCAACCTGCAGGGCAATGTGATCGAAAACATCAGCAAGGATATCAACTTGCTTGATAATACTATTTATAAATCACAGCGGGATGTAAATAAGCTGCAGGTGTTATTAGACACATTAAAACAGGAATATGCGAAAAGCATGGTATATGCTTACAAAAACAGGAGCAATTCCGATTTCCTGAATTTTATCTTTTCAGCGGCAAGTTTTAATGATGCCATTAAAAGGATTACTTACTTAAAGAGTTATAGAAACTACCGCGAAATGCAAGGTGAAAACATTTTGCGTACACAACAATTGCTGAAAGAACGGATTGATGAGCTTAGCGGAAATAAGAAAAAGAAAAGTGTTGTTTTACAAACGCAAAGTAAAGAACTATCGGTACTTGAATCGCAACAGGAGGAAAAGAATCACCTCGTTTCTAAATTAAAAGAGCAGGGTAAGGAACTTAACAACCAGATTGCCGCCAAGAAAAAGCAAATGCAAAAGGTGAGCAATGCGATTGCAGCAGCCATCAAAAGGGCGCAGGATGTGGCAAGAAAAGAGGCACTCGCACGGGCTAAAGAAGCAAAGACAAAAGCAGATGCCGAGGCGAAAAGCGAAAATAGAACTACCAGCACAAGACCAGCCGTTACAAGGTCTACCAAGAGTGTAGCCGCTCCAAGCGTACTGCTGGGAAGTGATGCTGATATAAAATTGAATGCAAACTTCAAAATTAACCGCGGATCTTTACCATGGCCCGTTGAAAAAGGCTACATGATCATGCGCTTTGGTCCCCAGAAACTGGAAGGTGTCGGCGTTACCGTTGATAACCCGGGCATCACGATAGGAAGTGATATCGGTACACCCGTGAAAGCATTGTTTGACGGAGAAGTATCTTCCGTTACCAATATTGAAAACATGCAGGTGGTGATCTTAAAGCATGGTGCTTATTTTACTACCTATAGCAATTTGTCGGGAGTAAGCGTATCACGCGGACAAGATGTGCGTACCGGCCAGGTGTTGGGCAGGGTGGCTGCCAATGATGAAGGAATAGGATCGATTGACCTGATCATTAGTGATGAAAGAGGCAATTTGAATCCGGAAGGCTGGCTACGGCGCCGGTAATAATCAGATCAGTCGTTGATATAACTTTTCGTATTGAGGAACAATGTTTCCAATATCGAATTTTTTGGCCTGTTCAAGTGCATTGGCTTTAAAACGATCATGCGTGTCTTTGTCCTGCAAAATCAGCAATGCATTTTTACTCATATTTTCCACATCTCCTACATTACTCATAAATCCGCAAACGCCATTCACAATAATTTCGGGTAATCCACCCGCATTCGTAGAGATAACGGGTACTTCTGCTGCCATTGCTTCCAGTGCAGCCAATCCAAAACTTTCATATTCACTGGGCAATAAAAACAAGTCAGCGATTGATAAAATATCTTCCATCTGTTCCTGCTTGCCTAAAAATTTGATCGCATCAAATGCATTGCTTTTTCTTGCTTCCGTTTCGATAGGTGTTCGCTCTGGACCATCTCCCAATAACAATAACTTGGAGGGCATTTTTTCATTGATCAGCAAAAAAGCTTTTACCACATCTTCTACTCTTTTGAGCTTGCGGAAATTACTTGCATGCACAATTATTTTTTCACCATTGGGTGCAATCAGTTTTTTAAAAGCATCCACCGGTTTTTTGTTAAAGCGTTTTACATCCACAAAATTGTGGATCACTTCGATGTCTTTTTCTATGTCGAAGTTTTTATAAGTTTCTTCCTTCAGGTTCTCTGACACTGCAGTAAGGGTATCACTTTCATTCATTGAAAACGTTACAACCGGGCGGTAAGTTTTATCTCTTCCTACTAATGTAATGTCTGTGCCGTGCAAGGTTGTAATTACAGGAATGTGTTTGCCCTCCTTGGCTAAAATCTGCTTGGCCATATACGCCGCAGAAGCATGCGGAATGGCATAATGCACATGCAAAAGCTGGATTTTGTGGTTGGTAATTACATCCACCATCATGCTCGACAGGGCTGTTTCATATGGAGGGTAATCAAATAGCGGGTAAGTGGGAACCCTCACTTCATGATAAAATATATTGGTATGAAAATGACTTAATCTTACGGGTTGCTGGTAGGTGATAAAGTGGATATTATGTCCTTTGTCGGCCAACGCTTTTCCTAATTCAGTCGCCAAAACGCCACTACCGCCAAAAGTAGGGTAACAAACAATCGCAATATTCATGGTTAGTATTTAAAGAAGAAAGTATTTTGAAACCGGCTGCAATTTACAGATTAATTATTCACAGCTTATTTCATTTATGGTATTACATATAAATTGGTAAGTTTGTTAACTTAAAAATAATTATGATTCAAAAAATTATACGGGTTCTTTTTGCCACACTGTTTTTCCTTACTGCAAAAGCGCAGGAAAATGATTCAATCGCCATCAGGCAAATAGCCAATGAAGTGTTGATGAACGCAAAGGCTTATGACAATCTTCGTTATCTCTGTAAGAAAATCGGTCCAAGGTTAAGCGGTTCTGCGGCTGCTCAGAAAGCAGTGGAGGCAACAGCCAGGATGCTGAAAGATGCAGGTGCCGATACGGTGTATCTTCAGCCATGCATGGTACCTCACTGGGTAAGAGGTGAAAAAGAAACGGGGTATGTACAAATGGCCAACGGAACAAAATATAATCTCAACCTATGTGCCCTCGGAAATTCTGAAGGTACTGGTCCTAAAGGAATCAGTGCGGGGGTAGTTGAGGTAAGAAGTTTTGCTGAGCTGGATCAATTGGGTGCGAAAGTTATTAAAGGGAAAATTGTGTTCTTTAATTTTATCATGAACCCAACCTATATTACTACATTCAAGGCTTATGGCGAAAGTGGCATTGCGAGGGGTGCAGGCCCTTCGCGGGCTGCCAAATATGGTGCAATTGGTGTATTGGTAAGGTCATTGGCAAGTAACCCGGACGATTTTCCACACACCGGTGCTACAAGGTACAATGATTCATTTCCTAAAATTCCGGCAGTGGCCATTAGTACCAATAATGCAGATTGGCTAAGCGCATCGCTGAAACGGAAAATGATACTCACGGTATATTTCAGAAATACAAGCACGATGCTGAAAGATGTTTCTTCATACAATGTAGTGGGTGAAATGAGAGGTACCCTGCTACCGCAGGAAATAATTACGGTAGGTGGCCATTTGGATAGTTGGGATTTAGCCGAAGGCGCACAGGATAACGGCGCAGGTTGTGTGCAGAGCATTGAAGTGCTGAGGGTATTAAAAGCCACGGGTACCAGGCCCAAACGCACCATAAGAGCCGTAATGTTTATGAATGAAGAAAACGGCGGAAGGGGAGCAGACAAATACCTCGAATTGGCAAAGTTGAACAACGAACACCATGTTTTTGCCTTAGAAAGTGATGCGGGAGGTTTTAGTCCCCGTGGATTTTCGCTGGAGATGCCCGCAGAGAAAATTGCTAAAATACAACAATGGAAAAATTTGTTTTATGAATATGGCGTATATGATTTTTCATCCGGCGGAAGTGGTTCGGATGTAGGCCCGCTTAGGGCAATTGGAGCAGCTTTAGCTGGCTTGCGACCCGATGGGCAGCGTTATTTCGACATACACCATGCAGGCTCGGATGTGTTCGAAAATGTTAGCAGGAGAGAACTTCACCTGGGTGCATTGAACATGGCTGCCTTGATTTATTTAGTAGACAAGTACGGATTATAATTATCTTGCAAATAAAACTTTATGGAAGAAACACAATTTCTTAATTCACCCCCTAAGAAAATGAGTGGGTTTAAAAAATTCATGGGTTGGTTATTGGTGATATTGCTGCTGGTAGGAGGAATTATGTTTTGGTGGAAATATTTTTATGTGTTTGGCGAAGGTGTAAAATCCGGCGAGTTGAACTATGTGGTTAAAAAAGGAAATATTTTTAAAACCTATGAAGGGAAATTGATACAGTCCGGGTTGCGTTCCAAGGCAGTCGGCAGTGTGCAATCTTACGAGTTTGAATTTTCGGTTGCGGATGACAGTCTTGCCAATGTATTAATGAACAGCAGCGGCAATTATTTTGATTTGCATTATAAAGAATATAAGGGTACTATTCCGTGGAGAGGGTACAGCGTTTTTGTGGTAGATAGGATAGTCGGTAGCAAACCGATTGAAAGATAGAGCCGATATTTGTTTCGGAGTACAATATTCCAATATCCAAATACCTGATCTATTTTATTACTGAGCATACAATAAAAATATAACCGGCTTTTTATGAAAGTCGGTTTTTTCATTCTTCCAATCGGCCACCGATTTGGTTTTAACATACTCATTAGCACCCGTCAATTCTGCAGCAACACAAATCTTAGTGTTAGCGCTGCAGGTTTTCAGCAAGGTTTCCAATAGTTGATTATTGCGGTAAGGTGTTTCAATAAATATCTGCGTGCTGTGCTTTTTTTTGGAGGTGAGTTCCAGTTCTTTTATTGCTTTTACCCGATCCTGCATGTCTATTGGCAGGTATCCTACAAACTCAAACTGTTGCCCGTTCATGCCGCTGGCCATCAATGCGAGTAAGATAGAACTGGGCCCTACCAATGGTTTCACCGGTACATTCAATTGTTGTGCAAGTTCAATGAGTACCTGGCCCGGATCAGCAATGCCAGGGCAGCCCGCTTCGCTGATGATGGCGATATTCTTTCCCTCATTTATTTTCTGACGAAAATGATCCTTTTGTTCCTGCTCTGCCTTGTGAATAGTAAACCATTCATAATCATCAATAACAATTTCTTTGCAGATACTTTTTAAGAACCGCCTTGTAGTGCGCTCATTTTCCGCAAAAATTACCTGGCAGTCTTTTACCGCAACAATAAGGTAAGCCGGTATGGTTTCAATAGCCTGTTCGTCTAAAACCGATGGAACCAAATATACTTTGCTCATTTAAGAAGGTTGATGGTGGAAGGTAGATGGTTGATGGTTGGGTAACCTTCAACCATTTTCTGTTTTGTGCATACTGATGGTGGCGGCAACTACGGCATAGCTCGGTGCCAATATCCAGCCCGCAACAGGAATCCAATGCATTGTGTAGAATACCATGCCGTTCCCGATAGCCAACCCTTTATGTTCGCTGATAAATGACACACTTTGTGAAGGAGATAATCTATTTCTTTCGCAGCTATAATCGAGCATTGAAAAGCCGAGATAATAACATTCGATCAACAAAGCAAATAACGGTGTAAACCAACCCAGGAGCGGGATAAACGACAAAATTAAAATCGACACCGTGTATACCGTCTGCCAAACTGCGTTGCGCAACGCAAGTTTGATCCCTCGGACGCTGTCTTTCATCAGTTGCTCAAAACTAAAAGGGAATTCTTTGTTGTTCATGATCGATGCGGTCTTTTCGCTCAGGTAGGCAAACAGTGGCGAGCCGATGATCAGGAATAAGAACTTAAATAACGAAAAGTAAAAAAGAATCAGCACCAGTTGAAGAATTACCTGGCCAAAAATGAAGAGGAATTTCAACCAGCTTCCTTCCATGGTATACATCCATTTTTTTAAACCACTAACGGATAAAAGATAGTCGATTGCATTACCACTGCTGATCCAGAACAAATAAATTCCCACACAAAACAATAAAGAATAAATAATGCCTGGTATCAATATCCATTTCCATAAACGATGCTTTACAATAAACAGGTGTGCTTCGTAATAGGATTGAATGGCAATAATAATATCTTTTAGCATGTCAAATAGTTCATGGATGATGGTTCGAGGTTGAAGGTTCAAGGTTGAAGGTTGATGGACGTTTTCAACTTTCAACCTTCAACCTTGAACCTTCAACTTATTTTCTATTTTTGCGCTTAAAAATACAATTAAGTTGAACAAATTAGTGATTGATTTTTATAGCCGGGAAAATGTACTGCAAGTAGCAAAGGAGTTACTGGGCAAAGTAGTGATTACAAATTTCGATGGAGTTGTAACAAGCGGGAGAATTGTTGAAACAGAAGCTTACGCTGGAATCACTGACAGGGCTTCTCATTCATGGCAGGGAAAACGCACCGCCCGTAACGAACATATGTATGCCCAAGCAGCTACAGCCTATGTTTATATTTGCTATGGCATACACCAGATGTTGAATGTGGTCACTAATGAAAAAGATATCCCCGATGCTATTTTAATACGGGCAATTGAACCCATACTGGGCGTTGATACGATGCTTGAAAGAACCGGCAAAAAAAAGCTGGATAATACCTTAACCCGCGGGCCGGGAAATGTAGGCAAAGCCCTCGGTATTTACAAAGCACATTCCGGCATTGATTTATTAGGTGATACCATTTACATTGCGTCAGATAATTTTAATCTGCCGGAAGACCGTATTGGCATCAGTAAACGTATTGGAGTAAATTATGCCGGCGAGGATGCGTTATTACCTTACCGCTTTTATATCAAAGGAAATAAATATGTAAGTGGTACCCGGTCACTTTAATTTACAGTTGTTGAACAAAGATTGCCATACTTCGCTAACCGAAATTAAAATTTAGGGCAGGGGATGCCCTTTGTCTGACCGGCTTTTTTAATGTAAATAATCGAAAATTCTGAACCTCCACGGCTGAGGGTAGCAGCCTTAAGGCTTGAAGTATTGATATCATAACTTGCCCCAATCCTCAGCCCGCCAATTTCAATACCCACATAGGGTATAATTGCATCGCTGAAACGGATCCAGGAGCCTATATAAACACTGCTGGGATTCTCTGTATCGCTATTTAAATTGGCTGACAATGCGGCACCGATCAATGTTTCAGTTGCTTTATTTTGAACCTGGTAAATGGCTGAGGTACTCACCGACAACATATCTGATACCGGGAAAGACCCGCCACCATGCACTGTAACCCGTGGAGAAAGATTCCATACCTTGTCGATAAAACTAAGGTTAGGCCGGTTGATATGGTAAACCGAAGCTCCCAGATAATAATTATTAACACCGTCGGTAGAGCCGGAATATAGTAAACCCGCATTTACATCCACAAAATTCTGACTGTTCCCATTGCTTAAAGTTTCCTGCGTATTACCGGTAAAGCCATTTTGTGTCAACTGGTCTTCAAAGTCTAATTTGGTAAAATCAAGGATTGCACTGCTGTAAGTCGCCTGGAAACCTGCTCCAATGGTATTGTAGCCATCTTCGTCTATTGCCTTGTGATAGCTTAAAGCAACCGAGCCATAGTTTAATTTAAGTGCTGCATTGGCGCTTTGATCACTTAGTCCTGAAATTCCAACTCCAAACACATCACCTGAAGGAATCTTATCTTTTAAAATATTGAAATCAACTGAAGCGCTGGTGGTTACATAAGCTTTGGGAATGGAGGGCCATTGATCGCGGTGATTAGCGGCAAGCCTTAGCTGACCGTCAAATTTCCCTGTAAATGCCGGGTTCAGCGTTAACGGCGAAGCGAAAAATTGTGAAAAATGCGGATCCTGCGCCTGCAGTAAAAAGGTAAGTAAAACAGCGCCCGTTAAAATAATTAATTTTCTCATCGTTGACTAATTCTCAATATTAAAGATAGGGATTTGCCCTAATATGCTGCACCAAACCATTAATTAATGAAGCGTTTAAATTTCACCTGAATGTAGCATTTAATTACTAAAGATCGATGTCTCCCGATAAAAAATCGGCGCACTCCTGGTTTTTAGTGACCATCCATTCGGTCAATTATTATAAAACTAAATTATATTTCAAAAGCACAGAAATAACAGGCAGATGATGAACTGGTTAAGATTGCATCTTGGGACCAAATGCCAGGTCGCCCGCATCCCCTAACCCCGGCACAATATACCCTTTTGCAGTTAACTCATCATCGATATCTCCGCACCAGATAGTTGCCTTTGGCTGCGCCCTCAGTACATATTCGAGGCCAACGGTACAAGCAATTGCACATACGATGTGTAGTTCCTTTATTTCTCCTTCTTCTTTTAAGTATTGAATAACTTTTACGAGTGATGAGCCGGTTGCAATCATCGGATCGCTGATAATTACCACCTTGCCTTCAATTTCGGGGCAACTCATATATTCAAGGCTTATTTCAAAGCTCCCGTCCGCTTTATGTTTGCGGTAAGCGCTGATGAAAGCATTTTCACCCTTGTCAAAATAGTTCAGCAGGCCGTTGTGCATACCAAGCCCTGCACGCAGAATAGTTGCCAACACTGGCTGAGCCTGCAGCACTTTACAGGAGGCAGTTCCCAACGGAGTAGTAATTTCTTTTTCTTCCCACGGTAATTTTTTACTGATTTCATAAGCGGCCACTTCACCAATCCTTTCCAGGTTCCGGCGGAAACGCATCTGGTCAGTTTGAACCCCCTCATCCCTCAATTCGCCTACCCAGTTGCTAACCAAAGAATGCTGGTCGCTTAAGTTAATTATCATGGTTTGAATAGATTTTTATACCTCTATATTTACAAATCTAAATTTTGCTATCTGAAATTTGAAATTTATTATCACCGGGGAGTTAAATGCGATAACAAGCGGTATTTATTGCCAGGTCAATGATCCAGGTAAATTGTTTATATAGGAAGTCAGTATCGGGTGTGAAAGAATTTTGAAAAGTTCATTATGGGCCCGGCGATGCAATGCTATTAAGCTTCACAGGCGTCGCACCCGTGTACAGTTGTGCATAAGGGAGCAATTTAACGCTCCGGAGAAAAAATTATCGGCTCATCAATGCCATTGTAAATTTCCAGGCAAATCACCTGGATTGCATATTCCAATGAAGAAAAGGATCTTAGTCTAATTGAGTTGTTTTTTGGAAGTAGTCTTTTATGCTAACACAGCGCTGCTGAACTTTAACAAACCATGTCAATTTTATTTATTTTAATTGTATAAACTTTCTACGATGAAAAATTTAGTCGGCGGTATATTGATTCTTCTTGTAATATTATCAGGCTGCAATAACAACGCAAAAACTGCCGCCGCCGAAAAAGAAAATTACCAGAAAGCAAAGGAAACGCTCGAACAAAAAGAAAAGAAAAATCCGCTGGCATTTTTATCAGTTAACAGTAGGGATAAACATAACATCATTGGCCAAACGGTTGTAAAAGGAGCAATAAATAATAGTGCCAAAGTTTGTGCCTATAAAGATGTTCAGCTGCAATTGTCGTTCTTTAGTAAAACCGGAACTTTATTGTTAAAAACCTATGAGACTGTTTATGATAAAATAGAACCGGGCAAGTCTGCCAGGTTTAAAACAAAAGAATTTTCGCCCAAAGGAACCGATAGTATAGCCCTAAAAGTAATCGGGGCTAAGACCGATTAACAAATGTAAATTCATCGCCGTCAAACAATCCAAGATCACTCAATTTCAGGTGAGGGATCACCAGTAAAGCCATAAAAGATAATGTCATAAAAGGCGCAGCCAATAACGATCCGAGTTCCTCTTTCACCATTTTATCGATTGCAGTATATGCTGAAGCCACCTTATAGCCATCTTCATTACTCATCAGGCCGGCCACCGGCAAGGCCAATATCATTTCTTTCTCGTTAGAAACACAGCTAACTCCACCAGTCGCTTGTATTACAAGGTTAACAGCGCGGCAAATACTATCATCATCCACGCCCACTGCAATAATATTATGACTGTCATGCGCAACCGAAGATGCGATGGCGCCTTGTTTTAATCCAAAATTTTTTACAAATGCTTTGGCCACCGGCGCAGGGCTATAGCGGTTTACCACCACCATCTTCAAAATGTCGTTGCTGGTATCGCTTACAATATTGCCGTTTATGATTTTCGGTTCTGCAAGGAGTTTGTTCGTGATCAATTGACCTTCCAATGCTTCTATCACCGCAATTTCGCTTTCACCTGAATGGATATACGAAAATGCCGGGGCGGGCTGCTCTGTGCAATTGAACCGGTTAATAATTTCAGAAGGCTTCGCGTCAATAAATGATGATCCTGTTTCCGCTACCAGTTCCCCATCAATGTAAGTCTGTAATACTTTAAAATGCACCAGGTCTTCCACCAAAATGAAATCTGCGGCATCGCCTTCTCTCAAAAGGCCCACATCCATTTTATAGTGCAACACTGGGTTGATGCAGGCAGCTTTTAATACTTTATAAATATCGATCCCTTTCGCAATGGCACGGCTACACAGTTGATTGATATGGCCTGCTACCAGGCTATCCGGGTGCTTGTCGTCGCTGCAAAACATCATTTCATCCGCATGGTCATGTAACAAGCCGATCAGCGCTTCAAAGTTTTTAGCGGCACTACCTTCCCTGATCAATATCTTCATACCATATTGTAATTTCTCCAGTGCTTCTTCTTCAGTAAAGCATTCATGATCGGTGCTGATGCCGGCTTCAATATATTTTTTAGCATTGATTCCCCTCAATCCTGGTGCATGCCCATCTACGGGCTTATTGTATTTTTTTGCCGCAGCAATCTTTTTTAAGACATCTTCATCCCCGGCCAGCACACCGGGAAAATTCATCATTTCACTTAAGTATTTGATTTCGTTTTTCTGTAAAAGCGCATCCACTTCATCGGGATGTAATGCCGCACCGGCTGTTTCAAAAATGGTGGCAGGTACGCAACTTGGCGCACCAAAATGAAATTTGAAAGGAACAGTTTTTCCATTGGCAATCATAAATTCCACCCCTGCCATGCCGCACACATTGGCTATCTCATGCGGATCACTGATGGTTGCAACGGTTCCATGAACCACGGCTACTTTCGCAAATTCGCTGGGTACCAGCATTGAACTTTCAATGTGGACATGGCTGTCGATAAATCCGGGGATTATAAACGCAGCCGGTTGCCTGTCATCATTTGAGGAAACTCTTGTTTCAATGGTCTGTATTAGTCCGTCTGCAAACGTAACTTCTCCAAAAAATATCTGCCTGTTAAAAATATCAACAATATTTCCGCTTATTTTATTTGTCATAGCATGCCTTAAAGTGAAACAAATGTAAGGCGTTTGGGCGTATGGATGGTTTCAATTGGACTATCTTTAAAGATCAAATCGTACAGGTGAACAATTTAATTTTATTCGGATTACTGATTGTATTGCTCGTGGCAGCACAGTTTAGTTCTGCGAAAACTGTGGAGGAAATTATTGAGAAACATGTTAGAGCCCGCGGGGGTAAAAACAAGTTAGGAGCTATTGAAAGCATTTACATGGAAGGTGTAAAAGAAATGATGGGAAAAGAGGTAACTGTAAAAATATCAAAACAGCAAGGCAAACTGAGTCGTACCGCGGTTGACACAGGTGTGGCATATGGATTTGTTTTAATTACAGATACAATGGGCTGGACTTATTTTTCGTTAAGGACGCCGGCAGCACTTGAAATGCCTGAAGAAGAGTTGGCTGATCTGCAATATGAATTGGATATCGTCGGTCCGCTCTCTGAGTATGTTTCAAAAGGCCATACAGCAGAACTCATAGGGAAAGATACAGTGGATGGGAATAGGTGTTATAAAATTAAATTGACACTTGCCGGAGGAAATGAAATGATGTTTTGGATAGATACTGGCACCTATCTCCTCCTACAATCAAAGCTCACTTTCACAAAAAGCAGTAGCGGTAAAAAAGACAGCTATAAGTTATATAGAGATTACAAGGAAGTAAGTGGTATTCAATTTGCACACAGCCTTCAAACCAAAACACCCGGTGCACAGCAGGACAGTCCTGATGTAGAAATTGTCTTTCATAAAATCCTGGTAAACCCGCGGATCGATCCGGTGCTCTTTCTTCCAGAACAATTGTAATACTGCAATTCTGCCAACTGCAAACTCAGATATTTAGTGCAGAAAATATCGAAGGATAAAAATTGTTCCGACCGGTTAAGTAATCCCTTTAAAAGAAAGAGCATTCAATTGGCAATAACTTCAATCGTTGCGCCAATTCCCCTGTCTGTAATTGCGTCGCACATGGGTTTGAGTACCTCATAGCTACCTTCTTTTACCGCATATTTACCTTTACTATCTATAATAATAGCGCATTGCTCGGCCTGTTCCTGGGTGTGGCCGCATATTTCAATGAGGGTTTCAATAACCCATTCAAAGGTATTTACCTCATCATTCCAGACGATCAGGGTACAGGTTTCTTCTGTAGTGGTAATGGTGTCGGTGTCCTCCTTAAATTTTGTATGGGTATATGTTTCCATGGTAATATGATGCAAAAATAAGCCGATTTTTTGAAAAGGAATTGGTATGTAAAGCAACATTTTCCCGTTTCGAATTGTCATGGATGTATTAAAGTGAAAGTTTTATGGTAAAGCTGTCACCCGACCCTGCCAAACATGCTGCGACTAACCAAAAAGAACAAGGAGCTACCTAAACCGCCTGCTAAGCAGCAAGCCATTGTATTACCCATCCATTCTGCCAACAGAAGCCTTGACTTTTTAGTTGAACTGATTGATACCATCCGCCCCGATCATGCCAAAGATATAAAGCAGGCAGAACTTAAGTTTAAGGCATTATTATATCAAATAAGCCTGGACAAGACCTCTCTTTTTGGACTGCGAAAGGCACTGCTCACCCAGTTTTTAAAAACAAATATTGTATTTGCGCTTACTGAAAATGGCATCGTCAGCAGCCGTGGATTGATGCAGGAACTGATGAGCAAAATAAAACACAAAATACTGCCCGAATTACAAAGTCCTGATAATTTTCTCTATGTAATCGATAAGATATTTTGGAAAAAAACAGATCATATTTGGGTAGAAGGTGTGGACGGCGAATTGTGGAAACAGTTTTTTGAAGGATTGGGAATACAAATTAATTTAACCGAACCAAAACTAATTGGTCAATTGCAGCAGGCCTTGCAATTGCTGAGTTACCGTATTACTGTCCTTGGTTTGGAGAAGGAAATTACGCTTCGATATGAAAACCCGGAGGATGCGGTTTTCCCTTTCCTGGAGCAAAACAGGCTGGTGATTGAATACCTGCACAGGTCTAAATCGGGGTTGGATGAGCAATCTCAGCGAATACTTTTAACAAATATCACAGAGGCGCTACATAATTGCAACCAGAGTATCCAATGGATCAAAGAGCAACGCATCGTATACGGTACCAGCCTTGCACAAACTTATATTATTACCAGGCTTCAGCAACAGATCGCCAGGCAGTTCATCATTCTGGATGTACTGGATACCGACAGTAATTTTAATACCGAGCGTTTTGTAGATTACTTTAAAACCGTGGTTCACAATGAAAACCGTAAAAATTCCATCAAAGAATTGATGAGTGAGAATACCAGTTATCTCGCCTACCAGATCGCTGAACACGGCGGCAGAACAGGCGAAAAATTCATCACTACCACCCGAAGAGAATTCTGGAAAATGTTTCAAAGCGCAATGGGTGGCGGTATCATTATTTCTTTTATAGGCATTATCAAGAACTTATTGGGTAAAATGAGCCTGGCTCCTTTCTGGCAGGGCTTTTTATACAGTACCAACTATTCGCTTGGCTTTATTTTAATACAGGATACCGGTTCTACTTTGGCAACCAAGCAGCCAGCTTATACTGCAAACAATGTGGTCAGTTCCTTTGATGTGCAAAAGGTAGGGGAAGCGCCGGATCTCAGGAATCTTGCCATTACCGTAGCCAAAGTAAGCAGAACCCAACTGGCATCCTTCACAGGTAATTTATTGATAGTGTTCCCTCTGACTTATTTGCTTGCGTTACTGTTTTTCAAATCAACCGGCACTATGATCGCATCAGGCGAGGGCGCCCAAAAATTATTAACCGATCAGCATCCTTTTCATTCACTGGCTTTGTTGTACGCTTGCTTTACAGGCTTCTTTTTATTCCTAAGCGGCTTGATCGCAGGCTATGTTGAAAATTATGTGGTGTATGGAAAAATTCCCGACCGGCTGCGCAATCTTTCTTCTTTTAAAAATAACTTCAGTGAAAAGCGGCGTTACAAGATCATTCATTACCTGGAAAATAACCTGGGTTCATTGATAGGAAATATCTCACTCGGCTTCTTTCTGGGGATGACCGGTTTTCTCGGCAAAACCTTTGGTCTTCCTATTGATATCCGGCATATTACCATTTCTGCCGCTAATTCAGCCATCGGTTTTTTTGGATTAAATCACCAGGTGAGTGCAACTGAAATCTGGGTTACCGTAGCAGGTGTGATGGGTATCGGGTTTTTAAATTTTACAGTGAGTTTCGGACTTGCATTTATAGTAGCCGTAAAAAGTCGTGGTATACATTTGAGGGACTATCCCGAATTTGCTGGTATTTTATGGAGGTACATAAAACGTTATCCCCGGGATTTTGTAAAGGCACCCTCGAACCGCCGTGCAGAGCAATTGTTCTGAATAGAGCTTGAACGTCGGTAGATTTTGCCGGAAATCTGTATGCTTCTTACCACAAAGTTTCCTATTCGATTCTTGCATTTCATTTGATGTATATCGCTCACACGCATATACTTCATGCATCTATGCAGCCATGTGCCAAGCTGACAGCAAACAGCTTTTGGTATCTGGTTTGCAGGGTACTCCAAAAAAAGATTTATGCAAAAAGGAAACATTCGGGTACAAACGGAGAATATTTTTCCGATCATTAAAAAGTTTTTATACAGCGAACATGACATTTTTGTAAGAGAACTGGTTAGTAATGCAGTGGATGCTACTCAGAAGTTAAAAACCCTGTCTTCTTTAGGCGAAGCAAAAGGCGAGGTTGGTGAACTGGCTATCGAAATAAAGATCGATAAAGAAAAAAAGACAGTCACCATTTCTGATAAGGGTATCGGCATGACAGAAGAAGAAGTTGATAAATACCTTAACCAGGTGGCATTCAGCGGTGCCGAAGAGTTTTTGGATAAATATAAAGGACAGAATGAGAATAATATCATCGGTCATTTTGGTCTTGGTTTTTATTCTTCTTTTATGGTAAGTGAAAAGGTTGAAGTGATCACTAAATCTTTTAAAGAAGGAACCAAATCTGTTCGATGGGAATGTGACGGAAGCCCCGAATTTATTTTGGAAGATGTTGAAAAAGCAAACAGAGGCACTGATATCGTTTTATACCTGAATGATGAAAGCCAGGAGTTTTTGGAGCCTGACAGAATCCAAAGCATTCTTGAAAAATTTTGCCGGTTTTTGCCAATTCCTATCATGTTTGAAGGAAAGCAGATCAATAACCCGGAACCAGCCTGGACCAAAAAACCAGCGGATCTTACAACCGAAGATTACCAAAAGTTTTATAAAGAATTATACCCTTTTAATGAAGCGCCTCTATTCTGGATTCATTTAAATGTGGATTATCCCTTTAATCTTACCGGTATTTTGTATTTCCCCAAAATCAAGCAATCGTACGAAATACAAAAAGACAAAATTCAATTATACAGCAACCAGGTTTTTGTAACAGATGAAGTAAAGGAAATTGTTCCTGAATTTTTGATGATGCTGCAGGGTGTGTTGGATTCGCCTGATATACCGCTCAACGTTAGCCGGAGTTACCTGCAGGGCGACCCGAATGTTCGTAAGATCAACTCCCATATCACCAAAAAAGTTGCCGATAAATTAGAAGAGATCTTTAAAAATGATCGTACCTCCTTTGAAGAAAAATGGGAGAGCCTCGGATTATTTGTTAAGTACGGTATGATGACGGACGATAAGTTCCTTGAGAAAGCAAATAAATTTTTGATATTACAGGACACAGACGGTAAGTTTTTTACACTCGAAGAATACAGGCTTGCTACAGAAGTTTTGCAAAAAAACAAAGATGGTAAACAGGTGATTCTTTATACCACCGACCCCGTTCAGCAGGATGCATTTATCCAGCAAGCTAAAGCAAAAAGCTATATCGTTTTAAAACTGGAAACAATCATCGACAACGGGTTTGTTAACCAAATGGAAATGAAATGGGATAAGGTTCAGTTTGTACGGGTTGATAGTGATATCGTAGATAACCTGATCGATAAGCAGGAAGCAGGAGAAAGTGTATTAAGTAAAGATGATGAAGCAAAACTGAAGGAATTGTTTGGCATGAAAGTACCCGAATTAAATGTAACTGTAGATGTAAAAGGACTAAGCGCTGAGGCACCACCAGTAGTTGCCACCAGGCCGGAATTTATGCGCCGCATGAAGGATATGGCCGCAATGCAGGGGGGAATGGGAGCATTTTATGCCAACATGCCTGATGAAGTTACCCTAACCGTAAATGGAAATCACCCGGTGTATAAAAACATCCTGGCAGAGCCTGAAAAAGAAAAACAGGAAAAGATAGTCCATAACCTGGCCGATCTTGCGCTTTTATCACAGGGATTGTTGAAAGGAAATACACTGACCAATTTTATAAACAGGAGTGTTGAATTGATGGGATAGTAGAATATGTCCTGATAGCTGATTTTCTGATGTCGGATTTTTTTCAAAATTCCGTAATTTTTTGGATCAGAATAACAGGTTTAAATTTTTATATTTGAATAAAAGGATCGCCTTCAAAGGTGATCCTTTTTTGTTTGGCAACATTAAGCGTTCAGGGAAGGGGCCATTTTTAGGAGGATCACAGCTTCCATGTACTTCATTTTACAAGTGTAAAAGATTTCTTTAAAGCCTTTCCCAAGGAATTCCTGCTTGTACAAGGGATTTAGGTAAATGACATACAGATCACGGGGATTCTTTTTGAAACTCTCCTGGATATTTTTTACAACAGCCTGCATGATAAACTGGTCAAACGGGTTGAAAAAAAATATGCAGTCAGCATCATCTGGAATTTCTACCGATACTGCATCTTGATTGATCAAAGAATATTGTAATACCGGGATTTGAGCTTTAGTTAACTGAAGGTTGGCTTCTGCGGCATCGCACAGTTGCTTGGAAAAATCGATACCGGTGAGTTTTTTAAAACCGTTATGCGCAGCCACACACAATGCACGACCCTTACCAGAACCGATGTCCAGGAAATGATTTCGCCGATCCGTCGGCAGCTTTGTAAAGATCTCTTCAAGCAACAGGTAACTGGCGGGCATGTATACTGTAGCGTGAGAAATATCTACGCCTGCAGCTTTTGTTTTTTTTAATTCATCTGATCCTGTTGTGTGAATGCCGTATTTCCTTTCTCCCTTTATTTCGTGTGATAAAATAAAGAAGGCAATTTTCCAGCTCCAATTGAAACCGAGGTAGAAGAAATACTGTATGTAAGGGAATGTTTTTTTCAATCAGGAATGCTTTAAACCATCTTTACGCGGCAAGGACAAATTAATATCAATGACTTTCAGTTGCAGGGAGGTTTCGCCATTCCATTCGTTTTCATCAATCGTAAAAACGATGTCGAGCGGCTTTTTGGTTTCAAGCAGGGCAAATTTATCTGTCATATTAAAACCAATGCCGGTAAAAGTGGTATCCTGCTGTTTTATCACAAACCGAATATGTAAGTCTTTTACAATTTTAGAATAGCCGGTATCCATCACATTGGTTGCAACAAAAATGGGCCGCATATTACCCGGTCCAAAGGGTTCCATCTGGCAAAGGATTTTATAAAGACCCAGGCTGATCGCTGAAAACGAGATCTCACTGTCTATTGTAATTTCAGGAATTAATAAGTGAGCAGGAATGGTGGCAGCAACCTCCGCTTCAAATTTATTCGAAAAAGCTTCCACGTTCATTGGCAACATGGAAAGGCCGGCGGCGGCAAAATGCCCTCCATATGCCAGTAGGTATTCCCTGCAGGCGTGTACAGCCTCGTACAAATTAAAGCCTGCAACACTTCTCGCGCTGCCGGTTACGATATCCTCGTGCCTGGTAAGTACAACGGTGGGGCGATAATATTTTTCCGTCAGGCGGCTGGCCACAATTCCTACCACACCTTTATGCCAGTGTTCTTTATATACCACGGTAGATTTCCTATTCATCAGTATCTCATCGCCATCTATTACCGCCAAAGCTTCTTCGGTAATGCTGCTATCAGCCTCTTTACGGTTAGTATTGTCGCTGTGCAGCATTTCCGCAAATTCGAGTGCTTTTGCAGGGTCTTTTTCAATAAATAACTGTACCGCTTTTTTCGCATCATCCATTCTTCCCGCGGCATTTACCCTGGGGGCGATCACAAAAACCACATTATTAATGTTCAGTTGTTTTTGAATGCCGCCCAGTTTGATCAGGGCTTTTATGCCGGGCGAGGGATTGGTGTTAATTTGTTGTAAACCATACCAGGCAAGGATCCTGTTTTCACCAGTCATCGGAACAATGTCAGCAGCAATGGCGGTAGCTACCAGGTCGAGGTAGCAGAAATAGTGTTCTTCACTTATTCCAAAATGTTGCGCCAATGCGGTAATTAATTTAAAACCTACTCCGCATCCGCACAATTCTTTATATGGATAATTGCAATCTTTTTGCTTTGGATTTAAAATAGCCACGGCTGACGGTAATTCGAAATCAGGCAGATGATGATCGCAGATAATGAACTCAATCCCCAAACTAGCTGCGTATTTTATTAATTCAACCGACTTGATGCCGCAATCGAGGGAAATAATTAATTTAAAATTATTTTGTGCTGCAAAATCAATTCCTGCCTTACTTACCCCGTAGCCTTCGCGATAACGATGCGGTATATAAAATTCGAGGAAGACCTCGCTATGAAGTTTGCAGAGGAATTGGTACATGCAGGCTACGGCGGTGGTGCCATCCACATCGTAATCTCCGAATACCATGATTCTTTCTTTTTGCTCGATGGCAGTCACGATCCTGTTGACTGCCTTATCCATATCCTTCATCAGGAAGGGATCATGGAGGTCGGCTAATTGAGGGCGAAAGAAAGCTTTGGCTTTTGTATAATCATCTAATCCCCGCTGCACAAGGATCCTGCAAAGCGTGGTATTTATTTTTAAAGATTCATGTAACGCTGTTTCTTTAACGGCGTCGAAGGGTAATATGTTCCAGCGCTTATGCATTAGGGCGATATTTTAGATTCAGGACAGAACACCGGGCTTTCGCGTCAATACTTCCTGTCCGTGGTGTACCTCACGAGGTCTTCCAAAGCCTTTCTTACTTCATTATCCGGAAATTCATACAGGATGGAAATGGCTTCGTTCCTGTAATTATTCATCTTTTCACTTGCATAACTAATTCCTCCCGATTTTACCACGGTATCGATCACATACCTAACTTTCTCAGCATCCTTGTTCTCATTTTTTACGATATAGATCAGTTTCCTCCTGGTACCCGCATCAATGGTATTCAACGTATAGATCAGCGGAAGGGTTAATTTCTTTTCCTTGATATCATTGCCGGTGGGTTTGCCAATGTCCTCGTTTCCATAGTCAAAAAGATCATCTTTTATCTGGAAGGCGATGCCTACTTTTTCACCAAACAATTTCATTCTATCTGCTATTGCGTGGTCTTTGCTCGTGCTCCATGCCCCTACGGCACAGGCAGAAGAAAGCAATGATGCGGTTTTATTGCGTATGATTTCGAAATAAATATCTTCTTTAAGGTTAAGATTGCGGGCTTTTTCGAGTTGCATCAATTCGCCTTCACTCATTTGCCTTACTGCTTCCGATAAAATATGAAGATGCTCAATATCATTGTGGGAGGTAGAAAGCAACAATCCCTTTGATAATAAATAGTCCCCCACCAATACCGCGATCTTATTCTTCCATATGGCATTGATTGAAAAGAAGCCTCTTCTTTCCAAAGATTCATCCACTACATCATCATGAACCAATGTGGCAGTATGCAGAATTTCTACGAGGGCAGCGGCACGGTAAGTACTCTCATTAATAGGCGCCTGTAATTTGGCACTCAAAAAAACAAACATGGGCCTTAATTGCTTTCCTTTCCGCTTGATGATATATTTCATAATTCTATCAAGCAGAGGCGTTTGGCTTTTCACTGAATCGGTAAACTTCTTCTCAAAAATTTTTAATTCTTCCCCAATTATATTATTTACAAAGTCCATTCGCAAAAAAAAGCAATATAATGCAGTATACAACGGCTTCAAACTAATTATTTCTAAAAGCATCCGTTTTTATGTGGAAAACATGTTGATAGTCCTTTTATTCAATATATGTGATCTCCATTGTTATGGGCGGCCTATCAGCAATGACATATTAAAGAAGCTTACAGGCTGTCGTTTTCATTGAAAATGAACTAAAAAGAAAGAACAGAATCGAGAATTCGACTACTACATTCTGAAAACCTTAACGAGTTGTTTTTTGCGATCTGGTAATTTGAAGAGATATTTGGGCGAAAATCACTAATTTTGCCATCTTCTATGAGATTTTTAAAACTTTCGGTAACAGCATTTACACTTTTTCTGGCCCTTTCATCTTGCAATAAATACAGCAAGATCATGAAAAGCAAGGACGTAGAGTATAAACTCACCATGGCTGATAAATTTTATGAAGAAAAAAATTATCGCCAGGCGCAGGTTTTATATGAAGAACTTTATCCTGTTTTTAAAGGAACGGATAAATTTGAAATGTTGTATTATAAGGATGCCTATTGTTTTTATTATTTGAAGAATTACACGGATGCTGAAAATTTCTTCAAAGGATTTTTAGAGGTTTTCCCCAATAGTACTAAAGCGGAAGAAGTAGACTTTATGCATGCCTTGTGTTTTTACAAGCAGGTGCCGAAAGTAGACCTCGATCAGACCAATACGGCCAAATCCATCGGTGTAATGCAAACCTTTATCAATACACATCCCGGATCTACCAGGATCGCCGAAGCCACGAGTATTATTGATAAATGCAGGGAAAGATTAGAGGCAAAAGAGTTGC
This sequence comes from Ferruginibacter sp., assembly GCA_025963635.1. Classification (GTDB taxonomy): domain Bacteria; phylum Bacteroidota; class Bacteroidia; order Chitinophagales; family Chitinophagaceae; genus Ferruginibacter. Next base: position 52,875 of record JAOQAK010000041.1, read on the forward strand.
GGGCGGCGGATCTCTATTATAAAGTTGGACAGTACCGGGCTGCGGCAATTACTTACGAAAGTTTATTGAATAATTATCCTGAATCGAAAGCCGGCGACCGGTATAAACTAAATATTGTAAAATCTTATTACAGGTTTGCAAAATTGAGTATCCAGGAAAAGCAGGCTGAACGCTACGAAAAAGTGGTAAGCGAATACCAGGATTTTGCAGACCGCTTCCCTGAAAGCGCCTACCTGGCGGAAGCAAAGGAACTAAGTAATTTAAGTCAAAACGTTATTAAAGAAATACAATATGAGCAAAATAAGACGACAACTAAGCTCTAGTACGAGCAACGTGGTAGAACCAAAGAACCTGTACGACCTAAAGGAAAAAACAGGCAATTTGTATGAATCTATTGCCATTATTGCCAAAAGAGCCAACCAGATCAATATTACTATTAAGGAAGAATTGCATAACAAGTTGGAAGAGTTTGCAAGTCATACCGATAGCCTCGAAGAAATTCACGAAAATAAAGAGCAGATAGAAATCTCCAAAGCTTACGAGCGCATGCCTAACCCGGCATTGCTTGCATCCCAGGAGTTCATCGAGGACAAGATATATTTCCGTAAAAATGAGGAAGACCTGTTCAGTTAACCTGCAGGGAACATTAGCATATATTTTCAAGAAGAAGTTATATTTTTAACGACGGTTTAACCCGTCGTTTTTTATGTTGAAAGGAAAAAAAATATTATTAGGCATTACGGGCAGTATTGCTGCCTACAAAATGGCCATACTGGTAAGGCTATTAATAAAATCGGGTGCAGAAGTAAAAATTATAATGACACCTGCAGCAAAAGATTTTGTTACACCTTTAACCCTTTCCACACTTTCTAAAAATCCCGTCCTGGCAGATCTTGCCAATAACGATTCATGGTCCAATCACGTAATGCTGGGAAGATGGGCGGATATCATGGTGATCGCCCCGCTCAGCTGCAATACGCTGGCGAAAATGGCTGGGGGCATCTGCGATAATTTATTAACAGCGGTATATCTTTCTGCCACCTGTAAAGTGGTGGTGGCGCCTGCTATGGATGAAGATATGTGGCTACATCCCGCCACTAAAAAGAACCTTCATCAAATTGCTTCCTTTGGAAATGAAATCATCCCGGTAGCGATTGGCGAATTGGCCAGCGGCCTTACAGGTGAGGGTCGAATGGCAGAACCGGAAAATATCCTTGAGTGGCTAAATTATTTTTTTTCAGCAGGGCTGCCGCTAACCGGCAAGCGGGCAATAGTTACAGCTGGTCCTACTTATGAGCAAATTGACCCGGTAAGATTTATCGGCAATCATTCATCGGGTAAAATGGGCATCGCCCTTGCGAATGAATTAAAGGAACGCGGCGCCGAGGTAACTTTGATACTTGGGCCTTCATCGATACCAGTTCCGGAATTTTTAAATGTTATACGGGTGGAAACTGCTGCAGAAATGTTTTCTGCGTGCACTTCTTTATTCGATAAAATGGATATTGCGGTGATGAGCGCCGCTGTCGCGGATTATGCCCCCGTAACAACAGAACCGGAGAAGATAAAGAAGAACGACCAAACCGTTTCAGTTGAACTAACAAAAACAAAGGATATTCTAAAACACCTGGGTGAAGTCAAAAAGAGTGGACAGTTGCTAATCGGTTTTGCATTGGAAACCAATAACGAAGAAGATTACGCTAAAAAGAAATTAATGGAAAAAAATGCGGACATGATCGTACTCAATTCGTTAAATGATGAAGGAGCTGGTTTTGGATACGACACTAATAAAATAACTATTTTTACCCGTACCGGAGGCCCAATTTATTTTGATACGAAATCAAAAGTTGAGGTGGCTAAGGATATCGTAAACACAATCATCGAACTACAATGATGCTTTTCACCAGGGTTAAATGGATCGTCTTTCTCTCATTTGCAATAAGTTTTGCAAATGCCCAGGAATTGAATGCAAGGGTAACTGTGAATAGCAGCAGGGTAGGCACTGCAGTCAATAAAAATGTTTTCCAGACTTTGCAAACGGCGCTGAATACATTCCTGAATAACCGGAAATGGTCGAAGGATGTTTTTGGGCCGAATGAAAAAATCGATTGCAGTTTCTTCCTCAACCTTCAGCCCACAGAAGAAGCCAATGTATATTCTGCTTCACTTACCATCCAGGCGGCAAGGCCTGTTTTTAATAGCTCTTATTTATCACCACTTATTAACTTCCAGGACGAAGACGTCACTTTTAAATATGTAGAATTTCAGCAACTGGAGTTTAATGAGAACCGTGTGTCAGGCACTGATGGATTGGCTTCTAATCTTACGGCAGTATTTGCCTATTATGCCAATATGATCCTGGCGTTTGACTATGACACATTTTCTCCACGTGGCGGTGATGGCTATTTTTTAAAGGCGCAGAATATTGTGAACAATGCACCTGAATCCCGTGGAATCACCGGCTGGAAGGCCTTCGATGGCAAGCGCAACCGCTACTGGCTGGTTGAGAATATGATGAACAGCAGGTACACGATCATGCATGATATTTATTATGCCTATTATCGTTTGGGATTGGATCATATGTATGATGATGAGGCTGCTGCACGGGCAGAAATGCTCAACGTTTTAAACCTGCTTAGTAAATTTAATGCGGATAATCAAAATACAATGATCAACCAGTTCTTTTACCAGGGTAAGGCAAATGAGTTGATAAAGATATTTTCAAAAGCAGCGCCGCAGGAGAAATTGCGGGCTTCGGAATTATTGCAGAAAATGGATATCACCAATGCCACAAGGTATAAAGCCGAATTAAAATGATGAAAGGGGTAGTAGTAATGTTGGCGATATTGGGTATGATGGGCTGTGAAAATAATGGCAATTCATCGGGCCGCATACTGGATAAACAAAAGATGCAGGCAGTGATGTGGGATATTATTGGTGCAGATGTATTTACCGAACAATTTGTAAAGAAAGATTCTTCAAAAAATCCCACAATGGAGAATATTCAATTGCAAAATAAAATTTTTGCAATTCACCATGTGAGCAGGGCCGATTATTATAAGAGTTACGAATATTATCTTGCTCATACCGATCTTATGAAGACGATCCTCGATAGTATGACCGCGAAGGGTGAGAGAGACCGCATGAAAATAGTAGAACAACATTTTGATCGTAACTACCTTAAAAAGGATAGCGTTGCTAGGAAAGACAGTACTGTTAGAAAAGATACTGTTACTTCGAATAATAGTGTACATAGATATGCAAATTAAAAATGCATACGTTCTAAACCCCTTCAAAATATCTAATCTTTACCGGTACCTTAAGATCTCATAAATTTCCCTCCAACTTTCTTATCGTGCGTACCAGCGGCCCTCCAAACTTAGTGCCCCGCAACTTAACAATCAACGAATCGCCTTTTATTTAGTTCCATATTATTAATTTAAGATTGCGGTAATTTGCTTAACTTATTTCTTCAAAACGATTGGTCAAATGAGTTCACTAAAAAAGGTTTTTAATAGTGCAGATGAAGCAATTGCCGATATTATGGATGGTGCTGTTTTGATGCTTGGCGGGTTCGGTTTATGCGGCATTCCTGAAAATTGCATCGCAGCATTGGTAAAGAAAGGAGCCAGGCAACTCACCTGTATTTCTAATAATGCCGGGGTGGACGGTTTTGGCATAGGGTTAATGCTTCAGCAAAAACAGGTAAAAAAGATGATTTCTTCTTATGTGGGAGAAAACGCAGAGTTTGAACGGCAATTACTAAGCGGCGAGCTGGAAGTAGAATTGATTCCACAGGGAACATTGGCAACCCGGTGTATGGCGGCCGGCTATGGCATGCCGGCAATCTTTACACCCGCCGGTGTAGGTACCGAAGTAGCAATTCGCAAAGAACAAAGAATGTTCAACAATAAATTGTATTTACTTGAGTTAGCTTTCGAAGCCGATTTTGCACTGGTAAAGGCTTGGAAAGGGGATACAGATGGCAACCTCGTTTACAGGGAAACCGCCAGGAATTTCAACCCGGTAATGGCAATGGCCGGTAAGATCACCATTGCGGAGGTAGAAGAGTTGGTTCCCATCGGCAGCCTGGATCCGGATCATATACACACACCCGGCATTTACGTCCACCGGGTATTTAAAGGAAACAATTACGAAAAAAGAATAGAGCAGCGGACTGTTAGAAAATTAGCTGATTAGCCAATGTGCTAATTAGCTAATTACTGACTTGTTTACCGAGGCATTGAATTCACATCAGCACATTAGCAAATTAGCCAATTATCAAATTAAGAGGTATGCTTAACAAAAACCAGATAGCACAACGGCTTGCGAAAGAATTGAAGGACGGATATTATGTAAATCTTGGAATCGGGATACCCACGCTGGTAGCCAATTATATACCCGAAGGATTGAATGTAGTATTGCAAAGCGAAAATGGTTTATTGGGCATGGGCCCCTTTCCTTTTGAAGGTGAGGAAGATCCGGACCTGATCAATGCAGGCAAACAGACGATTACCACCATTCCGGGTTCAGCGTTCTTCGATAGTGCAATGAGTTTCGGCATGATCCGGGCAGGTAAAGTTGATCTGACCATATTGGGCGCCATGGAAGTAAGCGAAAAAGGAGATATTGCCAACTGGAAAATTCCGGGTAAAATGGTGAAAGGCATGGGCGGTGCGATGGACCTGGTGGCCAGTGCAAAAAATATCATCGTAGCAATGATGCATACCAATCCAAAAGGCGAATCAAAATTATTACCCACCTGTATTTTGCCGCTTACCGGTGTGGGTTGTGTAAGAAAAGTAGTTACTGAACTGGCCGTTTTGGACATTACGGAAGACGGCTTTAAATTATTGGAAAGAGCGCCGGGAGTAACTGTGGAGGAGATCATTGCCAAAACAGCGGGCAAACTCATTGTAGAAGGTGAAATACCTGAAATGCTCATATAAAAATCCCCCGATACGCCGCAAAAGCTTTGTATTTAGGGGGATGATTATAGGCTAGCAATCATACTATCTTATATCGCCGGTGCGGCTGCTAATATTTCTTCAGTGACACCTCCGGCATATTTTTCAAAATTTTTAATAAACAATTGCGCAAGTTCCTTTGCCCTCGCATCATATAGCTCTTTGTCTGCCCAGGTGGTTTTTGGATCTAAAATGTGGGATGGAACACCAGGGCAGGTTGTCGGCATAAACATACAAAAAACCGGGTGTTTTTCGAAGTTTACAGTATCCAGTTTGTCCTGCAGTACAGCAGTGATCATTGCCCGGGTATATTCCAGTTTAATTCTTTTACCGATGCCATACGGCCCTCCACTCCAGCCGGTATTAATCATCCACACATTGACCTCATTTTCTATCATTTTCTTTCCAAGCATTTCGGCATATTGCCCTGGATGAAGGGGAATAAAGGGAGCTCCAAAGCAAGCACTAAAAGTGGCTTTAGGTTCAGTAACGCCAGCTTCCGTACCCGCCACTTTTGCGGTGTATCCACTGATGAACTGGTACATCGCCTGCCCGGCAGTTAATTTACTAATAGGAGGCAAAATGCCATAGGCATCACAGGTAAGAAAAAAAATGTTTTTCGGATTCTTTCCAATCGAAGGTTTTGCCGCATTTGGCAAAAAATACAAGGGGTAGCTCACCCTGGTATTCTCGGTGATTTTACTTGATGAAAAATCTATTTGATTGGTGCCGTCAAGAAAAGTTATGTTTTCAACAAGAGCGCCGGGCTTTATTGCGTGAAAGATCTCGGGCTCTTTTGCTTCGCTCAGATCAATTGTTTTTGCATAACAGCCACCTTCAAAATTGAAGATGGTATTACCTGCCCAGCCATGTTCATCGTCACCAATGAGATAGCGGTTTGGATCTGCGCTCAATGTTGTTTTACCGGTTCCGCTTAATCCAAAAAATATGGCCGTATCCCCTTGCTCACCCCTGTTTGCAGAAGAATGCATGCTCAATACATTTTGATAATGTGGCAGTAAAAAATTGAGCACGGAGAAAACACCTTTTTTTATTTCGCCGGTATAACCGGTGCCACCGATGAGTATTATTTTCTTTGTAAAATTTACGATCGCAAAATTGTGCTGCCGGGTACCATCTAAAAGCGGATCGGCTTTAAACCCCGGCGCCTGGATTACATGCCAAGCTGGCGAAAAGTGCTCGAGTTCTTCATCCGCGGGCCTGAGAAACATATTGTGAACAAACAAATTGCACCAGGGATTTTCATTGATCACACGGATATTGATCCTGTATGCTGGATCTGCGCATGCATAACAATCACGCACCCATACCTCTTTTTTGCTCAGCCAGGCCAACATTTTGGCATATAGCTGGTCAAAATACTTTGTCTCAATGGGGATATTAAAATCATTCCAGTTCACAGTATTTTCTGTGGCTGAGTCTTTTACAATAAAGCGGTCTTTAGGACTTCTACCCGTGAATTCACCGGTATTTACTACCAGGGCACCTGTATCGCTCAATACACCCTGGCCCAATTGAAGCGTTTGTGCAATTAAATCATCGGGGCAAAGCTGGTAATGAATATTTGCGGTTTTATCAAATCCTAATTTAATTAAATCAATAGTGGGTACGGCAGGCATTGTTGATACTGACATAGTAGGCAATCGTTTCGTTTAGCAAGTCTAAGCAGCAAATTTAGGGCTTAGGTTTGTCATGCCTTTTCTTCCGAAGCGTTTTCAACGATACTTTATTGCAACAATTTGCTCAAACTTTTTGCAGAATTCCAATTGTTTCCAGTATAATTGAATAGTATCGAAGAAAGCTTTCGGTTGATTGAATGGCTTATATATTTTTTCTTTTTGTCATGTAACCATACGCTACGGCCATGCCTTTTTAAACAATGATATAAAATGTATATTGCAACTTATAAAAAATAAAGAATGAAATACCTTCCTTTGAATCCTGGATTGTTCGTACAAAACCGTAAACGCTTTGTTGAAAAAATGGAGCAACAATCCATCGCCATTTTCAACAGCAACGATGAATTGCCCACCAATGCCGATCAGCTGTATAAGTTTAAGCAAAATGCCGACATGATATGGTTAACGGGTATAGAGCAGGAAGACAGCATGCTGGTTTTATACCCAGACAATCCTGATCCAAAATACCGGGAAGTGTTGGTATTGGTTCGTCCGAATGAATTAAAGGAAAAATGGGATGGCCACCGCCTGCGGGCAAAGGAAGCAACGGCCATTTCGGGAATTGAAACCATTGTTTGGCTAGATGCACTGGACGGATTACTGCAACCCTGGATTCATTGGGCAGATACCATTTACCTCAACAGCAACGAGAATGACCGTAAAGCCAACCTGGTGCCGGTAAGAGATTATCGTTATGCTGAGATGATCAAACAGCGTTACCCGATGCACAATTACAGGCGCAGCGCTAAAATTTTAAAAGAGCTTCGTGCCATTAAAACGCCGTTAGAGATTGAAATATTGCAAAAGGCAATCAATATAACCGAGACCGGTTTCAGGCGATTACTGCAATTCATTAAACCGGGTGTAATGGAATATGAAATTGAGGCAGAAATTTATCATTCCTTTTTATCACAACGGGCTACCGGTACCGCATATAGTTCCATCCTTGCCAGTGGCGACCGGGCCAGAACCTTGCACTATGTAGAAAATAACCAGGAATGTAAAGATGGTGAAATGATATTGATGGATTTTGGTGCAGAATATGGCAACTATTGCGCTGATCTTACACGAACCGTTCCTGTGAACGGCAAATTCACCAAACGCCAGAAGATCGTGTACAATGCATGTTTGGATTTACATCATTATGCAGCTTCAATTTTAAGGCCCGGAATAAGTATTATTGACTATACTGAAAAAGTGGGGGAAGAGGCTACCAGGTTGTTTCAAAAGATTGGGCTTTTAAATAAAGCCGATGTTAAAAACGAAGATCCTGAGAACCGGGCCTACCGGAAATATCTCTACCACGGCATTTCTCATCATCTCGGGATTGATGTACACGACCTGGGAACAAGAACAGAACCGATCAAAGCCGGAATGGTATTTACTATTGAACCGGGTATTTATATCGAGGAAGAACAAATGGGTGTCAGGATAGAAAATAACTTCTGGATAACCCGTAACGGAAATAAAGATTTAATGAAAAATATTCCGATTACCATCGATGAGATTGAGTCATTGATGAAACGTTAACTGCTGGTTACTGGCATTTATATTGTATAATTTCCTGCGATATAGATTTACTTTTAATTGCTGTGCACCAGGAAGTAGGCTTTTTAATTTGGCTGGTAAGTACCAGATGAAAAGAGGCGGGGAAAAGAAAAAAGTCAACAGCTGCAGTAACAAATGTTTATATTTAACAGGCAGCCCAAAGCTTCATTTCACTACAAAAAATTGCATTTTTTTGAAGCCCAATACCGGCTTCAATCAATAACTCCATTAAATTCAATTACAAGAAAGTTTTTCGGGCTTCCCACATGGAAGTTGTCGCTGATCTCACTATTATGAAACAAATACCTAACATTTTTACGCTGCTCAATCTTTTTTTCGGGTGCATTGCGATTGTGTTCGCACTGCAAACCGAGAGTATCGTTATATACACCTCCGATGAATTTACCAGCAGTTTCAACATACCTGAAAAGTTGTCCTATGCCGCACTTTTTCTTTTTGCATCGGCCCTGGTAGATTTCCTGGATGGATTTGTTGCACGATTTTTTAAGGTTTGTTCAGAGATGGGGAAGCAATTGGATTCCCTTGCGGATGTGGTCAGCTTCGGAGTGGCTCCGGGAGTTATACTCTATCAGTTATTGCGCATTAGTTTAATGAGAGAAGAAAACGGACTGGATGCTTCTCTTATATGGTTATTGCCAGCCTTTGTATTGAGCTGTGCTTCTGCTTACCGCCTGGCAAAATTTAACCTGGATACAACGCAGTATTATGGGTTCAAAGGAGTACCCACACCGGCTGTTGGGCTGTTAATTGCTTCATTCCCACTCATGTTGCATTATGGTGGCGGCCTCATCAATATCAACCAGTTGCTGATCAACAAATGGTTTTTGTACATTTTAATTATTGTATTGAGTTGGCTGATGGTTAGCAATTTGCCGATAATGGCTTTAAAGTTTAAAGATTATAGCCTTAAAAATAATATACCCAAAATTTTGTTGTTATTAATTGCATTGCTGGCGATCCCGCTTTTAAAATGGCTGGCAATTCCGGTTCTTTTCATTGCCTACATTATTTTATCTTTGCTCCTCAAAAATAAACCAACCACATGACCTTCACTGCACAGGTAAAAGTAATGCCATTGAAAGAACTCCTGGATCCTCAGGGTAAAGCCGTGTTAGGCGGATTTCAAAATCTAGGTTTAAATGGCATCCGCGATGTAAGGATCGGCAAAAATATCAGTCTTCAGATTGAGGCGGAGAATGCAGAAAGCGCAAAGCAAATTGCAGAAGAAGCAGCGGGCAAACTATTGGCAAATCCTGTAATGGAGATGTTTGAAATAACTTTAAGCTAATACACAAGTAGCTAATTAGCCAATATGCTAATGTGCTAACGAAAACGCAATTCCTCATAAATAGCACATTAGCAAATTAGCACATTATGTCATTGTTCGTCGTTCCCACCCCCATTGGTAATTTGGCGGATATTACATTCCGTGCAATTGAGATATTAAAATCAGTTGATTTAATCCTTGCGGAAGATACACGAACCTCGTCTGTTTTATTGCAGCATTACCAGGTTCAAAAACCAATCACTCCCTACCACCAGCACAATGAACATAAGATCATTCATCATTTGGTGGAACAAATGCAAACCGGTAAAACAATGGCGTTGCTTACAGATGCAGGCACACCTGGTATCAGCGATCCCGCATTCCTGTTAGTAAGAGAATGTGTAAAAAATGACATCAGGGTGGAATGTCTTCCCGGTGCTACCGCATTTGTTCCTGCACTGGTCAACAGTGGACTCCCGATGAATAGTTTTTGCTTTGAAGGATTTCTTCCTCTAAAAAAAGGCCGGCAAACTTTTTTGAAAAAAATGGCGACTGAAGAAAGAACCATGGTGTTTTATGAAAGCCCCATGCGGTTAGTGAAAACGCTGAATGATTTCATGGGATATTTTGGTGCAGAAAGGCAATGTTGTGTATGCAGGGAACTCACCAAAAAGTTTGAAGAAAATAAGCGAGGAACCTTGCAGGAAGTGCATGATCATTTTAATGCAAAACCGGTAAAAGGTGAGATAGTAATTGTAGTACAGGGTAATCCAACAATATAAAAGCGGTGGTTTTAATTTTTTTCACTGGAAAGCACGGCATATTCAAAGAAAGAGCCTTTTATCTCTTAATTCATATCATAAATAATTGCGTTTTGTTTTCACAGTGATCGGTTGAATTTGACTGTTGAATGGCAGATTTTCTGGATACATTTCCCTTAGAGACACAATTCGATTATTGCGCATTATAGAAGTGAGTACTCTGAAACCCTTACTGCGAGATGATCTAAACTGTATGATGCGTCGTGATCTATCCCTATTCGGTGTAAATGACCTTATCCTCCAATAAAGTTCCCCTTCTTATTTAAATACTCTTTTTGCAGTATTGACAGAACCAAATTCTTTTTCTACATTTATCGACTGATTGCAGGTAAGGCTTTAATGACCTGCGAATATATTTCTGACCACCTGAAAAATTGAAAATAGAATTGCCATTCTTTCCCACAATTCTTTTCGATAATAATCAATCTGTCTGCTAACGTTAGAGGACGTATTTTTTACCCTTTCCAACCGGGTAGCTAAAAAATTACGGTTATGATTCGCACTGCACTCGAATTTATAAAAAAAGAACTGGACGCTTATATGGCAGACAGGGAGCAGGATCCTGCCCAATATAGTGCCGGCCATATCGTAGACCTAAAACCCGTTGCACTTCCGAATGGTACTATAAACATTACCGATACTACACACATTACCTTAATGCTGGCAGGTGTGGAAGAAGAGCGCCGTGTAGGAAAACGTCCTTTTTATATGCCAACAGATGATAAGCAATTTTTAAAACTTAATCCGCCGATTGAGTTGAATCTTTTTATGCTTTTTGCAGCACACAACAGTCATTACGAAACTGCATTGCGTGACCTCTCGGATGTGGTTGCTTTTTTCCAGGCCAATTCCATCTTTGACGACAAGTCATTTCCCGCGTTGAATGCATCGGTAGCAGATCCTGTTAACAAACCATGGCAGCTAATAGAGCGGTTGAGTTTTGCACTGCATACACTCAGCTTTGAACAACAAAATAATTTATGGAGTATGCTGGGCACAAAGTATATACCCAATGTGCTTTATAGGGTAAATATGCTAACCATGTTTGATACCAAGGCGAAAGCCAAAGAACCCGCCATTACTGAATTTACGATTGCTGAAAATTAAAATGAACATCATACAGTATAAATATAGTGAGTTACTTAGCATTGCGGTGCAGCAGCTATTTTATGAAAACCAGGTATGCAGGAAGTACATCACCTCACCTGTTCCGGATTTCAACTTTATGCCAACTGTTGAAACCAACCTGCTGATAAAGCGGATGGGATTAATTTTAAAAAGCACCGAAAGAACGGGAGGCTTTACAATTTTAGCCCTCACCAACGGTAAAATTGGGCCCGACGAGTTGTTGCGTTTTCCGGCTAGAGTGGGAGATAAGCTCAGTTTTTTTATGGTATTAAAAACGCCCGAGTTACTTAATTTTAGCGATTTGCCCGTAGCTGCGGATGCTCAAAAAATATTTTATTTTAGTAACGAAATCGCAGACATTGCTGCGCCTAGGAACAATCTGCATATCACAAAGTCAGCATCCGGGGTTGACAGTACCGCTGACTACATAAAAAAATCCGGAGAAATTTATCGCTATCATCACAACTTACCGGTGACACCAGGTACGGCTGTCGTAAAGCATTTATTTACGGGTATAGAAATATCAGCTGGTTCAACTATCAATGACGCAGGAGAGTCTGATCTCATATTTAATTTAAGTGTTTTAAATAATGGTAAATGCGAGTTATTGATAAATAATATCGTAACTGATGAATTTTATTACACCGGGCCGGTGTTTGGGGATCACATATTTGCAGTATTGGAATTAAGCCTCTCTTCCCTGCTGGATGCTAATTACAGGATAGTGGAAGCCAACAAAACGATCATTCCCAACCGTCCATTATTTACCGTTCTTTTCAATAATCGAAAAACAATATGGCGCTACACAATAAACCTTCAAACCAATAGCCCGCTTTACCAGGAAATGGCTGTATTAAACGCGGCTGATAAAGCAGCTTTTTTATCTAATTTAAAAATCACCAGTAATGATCCCGCAGTTACTTTCACACAGTCTGCTGCAGATGATACGAATATTAAATTCGAATCGGACAACCCCCAGGAATATAAAGAAAAGTATACTGCCGCCCCCGGTTTAAAACCATTAAGTCTAACACTTAAAAAGTTTACCGGACTTCCCAATGAAACGGTGGTTAAATCCGATTTGCAATATCCATCTACTGCGCTGCTGGATGTGCTCAGTTTTCCAATAGTTTATGCTGATATTTTTTTAACAATTTAAATTTTAAAACAAATGGCTGTCTTAAAACTTTCCACACCAGGTGTGTTTGTGCAGGAAATTTCCTCGCTGCCACCATCCGTTGCCGAAGTGGAAACGGCAATACCGGCTTTTATTGGCTACACAGAAAAGGCCGATAGTTATGCGGTGAACGACCTTAAAAAGGTTGCCAACAAAATAAATAACTTAAGCGAGTTTGTTCAATTTTACGGAGGTCCGGCTGTCGAAACCAACAACAGTATTGCTATAAGTGTAACAGATAATGGTAGCAGCAATTTTAATGTGTCATTTGCTTTTACTGCGGCAGAAAGATCAAAATACAATCTCTATTATTCTGTAAAGCATTTTTACGACAATGGCGGCGGCACCTGTTTTATTGTGTCGATGGAAACTTACCAAACCCCCAGCGCAGTAAGTGATACATTGCTGCTTGAAGGCCTTGACATTGTAAATGAAATTGATGAAGTAACCATTTTGGTGATCCCCGAAGCAACCAAAATAAGTTCCGCCGCATATACTACCATTGTAAATAAAATGATAAGCCAGGCGGCTACGCTGAAAGATCGTTTCGCATTGATAGACCCCTTCCAGGTGACGCCTAAAAATACGGCTGACCCGAATGGTAATATCGATGCGGATGTACTGATTATAAGAAATGCTACTTTAAGCGTGGCAGAAAACAGGTATGCAGCTGCGTATTATCCCAACCTTGTCACTACGTATGAGTACAAGTATAATTTTGACGCCCTCGTAGTAGACACTTATACCCTTGCTGCGGGTGTGCTGGCCCCTTCAGTGCCCGGGTATGCGAGTGGGATGACACTCACTGCAGCCGGTGCCGGATCTGTTTTGTATAGCAAGATAAAAACCGAGCTGGCAAAACAATATGTAGTATTGCCACCATCGCCGGCAATGGCTGGTTTATATACCCGTGTTGACAGCACCAAAGGAGTATGGAAGGCGCCTGCCAACGAATCTGTACTTTCTGTAGTAATGCCGGAAATCGCCATTTCAAGCCGCGAGCAGGAAAACCTTAATGTGGATCCCTCGGTTGGAAAATCCATCAATGTGATAAGGAGTTTTCCCGGATATGGCACATTGGTATGGGGCGCACGTACCCTTAACGGGAACGACAACGAGTGGAAATATATCAGTGTTCGCCGCTTTTTTAATATGGTAGAAGAATCCATTAAAAAGTCGAGCCAGTGGGCGGTGTTTGAGCCCAATACGATCAGTACATGGGTAAAGATGCAGGCAATGATTGAAAACTATCTTTTTCTTAAATGGCGCGAAGGAGCGCTGGCCGGTGTAAAACCAGAGCAGGCATTTTATGTAAGGGTGGGACTGGGAACCACCATGACTTCGCTGGATATCCTGGAGGGACGTATGAATGTTGAAATAGGTATGGCGGTATCCCGGCCTGCTGAATTTATTGTACTCAGCTTTACGCAATTAATGCAGCAATCATAAGCCTGGATTGTAAATACCATCACTCATAAAAAATATTTAAAACAGTTTAAATAAAAAATAAATGGCAACTTATCCCATTCCGGTTTTCCATTATAAAGTATCATGGAACAATCAAGACATTGGCTTTTCAGATGTATCCGGGCTCACCCAGGAAATTCAACCCATTGAATACCGTGATGGCCTCATGGCAGGTACAACTGTTTCCTTAAAAAGACCGGGCCTGAAAAAAGTAAATAACGTCAGTTTAAAACGGGGCGTTACCCAGGGTAATAATGAACTCTTTAACTGGTTTAACAACAACGGCTCACCAGGCGTAGAGCGCCGCGATGTTACCATTACCCTGTTAAACGATGCCGGCGAACCTGTGATGGTATGGGTGGCTTTACAGGCATGGCCAATTAAATGCGAGGGGCCAACGTTAAATGCGACCGGTAATGATATTGCAATTGAATCTGTAGAACTGGCACATGAAGGCCTCACTTTAACAGCAGTATAATATTATGCCTAGTTATTATCCGCCAACGGGTTTTCATTTTAAAGTAGAGTTCCAGGGAGTCAGTGGTATGGGCACAGATACAGAACAACGTTTCCAGGATGTTAGCGGACTCTCCTTTGAAATAGAAACCGAGCCTTTGCGGGAAGGCGGTGAAAACAGGTTTGAGTACAAGCTTCCTAAACGTACCAAATATTCCAATTTAGTGCTGAAAAGAGGGCTTCTTACGGATAGTGCTATCATTGATTGGATGAAATCTGCAATGAGCACTTTTTATACGGTAGTGGTGTACGATTTTAAACCGGCAGATATAATGATAACACTGTTGGATGAAGCAGATGAGCCGGTCGCCATCTGGAATGTGGTGCAGGCATATCCGCTGAAATGGTCAGTGTCAGATTTTAAATCAACAGAAAACGCGGTGGTGGTCGAAACAATGGAACTCGCCTACCAGTATTTTGAACGCAAAATGTAAAGAGATGCCCGTACAGATAAATGAAGTAATTGTTAAAGCGGTAGTTGATCCAAGTCCAAGCGGGGGCAATGCAACCCAACCAGAATGTCCGCCTAGTGCAAACACGGGCAGCGAAGCAGAAATGATTCAGCAAATTTTAGAAATCATCAAAGAAAAAAAAGAGCGATAATGGATACTCAAAGTGCCGTAAAACTGCCATTTAATTTAAAAATCATTCCGATAAATGACACTGGTTTTCCAATTGGAATTCCCTTTCTTGCGATGTTCAACCCGGAAAATCTTGCTATTAAAGAAGACATTGTTTGGGGTACAGAATGCGGGCCCGGTGGCTCAGGATCGCCCATGCATTATCAAAGAACGGCGCCAAGAACTTTTACGCTTGAACTTACGATCGACGGCACGGGGGTAAATACCAACGGCGTGAAAATCCCCGTAACTGCCCAGGTAATATTGTTCAGGGCTGCTACTACCGGGGTAAGAGGTGCTTTACATCAGCCGGCCTTTTTATTAGTTCAATACGGCCTTTTTATATGTACCTGCGTAATGACTACCTCAACAGTCACTTACACTATGTTTGATATGTTTGGACTACCGATAAGGGCAAAGATCAATGCTTCTTTTACGGAACATACCGTAAAGGGGTTGAGCGATGTATTGGGAATGCTTTCATCACCAGATCTCACCCATAGTAAAGTGGTACAGGTTGGCGATTTATTACCGCTTCTTACACGCCAGGTATATAATAAGCAGGAATATTACCTGCAGGTGGCCCGGGTAAACAAACTCAAAAATTTCCGGAATCTGCAGGCAGGAGTAACCTTAACTTTTCCGCCAATTGCAGGGTAGACTATCGCGATTTACAGACTGATAAAGGCAGGTAATTAAGTCAACTCCAACATAGGCAGATAGCAACACCAACACAGGTTATTCTAAATCCGAACGGAATAAAAAAGATTTATAAAGCAATCATATGAGCTCATTTAGTATTCCATCCACCGGCCCGGCAACTGGAAATGTGGTAACACGAAAAGTGTTTATCAATAATATTGAGCTGAGTAATGAAATTACTGTAAGCCAGCTTACAGTTAGCAAATCATTCAATAAAATTGCTTATGCTAAGGTTGTTTTTGTTGATGGTACGGTGGCAAGCCGTGATTTTGTACTTAGTAATGACGATAAGTTCAAACCCGGAAGTGAGATAAAGATTCAACTGGGCTTTGACGGCAACCCGGTCACAATTTTTGAAGGGATAATTGTTAAGCACGGCATTAAAATAAGGCAAATCGGATCGTCGCTGCTAATGATAGAAGCTAAAGACAAAGCCATCAAATTGACAGGGGCACGAAAGAGCGCTTACTTCATAAATAAGACAGATAAGGATATCATTACGGCACTGGCAACCGGCCTGGATACAAGCAATGTTGAAGGCACCACCTTTTCTCATGAGCAAATGGTTCAGTTTGAAACAACCAACTGGGATTTTATCGTAACCCGTGCCGAAGCAAATGGAATGCTTGTTTTTACGGATGATAGTAAACTGGTGATAAAAAAACCGGTGATCGGTGCTCCTCTGTTTACCGCTACGTATGGAGTCAATATCTGGGAGTTTGAAGCTGAGATGGATGCACGCAGGCAATCCCAATCTGTTGCGGGGTACAGCTGGGATTATACGCACCAGGCAGCAGAAAATTCAACCCCGGGAAGCTCGGATTTAGCAGAAAACGGTAATGTTCCTTCTACGAATTTGGGTGCTGTTATTGGCGCTGCTATTAAATTAAATCATAGTGGACACCTCAAGCAGGATCAATTGCAAGATTGGGCGGATGCCTATGCAATGCGCAACCACATTTCCAAAGCAGTCGGCAGAGTTCGCATCCAGGGAAGCGCTGAAGTAAAACCGGGGATCACAATAGCGTTGGCAGGGGTGGGCGATAGGTTCAATGGCAATGTATATGTTACAGGGGTTATGCACCATTTTGAAGGTTCCTGGCAAACCGATATCCAGTTCGGCTGGCGGGATGAATGGTTTTATAAAAAAGAAGAGGTAATGGAGAAACCCGCAGCAGGTTTGCTGCCCGGTGTAAACGGTTTGCTGATAGGACTTGTATTAAATGTAGTGGATGATGTAGATGGTGGACAATACCGGGTAAAAGTACATATCCCATCTTTTACAACCGGCAATGAAGGCGTTTGGGCAAGAGTAGCAACCTTAGATGCGGGAGCCGGCAGGGGAGTTTACTTTCGGCCGCAAGTGAGTGATGAAGTGGTCCTGGGCTTTTTAAGCGATGATCCAAGGCAGCCGGTTATTCTAGGTTACCTGCATAGCAAAGACTCTAAAAAATCCCCCCTGCCCGAAACCGAAGGAAACCTTGAATATGGTATAGTTACGCAGGAAAAACTAAAATTGATTTTTGACGATACTAACAAAAAATTGACCATCAGTGTTCCCGCAGGAGCAAGTACAAAAGCAATCATTATCAACGATTCCGGTGCGATGGAATTAAAAGATGAAAACAAGAACAGCATCAAAATGGATGCCTCGGGAATTACCATTGAAGCGGGCAGCGGCAATGTAACTATTAAGGGAACCCAGGTGCTAATAAATTAACGTGCACTATCCTGCAGTTTTTTGCAGATACGCAAAAGAGGCAGCAAAAGCCAATTGAGATGGAGGGTATTTAAATGTAAACGTGATAATATGCCGGCAGCAGCAAGAATAAACGATAATCATACTTGCCCGATGACGAATCCCAATGGTAGTCCGCATACCGGTGGGCCGATTCTGCCACCAGGTGTTCCAACCGTGATAATAGGAGGTCAGCCGGCCGCTACAATGGGTGGTATGTGTACCTGCGCCGGTCCGCCCGACAGTATCACCAAGGCTTCCAAATCGGTTTTAATTGGTGGCAAGGGTGCGGCAAGGCAGGGCGATTCCACTGCTCACGGTGGATCAATAGCTGCCGGTTGTGCGACGGTAATTATAGGAGGGTAAAATTTCTAACTATTAAGATATCTATCATGCAGGAAAACATTGACCGCTCATTTTTAGGCACCGGCTGGGGGTTTCCACCCACTTTTCGAAGAGAGTGGTATGGCGTGGAAATGCTCAGTGGGGAAGAAGACATTCAAAGCAGTATTCACATCATCCTGTCTACCATTACGGGAGAAAGAGTTATGCAACCCACTTTTGGTTGCAATCTGCAGCCCCACGTGTTCGACGAAATGACGGTGCCCAATATAGCGATGATTCATAAGATTGTTTTTGAGGCATTGGTATACCACGAACCGCGAATTATTGTGGGAGATATCACCTCGGTACCTGATCCAAACCGCGGCGTGCTGAACATCGATATACCCTACACAATAATAACTACCAATACAAGGTATAATTATGTATTTCCTTTTTATGTAAAGGAAGCCACCAATATCGAACATGGATAAATAGATCGCTGCAGTAACATGGTAAAACCTGCCAGCATGGATTTCAAACACGCATTGATCATGTTTAACACAAAAACAAATGAGTAACTGTGATTGCAATTCTGATATTATCGTCGACGGCTCAGGCCAGTTGGGGCGATACCTGCAAGCTTTGGATCCAGCATATGCACCTATAGATGAACGCTCTGTGGAAGACCTGCTGTTGTTTGCAAAACGTTACGCAGGGCAGATCAGGTTTTACGATATTCCGGAAAGCCTTATAAACGATGGTACAACTCCGGGGAAGGTTAGCTGGCGGGAATTTTTCAGGAAAGATATGGCGGTAATAGCAGCATCTGTGGCAGTATTAAAAACAGGAAATATAAAAAAAGAATATGATGAGCTAAGAGAAAGATTAGACGAAAACCCATCATCAGACAAATATGCTGCCTTGTTTAATATCATTATTGGTATGGCGGTTCGGATCGACAGATGGTACAGTGTTGCGATCCCCGAAAATCCGTTGCGCAGTGAGCTTGACCTGGCGATCAATTCGTACCTGCGCTGGCAGATGAGCCGTATTATGGCTTACGAGGATGGCTATAAATTTATTGATCCTAAAAACCCGTTGAACCTTGATTATTCCGGCATAGAGAACGATAGTGTATGGGGCCTGAATGAACCAATTGATCCGGATGCCAGTATTTACCAGGGCAATTCCGTGGAAGACAAGATCCGGTATGCCGCACTGTATGCAGATGATATTTTCAATGATTTTTTTAGCTTCCTGAATGGTTTAATTGATAAGGGGCCTTCTTTTGTGAGTTTTGCCCTGGAGCAATACCCTTCCCACCAGCCGCACATGACGCTCTTTATCACATTTTTGCAGCTATTTAAACTCGCGCAGGAGCAGATGAACGGCCTTACAGGTAAAATGCTCGACTTTTATTACAAAGATGTTTTACAACTCACCCCCAAAGATTCCATTCCTGATAAAACGCATATAATTTTTGAACTTGCTAAAGATGTACTCCAATACGATATCGCCAAAGATACAGCGCTGAATGCAGGCAAAGATGCCAGCAACAAAGAGCAGGTTTACAAAACAGCCACAAACCTGGTGATAAACCAGGCGAAGGTGAAAGAGTTGAAAACTATATTCATTGATAAAAATGAAGCGGTCGCTCCGGCTACTTCTAAAACAATTCATACTATTTTTGCTAACCCCGTTGCCAACTCTGCCGACGGTTATGGCACGGCATTTACAGACCCTAATCCAAAGTGGCCGACTTTTGGAAAAGGTATTCCAAAGAACCGGGAGTCGATGAATCCTTGCGCTTTGATGGAGGCACAAAAAGAAGGGCAACTATCAGCTCCGCCCGTAAAAACAGGTTTTGCCATTGCATCGCCTGAATTGGTGCTCGGCGGTGGTAACAGGATCATTGCAGTAAAAATGAGTGATCTAAATAAAGATATCTCCAAAGAAACATTAGAAATATCTTTAAGCGGAGAAGCAGGCTGGCTAACAATTGATAAGAAAATTTCGGATAAAAATGAGCTCATTAAACAATTACTGGCAGAAGGCGGTGATCTCAGTACGGGCATGCCCGTTGAAAGCAGCTATTTCTTTGATTTAGTTGAAGCCACATTGTATATCTGCCTGCCGGTAGTTGAAAAAGCAGTGGTTCCTTTTGACATCGCCCTGCATCCGGGTAGAAATTATAAAACAACTTACCCCGTTTTGCAGGTAATGATGGGGCCGGTCATCGACCTCGATGAAACTGTCTTCAATAGTTTTACAGCTATAAATCTTTCCCTTGCTGTAAGAGTTGGTTCTATCAACGTTCCGAAAGATGCTGTTGCATTTACTCTTACCGGCAACGTGGTGGATGCCAATACCAACGCGCCATTGGAAGGAGTTGCCATCCTGGTGGCAGGAACCAAGCCACCCGCTACCGCAACCACCGATACCGCTGGCAATTTTTCCGTTCCCGCTACAATAAACAATATACTTTTATTAAAAGCAAAAGCTGGGTATAAAATACAATACCTGAAACTTACAACGGTTAATCCAGTAGTAGTAAAAATGGAACCGGGGGATGGATCCTCCACCATTGATCCATCAATATTTACGATTCCTTCTTTTTTTGATGGTCTTAAAACACTCGTACTGCAAAATGATGATGGCTTAATTACACCCAATAAACCGTTTGATCCTTTTACGGCGTATCCAAAGCCAGGCAGCGCATTGTATATCGGCAGTGATGAAGTCTTTAATAAAAGCGTATTAGAGTTAGCGGTGCATATTAAACACCTTTCAGACACCGTCGATGCTGTTTTTGATCTAAACTTCTACGGTTCAATATTAGGGCGTACCAACGATGACAAAAAATTTGAATTCTATAAGCTTAGCCTTTTGCAACAGAAGCAATGGATGGCATTGTGTACCAGCGAAGGCCGCGACTTTACCGAAGGATTGCTCACGCAAAATGTGTTATTCAAAAAAGATGATAAAGGGACTCCTGGCCGATTACCACCTTTAAACCGAACTCCGCTTATCTATTCTACGGAGTTTAAAAGCCAAACCAGCAAGGGTTTTTTGCAGCTTCAAAATAATATACCATTTGATTTGCTAAGCAATTCGAATACGGACGATAATGCAATTCGGAAAGACTTATTTCAACGAATGGCTGAGTTGGCAGTGGTGCTGAAAGTTAAAGAGATTTCAGTAAGCTATTTTTCAAGTTTGCAAAATCTTGATCCTCTTATAGACCAGTTCTTTCATGTGTATCCCTTCGGAGTAGCAGAGATATATACCGGTGATAATATAGATACTATTCCCGTTCCTGTCAGAATAAAAAAGACTGTGCCAAACAACCGTGCAGGCAAAACTTCTTTATTCAATGATGCGGATAAACAAAAAGGTTACCTGCTGGTGGATGCAAATAATTTGTTGTTGCCTCAGTTTACTTACCTCGGCCCTTATGATGTGTACAATAAGCCGCAGGACAGCACCCGCACGAAAGCATCAAATGAAAGGCCACTTGGTTTTTGGGATAAAATTACCAAATCTTACAACCAGGATATTGTAACGGTTCTTGCCACAACCGTTAATGGGAGCAAGCAAATAAATAGTACGGGCAACAATCAATATTCCTCCAATTTACAGGAAGAAGGCCTGCTCTTTATCGGGTTAGAAAAGGCTGTTCCCCTCCAGACCTTATCCATTTTATTCCAGTTTGCAGAAGGGAGCGCTGAGGATGAAGACAACGATCCGCCCGTTATCCATTGGTCTTACCTCACTAATAACGAATGGCGGCCGATGAGAGGGGAAGATATTATTTCTGATGGCACTTACGGGTTTCAAACAACCGGCATTGTTAAACTTAATATACCGGCCGAAGCAACCAACAATAATACGATCATTACAGAAGGCCTTCACTGGTTTTGCGCCAGTGTAAAAGAAAATAGTCAGCGCATTCCTCAATTGATAAATGTGGTTACACAAGCGGTAGAAGCAATATTTACAGACAACGGCAATGATCAGTCGCATTTCGATGCGGCCTTACCCGCAAATAGCATCACTAAGCTGGCAGTTGCCGTATCGCAGGTAACCAAGGTGCAGCAGCCTTTTGCCTCCTTTGATGGAAAGCATAAGGAAGTAAGTAAAGAGTTTTACACACGGGTGAGCGAACGGCTGCGGCATAAAAACCGGGCGATCAATTCCTGGGATTATGAACACCTGGTACTTGACCGTTTTCCGACTATTTATAAAGTAAAATGCATTGGCCATACGGATCCCAATTGCCTTTGCCGGCAGCCAGGGTTGAGCAAAGATGGAAAACAATTGGTTAGCAGCTATCATTTTCCTGCCAAAGCTACCGAAGAAGAAAAAAATGAGTTGTTGAAAAAGATAGGGGATGAACTATCCCGTAACGAAAAACTGCTGGCTGAGATTACGATCTATACTGATAAGCCGGTTGAGTTGACAGAAGCTTTTTTAAAAGCGCTTAAAAGAGCCTTCGCAACAATATTTCCAGGCATCAATTTCAACCGGTTTAGTTTTATCGTTTCTACGCAGGGGGAAGTAGATGCTTCAGATTTTAAAATATACCTGCCGGGCGAAAATACCTGTTGCGGGCCGCAAGTTGCTCCCGGACACGTGCTCTTAGTGCCCATCCCGAATTTAAAAAATCGTAATTCCATCAATCCATTACAACCCAAAACAAGCCGAAGGGTATTGCTGGAAATTGAGTCTTATCTTAAAGCGCTTACCTCTCCGTTCGTAAAAGTTCACGCTAAAAATCCAGTTTACGAGCAAGTTATCGTAGGATTCAGGGTTAAGTTTTACACAGGAACCGACATCGGTTTCTACCTGAAAAGATTAAACGAAGAAATCGTGCAATACCTCACGCCCTGGGCATTCGATGAAAATGCGGATGTTGAGTTTGGCCATAAAATTTATGCTTCTTCCATTATCAACTTCATAGAAGAACGTGACTATGTTGATTTCATTACAGATTTTGTGATGGGTGTTTGTAAGGATGAATGTTGCCCTTCAAAAGAGTTAGTAGTAACCAGTTCTCAGGATGATAATGATTCGGTAGCAGCAATTTTAAACAAGATCTGCGGCTGTGAGGGGATTGAAAATTTACTGGGTAAAGACACAGCAATAATAGGTGAAATCGTAGCCAGGCCTTCCACCCCCAGGTCGATCCTCGTTTCAGTTCCACAGCACGTTATTATTCCATACGAGGAGCCCGAAAGACCCACACCTTGCGAATTACGGAAGCAGAAAAAAACTGAAGGCGACAAGGATGCCGTGCCTCCTGCAAAAGATGACTCATCATCCACCGATACCAAACCTAATCCTCCAAAGGTTTTACCGCCGGTTGATTCCATCAAGGATCGAACTCCGTCAAAAGAACAAGCTACGAACACACCAGGTGAATTTGTTGAAAATTCTGTCATGGCAAAGGGAAGCCCACAGGATATAACTGCGAAATTAAATATTGAAGATCTGAGTGCAGAGGCGCTGTTAAAAGCAAATAGTAAAGAACGCATTACTATGGAAGTAACGAAAGAAATGGATGCTGTTGACAAGGATATCAATACAACTGAAGAGATAGCAAAGGAGGAAGTTAATAAGACGAATGAAACTGGTGCAGGAACAGGAAATGATCAACATGCTGCACCCACAAAAACTACGAAAGCGGTTAAAAAACGTACAAAGAATAATTCAGACGATCAATCAAAGTCCGCTAAATAGATATATGAGTATTTACCGGGATTAAAATTAAAAATTATGGCAGAGACTGTTTCACTAGTAAAAGATAACCCGCTGTTACCTGCAGAAGATTTTGCCGCCATGCGGAGAGAGGGGATTAAAAGCATTGAAAAACTCGGTAGCGACATCTGGACGGATTATAATACTTCTGATCCGGGGATCACCATTTTGGAAGCTGTGATTTATGCAATTACAGACACAGCATATCGCATGGGTTTTGAGGTAAAGGATTTATTGGCTCCTGAAAATTTAACCGAGGATACCTGGAAGCAGGTTTTTTATACTGCCAGGCAGATATTGCACAATAGTCCAATTACCATAACTGATTACCGCAAAATGATTGTTGATGTAAAGGGGGTGAGAAATGCATGGATCGAGCCATCAAAAGAATATGAAGTGCCCATGTGGATCGACTACAATTATTTCACAAAAAGAAAAGAGGAAGAGTGTGGCTGCATTGAACCGGCACGTAAAACCTGTTTTGGCAGAATTGATCTCGAGGAAACCACCAAACAAAAGGTCGACAAATTTTTGGGCGATAAACTTGCTGAAACAAATGCAGCAATCGACAAAATCAATACAGATAAAACGCCTTTGCTTAATGAAAAGAAGTCGATTGAAGATAGGATCAACGCAGGGGCAGATGGCATTACACTCGAGCAGCTAAAGCAAAGGTTAAGTGAAATTGAAAAGCAACTGACTAAACTTGAAAAGAAATTAAAAAGTTTAGAGGAGGATAAAGCACTGATTACTGAAATGTCTGGCTCGGCCAATATTATTCCCTCTAAAATTATTGAACTCGAAGGGTTGTACAATGTAATGGTAGAGTATGAAGAAGATGTGCTGGAGGAAGATCGCCGCGAGAAAGTGCGGCAGCAGGTAATTCAGAAGCTTTCCGGTCATCGCAATCTATGCGAAGATTTTCTAACGATCAACGCCATTGAATACGTTGATTTTGGAATTGGGGCCTCTATCGCCCTGGACGAATATGCCGATCCAGACACAGTACTGGCGCAAGTGTATTTTGTCATCTATAAATATTTTACCCCCTCCATACCTTTCAATACTATCCAGCAAATGTTGGAGAAGGGATACGACATTGATGAAATATTTGAGGGTCCCGCATTGCAGCATGGGTTTATAGAAACCAGTGCGATCGAAAAAACTGATCTCTTCAGGGATATCCGGCTTTCTGATATTATCAGTGAAATAGCGGATATAAAAGGCATCAAGGCAATTACCTATCTACACCTGCCTTTTGCCGGATTTATGGATGACAGTGCCAGCAAACATTTTTTTGATGAATGGGTACAATATCTCCGCGAGGAAAGTAAGGTGGCAAGAATAATACCCGCTATGTCGCAGGTAATATTTTGCAAAGAACGCGAACTGATAACTTATAACACAGGCAGTGCAAGTGACAAGCGGCCGGACCGGATGCTCAAATTTTTCCGGGATTTAAAAACCGCGGAAAGAAAGTACAAGCTCGAAGGCGTTCTACTTGACTTGCCTGTGCCAAACGGCGAAAATATGGAACTGGAAGATTATTTTCCGGTCACTTATTCGCTGCCCATGTGCTATGGCGTTAGCAAGCGTGCAGGTTTACCCGGCGATGCCGATGAAAAGAGAAAAGTACAGGCGCTTCAGTTAAAAGGCTACCTGCTTTTTTTTGAACAATTACTTTCTGATCAATTGGTACAACTAAATCATTTACGAACACTATATACACTCGACGAGTCTGTAACACGAACCTATTTTACAAAGGCGCTGACGGGTATCGAAGGAGTAAAGAAAAATTTTGCACTCGAAGAATTGTTGATAGACTTTAACAATCACGGCAGCAATCATTTTGACCAAATATTAGCCGATTTCACCTACGTGCTAAATAATATTGTAGAAACGCCAGAACTTTTTTTAGAAAGACGTAACAAATTTCTTAATCATTTCCTAGCAAGGTTTAGTGAAGAGATGAGTGAATACGAAGCTATCAATCGCTGGCTGGTACCACAGCAAATTGAAGCAAGACTGGTGCAGGATAAAATAAACATCTTAAAAGACGGCGAGTATTACAAAATCGGCAGCAGCCGCGGTAGAGGATTTGATTATACAAAACCGTTTTTCTGGGACACCGGCAATGTTTCCGGTACGGAAAGAAGAGTAGGCCGGCTACTCGGTTTTGCAAATGTCAAACGGCGCACACTGGCTCCGGCTTTTATAATAACGGAACCGATCATGGAGCTCAACGCAAAAAAGCAACCCGAGCAGAAAAAGAATAAAAAAGGGCAACCGGTAAGCATCATCAAAATTCTTTCTCCTGAAAATAATGAGCAGGTGCTGCTCACCAGCGTGGAAGTAATTGACGGGTGTTGCACAGAACTGCTCATGAATGACATAATAGAGCATGCGGATACCCGGAAGAACTTTCAATTTCATGATGAATTGAATCACCGGGCCCGGAAAACAGCAGGCCCGGTGGGTAATTTTTGGTTCGAATTGTATGATGGAACCGATATGAAAAGCGCCGTGCTGCTGGCAACCAGTGCACGCTTTGATAAAAGAGAAAAACGGGATATGGCATTCAAAGCATTAAGAGCCGCTATCAAAGCAATCAATGAAAACGAGGGCATGCACCTGGTAGAACACCTGCTGTTGCGGCCCAAGTTCGATGAAGTGCTGGATGAGACCAATGCCGGTATTCCTGTATCGTTCCTCAATATTTGCCTCGACAAATGTGATCTGGGCATCGGGCTCGGAGAGGGTACACAGGTGCCTTCCTATAGAAAAAAATTGTCCAGGATTCCGGCAGAAAAATGTTATGATAAAATGCCGTGGATACTGCAGTATTTCAGGCTGAACCCAACTACAAAAAAATACGACCAGTCCATTTTATTTCAACAAACCTTTCCGGATAAAGACGAACCAATACCACTTAAATTCAGAAAGTATGCCGCAGTTGCGAAACGTGTTCGTGACCTCCAGGAATTTGGTTCAGAGAGGATAAATTATATACTTGTTTCAAATGAGGCCAGTGATGCGTTGCAGGTAAAATATAGTTTTAAGATCATGAACGGTGAAATTATATTAGCCCAAAGTCCCTTCGTATTTAATAAAAAAACGGGAACGGCAGAAGTACCGGATGATATTGAAAAGGAAATTGAAGCGTTGATGGAATGGTTTGGTAGTGAAATGGATTGGTATTGCGAAGCAAATTCATGCGATAACAATGAAGATGCTTATTCTTTCCGGGCAACGATTGTATTACCCTGTTGGCCAAAGCGTTTACGCAATCCTACTTTTCGTAACCTAGTTGAAAAAACAATTTTAACTCAATCGCCTGCACACACACATATACGTGTTGCCTGGATTGGCATTCCGGAAATGGAACGTTTTGAAAAAGCTTATTATAGCTGGCTGGAAGAAATGGCCCAAAACGAGATGCCGGCTTATGAAAAAGTAAACCCGTTGGTAGAAGTGTTAAATACATTGAAGCCCTGTGGTGAATGTGAAGATGATTGCGGTGAAAATACCAATCAACAAACTTAACCGGCCAGGAAATGAATGTATGCTGCCTGCCAGTTTGTAGCTACAATACTAAGGAATATGACTCATGTAATCAATAAACTGCGGTTTGAAGTAGAATGCCCTCATGAGGACTACGCTTTTAGCATGCGTCAGAACTTTGCCCAAACTTACCAGTTACAGATAGCAGAAATTATCGACAGGGTATGTAATAAATATGTTTCAGACAACGAATGGATACGGATTGGTGAACTTGAAATTGATCTCGGGTTGCTAAGCCCATCCGTTTTTGATCGTGAATTTGAAAAAATATTCCTGGATGATTTTGAGAAAAAATTGCTGCAAAAATTAGGCGATTATTCGATAGGACAAAGGAAAGCTTCTGAACAGAAATCGAAGTTTGAATTATTGCAATTTTTTCTTCAAAAGGGTATGCTCCCCTGGTGGGGCGACGAAACCACTACTAACCTGGAAGAATTAACCGAAGAAGTATTTAGTCAATCCGGAGAAGAGATTAGCAGATTTTTGCATCACAAAAAAGATGACAAATTACTCTGGCGAAGGATCGCCTTTCAATTCAGTGCAAAAATAAAACAAGAGGTGATAGAATTATTTAAGGAGTTGTCTGGGGCTGTTGCTATTTTAGAAGCAATCAAACAAAATCTTTCAGATGAAATAAAGATTTTACAAAGCGGGAATTTAGTGGTTGTGGAAAACGCTGTGAACAAGGTTAAGGAAAAGTGTGAAGGTATTATAATCGTTGATATGGTAATTGCCAATGCCCCTATTGTCTTTAATGAGGACGGTAATTTCGGCGAAATTAAAGATATTTTCCATGCTTCCATAATGGATCCATTACGCTCCTCTTTGGTACAATATGGATCAATGAATTCTCTTTGGGAGGAAATCGTAAATGGCTTACTTCCGTCGACAATTAAATCGAACCAGGCAATGATTCAATCTTCCGATGATACCGGTACGCCCGTGGTCGTAAATGAAAACAAAGATGTGACGGAATACGAAGCACTTTTTTCTAATAACGACGCAGCAGAAACCGATATCGGAAAAATAATTGTGCGAAATGCAGGCATTATACTTCTTGCGCCATTTTTTAAACAATTTTTCACTACACTGGGTTTGTTGAAGGGTAATGATTGGATGAATACAGCTGCACAGGTAAAGGCTGTTTACTTATTGAAATACGTAAGTAGCGGGCCTGGCAAGCATTACGAGTACCATCTGGTACTGGAAAAACTCCTTTGTGGCATGCCTGTTTACATGCCCATACCACAAGCGCCGGAGCTTTCCAAAGAAGAAATCAATGAGGCTGATTCTTTATTGCGCTCGGTGATTGAACATTGGAAAGTTTTGAAAAATACTACTATAAATGCCCTGCGGGAATCCTTCTTAAAAAGGGACGGTATTATCACTGCCAGGGACAACAACTGGCAACTGCAGATAGAAAGAAAAACCATGGATGTATTGCTGGGCAGTATACCATGGGGATATGCTACTATTAGTTTACCATGGAATCAATACATAATTTTTACAGAATGGTAAATGCATCAGATAAATTTAGTTCAGGTAGCCAGGCAGGAGCGGATAGTTCCATCAAAAGCCTGGTAGATGAAAATGCGCAAAGTCTTGTAAATGAAATAGCGTGGTTTGCAAGAGTTGTAAATGCAAGGTTAGAAGAATATTTTGGGAAAGACAATGTGGAAATCGTTATAAATAAAGATGATCACGGGCCGGGGAAATCGCCCAACAGTAACGCGGTTATAATCGATACCGTTGTTTCAGATGTGATTCCCATTTCACCAGCCACTGAAATAATGAACCCACCCGTACTTGGCAATGATCAGTCAGTTTATGCCGGGTTTGTAAAATATTACGAGCTCAAGGCCAATGAACGGTTATTGCTTATGCTGGCGCTGATGCCTTATTTGCAGCCACATTTACTGGACGTGTTTTTTTCTGCCAATAAAAAGCTGGGACGTGGTTACACCGAATTTGGTGGGATAAAAGGCAGCCGCCATGGAGGATTTATTCCTACCATTGAAACCGCTTTGTTTATATTGGCGGGCAATGATCTTGGACAACGCTTTCGTTTATACAAATTATTTGAACCAGATCATGTTTTTAGTGCCCATGGCATTATAGTGCTCGATCAGGGCAATGGCGCCAATGAACCGTTTTACAGTAGTTCCATTAGCATATCAGAAGAGTATGTTGATTTCTTCACAACAGGAAATCTTCGGCGACCACAGTTTAGTATGGAGTTTCCGGCTAAACGATTAACAACGCAAATGAACTGGAACGACCTGGTAGTGGAAGATTATACCATGCAACAACTGGATGAACTGCGTATCTGGCTGGAACATAGTCCCAAATTATACAAGGATTGGGGGATGGCAAAAAAATTGAAGATGGGCTATAAAGCCTTGTTTCATGGTGCTCCGGGAACGGGTAAAACATTAACGGCGGCTGTACTTGGCAAGCTCTATAATTTAGATGTTTACCGAATTGACCTGTCGATGGTAATATCAAAATACATCGGCGAAACTGAAAAAAATCTCGAAAAGGTATTTAAGAAAGCAGAAAATAAAAATTGGATATTATTCTTTGATGAAGCCGACGCATTGTTTGGAAAGCGTACGGGTATTACTGATGCACACGATAAATATGCCAACCAGGAAATAGCCTATTTATTACAGCGATTGGAAGATTATCCCGGTCTTGTAATACTAGCATCCAATATGCGCAATAATGTGGATGAAGCTTTTACCCGGCGTTTGCAGTCAATCATTCATTTCCAAAAACCACAGGCACGGGAACGGTTTCGCCTCTGGAACAATGGCTTTAGTACCGCCTGCAAAAAGCCACCCCAAAACGAACTGGAGACAATTGCACGGGAATATGAATTGTCAGGCGGAGCAATCATGAATATTGTTCAGTATGCTTCGTTATTGGCCCTTAACCGGAACGACAACGAAGTAACAATCAGTGATGTATTAAAGGGGATAAAAAATGAATATAATAAAGAGGGCAAAACATTGTAATGCATAATCGCAAGCGACCAAAAATCGGCAGGATAAACAACAATTTTCAATAAGCACCTATGCGCTCAACTAAAATAAAAACAACGGAAAACGCAGGGCAGGACAGAATGTCTTTGGGAGTTGGCCCTAATGTTCAGTGTAGCCTGGCGATAGGTGCAGTCAACGATCCATTAGAACAGGAAGCGGATGTTATGGCCGATAAAGTGATGAGGATGCTGGTTCCGGATAATAACAACTCGTGGGGCGAAGGAAGCGACTCAATACAACGAAAATGTGCTCAATGTGAAGAAGATGATAAGGTACACCGCAAACCGTTAGCCGCATCCATTACGCGATTCACCCAGGCAAAAGGAGCAGCCGGTGGTAATGCAGGGAAAAGTATTACCAATCAAATTAACTCAACAAGGGGCGGCGGCACCCGTATGGATAGTGCAACGAAAAGCTTCATGGAAAATAGTTTTAGCACTGACCTTTCAGACGTAAAAATTCATACCGGCGATTACGCGGCACAAATGAGCAGGGAAATGAATGCACAGGCATTTACGGTTGGGAAGGATATTTATTTTAACAGTGGCAAATACAATCCCCACACAAACGATGGTAAACATTTACTTGCGCATGAATTAACACATACGATGCAACAGGGAAATGCGGCAGCAAGGAAGATTCAAAAAAGAGATATGCAGTTTAATCCGGCACTTATTGCCCAACAGTTGCGGGAGGCAATGGAGGGATTAGGCACCGAAGAGGCAGCCATCTACGCAGCCCTTGGTGGCAGAACAGATGAACAGGTCGCACAAGTTGCGGATGCATATGCAACACTTACCGGTCGCCAGCTGCAGGCCGATTTGGAAGACGAACTTACACGGAGTGAATTGCTCATACTCGCCCAATACTCACAATCGATATCAGGCAATCCTGAAGAAAGGGCAATCGCGGTAGCAGTACAGTTGAGGGATGCCATGGCAGGATGGGGCACTGATGAAAATGCAATTTATGTAGCGCTGCAGGGCAGAAGCGAAGCCGAACTTGAGTTGATTAAAGCAGCCTATTTAACACTAACCGGAAGAGAGCTGATGGATGATTTGCGGGATGAACTCACCGACGAAGAATTGAACTTTGCAAAAGGGACAATGGGCATTGCACCCTCGCTGAATATTCAAAATACAGAATTGGGAATGCTCTCCATGGGGAATTTCGATTTCAAGTTCAACAACTGCCAGGTTGAAGTAGAAGTGAGGGTAAAGTTTCAATTTACAAGTGATATTGCGGAGCCGGACAGGAACCTGTTTAAACCCCAGTTCATCAATGCAGTTCATAGCAAGTGGCAGCACAGCGGCTACAAATTAGTGGGTGGAATCAGTTGTCCCTGCGAAGATGTACCCATTACCGTGAACGTCATAGAAAATAATTCAGACTATCATAAAATAGTAGACGTAGAAGATAAGACCGATGGAGACAGAAGGCCAATGGTGGTGTCTGATATTAATGTAAACCTGCATACAACCAGCGACACTTTTATGCATGAATTTGGACATGTTCTAGGCCTTTATGACGAATACGACGGAGGGTTCTGGGAGAATATCATGTTCTGGCACAGAAACAGGACCGATGATCCCGGATCATTAATGAATGGATTAAATCCAGACGGCACTGCAAATACGGAAGCAGCCTTAAGGCCACGCTTTTTTGAACACTACCGGCGTACTGCCAATCAAACCGCTCCCAGGAACTGTAACTACATTGTTTCTCATTGATACTATGCATAAGCCCGAAACCATAGCACCTATCACCCAAATTAGCCCGGCAGCATCAAGCAATCCAATACTGCCCATGCAATGTAAGTTATCCATAGGAGCCGCCAATGATCCACTAGAGCAGGAAGCTGATGCTATGGCTGATAAAATAATGCGGATGCCGGAAACCGTTCCCGTGAATTCTTTTGGAGATGAGGGTAAATCGATACAACGGAAATGTGCACATTGTGAAGAGGAGGAAGATGAACTACAACGCAAGCCGCTCGCTGGTTCCATCACGCCATTTATCCAGGCTAAAAGCAATGATGGTGGTACCGCAAGTGAAAACATCACCCGGCAAATCAATGAAACCAGGGGAGGAGGCAGCCCGATGGATGGCAGTACACAAACTTTCATGGCAACCCGTTTCGGTACAGATTTTAGCGATGTGAAAATTCATACAGGCGAGTATGCAGTGCAGATGAACAGGGAAATAAATGCGCAGGCTTTTACAGTGGGGAAAGATATTTATTTCAACAGCGGTAAATACAGACCCGACAGCGAAAATGGCAAACACTTGTTGGCTCATGAACTCACCCATACCGTGCAACAGCGAAAGGGTATTGCAAAAAAAATTCAACGGTTTGAGGCTTCCGAGAGAAGTCAGATTTCCAACATAAATGATATCATAGTCCAGGCTACAACATTCGCCAATAACGCCACCTGGATTGGCGGGCTCGTGGAGCAGGCGGGCGGCAGTACGGCTTCAGGGGTTACGAGGGGCGTCTTTAGTGCAGACCCAAGTAATGCTGGCGCTCTTACTCATCGTTACCTGATTACCTGCAGGTGTGGGATGATTGACATGCGCCATTTTTATCAGTTGATGTACATCGCATCTGTTGCAACCAATCGCAGGGCGACTGAAGCAGGGCGCTCTCATGAACTTAATGCCGAAGCTACCTCCCGGTTTGCCGCAGAGGATACTACCTCTAATGCATTAGGCGCCTTTTTCGGAGCCAATAATTTTAATTTTTTCCATACATCCGTGAACACTTTCATAACACGCCTGCAGGCTTTTTTGAACCGGTGTTCACCAGTCGACTTTACCTCCCTTCCGGTTGCTGAACAAAATGCTATTGTAGCATTCTATTCCGGGCGGGATTCAGCCGGAGTACCGTCCAACCAAAGTGAGTCGGCCGTGCCATTTATAGCGAGCATTGCTTCCTGCGGCGGTGTAAGCAGGTCGTTTCCGTTTGCAATTGATACAGGTGACCCAAATCGAAAAACAATCAGCAGTGCAGCATTTGACAGTGGTGTGTCATCCCTTACCAGTGATAGCAGCATCCGGGATTTCATTAATACACAACGAACCGAAATTATCAGGGGACTGACGACAGCAGAAAAAGTTACCTTAATTACCCGCCTGTTAAGCGGCTGGGTAAGTGACGAAGATGTGAATGCAGTAGTGGCAATATGCAGGCAGGCACAGGATCCCAGCCAGTTGATAAGCATACACCGTCAAATTGAGCCACTACTTTCTGACATGAGCAGTGAAGCGCAAAAAGATAGGGTGCACCGGGCATTGATGGGCTCCTGAGTATTGTTTAAACCTGTTTTCTTCCTTGCCACTCGGATTGCAAATAAATACTTCGAACATTTTTTAAATGTACTAAACCGCTCAATTGAATAAAAGTTTTGCCAGATTTCTCATCCATAGCACCTCAGCCTCAAACTGTAGAACCTTCTGCAGCAAAGTGTGCGCAGCCTGACCAGGAGGCGGGTGAGGAAAGTATTTACAAAGAATGCCTGCAACGACTTCCCATACAACGAAAATTATCAATCGGCGCCGTAGATGATCCGCTGGAATATGAAGCAGATGCAATGGCTGACAGGGTGATGCGGATGCCGGATGCTAACTCATTTTATCATGGCGGGGAGCCTGTTATACAACGTAAATGTGCTCACTGCGAAGAAGAAGAAGGAGTCCAACGTAAATTATCAACATCTGTTATTACGCCGTTTATACAAGCAAAACGTGAGAACGGTGGTGTAGCAAGCGATCGGGTTACTCAACAGGTAAATGCTACTAAAGGTAAAGGCTCGGGGATGGAAGGTTATATTCAATCCTTTATGCAAAGCCGTTTCAATACAGATTTCTCCGGTGTAAAAATACACACAGGCGATTACGCTGTACAAATGTCAAAGGAATTGAATGCCGAGGCGTTCACCGTTGGGAGTGATATCTATTTTAACAACGGCAAATACAACCCCGGATCAGATCCGGGGAAACATTTGCTGGCGCATGAATTAACCCATACTGTTCAACAAAACAATAGTGCTTCAAATACAATTCACCGGCAGGTAGCGCCTTTACCACAACGAACACCGGCTCAACAAATTGCCACCACCTTGCGCAATGCTGCCTCCGGGCTCGGTACAGATGAAGACGCAATTTTTAATGCGTTAACCGGTAGAACCGCTGCCGAAATTTCGGATATCGAAGCTGCTTACCTTACTCTGTCCGGGTCACAAACACTTGAAGCAATGCTTCGTGATGAATTATCAGGAGACGATTTATCAAAGGCATTGTCTTTATTAAGAGGTGAAAGCCCTTCAGCCGAAATAGCTCGTGTATTATGGAATGCCATGCGGGGATTGGGCACGGATGAATCGGCGATTTATGGAGTAATCGCAGGGCGTACTGTCGCTCAATGGACAGATTTGCAGGATGCTTATCGGCAGATGACATCTACTAACCTGCTTACGGATTTAAGGGATGAACTAAATGACGAGGAATGGAATTATGTGCAAACACTTTTGCCGGGGGCAACAGGTGGTGCAGCAACAGATGAAGATCGGGCCACCGTGATAGCTAACCGGTTGGAAGCAGCAATGCAAGGATTGGGCACAGACGAATCCGCGATTTATGCAGCACTTACAGGGCACAGTGATACTGAATTGCGTGAAATTGAACGCCGGTATCGCCTGATCACCGGCAGGGATCTTAACGCTGATTTGCAGGATGAATTAACTGGTGGCGAATTCTCGCAGGCACAGGCATTGTTACATCCCCTTGGCAATTCAGAACGGTTAGCAAAGAGCTTGCATGATGCAGTTGACGGGGCGGGTACAAGGGAGGCCGCGATTGTAGCCATATTGCAGGGCCGGTCAGCTGCCGAGTTGGGCCAGGTGAGTGCTGCGTATCAACGGTTGTACAATGAAAGTTTGAATACACGGTTGGAGGATGAACTGGGAGGTGCCGATTGGCTCGAAACTTCTATTTTATTGAGTGGTAGGTCGCCCGGCGCCATCGAAGAAATTGTAATCGCCACAATGGATCGTGGTACGGATGAAGAAAGGCTTTTTGCTGTTTTTCAAACATATAACCGCGATGTAACTACCATTGCACAATTAAAAGCGGCATACCTGGCACGAACCGGCAATACGCTTCGCAGTCTTATGGAAAGTGAGTTGAGCGGAGATGAATTGCAACATGCGCTGTTCCTGCTCAATGAAGATCAAACCGCAGATGAAATGACCCGTATGCTGGGTAGCAGGATGAGATGGCGTTCCTCTGGTCCGGGATCGGGTACTACCTTTGAAATTTGGGCATCTGCTGCGACCGAAGGCACAGCACCGACGCTTACACCGGGTACTATCATTAATTGTTGGGAAGTGGTCTTATTGGCAGCATACCGTGCTGGGGCCATAAATTGGAGTTACATACATAACTTGTATACAGCAATTCCCAGTTCAGGCTGGGTAGGCGCCATGAGCCAGGGCCCCAGGACAGTTTATCACGTTGGCGGGATTAATGCGACCATGCCATCCAGGGGCGATATTGTATTTTTTGACGGTATAGCACACGTAGCACTCGCCAATGGTAATGGCAGCGAAGTACTCACATTTTGGCCTCCCCCCGATACTCCATTCACAAGGGATGCTGATAATGCAGTAGAAGACAGGGTTAAGCTATTTACCATTGAAGAGTTATCTAACTGGTGGTCGATAAATTTACCGCCTGCACCGCTAATTGAATTTGGCAGGCCCGCATGGGGGCGTTAAACTAAAAATACACAATAGAGAAATGCTATTTTTATATCTATTGATTTCAACAATATATTGCACTAGTTTGCATAAAAAGATAAACACGGTGAATACCTATAAAATCAGGGAAGTTTGTACAATACCATGGGGTGAAGAGCTTAAAGAAGAGTTTACATTATTACCGGAAACCAGCTTGTATAATCCAAACAAGGTGTACAAGGACCAGGCAAGGAAAAATATTCTTTTCAGGGTAAGCAACGAAACCTGTCTCGTTTTTTCAGGACAAGCATTAACAGCAGATCAACATCCTGAACTATCTTTTCTGAAAATCAACAACAAAAAAATTTCAAAAAATAAAATTATTATCACCCGGAATTTACAACACTACCGGCTGGTTGATTTTGCAATTACGGAGGAAGAAAGAATTGTCGTACTTGTCGAAAATGGAGACCGGCAGCAGTTTGCTTATTTTCTTGTTACCGT
The DNA here is from genome assembly GCA_025963635.1 of Ferruginibacter sp. Taxonomy (GTDB): domain Bacteria; phylum Bacteroidota; class Bacteroidia; order Chitinophagales; family Chitinophagaceae; genus Ferruginibacter. The sequence goes on from JAOQAK010000041.1 coordinate 89,472, forward strand.
GGAAAGTGATGGTAGATGCATTGAAACCGAGATACAAATTCCGGCTGAGCAGGCTTATTTTGATATCAGGAAGATTAGAGTTGATAAGGAGGATATTTACTTCGAAGTAAAACTATCGGCAGGGCGGGGTTTGTATGCAACATCGGATGATGGCGTTTTACAATCCGTTTATGAAAACAGGCTAGCACTGGGATTATTTATTGCCGATAATCAGCATATAATTGCCGCCCTGTCAAATGCCGGCTTTTCCGAAAACTACTGGGCACTGATCGATATTGCAACGAAAAAAGAGTTAATCAAATTATCCAACCCGCTTTACAATGCGCACAATGCCCTGCCATTCTTTGCCACCCCCAATAAAAATGTATACGGTTCCAAAGGGTTTGAAATAGTTCGGCAAAACCTCGTTAGCGGCGATATAAAAACTATTGACTTACGAAATTTTGTTCCACTGCCGGACAATGAATTTTTTCTCTGTAAAACTATGAATGAAAACGCTATTGAACTGGTGCGCACGCATCACCAGGAAACTGACGGAGGAGATTATCTTACTTTGAAACTACCAGGCGACTTAGGGGAGATTGTATACGCCAACCTTCAAAACGTTGACAGTAATGGAAATTTTTATATCCGTGTTAAAACAAAAGATACAACAGATGTTTTATTGACATTTTCACAAGTTGGAGCTTTTACAGGCAAGACCTCTGCCGGGGATACTGTCGATTCAAATCTTCTTCAAAATCCGGATACCTGGCAGGTGGATGAAAATGACAAATTGTATTTACCCGTGCTTAGGAATACCGGGCTGGCAATTTTTGAGATAACCATTTCTTAAAATCTATCCGGAACACGACGCCTTTTGTAACCTACAGGCCGAACACGCAACAAGAATCATATTTAAATTGGAAAATGATGCCATTACACATTTTTCTATGCCATGCTATCTCAAAAGGATAATAATTGTAAAAGCTGAATGTGCGAGGTAACTACTCATGCATGAAATCAATTCCATATCATCTCAGCCTAATACCAATGGCGCAAGCGCCACAGTAGCGGCTGTGGAGACCTTGCAGGAATCAATCAACAAAGAACTGTATGAAACCAGCCTCCGTAAAGGCAGGCATTAAACCAAAAGTTGTTGAGCATAAAACCGGTAAAATTTATAACACCCAGGACATACAATGGGAGATTTCCCGTGACGAAATTTTGGTGAAAGAAAAAGGATGGTTGATAAATGGGTGTTTGAGGGTACTGCCAGTGGCCCTTTGAAAAAAGCGCTTCAAAATGCCGGGATTCCATTCAAAGAAATCATTGTACCTTAAGAAATGAATAAAAGAAAAAAATGAGTATTTATAAGACGTATACGGAAGATGATTTTGGATACTGGGTTTTCGAAATGGATAATAAGTTGGCTTCATTCATCGCATCGCTTTATGGTGATATTAAAACCAAACTGGATTATTCAATCAACTCTCTTGATGATGCAGAACGCTGGTTGATTAATACTTACAAAATACCTGCAGCCATCGAAGCGCTGCACAGGGCTATTACGGTAGATGGATTTTGCAGGTATATCGGGGAGGTCTACAGAAAAAACTTAGGAGGATACTGAGATATGAATTTTGATGCGAAAGACCCCGGACAAACTGGCCCGTTCATTACCGGCTTTGAACCTGGGAGCAATATCGTTTCTCTCTTCGGCTTAATTAAAAAAGCGCTTGAAATTAAATCAGGTAATTACTTAAAAAATCATCTTCTACAATTAATGGAAGCCTCTAAAAAGAATTAAAAGATGTGTATCTGTAAACCAATAATTAAATAACCGTTATTTGAAATAGCGGTCTCCAGTACCAATCAATAATCTCACTTATAGTATTACCGTAGCCCGCAAGGAAACAATTTTCTAAATTTCTCCATTGTACGGCCATCCTTTCGGCCAAATTTATTGTAACGTGTTACAGATTATAACCTCTAATGGCCTCTTTTTGATGGGAATAACAACGCCTTATTTTCTTAAATGAACGAACATTCATTTATATTTGCGGTACCGATGCGAATAAGAGATGAAAATAAGGAAAGAAACATTCGTGACAAAGCGTTGCAGATGATCGTGAAGGAAGGGCTTAACGGTTTCAGCATGCACAAGCTTGCGAAAGCTGCAGGGGTTTCTCCTGCTACCATCTACATATATTTTAAAGATAAGGAAGATCTTGTTTTGCACCTGGTGCGGGAAGCCGGCGAAAAGATGGTTGACATTACTTTAAAAGATTTTCTACCTTCTATGAGCTTTAGCGAAGGCTTAAGGGTTCAATGGATTAACCGGATGAAGTATTGCATGAAATACCCCGATCAAATGCATTTTTTAGAGCAGTTGCGACATTCACCTTACAGTGAAACATTAATGGATATGATGGGGGAGAAGTTCAAAAACACGATGGGCGATTTTGTTTCAAATGCTATCAAACGGAATGAATTGATAAAAGTGCCGCTCGAAGTTTACTGGTCCATTGCGTTTGCACCCCTTTACAACCTGGTGAAATTTCACATGACCGGGAAGAGCTTAGGCAACAAAAAATTTGTACTGACTGACAAAATTATCAACGAAACTTTTGAACTGGTTTTGAAAGCGCTGAAGCCCTAAAAGTGAACCGTAAGATAGGACCATTCGCACCTGCAAAACTCTGCTGTTTACCGATATTTTTAGTGCAATCACCTAAACACATTTTTCCGTATTGTAAACCCATTATAGATTAGCGGTGTAGCGGCAGAAGAGGTGATGAAAGTTTGAAGAACATTGATGAAGATGTGGCTCGGGCTTGAAGATCGAAGTTCATAAAAATGGGCGAACACAATGAACTGATTAATACTGCTATCTTAAACCTATTGGAAAAATATCATGAAAGCAATAAACATTTTGGTTTTCAAAACGAACATACGATTCAAAAAAGATCTTAAAATAATAGCGCCATGCCTGCAGACTTTCAAGTCTGTTGTAAGGTGGAACATAGACTGGAAAGATGCCGATAGAATTCTCAGGATAGAGTCTGCATACGGCGATCCGGTTGAAATTATTAAAACAATCAATATGGCAGGATATCATTGCGAAGAACTGCCTGATTAAACATTCAATCACAATCAAAATGGAAAAAAACAAGCAGTCTGCTGTTAGGGAATTTTCATCCTACGAGGTATTTGTTATCGCTATACTTGCTTTTACCCAATTTACGGTGGTCCTCGATTTTATGGTGATGTCGCCGCTCGGCGATATATTAATGAAGTCAATGGGCCTGAAAACTTCACAATTCGGCCTGGCTGTATCGAGCTATGCATTCAGTGCCGGTATTGCCGGTTTACTTACAGCCGGTTTTGCAGATAGGTTCGACCGAAAGAAATTGCTTTTGTTCTTTTATATTGGATTCATTGCTGGTACGTTTTTTTGTGCGATCACTTCTTCTTATCCTATGCTTATCGCAGCCCGCATTGTTACGGGATTGTTTGGCGGGGTGATCGGGTCAATATCAATGGCCATTGTAGCAGATTTATTTTTAATCGAACAGCGTGGCCGGGTGATGGGCTTTATGCAAATGGGTTTTGGCGCAAGCCAGGTATTAGGCATTCCTGTGAGCTTGTACCTGGCCAACCAGTGGGGGTGGCAATCACCTTTCTTTATGATCGTTGGACTGGCCTCTATTGTATGGATAGTAATTGTGGCAAAGATGCGACCCATCAACAGGCACCTGGCAGTACAAACAGATCGCAATGCTTTTAAGCACCTGGTGCATACTGTTTCAAAACGGAATTACCGCATAGGTTTTCTGGCAACGGCCATGCTCTCGTTGGGCGGCTTTATGATGATGCCGTGGGGAAGCGCTTTTGCCATAAACAACTTACATGTAACACCCCAACAATTGCCGTTGCTGTTCATGGTGTCGGGCGTGAGTTCACTTGTGATAATGCCTTTGATCGGCCGGCTAAGCGATCGGATTGATAAGTTTAAAATGTTTGGGATCGCATCATTGTGGATGATCATAATGGTAGTTATTTATACAAATCTTACTCCTGTTCCTTTCTTACTGGTGTTGTTAATGAATGTTTTTTTTATGATGGGAATTATGAGCCGCATGGTGCCTGCGATGGCGCTCACTTCTGCTTTGCCCGAAATGCAGGATCGTGGAGCATTTATGAGTGTCAGTTCATCTCTGCAACAAATTGCAGGCGGGTTTGCTGCCGCCATTGGTGGTATGATCGTGGTTCAGCAAACAAAATATTCACCGCTGGAACATTACAATACATTAGGGTATGTTATTGTGGGATTATCCGTTATCAGCATCTATATGGTTTACCGGGTAAGTAAATTGATTAAAACCCGGCAAACCCAACAGCCGGAAATCACCAGGATGGCAGCGCCGGTAATTGAATAGAAATACTTCCCTTGTTGTAAATGAGAGGTTTCATAATGGTCATGAACAGTTGTTCAAAACTGCTATACAACTTTTATATGAAATTTGCTCTCCTGTATAGACGATATAGACACTAAAAATCCGGAGGTTAGCACTCCGGATTTTAACTGCTTGTATTTACAATTTACTTGCTCATCTCAGTAAAATACTGATGGAAATAAGGAATGGTTTCAATGCCTTTATAAAAGTTCGCCAGGTTAAATTTTTCATTCGGACTGTGCAGGTTGTCACTATCGAGGCCAAAACCCATAAACACTATTTTAACGCCGAGCTCCTTTTCAAACAATGCACAAATAGGAATGCTTCCACCGCCGCGAACCGGGATGGGCGACTTGCCAAAAGTGGTCTCTAATGCTTTCGCTGCTGCCTTGTAAGCAATACTATCGATCGGTGTCATATAGGGTTCTCCGCCATGATGTTCAAACGCATCCACTGTAACACCCGGAGGAGCAATTTTTTTGAAATGCTCCAGCAACATAGCGGTAATTTTTTCCGAAGATTGATTTGGAACCAGTCTTGCCGAAATTTTCGCCATTGCTTTAGCGGGTAATACTGTTTTGGCGCCTTCGCCCTGGTAACCTCCCCAGATACCATTCAACTCCAATGTTGGTCGTATACCTGTTCTTTCATTGGTTGTAAATCCTTTTTCGCCCCACAATTCTTTTACGCCGAGGTCTTCTTTATATTCCTGTTCATCATATGGAGCGGCTGCCATTAATTTTCTTTCTTCTTCAGTTGAGTTAACCACATCGTCATAAAAGCCGGGTATGGTAATATGGTTATTTTCATCATGGCATGATGCGATCATTTTAGCCAGCATGGTGATCGGGTTGGCAACTGCTCCCCCATAAACGCCGCTATGAAGGTCGCGGTTAGCGCCTGTTACCATTACTTCTATATAACTCAGGCCCCGCACACCAATATCAATGCTGGGAGTATCCAGGCTGATCATAGCCGTATCACTGATCAAAATAACATCGGCTTTTAATAATTCTTTTTGGCTGGCGACAAATTTACCGAGATTGGGAGAACCTACTTCCTCTTCTCCTTCGATACAGAACTTCACATTATTGGTAAGTGTATTAGTTGCAAGCATCATTTCCAGCGCTTTCACGTGCATGTATACCTGTCCTTTGTCATCGCAGCTGCCGCGGGCGAAAATTTTACCTTCAATAATAACAGGATCAAAAGGTCCACTCTTCCACAGTTCAAGCGGCTCAGCAGGCTGAACATCATAGTGCCCATACACCAACACAGTGGGTTTGGAAGGATCAATTATTTTTTCTGCGTAAACGATCGGGTGCCCCTCGGTAGGATATATTTTCACTTTGTCTGCACCTGCTTCAATTAACCGTTGTTTTACGGATTCTGCGCAGCGCACCATGTCTGCTTTGTTTTCACTTTTCGCACTCACGCTGGGGATACGCAACAGTTCCAATAATTCGTTCAAGAAGCGATCTTTGTTTTTTTCCTGGTAATCTTTCCAAACTTGCATTTTGATGTTGATTTTTTGTAAAAAGGATATGAGTTGGCCAACGAAATTAGGCCTTTTACTTTTCATTCCTTTATGATTCAAATAACATAAAGTTTATAAAAAATAAATTATTTTTTGGTGGAATAATGATTAGCGTATTATATTTGTGCCAGATTGTTAGCCAATTTATCAGCCTTTGTTTTAGTTGTATTTTAATACACCCAGAGCAAAGGCTGAGTCTATTTAAAGAAGATCTGATTAACCCTGTTTTCTACCCTTTCGGATTAACGAAAATGAGCCTGCAATAATGATATACCCTAAGGCTGCAAATACCAATATCCATTTTATCATAGAAAAAATGAAGGTAAAGAGCGTGCAGGTATCAGAAATATATCCCTGTAAGGAAATCAGCATCCCGAAATTTTCAAGTACATCGGTCAGGCCGGCGAGTAATACACCTTTTGCCAGTAAACTACCGGCGGAAGATAAAAGCCCGCGAACGGATGGTGCGATTAAAGCACAAAGCGTAGATAGAAGGAAGGAATAGAAAAAAATAAAGGCGAAATCAAAGTAAGTGTTGATCCTGACTGCCGAAAGATTATTAGGGTCGCTATTTACCCAATCAGTAATAACACTCTTTGTCATTCCGGCGTTGTAAGCCAATTCCAGACCAATTATGCCTTTTGGATTGGCAGGCGTTTTTAGCTGGGCGCCAGTTTTAGCCATGATCACGATCATCAAAAACGTACCCGGTATCAACAACAACAGCCGGTCGCGTTTATTGGAAAGTATATTCACTCAGAGGCTGTTAAACCTTTCCCCTACATAATTCCAGTTCAGTATTTTCCAAAAATTCTCAACATAATCTGCCCGGCGGTTTTGATATTTTAAGTAATACGCATGCTCCCATACATCCAATCCAAATAAGGGGAAACCTTTTACTTCTGAGATATCCATTAGCGGGTTATCCTGGTTTGGCGTGGAACTGACTACTATTTTTTTATCACTATTGTAAACCAGCCAGGCCCAGCCGCTGCCAAATCTGGTGGTGGCTGCCGTGGTGAGCTGTTTTTTCATTTCATCAAAAGAGCCAAAATCCTTTTCAATAGCAGTTAAGAATTTGCCGGCAGGTTTGGCATTGGCATTCGGCAGCATGCATTTCCAATACAATTCATGGTTGTAATGCCCGCCACCGTTGTTGCGCATTTTTACAGAATACTTAGAAATCTTACTCAGTACATCTTCAAGCGGTTTCGTGGTATCCACTTTTTCGGCGGCCGCGGCTTCTTTTAAATTTTTACTGTAGGCAGCTGCGTGTTTATTATAATGTATATCCATAGTTTGGGCATCTATAGAAGGCTCAAGCGCATTGTAAGCATAGGGAAGCGGCTGCTGGTCAAATCCAGTTGCGAAAATTTTAAAATCAGGAGCTAAAGGGGAAGTTGTATTACGACCGGCCGCCATCAATGCATTTATTGCGGGTAAAGCGATGAGTGTAGCCACACCCGCTTTGGCAGATTTTTCAATGAAATTTCTCCTGGTAGTTGGTTTCATAATAATTTTTTTATATTATAAATTTAGCTAAACTTTTTTTCACGGGTAAATATATTAACGACCGGTTTAAAAACAGGACGGATGCTTTTAAAAAAACGGTAATAGAATTCTTTATTGAACAATTGTGAATCATGCATTGCCTTATAGGTTAGCAGGGCCCCCAATGGCGCCAGTACCAAAATAGATAGCCACATCCCGATAAAAGGCGAGGTAATATCATCCTTCACAAATTTTTCGCCAAACATGTTGAGTAAATGAAAAATCAGGAAAAATATAATTGCAACTACGAGCGGCATACCAAGTCCGCCCTTGCGAATGATTGAACCAAGTGGCGCACCAATAAAAAACAGCACCAGGCAGGCAAGTGATAAGGAAAATTTCCTGTGCCATTCTATTTGATTGTTGCGTAAATCCCTTTTCTTATTGTCCCATTCTGCACCGGAAAATTGGAAAGAATTTTTCATAGTGGTGGCGATGGTCATTGTATTTTCATATACCACGAACCGTGCAGAATCGGGTATCAGTGACGCAAAGCTTTTAACCGTTGGTTTCACCGGGGGAACCTTTTTCCAAAGGCTGTCCGGCAGCTGGTTGTAATGAAGGGTACTGGTTAGTTCATTATTGAATCTCGCGCCAAAGCTATCTTTTGCTTTGCCCAGCGAATCGATTGACTTATTCAGTTGACGTATGCTAAGCATCTTGTAATCGTTTTTGAAAATACTGTCAGGCGTGTTCATCATCTGCAGGGAGCTCAGATCGAATAGCTTCTTATATTCCTTAAAGCCAAGCCTGATAAATTCTGTGCTGGTATCCATTGCATTGCCACGTTCCTGGTACCGGAACCCATTGTACAGCGTAAATTCCAGGAATTTTTTATCGCCTGAAAAGCCCATGGTGCCTTTCTCAGCAATGATACTATTATCCTGCAAGCTGTATTGCTGTTCGTAGATCAGTACATTATGAATGGTTTTTCCATCACTATCTTTTTTTCCCACTTTGATTGCATAGCCCGGTATATGATTGTAAAAAGTGCCTTGTTTCAGATCAAGTGCAGGTTTTTTGTAGGTAATATCATAGTAGAGAGTTTTAAATTTAAGATTGGCATAAGGAATCACATAGTTGGCAAAAAGAAAGGTGATGCCGCACAGGAAAATAGCTACGAGCATCAGGGGACGCATAAAACGCAATAAGGAGATTCCGGCAGATTTGATTGCCACCAGTTCAAAGCTTTCGCCCAGGTTTCCAAAAGTCATTATAGAGGAGATCAGGATGGCAATGGGCATGGCCAGCGTTAGTAAGGAAGCGCTCGCATACCATAAAAATTTGCCAATGGTAATCAGGTCAAGGTCTTTACCTACCAGGTCGTCGATGTACTTCCATAGGCTTTGCATCATCAAAACAAAGAAAGCAATGAAGAATGTTGCGATAAATGGCCCAATAAATGATCGGAGTATAAGCTGATCTAATTTTTTTATCATATGCCGGTTCCACCCAGGGGAACTTTTAATATTAATTTCGGTTATTCTTTAGTATTTACACGTAAGGGGAATCAATATTCCTGCTGCTTCGCCACAAACAATAGCCGCCTATCTTTCAAAGCAGTTATTTAATAAATAGGTAACTTGTAAATCGATGACTGAAAAAACAAAAATAGCCCTTTCTGCTAAGGAACTGGAATTGGTTTGTGATAAAGAGTGGATTTTAACTAAACATAGCATCATAGAAAAAGTATACCGCCTTTTCGGGGAACTGTCGGTAGCCATGCAGGAACAGGTTGCGAAAAATGCAGCCTTCTTGCCAGTGGAGGCGCTGGAGCCTAACCCCAAAATATCCCGGGGAGAGAGTTACAAAGACCTTCCTTATGTGATGCTGGATTACCCACGCCATTTTACAAAAGATTCAACTGTGGCAATCAGAACATTCTTCTGGTGGGGAAATGAATTCAGTATTCACCTTCATTTATCCGGAAATCAATTGAAAAAAGCCTTGCCAGCATTGAAACAAGGCTTCACATCTTTCCAAAAGAATGACTACTGGGTATGTATCAACGAAAACCCATGGCAACACCATTTTGAAACGGACAATTACCTGCCGCTTAAAAATTATACCGCAAACGATTTTGAAAAATTACTCCAGGAAAAGCCATTTATTAAAATTGCTAAGCGAATTTCCTTGCAGCATTGGGATACTGCCCCGGAATTTTTACGAATTCATTTTATTGAAATGCTGGTGCTGATGCAAACTAATTTCCCAGTCGGTGAAAGAGATCTTTCACCTGGTATTCCCATAACTGGCTTTGATCTTTGATATCTTTCTTTTCAGCGAAATCCTTAATTACGAGGATAGTTTGATTGGTTACTTCAGATTTTTCTATGCTAAATTCAAAGAATTCTTCTTTAGGAGCATGAAGCCAGTGGTAACGAATATATTTATCTTCTTCACCTTCCATTAATTCTGCCTGCTCATCAGAACCATTCCACGAAAAACTGAAAATGCCATCTCTTTCATCTACCTTATCCGCAAACCATTCCTGCAGACCCGCGGGGGTACTTAAAAAATCATACAATATGCCTGGCGAACATCTAACCGGGTATTCTAACGTATACAAAACTTTCTTGCTCATCCAAATAATTTAAATTCATACAGAATAGTGCAATAATAACAAAATAATCGAGGCTACAAAATAAATTTTTATTTATGGATGTTAAACGAAATATGCCGTTTTCTTCAACAGCCGTTTTTTTAACTGTCAAACCTTGAAAAATATTGAAATTTATTTTTGGTAACCTATTTTAAATGCCTTAAATTACGGTTAAGTACGATATGTTGCTCCCCCTCCTGAAACTGCTTGAGTAAAATTTTAGCCAACACACTTAAAACTTCCGGCCATATGAGCATGCGTCAACTCAAGATCACTAAATCTATCACCAATCGTGAAAGCCAGAGTTTAGAAAAATACCTGCAGGAAATCGGGAAAGTAGAATTAATTTCTCCTGAAGAAGAGGTTAAACTAGCTGTTCTTATCAAGCAGGGCGACCAGTTAGCACTTGATAAATTAACAAAGGCAAACCTGCGTTTTGTAGTATCTGTTGCCAAACAATACCAGAACCAGGGCCTCACTTTACCTGATTTAATCAATGAAGGCAACGTTGGGTTGATAAAGGCGGCGCAAAGGTTTGATGAAACCCGCGGCTTTAAATTTATATCATATGCTGTTTGGTGGATACGGCAAAGTATTTTGCAGGCACTTGCAGAGCAGTCACGGATAGTGCGTTTGCCACTCAATAAGGTGGGGCTCACCAATCGTATCAGTAAGGCATACTCGCAATTGGAACAGGAGTATGAAAGAGAGCCTACATCGGAAGAGATTGCTTACCTGTTGGATATGGAAACAGAGGAAGTTGCCGCCACCATGGGTGCTTCGGCACGTCACATTAGTATGGATCAGCCATTTGCAGATGGGGAAGAAGGATCGCTGATCGACCTTTTGGAAAATCCCAATGCAGAAAGTACTGATATGCATCTCAACTTCAAAGTTTCATTGTCTACCGAAATTGACCGGTCATTAAGTACCTTAACGGAACGGCAAAAAGATGTCATCAGGTTTTTCTTTGGAATTGGAGTAGATCATCCTTTGAGCCTGGAAGATATTGGAGAAAGATATAGCCTCACCAGGGAAAGGGTTCGGCAGATAAAAGATAAGGCCATTACAAAATTGCGCTCTGCTTCTCGCTGCAAGCTTTTAAGAACCTATCTCGGAGCCTAAAGATTTCATACATTTGCATTTAGATTATAGTGAACTACCCTAGTTCACTTTTTTTATGAGGATGAAGGAAAGTTTGCATGTTAAATAGTTTTATTAAAATCGAATGTGGTTTAATTATCCGGCAGAAATTGGATTAAATTTCACTCGCTGATAAACAAAAAAAGATTGATCTATTCACGGGGAAGCAGGTAAGTCGCTCAAATAAATTCAGATATAACTCATCATATAACAATAACTTAAAAATATGTTTAATTCGCTTAGTGAAAAATTAGAGTCAGCCTTTAAGAATATAAAAGGCGAAGGACGAATATCCGAACTCAACATTGCCAATACGGTCAAAGATATCCGCAGGGCCTTAGTGGATGCCGATGTCAACTATAAAATTGCCAAAGAATTTACCGACACCATCAAAGAAAAAGCGCTTGGTGAAAAGGTTTTAACAGCCATTAGTCCGGGTCAGCTGATGGTAAAAATTGTTAAAGACCAGTTGACAGAGTTGATGGGCGGAAGTGAAAGTGAGTTCAATATTACCGGCAATCCTGCCATTATTTTAATTGCGGGATTACAGGGTAGTGGTAAAACAACTTTTAGTGCAAAACTGGCCAATTACCTGAAATCAAAAAAAGGAAAATCTCCCTTGCTGGTAGCAGCAGATATTTACAGGCCGGCGGCGATTGATCAGCTGGAAGTTTTAGGCGGGCAGATAGGGGTGGATGTTTTTAGTGAAAGGGAAAGTAAAGACCCGGTTAGTATCGTGCAAAATGCCATCAGGGAAGCAAAGGCGAAAAACAAAAATGTGATCATCATCGATACTGCAGGTAGGTTGGCGGTAGACGAAGTAATGATGACAGAGGTAGCTAATATTAAATCGGCAGTGAACCCACAGGAAATTTTATTTGTGGTAGATGCTATGACCGGCCAGGATGCCGTGAATACCGCGGCAGCATTTAATGAACGATTAGATTTTAGTGGCGTGGTGCTTACTAAATTAGATGGCGACACAAGAGGCGGGGCTGCATTGTCCATCAAGTACACCGTCAACAAACCAATAAAGTTTGCGAGCAGCGGTGAAAAGATGGATACGCTGGATGTATTTTATCCTGAACGTATGGCGCAACGCATACTCGGCATGGGTGATATTGTAAGCCTGGTAGAAAAGGCGCAGGAGCAATTTGACGAGGTAGAAGCAGCCAAGCTTGAAAAAAAGATCCGTAAAAACCAGTTTGATTTTGAAGATTTCAAAACCCAGTTGCAACAGATCAAAAAGATGGGTAACCTGAAAGACCTGATGGGGATGATTCCTGGCGTAGGCAAACAAATCAAAGATGTTGATATCAATGATGATGCATTTAAAGGGATTGAAGCAATGATCAATTCGATGACCCTGGAAGAGCGTCGCAATCCGGATGTTATCAACCCCAATCGTAAATTACGAATTGCAAAAGGCAGCGGCAAAGATATTGCTGAACTGAACCAATTTTTAAAGCAGTTTGAGCAGATGAAAAGCATGATGAAAATGATGAACAAAATGCCAATGGGCAGAATGCCGGGCATAGGTAAACGATAATGAATTAATAATGAAGGCGGCCACTTTGAATGATCAAAGTGGCTTTTTCGTGCAGCTTAGCCAGGAAAAAATATTATCTTAACGTTTGTGAAAAGAGGCCCCCGGAGGTGAATGATGGAGTGTAGTTAAACCAGCACGGCATGTAACTATTGGGTTTATATTTTTACTGGATTTGTTTTATTATTTAATTCAAAAGCAAACTTACATTGCCATGAAAAAATCTATCTTCTTTTTGTTACTTGCGATTAATACCAACCTCATGTGCCAATCGCCCATACAGGGAGAATATTATTTCAGGCGGCACGAGATGGTTGCCGGTTTTAATTTTTCTGCGGATGGAAAATTTCAATTCTTTTATTCCTATGGTGCAGTAGATCGGAGTGCTACAGGAATTTTTTATGTGGAAGGGGATACATTAAAACTTAAAAGTGATAAAGCGCCAGGAAAAGACTTCACCCTATTGAACCAATCGGCTTCCGGAAAAGGGTACACGATAAAATTTGAACACCCTAATCAGTATTTAGTAAAAAATATTTTGGGTATTTTTTTTGTGTCGGGTAAAATTCACACTGCCTATTCAGATGATAAAGGCCAGGTGCATATTGATCTTCCAAATTGTGATTCAATTTTTGTGCAACACCAATTATATCCCGATATCCTTACCCTTGTGAAAGATAAAAGGAGTGAGAATCATTCTTTTAAGCTTTCATTGAACCCTTCACTTGAGCAGGTGAGTTTCAAAGGCATTGATTTTAAAATTGTAAATGACAAAGTGATTAGCTGTATTCCAAATTATTTTATGGAAATGGAAAAGATCGAGTTTGTAAAAGAATAGTTATTGCGCATTGGCGTAAGGACAAAAAGATTGCGGTCACGATTTAAAAACAAATCCAGAAAATTGCTGTTTTACATCGAAACTGTTAAAGAAAACCTAGATTTTGTAGGTTTTATTCGTGTTTGTCAAATTTAAACCGGTGAATTTGGTTTTTGCAGGGGAGCTTAGTATCTTCGCCTTCCTTTTTTAAGGAAGATTAAAGAAACCCTATTTATTAACAACCCAAAAAAATTTCTATTTTTTATGGCTGTAAAAATGAGACTGCAACGCCACGGGTCTAAAAAAAGACCCTTCTACTTCATCGTAGTAGCAGATGCCCGTAGCCCACGCGATGGCAAATTTATTCAGAAACTTGGTACCTACAATCCGTTGACCGTTCCTGCCACTGTGCAGATTGATCGTCAAAAAGCATTGGACTGGTTACACAAAGGTGCTCAGCCTACTGACACTGTACGTCGTATCCTTTCCTTTAAAGGTGTATTATTCCTGAAACATTTGTTAAGAGGTGTAAGCTTAGGCCTGTTTGATGAGGCTGTTGCCATGCAAAAATTCACTACATGGAGCGCTGAGCATGATGCTCATGTCGCTAAGCGCCAGGGGGCTCACAAAAAAGCCCGTATGGATAGCCGCAACCAACCTGTAGCACGTAAAGTTGCTGAAGCACCCGCCGCAGTACCGGTAGAAGCGCCTGCCACTGAAGAAACTAAAACAGAAAAATAAACATCTCTGTTCCGTTAATTCTTTAAAGCAATTTCGATTATTCGGGATTGCTTTTTTTTATCCCGGCAAAGAAGAAGCAATGGTCATCATCGTTGTGTCACTCCCGTGTACTGCATACCAGAGGGCAACTTTCATTACGTTATACGTGTTAAGAATTATAGTCTTTGCTAACTGTATTTCAATTAGCAAATTAGCACATTAACAAATTAGCACATCGGCTAATTATCCTTTTCTTAACTTGCAGCCCATGAGTCAATATTTTAAAATAGGTAAACTTGCGGCCAGTTTTGGTTTAAAAGGCGAACTGGTATTACTGCATAGCCTTGGAAAAAAAACGACTTTAAAAGGTTTGGAAACAATCTTTATTGAAGCGGGCAAAGATAATTTTATGCCCTATTTTATTGCCAGCACCGCTATTAAGAATGATACGGAAGTATATGTAAAATTAGAAGGCATCGATTCAAAAGAAACGGCTCGTAAACTTACTCCTAAAGAGGTGTGGATTACGGAGGAAGATTTTAAAAAGTTTGCTGCAAGTGCTGCGCCCATTTCCATGCTGGGTTTTCATTTGATCAATGAAGACGAAGATCTTGGTGAGATCATCGAAGTAATTGAACAACCCCATCAGGTATTGTGTGCGATTTTATTGGATGGCAAGGAAGCACTTATTCCCATCCATGGAGAATCGTTGGATAAAATTGATCAGAAGAACCGGAAGGTATATGTTAGTTTACCGGATGGCTTACTTGATATTTACCGTTAATTTATTGTTGAACGTATTGGGTGCTAAATTATGGTTTTGAGAGCTGTAATTATTACGCTATTTATTTTTTAATCCTTCGGGAAGCTCCCATGTTCTTGCAGATTTCTTTATCGCCTGTGCCACTTCATAGCCTGCGATTTTTAATTCTGGTTGCTGGTCTGCAATATCTGAGAACTTATTTGTTTCCAATGCCTCTAAAATTCCTCCAAACTTTATCATTGCTGATTCAACTTCTGTTGATTCAACTGATGATAATTCAACCCAATAGAGCTGCCAGAATCTGTCAATGTTTTCCTTGTATTTTGGAGAGGTATAATCAGCATGAATTGATAGATAACTAATCACTGATGCTGCTTCCGTGTATAGCTTATTTTGAATTTCCTTAAACTTCGTTAACGTCTCAATAGATGCCTGGTTATTCATCTTATCTATTTCAAATTTTCTCTGTTGAATTTCTCTTTCTTTCACCTGGCGTTGCCCGTTGTTAAATTGCCACACACCGATTATCACCGTTGCAAGGGTAACTAAGGCAGTAATTATCTTAATCAGAAGTTCATACCTTTTTTCTTGCTCCATACAATATTATTAATTGGTGAATCCATACAGCAAAGCAGGTTAATATCTTCAGATTAATACCCGCAACTGTATAGTGATTGTAATAAATGATGAAAGTATAAAAAAGAAAAATTAGAAACAATATCTGCTAAATCTGCAGTAAGTTAATTTTTGAACTACTGCTAATATCAACGTAGCGGTGCAATAGCAGAGGAGGCAACGAGTTATATGTTCCGGACATTACTTGCTTTTTTAATAACAACCACACTGCAATTTTGTAAATTTACTTTGTGAAAACAATACCGCAACGCATTATCGCCCACTTTGACCTCGATTCATTTTTTGTATCGGTAGAGGTATTAAATGATCCTTCGTTGAAAGGTAAAGCTGTGTTTGTTGGCGGAAGTGAAAGGGGAGTAGTAGCTGCCTGTAGTTACGAGGCAAGGAAATTTGGTATTCATTCCGGTATGCCGTCAAAAAAAGCTTTGCAATTGTGCCCTCATGCAATTGCAATTAAGGGAACTTATAGCGAGTACGGCAGGTATTCACGCTGGGTTACTAATATCATTGCATCAAAAGCGCCTTTATTTGAAAAGGCCTCTGTGGACGAATTTTACATTGATCTTACTGGTATGGACAAGTTTTTTAACCCGCTGCAATGGACAATCGATCTTCGGCAGCAAATTATTGATGAAACCAATTTGCCGATCTCATTTGGCATGGGCAGCAACAAAATGATCGCTAAAATTGCCACTGATGAAGCGAAACCCAATGGTTATTTGCAGGTTCCGGCTGGTAAAGAAAAAGAGTTTTTAGCGCCGTTACCAGTGAATAAAATTCCCGGTGTGGGCGAGCATACCTACGAAGTGTTAAAAGCAATGGGAATATGGACCATCGGCGATATTGGCCTTAAAACAAAGGACGAGTTGGAAGACAGATTGGGTAAATGGGGGGCTGATCTTTGGAATAAAAGTTTCGGGAGGCATTCAGGTGTGGTAACACAGTACCACGAAGCCAAATCAGTATCCTCTGAAAACACTTTTAATGAGAACAAAACTGATATTCATTTTTTAATGAGTGAAGTAGTAAGGCTTTCGGAAAAAATTGCCTTCGAATTAAGGCAGGATGGTAAGCTCGCAGGATGTATAGCGGTAAAGATCCGTTACCCCGATTTTGAAACCACCTCCCGGCAAACTTCGGTGCCTTTTACCTGTGCGGATGATGAAATTATACCGGTTGCCAAAGACCTGTTTCATAAATTATATAAAAAGGGAAAACCTGTTCGCCTGCTCGGCGTGCGACTGAGTGAACTCACCAATGTAGCCATTCAAACCAACCTGTTTGATAATTTGGAAAGAAAGAATGACCTGTATAAGGCAATTGACGATGTTAAAAACAGGTTTGGAAAGTATAAGTTGCGAAGAGCGTCTGCGAGCCAGGCGGTTCGGCGTAGTGGTCCATTGCCGCCGGAAAGTGAAGGCTGATGGAGAAGTTGCGGGATAACTGATTAACTATCTTCCAATAAAATAATTTGAATGAGCCTATTGATATACGAATAATTCGCGTGCTTACTTATGATCTCTGGAGGAGGTGCTGGGAAGAAGACCTGGAAGGGCAAGGTTGGATGTTTATGCAAGTGAATTAACACAGGCGATCTTTGATTTATTTACCCGTCAATCAATTCCGCCAGTGTCTTTTTTTCGAGAATCTTCAATGTTGCATCACGGGTTTGAATCATGGCTTTATTTAAACCACAGGTGGCTTCATCACAATCCTCACATTTTTCATAAAAATTAATACTCACACAAGGGAGCAATGCAATAGGTCCGCCCACCAGCCTGATAGCTTGGGCCAGTGTGGTTTTTTTAGGTGATTCCAACAGGTAATAACCACCGCCTTTACCTTTTTTACTGTCTAGAATATTGCTCTGTTTTAATTCCAGTAAAATGGTTTCTAAAAACTTGATGGGGATCTTTTTATTTTTTGAAATTTCAGAAATAAGTACCGGCCCCTGCCCATATCTGGCGGCAAGGTAGCCCAGCGCCTTTAACGCATATTGTGTTTTTTTCGATAGCATCCGGAAAAGTTAAGCAAAAATAAAAATAAACAACAAATTTAAGTCTATATAATCAATAGACTATTATATTTGTATACTAAAAACTTATAATTATGAGCCTACGTTTAGGGGACATCGCTCCCAATTTTACTGCAAAAACATCCATTGGTGAAATTGACTTTTACCAGTATTTAGGAGATTCGTGGGGAGTACTGTTTTCACACCCGGCCGATTTTACACCTGTTTGTACAACGGAACTGGGTAAAACAGCCGCTTTAAAAGATGAGTTTGAAAAAAGGAACGTAAAAGTTTTGGCCTTAAGTGTTGACCCGGTTGATAAGCACATTGAGTGGATCAATGATATTAATGAAACGCAGCAGTGTTCAGTAGATTTTCCAATTATTGCTGATGATGACAGGAAGGTTTCAACCTTGTACGATTTCATTCATCCAAATGCATCGGCAACTGCTACCGTACGTTCTTTGGTGATTATCGGGCTGGATAAAGCAGTTAAACTGATCATTACCTATCCTGCTTCTACCGGCAGAAATTTCGTAGAAGTATTGAGAGTGATTGATTCCTTGCAATTAACGGCAAAATACAGTGTGGCTACCCCTGCCAACTGGAAACACGGCGAAGATGTGATCGTAGTTCCTGCTGTAAGTACCGAAGATGCCATTAAAAAATTCCCTAAAGGAGTGGAGGTAGTGAAGCCTTACCTGCGGTATACGCCTCAACCCAACCTTGATTAATGATCATACTTTTATAAAGTTTACACCTTTCTAAAAAGGTGTAAACTTTATAAAAAGGTGTAAACTTATGAATGTTTCCCGACGGTATGCTGTACAAGTGAGTGACACAACGATGATGCCATGAAACGCAACTGCCCGTAACCAAAAAAGAATCTTCGTTGGATCTTTAGTTGTATAGATTCTTTTTTAACTGCTGTATGAGCGCCCTCATATCCTTGGGGAGTTCCGCTGCGAGGTTAAAACTATTTCCCTCTTCGTCTTTAAATTTCAGTTCGCAGGAATGTAGCGCTACCCGGTTGAGCATCGGCCTTTCTTCACTATCGTGTTTGCTGAGTTTATATTTCTTTTTGATGCCGGAAAGTAGAACCGGTTTCCCGTCGCCGTACAAAGGATCGCAAACAATCGGGTGCCCGATATTTTTACAATGCACCCTGATCTGGTGAGTGCGCCCGGTATGGATTTGAAATTTCACCAGGCTGTATTTTCCTAATTCTTCCAGTACTTCGTAATCAGTTAACGAGGGTTTGCCTTTTTGATTGATCACCATCTGGCCTTTAAAAACCGGGTGTTCCATTATGGCGCCATCCATACTGCCGCGGTTTTCCGGCATCGATCCATGTACCAGTCCTACATAAAACTTTTCGACAGTTCTCTCTTCAAACTGTTTGGAAAAGTATTTATGGGTAGCTTCATCTTTAGCAAAAATGATGATTCCGCTGGTTTCCCTGTCGAGGCGGTGAATAGTGAATATGCTGCCATATTTTTCTAATAACATGTCCTTCAATGAAGGCTCAGACTGCATCCTATCCGGTATCGACAATACACCAGCCGGTTTATTCAGTACAATAAAATGATCGTTTTCAAAAACTACAGCTACTCCTGCCAAAGCCTTGTTAGCGGAAACGCTGCTTTTTGGTATGTTAGGTAGTTCACTCATTTTTTTGGGGCTTTGGCGGGATTTTCCTTCGTTTGAATTTTTTTATGGGAAGCGTTTAAGTACTTCAGCAGGCGGATTTCTTTTTCGCTTAAAAAACGCCATTTGCCTCTTTCTACATTCTTTTTTGTAAGGGTGGCATACAATACCCGGTCGAGCCCTTTTACATCATAGCCTAAATGCTCGAAAATGCGGCGTACGATGCGGTTACGGCCACTATGGATTTCTATCCCGATCACGGATTTGTCTTTTGCGTCGGCATAGGCGAGCGAGTCTGCCTTGATTTCACCATCTTCTAATTGCACGCCGCTCAAAATTTTATCAAAATCGTGTTTGGTAAGCGCCTTATCCAATCTTGCTTCGTAAACTTTGGTAATATTATAGCTGGGATGTGATAATTTCTGTGTTAGTTCCCCGTCATTGGTGAGCAGTAACACACCGGAAGTATTTCTGTCGAGCCTTCCCACAGGATAAATTCTTTCTGTAGTTGCCATTTTGGTTAGCTGCAGCACGGTTTTTCTTCCCTGTGGATCATCGGTAGTAGTGATATAATCTTTCGGTTTGTTTAATAAAATGTAAACAAGGTTTTTGCTGACAAACAATTTTTTGCCGTTGAATTGAACATCATCCCGCTCGGTTACTTTATGCGCAGGTTCTTTTACGATCTCACCGTTCACTTTCACTTTGCCCTCTTTGATGATGGTAACGGCATCTCTTCTGCTGCATACGCCGCAATGCGCCAAAAACTTGTTTAAGGGCATTTCAGCAGTAACAGGTGAGGATGGCCTTACAACTTTGGAGGGAGCTTTTGGGGCGGCCGGCGTAGATTCGTTTTTAGGGGCATATTCTTTTTTAATGCCCTCAATTTTTTTAGCCTGCTTAAAATTGGATTCTATTGCTTTAACTTTTTCGTCTTTTTTGGAGGTGCTTAACGGTTTTACCGGACCCCTGTTATCTGAGTTTCTTTCTGCGGCCTTCAATTGCCTTTTTTCTTCAAACCGTCGATCGATAGCCGCCGCACGTTCTCTTTTGGCTTTCTTCTTAGCCTGTTTGAATTCTTCTTTAATTAGACTGTTTTTCTTTTTGGGAACAAATTTCTGGAAATGCGTCTGGCTCATGTGGAGGTATTTTACTGTTATTTCAACAGGGGTGAGCCGCGAAGATAACAATAATTTCGCTGCCGGACAGGCTGAGACCTATGCTACACCGGCTTGGGATTACTCCTGTATTGGCATTATAGAATAAAAAAAAGCGGCGATCGTGTAAGATCGCCGCCGGGTTGCAAGGTTTTACTGAGTTATTTGCTTCTTTTATCCATTCTTTGTTTCTTTAATTCTTCCATTTTATTAATTTGTTCGGGGGTTAGCACCTGCTTAAAACTTTCTTTTTGTTCTTTTCTCATCGCCATTAATTGCTCCTTCTTTTCAGCGGGAGTCAATTGGCTGTTTTCAAAAATTGTTTTTGCTTTCGCCTGGCTGGCCTCGTGATTGGCTTTTATTTTAGCTACCTGGTCATCAGAAAGATTCAGATTTGTCTTCATACTTTCAAGCCTTTTGGCCGAAAACTGCTCATGTTTAGCTTTGAAATTCTTCCTGGCTTCAGCTAATTGCTTTTTTTGCTCTGCGGTAAGCACCTGCTCCATCGCCTCTTTTTGTGTTTTCAGGATGGCGGCTTTCTTTGCTTTATACTCTTTAACAGTGATATTTTCATTTTTATTGAGTTCTGCCAACTGCATTTTTGTTGTTTCCCTGGCTGCTTCCAATTGTTCCCTTTGTGCTGCGGACAGGTTAAGTTCTTTCATCATCATGGCATTCCCATGCATTTGCCTGTGAGGGTTCATCTTGCGGGTTTCCTGTGCATTGGCGGTCACAGTAAATGCGGCCAAAGCGAATAATGCTATTACAATCTTTTTCATGGTTCCTTTATTTTTTGTGTAAGTAATAGACTATGCAGGAAAGGCTTAGTTTAAATATCGCCAATAAAGAAAAGTTAAAGAGATGTTTTACTGAGCAATGGCTTTGTCTTTCAGGAAAATGGAGTAGTCGTGCAGGTAAGGGATGGATTGTTGAAATTCACAATTAAACAAATAACGGAAGAAGTTCACATTGCTCCACTTTTCACCTATGGGCAAATAATTTTTGTCAGGAAACCGTACTGCACAAATGTTGTCGAAATGCAAGGGCTCAATTACTTGTGGATTATTATAGCCGCGGTACCCATGATCACTCATTACAATCACTATTGCGTTTTTATCATTTTTGCATAAGCCATCCACTATGTGCTCAATTTGCTTGTTGGCAAATTTCAGGTAAGATAAAAAAGTGGGTTTGTTGAAATAGGATGCGGGATCAAAAATTTGGGCAGCAGGAAGGTAATTGCCGGCACTATCATAAAAGATTGGCGGATGAGGCATATTAAAATGGGCATAGACAAACCGGGGGTGAACATTATCCGCAGGATTTACTTTGGCCAATTTTTTTTCAATCCATTGATTGTTCCTGTCTTCCTGCATGTAAATGTGTTCAATCCAGGCAATCCTGTATTTGCCTGAAATAAAATGCCAGCCCAGATCGTGCAAAATTTTATTGAAAAATATTTTATGGGTGAGCAGGGTAGCCTGTGAAATAACAAATGAGTTGTCCTTAACAGATGGCTGGTCGAGTACATCGAAAATGGAATAATTTGTAAAGGAATATCCCATCGATTTAAAATAGCGGATGGCTTGCGCATTCTTTATTTCCATAATCCGCAACTGATCATCTTCCATAGTATTTTGTAATGGCTGAAACGGCTTATCGATGTACTGCATATTCAACATAGAAGCCATAGAATAATAGGTCATGTTATAATTGGAAAATAAGGGCAGCATGGTAAAATCTTTACTTGCCAGGAAATGATATAAACTGTCATTGGAAAAAGCAAAGCTATCCTTCAGGCTTTTATAACCGGGGTATTCATCAAAAAGCAGCAGGTATACATTGGGTTTATTTTTTGCCAAAGAACGATTGAAATTAATAGCCTTGTAAGTACCCGTGTCAGCTGGTTTAATTGATTTGACAATCACATTGCCAAGATCGTACCCGCAATAAATAAAGAGCAATACATTCAGGTAAAAACCCAATTTGCTTTGAAGGACTGGTCTTCCGCGAATGAGCAATATCAAAAGAAAGATGGTACACAACATGAACGGGATAAATGATGTGTAGCTATGCAACCATTGTAAAAAGTGAATGCTTCTTACCCAGTCGAATATTGCCCCAAAAAAAAGTATCCAGCAGCTTACAAAAAAACAAATCAATGCAGCATGCATCCCATTTTTTACGACAAGCTGTATGATTAAGAAAAAGAGGGTTACACAACAAATGATGGTAAACCCGATTTTTAATATTTCCCTTGGGTAAATGAATCCGAAATTTTCAACAGTGCCGTGCAAAATAAAAAAGGCCACCAGTAAAAAAGGAAAAAAAGGAATTGTCTTTAGGGCTTTCATTATTTTATTTGCATTAGGTAAAGAACACGGTCTGTTCCGGTTATTTTTTCCTGAAGCATTATGCGAAATTTTTTTGAAAAGGCCTGCTCAAAGCCTTCAAAAGTATATGCCATAAAAATATCTTCGCGGTTCTGCAAAAGTAGTTTCACTTTTTCATCTGTTTTGGGCACAAATTCTACGAGCAGGTATTTGCCCATTGCTGAAAGCCAATTGACAATAAATTCAAGCGGAATATTACAAGCAATTGCCAGGTGGTGTACGAGCGCTAAGGCAAGGATCACCTCACCCCTTACCCGATCATGAAAGGAGGTTCTTTCTTCATTATTCCAGCCAATTGCAGGAGATGGTGCGTGCAGGGTATTGATGATGGGCAAAATATTACTAATCTTCTGTTGGCGGATTTGAAGGTACAATTCGTTGATACAATTTGCATCGCCATCTACTGCTATCACCTGCTTCCCGGTGTTCTTATACAACATACTGAAATGGCCGTCATTTGCACCAAGGTCAACCATGGTAGTAAAAGAAATGGTAGCCAAAAAGGCCTGCACCAGCCTGGTTTTCTCCTGTAAATATTGGGTACTTAAAATCGTTGCAGCATAGTAATCATCCCAGGTGGTTTTATTTTTCCGGGGCTTTAACTTTTCCACATAACTGATGAGTCCGTTTAACAGCAAAAACATCTTTGCTTTTGAAAAACGGTTAGCATCCTTTGCATGATCCTTTCTTTTGCCAGCCTTCATTGCAGCCTGCAAATACACATGCAAATAAGTGTGCAGGTTCCACTTTGCTTTGCCTGGCAAAAGCGACTTTAAAATTTCCAGTGGTATGCCGCCCGGATACGACGCGAAAATTTTAGCTGTTTCTACATGGCAATAATGTTGCAACAGAAGGGGGGCTAAAAAGCATTCACAAAACTGGCGATAAGCTATCCATGGCTTTTGTTCGTTATACTTTTCAAACGATAAAGTATCAATGAACACAGGCTTGCCTTCTACAAACTGTATATTGAACGGAGTGGCATCTTTTAGCATCATTCCTTTTTCGATGGATGCTTTTGCGATGTTTAGTGTTAACAATGCTGCATCCTGCCACATCGCGAAACTCCATTCGTAAGGGTAGGTGATTACCGGAACCTGCTGTGGTAAAATGATGAGGTCTCCCGCGTAAGATAGTTCAGGATCATCCTTTATTTCTTCATGGGGGATCAGCCAGCTGCCTGTTGTTAGCCGATCATACAGGCCGCTTTGCATCAAAGATTGATAATGCTCTAAATAGCTGGCATGGATGCAGCGATAATATTTTTCGTTGTGCTTAAAAATAAAGCCATTGCTGTCTTTGAATGAGGATGGATGCCGGGCGATATCTGAGGCCAACTATCTTTTATTTTCTGATGAAAAAAGGGAAAGTTACACTATCACTTATTGGGGAGGCCAGGTTGTTATTGATAAGGATATTGGGAAATCAATGGGCCTGTAGTTGTTTTATCATAGTTGCTCCTGTTCCTGGCGCTCATCTTCTTTAAGCTCTTCTTGGGGTTTTTGTTTAATAAAGATGGATTTTACTTTGATCCAAAAATTTTTGAAAAACATTAACCCGCCCAAGGCAGTTGCGATAATTACCTGCAACAAATAACTTCCGCTACCGGGGTCTAAGTATAAAAAAGTATATTTCATGAAGGGGAATTATTTTGCACTAAGGTAAATCAATTTGAAGTGATATCGTGAATGGGCAATGGTGAATCAATGTCGTTTAGTTAAGCTACATTGTTTGTAATTCATGGATGGCGGTTTCTTTTTGATTTTATTTCTTGGGAATTTTCTGTTCGGTCTTATGATTTCTGTGGTAGATTTCAGAATTTTGTCGATTGCATCTATTGCAGGTCTTATTAC
>JAOQAK010000099.1 GCA_025963635.1 Ferruginibacter sp.
AGCTGATCAGCGGATCTACCAGGATACTGATATCTTTTGTCTCCACCAGGATACACGCATGGCCAAAATACCGCATCCGGATCTTATCGCCTGTATATCGTTGATAGGGTGGTGGCGGCGTTTCGGTAAAGAAAGTTTCAAAAAGCGCTTCCTGCGATGGCGAGATCCCCGTCAGGGTTTTAATATAATCCAACGTTTGAGGAACACGTTTCATCCTTGCCAGCTCATCAATACCCGCATGATCAAAAGTAAGGGGCAGGTGCAATACCTCCGGATCATTCAGCCGCGGTGTACTCAAACAAAAGGGCCGCTCATCATTATTGGTGATCCACATGCTGATGCTCTGTGAACCGCGGTTATAAAACTCACTCTTGTACAACAGCGACTCAAAAAAACGGAAGCCGGGGTTATTGTTGCGGTCGTAGAACAATTCCACGTATCCCTTGAGGATCTCCGGAACTTTTGGATAGAGGGTTTCCAGTCCGAATCCTTTGGCTTCTGCCATCAGCATTTTATCGAGCTCCTTTACGGCTTTGGCAAACTGGATCATTTTGGCCTGTTTCTGCAATGATTGCTCATGCAGTTCGTTCACTTCATCAAGCCGGCCTCCCCCGAAATCCATAAAAGGGCCCCCACGCATTTTGGGATTTAAAACCGCTTCCGCATGAATGGACGGGGCGGCAAGATAAGATTCGGTGATCATGTGGTGTCTGCCCACGATATTCATCGCAGCAGTGGCAGGAGAAATCAAATGGCTCCAGGCATACCATTTATCAACCAGCGGTTCCAATACCACATTCGGTTTAAGGTACATTTCAGTTGTATTCATAATTAAAAGGGCGTTTTATGAAAATATAATTTTTTAGAGATAATCTCAATAATTTTAAACGAGTGTTGGAAAATGAAAAAGTGTTTTCCTGGCAGCTTTTTAAAATCCACCGGGCGACTGGTCTCTTTCTGCCATAATTGAATATCTTCCAATTCCATATGTTCCTCAGTTCCGGTAATTACCGTAACCGGTATATCCAGCGGAGGGCTTTCCTGGTAGGAATATTCTTCACTTATTTTAAAGTCGGATCTCAATATGGGTTCAAAATAATATAATAATTCATCGTTGTTTAAAATCTCATCCGGCATTCCGTCCAGTTCCTTTATTTCGGCAACAAAATCCGCTTTATTAAGCAGGTGACGCTTTTTCTCGGATCTCGATAAAGCTGAAGGACCTGTAGTGCCTGTTATAAAAAGGTGTAAAGGCAGCTTATGCCCGTTTTCTTCCAATTTTCGCGTAAGCAGGTAAGCCATCAAACCGCCAAGACTATGACCATAGATCGCATAATCCCCCTCACCTAAAAGCGCACTAACCTGCTTATAAAGATCGTTCGCCAGCTCATTGATATCGGAAGGTAATGGCTCCCGCATCCGGTTACCTCTTCCAGGATATTCAAGCGTGACAATATTCAAAAAAGAGGGCGCCTTCTCAGTAAATTCACGATATGAGTATTTGTTTCCGCCAGCAAAGGGCAAGCAAAAAAGGTTTGTGGTTTTTTTCATTAATACTAATTTCTATGGATTATTTTTAAAACCGGGAAGAACCAGAGGTAACTAGTTTCATTTTTCCTGTTTTGTAATGAATACTCTTAATCAAACGGCAAGAAATCGACCCGTAAAGGCTTTATGGAATTCGGTAGGATCTAGACGCAAAATAATTAAAATTGTTTAATATTTATCAGTGATCCGCGTTTTTAAGGACCAAAGTTCCATAAATAGTAAAGCCAGCCGACAGGTTAACCCATCCTTCGTTTATAAATAAAAATTTTTGCGCCTATAAAAGCATATGGGAAATGAAGTTTTCCTAACCCTGAGGCGTCTCCAAACCAATAAAAAAGGCCTATTCTAAAGATGCATTCCAGTAACTTTAAACAAGGGGATTGGCTCACTGGTGCATATGTAACAAACATGAGTGGTATCAATCTGGACCTCCTGCAAAACCCAAATAGAGTTTTCCCAAGAGATTCGGTCGTTTTCAATGATCACTTTATTGAGCGGCACATTTAATCCTGATCCGATTACTTTTAAAAAGGATTCTTTTTTAGTCCATAACGTGTAAAAGGCTTTTAAAGAATCCTGTGAATTTAATACCCGCTGCCATTCTTCCTCATAAAAAAGCTCCGTAAAGTCGCCAAGTGGAATGGCGTTTATTTCTTCTACATCGATTCCTACCTGGTTGGTTTGGCTGATTGCACAAATTGTGTATTTGCCGGAATGAGAGATATTGAAGTGAACGTTTTCGTCAAAATACGGCTTTTGAAATTCTGTATATTTTAGCTGTGCAAGTTGCAAATTGGTAATATTTAATAATTGAAGTCCCTTTAAAAGCAAAATATTCCCAGCCAGCGTGCGTTCTGCATCCTCCCAATGTTTGAACCTCAATACTTTTTTTTGAATCAATGGCGGAAGCTGTTCCAAATAAGATTGAAACACCTCCGGCGGCATCCTCGCATCGCACCGATAATAAAAAATATATACCATGTTTATGGAAAAATAAGTTGTCGGGTAGCTTTGATTCAGCGATTCGCAAACCTCGCGTAGACGAATTTATGGAAACGTTTGGTATTCGAATCAAAGCTATTGTAAACCTTTAAAACAAAATACATGGCAGAGATAAATACTTCCCCCGGCAGTAAACGAAAAATTTATTTTAGAAAATCAGTACATCATCATTCTACGAAGGTGGATCTGACCCCGATGGTTGATTTAGGATTTCTACTGATTACCTTTTTTGTTTTTACCACATCAATGAGTCAACCCACGGCAATGAATTTGTTAGAAGCAAAGGATGGCGGAGTAAGGAACGTAAAGCAGTCAGGGGCAATGACAATTATTGTAGCAAAAGATCATCAATTGTTTTATTACTATGGGATACTGGAGCCGGGGCGGGCTGCAAGCAAGGTAAGGAAGATTGATTTCAAGGATGCAAGGTTGTTGATTGCTGAAAAGAAAAAGCAAACCCAGCTTGGCGATCTGATGTACATTATTAAATCTGATGACAACGCTAGTTTTGGAGACAATATAGGCCTGCTGGATGAAATGGCAATCTGTAATGTCCCGGCCGGCCATTACGCTGAAATTGACATCACCAAAACTGAGTTGGATATCATCCGCTCTGCCACTAATTTGTAATGTAGATCACCCTACTACTTGTTTTTATTTGCAAAAAAATTGGGCGTATTCAGACCGCCGGATGATCATACAGTTCCTCCCATCTTTTCTCTGCGTGCATATCAGCCTGACTGGATAAGAAGGGGAAGTATGTCGTCAGGAGACATTTTAACGAGCTCCAATTATTTATTTTACTCTACTTCATCTTCTTTACCGATACGTTGGAAATGTTCTTTTCAAGTCCGAAACTTTAAACCCCACCACGAATCTTCCGCGAATTTATCCTTAATTTTAATACTCATTAAATTAAAAAATAAATTCATGTACAGAACCTTGTCATCCGTTATGATCAGTGTTGCAGTGGTATTAGCCGCCTGCAATCCGACAACACCTAACAATGTCAATTCAGCTTCCCCAACCGATTCCAGCACCAATACGAGTGTGGAAAAAAACGAGCCTAACAGCCAATATAAGCCGGCATTCGCAGGCCAAACACGCATAGCTGCTGTAAAAACACAAACCGCGTTTGAAAGTAAATTACTCAGTAAAGAACTCAACAGGCCATGGGCAATTATAAGCCTTCCAGACGGGCGCCTGCTCATCACTGAAAAAGAAGGCACTATGCGAATTGCAACTACTGCCGGCGTCCTGGGTACTCCTATCACTGGCTTACCGCCAGTGGATCACGAGTCGCAGGGTGGTCTATTGGATGTTGCTCTCGATCCTGCATTTTCCACCAACCGGCTGATTTACTGGACTTACTCAGGCATTGTGGGAGATGCTACCCTTACGGCAGTGGCAAAAGGAAAATTATCTGCTGATGAAAAAACAATTGAAAGTGTAAAAGTCATTTACCAGGCCACACCTGCTTTTAACAGTAAACAGCATTATGGTTCAAGGATTCTGTTCGACAAAACCGGAAACCTTATTTTTAGTACCGGCGAGCGGTCAGACAAAAGAACGAGGCCGCAAGCACAGTTTCTGAATTCTTCATTAGGAAAAGTAATCCGGATAACAACCGACGGTAAACCTGCCGCGGGGAACCCCTTTTCAGGTGTTGATTCGGCAAGACCAGAATTGTATTCTTACGGGCATAGAAATGTACAGGGACTTGCCTTTCACCCTACCACGGGCGATTTATGGGAAACTGAGTTTGGACCAAAAGGCGGCGATGAATTGAACAGGGTTGTGCCGGGTAAAAATTATGGATGGCCCACCATTACTTATGGTCTCGAATACAGTGGCGAGAAAGTAGGCGAAGGAATTCAGCAGAAAGCAGGTATGGAACAACCGGTATATTATTGGGATCCGGTAATATCTCCCAGTGGTATTACATTTTACAGCGGCAACAGCATACCGGAATGGAAGGATAATTTATTTATCAGCGGGCTCAGCAGTATGCAGATTACCAGGCTCGTGATAAAGGACAACAAAGTTGCAGGGGAGGAAAGGTTATTAACGGATGTGAAAAAAAGGTTCAGGGATGTAACAGAGGGTAAAGATGGCGCCCTTTATGCAATAACTGACGATGGTTGCCTATACAGGATTGGCAAATAATTATCAAAAGGAAAACAAGTAAGCAGTTGCTTTTCAATTTCGATATTGAATGGTAACTGCTTTTTTTGAGTGACGTCAACGCAGAATCAGCCATCAAGCTTTATATTCCGGCAAATCATTGATCTCTGCCAGGATTCCCTTATTTACATGAAATCCATAGCAGTAGCTTCCATTCGTAATAACAATATAGGGAACATTCAACGTAATGTTATACCGAAGCGCCTGGTTTAATACTTGTTGAGTTAGCGCCACACTCATTTCCTTGCATTCAATAATCATCCACGGAAGAGAATCCCTATCATATATTACCATATCAAAACGTTTCACCAGTTCTCCCAGGCGGATTTCTTTTTCAACCGCTATCAATGCAGCCGGGTATTCTTTTACGCCGACCAGGTACTGAAGAAAATTTTGTCTCACCCATTCTTCCGGTGTAAGCATTATCCATTGCTTCCTAAATTCATCAAAAATATATTCTTTATCATTGAGCTTTCTTATTTTGGGCTGGTATGATGGGTATGCGATCTTAATCATAAGTTAGCCAAAAAGATTTTGTACTTTTATCAATGGTTGTTTCTACAATGTTTACCTGCGACAACCCCGCTTTTATACAAATAAACGATTTAGTGATGAACCCATAAACTAATTGTTGCTGAACAGCAAAACGGTTTGATACAAACCATCGAAAAACCAAGATGAAAACAAAAGAAGATATCGTACAAAACTGGCTTCCCAGGTACACCGGTGAAAAACTGGAAAATTTCGGCGCTTATATCCTGCTTACCAATTTTTCCAACTATGTGGAAATGTTTGCGAAATGGAATAATGTAAAGGTTATCGGCAAAGACAGGCCCATGCAATGTGCCACCGCCAGCAATATCACCATTATTAATTTTGGAATGGGCAGCCCCGGAGCAGCTACCGTGATGGATTTGCTGACTGCCATAGATCCCAAGGCGGTACTGTTTTTGGGTAAATGTGGCGGACTAAAAAAACGAAATAAGATTGGAGATTTAATACTTCCCATTGCAGCATTGCGGGGCGAAGGAACAAGCAATGATTATTTTCCACCCGAAGTTCCTGCTTTACCCGCATTTATGCTTCAGAAAGCCATCTCCACTACCATACGCGATTATGCCTGCGATTATTGGACCGGAACTGTGTACACTACCAACCGTCGTGTATGGGAGCATGATGAAGTATTTAAAGAATACCTGCAACGGATACGGGCATACGCAATTGATATGGAAACCGCCACCATCTTTACAGTGGGTTTTTACAATAAGATATCAACAGGAGCCCTATTGCTGGTAAGTGACAGTCCCATGGTCCCGGAGGGTGTGAAAACAGAAGCCAGTGATAAAAAAGTTACCTCTGAGTTTGTGGAGCGCCATCTAAAAATTGGCATCGATTCTTTGAAACAATTAATCAATGATGGATTAACTGTGCGGCATCTGCAGTTTTAACTAACCATCTTGCTTACCCATTCTGTCTTTCATACACTTACTGAAATGAGCTGTTATTTTTGTGCGAAATGAGCATAAATACCAGCATTGCAATACAGTAAGTATAAAAAAGCTTCATCCATCACCTACCATTAGCCGATGACACAAACTTACTCTTATCAGCAACTCTACTCCTTTGCAAAAAATATATTTATTAAGATCGGTTGCAGCGAAGCCAACGCAGAAACCGCCACCAAAGTATTATTGTCCGCAGATCTACGCGGCGTTGACAGCCATGGAATCGCAAGGTTAACCGGATACGTGCGTCTATGGGAAGTGAACAGGATCAATGCCAATCCAACAATCTCCATTGTTCACGAAACGCCGTCCACAGCGGTTGTAGATGGAGACAGAGGGCTTGGCCTGGTGGTTGCGCCCGCAGCCATGCAGGTAGCAATCAACAAGGCCAAAAATGTAGGCACAGGCTGGGTAAGTGTAAAGAACAGCAATCATTTCGGTATCGCAGGATATCATGCAATGATGGCTCTTGAAAACGATATGATCGGTATCGCTATGACGAATGCATCAGCACTTGTAGCGCCTACTTTTTCTGTAGAAAGATTATTGGGCACTAACCCGATTGCCATAGCCATACCTGCCGGCAGTGAACACCCCTTTGTTGCTGATTTTGCCACCACCACTGCTGCCAATGGAAAGCTGGAAATATTGCAACGCAAGAACCAGGATACGCCGGCAGGCTGGGTGCAGACAAAAGACGGCGAACCAAGCACAAAGGCGAGTGAAGTAAAAAACGGCGGCGCATTATTACCACTGGGAGGTGATAAAGAACATGGCAGTCATAAAGGCTATATGCTTGGCTCGGTGGTAGATATCTTTTCTGCCATTTTAAGTGGCGCTAACTACGGTCCGTGGGTACCACCCTTTCCTGCCTACATTGCTATGCCGGAAAACTTACCAGGCGAGGGCATCGGGCATTTCTTTGGCGCTATGCGGATCGATGCATTCAGACCGGCAGCCGATTTCAAATTGCACATGGACAAATGGATATCCCGCTTCAGGTCTGCGAAAACTATTAAAACCGAAGTAAGGGTGGTTATTCCCGGTGATCCGGAAAGAGCGATGGAAATCGAGAGAATGAATAATGGTATTCCGTTGTTAAGGGCGGTGGTGGATGACCTTAATACACTTGGCAAAAAATATGAACTTGAAATAAAATGATCCTGGCATCATACAATTGTCAGCCAATTTTATTTTAAGAAAATTCATCATTTGGAAGTGTTGGCGTCTCAATTCTTAGCGTTTACACATTCCGCAATTAATTTTTTTGAAAGCGGGTCATTAACCGGTAATTTTGCCGACTCAAATAATGATTCATCTTAAACGTTTTAAAGCGAAGCTGTGGAAAACATGAAAATAATGAAATTTGGAGGCACCAGTGTAGGAAAGCCTGAAAGGATGCATGAAGTGTCAAAGTTGATAACCAAAGATAAAGAGCGGAAGATTGTGGTGTTGTCTGCGTTAAGCGGCACTACCAATGCATTGGTGGAGATAAGTACTTCTTTGTCGCAGGGAGACAGAGGCACCGCCAAAAAGCAGATCAGCGCACTGGAAATTCATTATAAAAACTTTTGCAGCCATTTATTAACGACACCTGCAGCATTAGAAAAAGCGACTGCAATTACCAATGAACATTTTGAATTTCTAAATATCATTTTAAAGATTTCCTTCAGCGAAGCGCTGAACAAGGACATCCTGGCGCAGGGCGAATTACTTAGCACAAAATTATTTTCCGTTTACCTCGAAGAACAGGGTATTGATCACCTGTTGATACCCGCGCTTGATTTTATGACCATCGATAATTACGATGAACCGCAGATAGGAAGTATAAAAGTTAAGCTGGCGCAAATTTTACAACGCAATAAGGATAAAGATATATTCATCACCCAGGGCTATATCAGCCGTAATTCAAAAGGCGAGGTTGACAATTTGAAGCGCGGGGGCAGTGACTATAGCGCATCTTTGATTGCCGCTGCGATCAATGCCACCGTTTGCGAGATATGGACTGATATTGATGGTATGCACAATAACGATCCAAGGGTTGTTAAAAAAACAGTCGCCATCGAACAGTTAAGTTTTGAAGAAGCTGCTGAACTGGCCTATTTTGGAGCAAAGATTTTGCACCCCGCAAGTATTTGGCCCGCACAATTTTACAATGTGCCAGTTAAATTGCTGAATACAATGCAACCTGAAGCAAAAGGGACGTTGATCACAGAACATGCCGGCAGTGTGGGGGTAAAAGCCGTAGCGGCAAAAGACGGCATCACAGCCATCAAAATAAAGAGCAGCCGCATGCTTTTGGCCTATGGATTTTTAAGGAAAATATTTGAAGTGTTTGAGAAATACCGTACTTCCATTGATATGATCACTACTTCTGAAGTGGCTGTTTCCTTGACCATTGATAATGATACTCATTTAGCGGAAATAATAAAAGAACTGGAGCCATTCGGAACAGTTGAAATAGATCCGAACCAGGCCATTGTTTCAATTGTCGGTAATGAAATAACGCAAACCAAGGATGTAATGGAAAAACTTTTCAGGGCATTGAAAGATATCCCGGTGCGTATGGTGAGTTATGGCGGCAGTCCACACAATATCTCAGTATTGATCGAAGGCGCGTATAAAGATCAAACCTTGCGTGCATTGAACATCGATTTATTTGGCCTTGAATAATTTATACGGGTACACCTATCTTGCGGTAAATAAAACTCATCAGCCAGGCAGGGCCAATCATTAAAAACTGGATGTCTTTCAGGAAGGATGGTTTTTTGCCTTCTACCTTATGACCATAAAACTGCCCTGTCCATGCTGCTGCAAATAAAATAATGCATGCTAACCAAAGCGGCAGTAATCCACTTATCTCTATCAACTGGCAAATCAACAGACAGCCAATTCCAAAAATCAGCATCCCTATCCAGAGGGTTTTACTGAGTGTAAAATAATAAGCTACAACGAATATCAACACAATCATTGCCACGTTTACAGGTACTCCAGCTATTGAAAAAGGGAGTTTTATACCGTACAAGAATCCGACCAGTGAAAAAAAGATCGTTGGAACGCAAATCCAATGGATCGTCTTATTGGTTTCGTTTTGATGGCTTTTCCCATAATCTGAGAGCCATTGTTGCAGGGTTGGCATAACAATCGTTTTTATTACTAAATGTATATTAGCATGCAGGGCATCTATAATGAGCGAATCCCACAACTGACCACGTATCTTTTCACAAAAAAACTCGCTGTGGGATCATATCACTAAGTTAATGGATTTAAAAAAGTGTAGTTAATTTATTTCATGCGGCCCCGTCAGATGGAATTGCTATCCGGCAACATTCATATCTTAACCGCAAAACACATAACAATTTATTAACAATTGTGATACAATGATCTTAATTTTACCATTGTCATAGTATTGGTTTTTTTAGGATATTGGACTTACGGGCAGAGATTTCTATCTCAGCCCATTTTTTTTAATTGGGGTAGACTTACAGTTTTTTTGGACGTCACCGAGACTCTCTACTTACGTTGCTGTAACAGTGCTATCTGGCTAAACTCCTCTTCCAGTTTGCTGCTTAGCCGTTCAAATATGGAGAAATAGCTCATATAAACATTATGATCGCGCTGGCTGGGTAAAAATACATGCGGAAATCGGATCGTTGCGGAGGCTTCTTCTAAATTCTTGTATATCCCCATTCCGGTAAGACTTAATAACAATGCGCCTTTACCAATCGTGTCGTGAGTGTCGTTTACATAAACAGGCTTATTGAACATGTCAGCCATTATCTGGGCCCAAAGGGGCAGGGATGCGAAAGTTCCGTTTACATACAAACTTTCGATGGAACGATGTTCTTCCAAAATCTTTCCAATACTGTATATCTCGTATAAAATGCCTTCAATGGTAGCTCTTACGAAGTGCTTTTGCTCATGTTTGATATTAATGCCAAAATATAATCCGCGGGCATTGGCATTCCAGATAGGAGCCCTCTCTCCGAGCAGGTAGGGCAAAAATATTAGCCCATCAGATCCGGGCGCCACCATGGCCGCTTCTTTAAAAAAATCGGAAACATTTTCTTCAAAGTCGGTATAGTCCTGGAAAGTTCCAAACTGCCTGGTAAACCATTCAAAAATTACACCTCCATTATTGGTTGGTCCACCTGAAACATAATACCCATCCGCGAGCAGGTAATTAAAAAATCTCAATTTTTTATCTTCCAGCACCTTTTTGCCCGCTACTCTTACCGCTCCGCTGGCTTCAATGGTAATGGTCGCTTTTCCTTCGCCCCATACTCCTGAACCAAGTGTAGCGAGGCAACCATCACTTGCGCCGATTATAATTTTTGTTTTTGCGGGCACTCCCAGGTTGGCACAATACTGTTTATGAAAGGTTAACCCGGAATAATAAACGGGAACAGGTTTTGGCAATTTATCGCCATCAATACCAGCAAATGCCAGTGAGTCACTGTTCCACTCCAAAGTATGAATATTAAGGAGGCCTGTAGACGAAGCGAGGCTGTGGTCGATTACATATTCACCCGTTAATTGCTGTAAAATATAATCCTTTATCGAAACAAATTTATAAGTGCTGGCAAATCTTTCTTTGTCGTTATTTCTAAGCCAGGCAATTTTTGCAAGCGGCGACATAGGATGAATAGGAGTTCCCGTTGCATGATATATTTTTTCTCCGAGTTCACTATTCTTCAATTCAGCAGCTTCTTTTTTTGCCCTGTTATCTGCCCATACAATTGCATTCCCGAGCGGTGTACCGTTTTTATCAACGGGTAATACACTGTGCATTGCAGCACTAAAACAGATTGCAGCCACTTTGTATTTATTGGGATGTATTTTCTCAGTAAGTATATTTCTCAACACATTTAGAACCGTTACGAATATCTGCTCCGGATCCTGCTCGCTGTAATCCGGTTGTGTGTGAAATGTAGGGTAAAAACCCTTCATGGTTGCAATGATTGCACCCTCCATTTCAAAGGCAAATATCCTAACTGCTGAAGTGCCGATATCGACCGTGATAATACAATCCCGGTTTTGATGATTTTCTTTTTTTTGTTTTTTGTTGACTAGCTTTTGCATACAGTGTGGCGCATTGTTTCCGGTTTTTTAATTGATGTTATTTTGCTTCACGATTTACCTATGTTATTTTTCTTAAACCGGCTTGGCGTGTAACCGGTAATTTTTTTGAAAGTGGTTGAAAAATGTTGTGATGAATAAAAACCTGTGTCCAGGGCTATATCCGTTAGCGTTAGGTCTGTCCGCTTTAATAATTTAATGGCTTCGGAAATGCGTATGTTGATTAAATAGTTCAGCGGGGGAAAACCGGTATAGTTCTTTACCTTTTCTGTAAACGCGGAAATCCCTAACCGCATTGTCACAGCCATTTCCTCTACTGTCCATTGATGAGAAAGATTATCACGCAGCATTTGTTCCAACTGCAGAAATGACTGCGGGAAATCTCTTCGCTTGGTATCCTGCGTGGCGAGTTGCCTAATGATCGAAATGAGTAATTCATCAACAAGATGGCTGGTTCGGGTGCGGTAACCAATTTCCTGGATAAAGAGCTCCCGTTGCAATTGCTGGAATATTTCACCAACTACTTTAAACCCCGGTAAAACAGGGTTATGATTAAAACTTAATAGCTTTCCTGCAACGTGATCTTCGGCCGCCAAAATGCCGCTCCAGTTCTCTTGCATGGCTTCACTGGGCTGGGAGTTATCTGGCCCAATGCATAACCACCAGAGCGTACCCAGGTCAAAAAATCCTTTTTCAGAACCAAAATATTGTCCCGGTCTTAGCAAAGCAACATCTCCCGGATAAAGTGTGTAGAACTGGTGATCGATCATCCATTCAAACTTTCCTTCGGTAACATAATAGATCTTAAGGCATTCGGTTTTAATTATTTCCAGTGAATGCAATTGCACCGTCTGAAATTTCTGACTGGCAAATTCCAGGATATGAGGAAAGAACTGCAGCTCTTTTGAAACACCCTGCCGAAGTATAAATTGATTCATCCCTTCACTTTATAATTATAGGAGATGAAAAAATACGAACATATTTTTTTATAGCAATAATTAAATAAAGTCTCGGAATACCTGCACGACAGAAGATCACCTAACCGTTAGCGTTGATATGCAGCAAGCGTGAGCAGAGTAACAACCAGGATTATAAAATGTACAAAATTCACCGTCGGTTTTAAATGGAAGTTTTTATAGTACATGTTCATTTACTTTGTTTCGAGATAGGCGTTGCTTGCTTGCTTGCAATAAAATCTTCTTCATACATTATTGCGTGCATATCCTTGCCATCTTTTCAAATTCCCCAATGTTGTATTGATTGTGTGATGGATTATTAAGTCATCTGCGTGCTGTCACTTTTAGTAAGTATCCGCAGAGGAATTCATATGAACAACACGATATTGATCATTTTGTGCCTGCAAAAATCGACTGAAATATGACTTAGAAACTTTAGTATATTATTCAAAACAACCAAATCAAATTGCTATTATGAAGAAAAATCTAAAACTGGTTTACAAACCAGGTTGGAGAATACTCCTGTTCTCTTTTTTTACTTTACTGCTATTTTGTGCGCGGGTTGATGCTCAAACAGTTACCGGAACGGTTTCCAGTAAAGAAGGTGATAAGCAAACGATCCCCGCCTTTCGTCTATTGCTATCCGTTATGTGGGCGCTACATCAGGCCCGGCTCAAACACCCGCTATAGGTTCTACCAGCCCCGGGGTGCAAATTGGGATGCCAATGGGAAAAGATAATGGCACCATTGTAGCCGCAGCTGCAGCCGATGGTTTAAAAAGCTTTTATGATTACAGCCAGGTAGATCGCAGGAGAATGGTAAAGACAAGCGCGCCTGTATTTTTTGTTACCGCCGCTCAAACTCAATTATTGCTCGCAGAAGCCAGGGAAAGAGGATGGATAACTACCGGGACAGTTCAAAGCTATTATGATGCAGGTGTAACACTCCACATGCAACAAATGGCCAGCTTCGATGCAGCTTCTGCTGTTGCCGCCGGAGACATCACTACCTACCTTACTAACAATCCTTTCAATCCAGCAACAGCACTTCAACAAATAAATACACAATATTGGATCGCTTCGTTTTTAAATGGTCCGGAAGCCTGGGCTAACTTCAGGCGAAGCGGTTACCCGGTATTAACTCCTAACCCATATGTAGGGGACATTCCTACGGGAACTTTTATCAGGAGGCTCACCTATCCTATTTCTGAAATTTCCGTAAATTCTGCAAATGTAAACCCGGTAATTGCGAAACAAGGTGCGGATAAATTAGATACGAGGTTATGGTGGGATAAATAGAAAACTTTACCTGGTTACAACTATAATGGTATAGCTAATTACTTAGCATTATCGAAGACTTTTGTGTCTGCATCGAGCCTTTTCCCGGACCTGTAATGAGCCGGTTGAGAGCACAACAAAATTAAATCAACATCTCTTTTTACTGCAACTAAAATAGTAGATTGAGTACACACATAAATTTAGCTATATGAATAAAAAAATGATCGCTCTAGCTTTCTTCCTGTTTATTATTATCTACTTGCCGGCGCAACAAGTTACATTAACCAGCGAACAGCTTAAAGCACTAACTCCCGAATGGAAAGGAGAACGTTCCCCTGATGGAAGACCAATGGCACCCCAACGAATCCTCGACCGCCTAAAAAAAGTTTCACTGGAAGAAGCCTGGGGTTACCTGCGAAATAAGGGTTATCAAAACCAGTTCGAAGGTGACTGGATGGTAATCCGCCCCGATTCAGTAATGGTAGGGCGCGTGGTAACAGCACAATACATGCCTGCACGACCTGATTTTGATAAGATCATAAAAGATAAAGGAAAAGCTGAAGGCCGTATTGGCAGCACTAACTCATGGCCAATTGATGCATTGAAAGACGGCGATATTTATGTAGCGGACAGTTATGGAAAGATAGTAGATGGCACGCTGATAGGAGATAATCTTGGCAATGCGATCTATGCAAAATCACACAGGGGAGTAATCTTTTACGGATCGGTCCGTGATATAGAAGGACTGTTGGATATAAATGGATTTAATGGATGGGTAAAAGGATATGACCCTTCTTACATACAGCAAATGATGCTCGCGGGCATCAATGTGCCTATTCGCATTGGCCGGGCAACCGTGCTGCCGGGCGATATAGTGCTCGCCAAAAAAACAGGCATCGTTTTCATACCTGCAGCGCTTTTGGAAGACCTCGTATTAAATTCAGAATTTGTTCAGTTAAGGGATGCATATGGGCACCAGCGTCTTCGTGAGGGTAAATACACGCCGGGCCAGATCGATATGCAATGGACCGATGAAATCAAAAAAGATTTTCTGAAATGGCTGGATGAACGAAAAGATCTTCCCATGACAAGGAAGGAACTGGATGAGTATATGAAGGGACGAACCTGGTAAAATCGTCAATGGTGAATCAATGTCGTTTAGTTAAGCTACAATTGTTTGTAATTCATGGATGGCGGTTTCTTTTTGATTTTATTTCTTGGGAATTTTCTGTTCGGTCTTATGATTTCTGTGGTAGATTTCAGAAT